>JBDRAZ010000034.1:0-90681 GCA_043823195.1 archaeon
CATCATCATCAGGACTGAACAGGAGATCGTGACAGACAGCTTCAGCAAAATCCCTGAGATGGGGCGGTTTGTCCTGCAGCGGAAGGACACATGCGCCGGGGGGATCATTCCTTAGGTTCTTCATCAAACATAAACACAGAAAACGCAACAATCAGCACAGCTGTTACAAACCCTATCACATATGACAGGAATCCCAGTTGCCGCGTCTTGGAAAACATGAACACCCCGCCTGCAATCCCAAGAAGCGCAGTGCTCACGGCCCCGCCGGACTTCTTCTCAGCGGGCAGGGCAAAAGAAAGCCCCCCGAAAACAACTACAAACAGCAGAAGGTAGCTCAGCCCGAAGGAAAGCGGCCTGAACTCATTGTATACGAACAATACAATATAAACCAGCAGCGACACCGAAAAAACAAGCCCGATAGCCTCTTTCACATATTCTGTGCCCTTTGCTTCCCCCATGATCTTCCTGTACGGGAAATAGGCAGCAGCAAGGACCGCTGCGGCAGCAATCCCGGCAAACAGCATCCTGTCCCTCCATTCGGGGAACGTAAACGGATTCCTCGAAAAATAGAAATAACCTATCATAATAAACCCGGCGATGCCAAGGAACGAATACAGCGCGATCCGCCTGAAATCCTGCAGCCCCTCATCCCTTTTTAAAGGGGGCGGATTTTTTTTTTTGGAGTTCTGCCTTATGGACAACGTTCACTTTTTCAGTCCTGTCCAGGGCCATCTGCAGCTCCCCGATCTTCCCGTTGAGCCTTGCTATCTCCTTTCCGAACTCGACCCTTGTAACGGCGTTCTTCCCTGCCTTCTCATCCATCCCTGCCTTCAGTTCAGCGATATCCCCGTCCATTGACTCCATCTGCTGGTCAAAGTACTCTGCAGTAACGTACTGCCCCTCAAATGCCGCAAGCTCATCCTTGGACTTGGAAACCTGCCTGGTGGTCTTGTTAAGCGCATCAACAACAGCCTGTATCTGCTTCTTGTGCTCGGCCTTTGACACAGTCTCCTCCTTCACCTTCTCGATAAACGACTTGATGTCAAAGAAATAGTCAAGCTTCTCATCGACCGTCTTCCTGAGGTCTTTCAGCTTCCTCTCAAATTCAGCCTTGTTCACAGAATTCTCAGAAATAAGGGTTATTGAATCCCGCATCTCGGAGATGTCATCCCTGGTTGCCGGGATCTCCTCCTTTGCGCGGTCCAGCTCGGCAAGCCTCACATCAATGACCTTGATTGCGTGCTCGCTCTTTGCCTGGATATCAGATTTCAGCCTTGCAACCAGCGAATCAATCTTTGACTTCGAGATCTTGTCATCGTCAATCCTTTCCACTGCCTCTTTTATCTCGGCAATCTCTGCGTCAATTCCGTCAACCTGCTTTGCCAGCTCATCCCTTGAGACCAGAAGATTATTCTTCTCCCTCAGCATCCTGATGATGCGCTTGTCAGTCTCAGCAGTGAGTTTGCTGATCCTTTCAGCCAGCTCAGGCCTGAGCACCCCTGCCTCTGCTATCTTTTCTATGCGGCTATCTGCATCAGCGATCATCGCCCTCTGCGAATCAAGCCCGCTCCTGAGCCCTGCGACTGCGTTCCTAAGCCTTACTTCCTTGACGGTATTGGCCTCAAGGACCTCGACCGCATCCTTAAGCTCAAGGAATTTCTGGTTATCCACAAAATCTGAACTGAGCAGCTTCTCTGTCTTTTCCCTGATGGAATTGACCTCTGCAATGCCCTCCTCGATCTTCTCAATGCCCAGCTTGACATCGTTTATCTCGGCATCAAGGATCCTGACCTCCTGGTCAAGGGCCGCGGTGGTTGCGGCGTGGTCCTCAAGGTCGCTAACCTGCTTCCTGATCTTTTCAATATCCCTGCTGTGGTCCTGGGCCGTTTTGGCGGCATTCTCAAGAGATCTGAGCTGCTCATTCTGCTGCTTCAGCCTTTTGTCAATGCCCGCAATCCCCTTTTTCAGGATTACCTTCTTTGCATAATTGTCCTTTATAACGCCGATATCATCAGAAAGGAAGGACAGCACTTTCTTGGTGGGCATACCGGCAAGCTCATCCTTTACCCGGGACAGGTCAGCGGCCAGCGCATCAAACCTCTCAGCGGTCTCTGCCCTCGCATTCTTTGCGCCGGCGCTGCTCTTGTCAGCCTCCTCCTCAAGCATCTCCTTCATATCCTTGAGCTCTGAATCAATGGTGTTCAGCTCGGCATTCAGCGTCTCCTGGCTCACAAAGCCGGATTCCATTGATGAGATGCTCTTCTGGATCTCTGCAATCTGCTTTGAGTTGCCTTCGATTCTTGGCTTTGCAGATTCAACCGCCCTGCCAAGCTCCGGAAGCGCCGACATCTCCTTGGAGACATCTTTGAATCTATTCTCGAGATCACCAAGCCGTTCTGTTATCTCGCTATAGTCTTTGCTCTCCAGACCCTTCTGCAGGTCCCTGAGTTTAGAAGATAAGACCTCTACCTGCTTTTCAACCGCACCGCCGCGGTCCCTGCTGTATTTGTCAATGAATTTGTCAAACACCTGGACATCCAGTTTTGCTTTCAGTCCCAGTTCAACATTATTCTTCAGCTCACTAATCTCATTCTCAATGGCTTCGATCTCCTTGTCAAAGTAATCTGCTGCAACAGTGCCCTCGTTCTGCTCTTTGACCCGCGACATCTCCTTATGCAATGCTTCTGTCCCGTTTTCCAGCTGGCCGAGCCGCTCACTGATCTTGGCATCGTCAGCCAGTCCAACCGCGGCCTTCAGCTCATTCAGTTTTGCAGCCAGCGCGCTGATCTGCTTATCATCCTTTCTGTTCTGGATATTGGCAACAGCCTTCCTCTGCTCCTCTGCAAATTTCTCAAACACCCCGGAGTCAAGCTTCCCCTTCAGCCTCTTTTCAATATCGCCCTTCAGGTCAAGGATCTCCGCCTCAACAGCCTGCATCTCCTGGTCAAAGTAGTCAGCAGCAACTGTCCCCTCATCCAGCTCTTTAACAACCGCCTTTGCATCCTTCAGCTCCTGCGATAGCCTGGCGAGTTCAGACCTGTGCCCCTTGTTCGTCTCATCCCATGATTCTGCAGTAACACAGCTTTGCCTCAGGTCATCAATATCCTTCTTTATGGATTTGCCCTGCGGGATATCCTTAAGCGCCAATCCGATCCGCCTGATATCCTCGGCAGCCTTTTGCGACTCCCGGGCAAGCTCGGCCAGGTCAGCCTTGGGCATTCCGCCGCCCAGCTTGTCAAGCCTGCCCTTCACGCTGCCAAGCTCATTTCCAAGCCCGGCAATATGCTTATCCAGGACTGCAGCCCTGCTCCCCAATTCAGCCCTGGAGGCATAGCCCTTCAACGACATCTGAATGCTCTCTGCCCCCTTCCTCAGCTCAGAGATGTCCCTGTCAATCCCCTCAAGCTCTTTTTCAACAGATGAAGAAACCCTGTCAATCCGCTCCTTGCCCGCAGCATCGATCTCCTCAATCCTGCCCTTCAGCTGGCCGATGCTCCTGATCTCATCCTTGAGCGACTCCCTCTTTTCAATCGCGCTCTTCAGCCTGGCGATCTGCTCATCCTGGCCGGAAAACTCCTTTTCCAGCTCCCTTTTTGATGGGGTCCTGCCTGCAAAGTCAGCCAGGCTTGCCGCCAGCTCCTTTCTGAGCGCCTTTATTCTCTCGAAGAAATCATCGCCGATGCCCTTGATGCGCTCCTGCAGCTTCTCAATGTCAAAGGCGCGCCTCTCGTCCCTCTTTTTCGCATTATCCATAAACCCGGAGAATTCCTTTCCCAACGGAAGCCCTGACATCTGCCTGGCAAGCGCCTCCCTTTCCTCGGCCTCCTTCTGCACAGCCTTTCTGAGCACAGCCAGGTCATAGCGCATATTGTCAAAGGAATGCCTAAGTTTCTGTTCTATCTTAGAATAATCTGTTCCCGCCAAAATGACCCCCTGATTTGGTACTACTTTAAAATAGCTATTTCCATTTAAAGGTTTTGGTGCGCAAATGCTCCAACAACCCGGTTCAGGGCAAAACAAAAACTTTATATAGTGGATAATTTTAATTTACTGAAGCATTAGTTATTGCAATATTTGATAGAGTCTCTTACAATGGTTTTATCGGGGCGGTTACACCGCAAAAAAAGGGGGATCATTAGCCTGCTGATTACGGTAGCTGTAGTGTCGATGCTCATCTTCTCAGGGCCGGTAAGCGCCGTCACCCTGTCCATCACAGCAAGCGGCGGCGGGACCGACAGCATCTTCGGCAACGAGCCGGGTGTTGCAGGCGATGACACCGTAACCTTTTCCCTTATAATTGACCTCGCGACCAATGAGCGCGTCCCCATCCAGAACGTCACCCTTCTCATTTCTCCTCTCACCGGCGATACAAACGCCAACTGCACATTCTCCGTATCCGGAACAGCCCTTACCTCATGTCCGAACATCGACGTGGCAGCCATCTCTGTCGTTGACACTTACGGCTACGGCTACATGTATGGCTACGGCTACGGCAATAACCAGTGGGTAAACACATCCTTCAACTACGGCTACGGCTATGGCTACAACTACGGCTACGGCCAGGGCGGCATCTACGGCCAGGGCGAGCTTGTCTACAACCTCACCTGGAACATAACAGCCGCGCAGGCAGGCTCAGGCACATACGCTGCAATGCTCAGGGCCTTTGCTGACGCAGGCGACGGCACAAGGTTCACCTACGAGTCAACCGGGACCGCAACGATCACCGTAAACACCAGCGCGCCCCAGGAGGCTCCTGACAACTATCCGCCCCAGATAATCGGCCTAATCCCAAACATCACAACCCCGGAGGACACGCCGGCAACCCTCAACCTTACTGCCTACAAATCTGATACCGAGGACGCGACATCTGACCTCACCTGGAGCTACACCGGCGTCAACGAGACCCTCCTCTCAGCCTTTATCAACACAACAACAAACATCCTTACCGTCTCGCCAAAGCAGGACATGTACGGCGCGGACATTGTCACCCTCACGCTTACAGACACCGGCGGTGAAACAGCGACCCAGGATATAGTGGTTGCAGTCACCCCGGTCAACGATGTGCCTATTATCACGGATATTGCGTCCCAGTCAACTGATGAGGACACTGCCCCCTCCTGGACCCTTGACATCTACGACTATGCATCAGATGTGGAGACCGCGCAATCATCCCTGGTCTACAACCTTAGCCTTTCCAACGCAACGCTTATCCCGTGCTCAATCACATCAAACAGGTACATCGCGTGCACCACCCCGGCAGGCAACCTCTACGGCTATACGGACCTCACGCTCTTTGTCAACGACGGCGCTGCAGTTGTAAACAGGACCTTCCGCCTTACTGTTAACTCAGTCAACGACGCACCGACCCTCACAGGGATCACAACGATCAATCCCACTGAGGACGTTGCCTACATACTCAACCTCACATCCAATGTTGCTGACGTGGATGACGCATTTGTCACGCTTAGTGAGAACTCAACCTACGGAGTTGTCTCAGGATACGTCATAACCTTCACATACCCTGACGGCGTATCAGGCGAGAGCGTAAAGATCACTGTAACAGACCCGCAGGGAGCAACCGCAACAGCGACCCTCGCAGTAACTGTGACCGCAGTCAATGACCTGCCTTCAACGCCCGAAATCGGCGTCTATCCCAAGACAAACCTTACCGCAGGCAGTACAATAATATGCAATGTAACCAGGCGGAGCACAGACCCTGAAGGGGTGTCAGTCAGCTACATATACAACTGGTACAGGAACGGCGTCCTGAACGCAACCTCAACAACCGCATCTGTTTCATATGCACTCCCTGCAGCAGTAAGCGCGGGCGAGACCTGGACCTGCGCAGTTGTTGCAACAGACGGGTCGGGTAACAGTTCCGCTGACCTTGACCATGTTGTTGTTGGCAACACCCCGCCGACAACCCCTACGATTGACCTGCTCCCGAACCTTGCATATACAAACAACACCCTGACCTGCTCAATAACACAAGCAAGCACCGATGCCGACAGCAATCCGGTAACATACAAATACAAGTGGAAGAAGAACGGCATCCTGCAGCCGGCATTGATCCGCAGCTATGTCGGTCCCGGCAACACGACCTCCGGCGAGACCTGGACCTGCACAGTGCAGGCAAACGACACGCATTCGCTCTCGGCTGTCACCTCAAAGTCCACAGACTCACTATATATATACAACTCAAGGCCGAGGATCACAGCCTACAGCCCACTGACCAACCCGACAATCGCAGAGACCGGCTCCCAGGCATTCACCGTTACGGCATCAGATGCTGACGCAAGTGATATTGTTGCCGTCAGCTGGTACCTGAACAGCCAGCTTGTTGCAACCGGCAGCTCATACTCCTATGTCCCGGGCTACACAAGCTCAGGCACAAAAACAATCAAGGCGGTTGCAAGCGACGGCCTGCTCACTGCGTCAAGGTCATGGAACGTTATCGTGACTGACGTGAACCGGCCTCCGGTATTAGGGGAGCTGACAGACAAGGCCTGCACAACCGGGCAGCCCTGCGAGATTGATGTTGACGCAGCTGACCCTGATGCTGACAACACCCTGAGATACTACAGGAACTCATCACTCTTCCTGATCAACAGCTCGACTGGGGTAATATCTTTCAGGCCGAAAATGAGCCATGTTGGCACGCACAGGGTAAGGCTCTGGGTTGAGGACGGACGGGGCGGATCAGACTTCCGCACGATCATCCTGACGATAGTGCGCTCCAATGCAAATCCCGTGCTTGAGCCGGTTGGGACAATAACAGGCAAGATCGGGACTCTGCTCTCATACCGCGTAAACGCCAGCGATCCAAACGGCGATGCCCTGACATATTCCGATAACGCGACTCTCTTTAACATAACATCATCAGGCCTAATCAGCTTCACGCCCGCATCGGCAGCCAACCACTCGGTATTGATAATCGTAAGCGACGGCAACGGCGGCACAGACAGCGAGATTATCCGTCTCAGGCTGCTTGCAGTCAACACCCCGCCGACCCTTGTGTCCACCCCGGCCTCTTTAACGCCGACCCTTGCCGAGGGCAGCACCCAGAGGTTCAATGTTACTGCAACAGATGCAGAGACAACCCCTGTTGTCAGGTGGTACAAAAACGGCAACTACGTGCGCCAGGGGACGGACTACAACTTCACGGCAAACTACACCTCGGCAGGAACGTACGGGATTAAGGTTCTGGTGACCGATGGCCAGTACTCATCGACAAGAACCTGGACACTGACTGTCACAGACACAAACCGGGCACCGGTTATCAGCCCCATTGCAGTGCAGCAGGCAGTTGAGGACACGCCATTCACCTACACAATTGCCGCCAGCGATCCCGATATCGACAACAAGCTTGTCTATTCATCAAATTCAACAGTCATGACTACAAAACGCCTTACCGGCAGGATGAGCTTCACGCCCAGGCAGGCCAATGTCGGCACCCGCACGATCAGGGTGTTTGCAGCAGACGGCAGGACCCGGGTCAACAGGACCTTTGTCCTCAACATTACAAATGTCAACGATGCACCGGTCCTTTCCGTAATCGGCGCCCAGACCATTATTGAGAACTCAACCTTCACGTTCGACGTCAATGCAACAGATGATGACGGCGATGCCCTGACATATTCCGATG
The DNA here is from genome assembly GCA_043823195.1 of archaeon. Lineage (GTDB taxonomy): Archaea > Nanobdellota > Nanobdellia > Woesearchaeales > JBDRAZ01 > JBDRAZ01. Next base: position 7,646 of record JBDRAZ010000034.1, read on the forward strand.
ATACCGGGCTGTTTGACATAAACTCATCAACAGGCATCCTGAGCTTTACGCCCGGCTTCCAGGATTCTGGCGTGTTCCCTGTCACGATTACAGTAGTGGACACCAGCGGCGCATCTGATTATGAGCTGGTCTATTTCACTGTTCTTGATCAGAACGTGGCACCCAACATCACCGGAACCTATCCTGCCCGGCATTCCACCATGCAGGAAGACAACTCAACAACATTCATGATCAACACGACAGACGCAGACGGCTCTGTGCCAAGCGTGCAGTGGCTGCTTGACAGCGTGCCCTTGAGCGGTGAGGCCAGCGACTATTATACCTATGCCGGCAACTTCACAGATGGCTACAGCAATGCAGGCAACCACACCATAACAGCAGAGATCACCGACGGCATAGCTACTGCCGCATACACCTGGACCCTTACGGTTACAAGGACCAGGGATGCTGATGCAGACGGCGTGCCTGACTACAGGGACAACTGCAGGCTGGTCTATAACCCCGGCCAGTCTGATACCTTCGGGACAGCTGCAGGGGATGCATGCGAGAACAACCTTGACGGCGACCTTGTCCCCGATGACCAGGACTTCATAATCGGCGGGACCGACAATATCGAGACGAACCTCGAAAACCTGCAGGTCCAGATCGGCGACAATACCGAGTTCCAGGATATCATCGAGAATCTGAACACGGTCGAGATCGGCGGCAATGAGTATGACCTGGTCACAGGCGTTGAGACCACCCTTCCTATGGTCACATTCACCTTCAATTTCTCGTCAAGCACCAAGCTCGACCTGGGAAACGTGACAGTGTCCAGGGCGGAGCCCGGCTCTTCCCGCGGAAGCATTATTGTCAAGGGCATTGACCTTACCGGGCAGGGCAGGACCAAGACCAGCTATGTAAACCAGACCGACACCAGCAGGACGGCAGTATGCATAAAGGATGCAGCAATATCATTCATCACTGAGATAACAAGCACCTGCACAGGCTCAAACGAGATCAGGCTGACCTGCACATCAGCAGGCAAGTCAAGCGGTGCCTACACATGCACTGACGAGGGCATCAGGCTGAGGATTGCCGGGCTCTCGCACTCCGGCGTGCAGCAGGCATCATGCTCTGCATCATGGTCATCCTGGAGCGACTGGTCAGATTGCAGCGGGTCCCAGAGGACCAGGACAAGGACCGATGCAAATGATTGCGAAGCAGCCCAGACTGAAACAGAATCATGCACATCCGCCGCCACCACAACAACCAGCGGAGGAGCAGCAGCACAGCCGTCCGCAGTCCAGGTCAGGCGCGGCTGGGACAGCGTATCAAAAGGGCTCCCGGTCACGATGAACATTGACAAGGCCGAGATCCCGGCGACCAGGCTGACCATAACAACAAGGGCAGATGTTGGCGCCGCGACAGTCATTGCAAAAGAGGTGCAGGGAGAGCCGGCAACAACTGTGGTGTTCTCAGGGAAAGTATACAAGTACATGCAGATCGATAATGAGGGCTTCACTGATGCAAGCATCGAATCGGTTGTCTTTGAATTCAAGGTGCCAAAGGCCTGGATGACTGAACAGGGCGTCTCTGAGTCGGGACTGTCACTCTACCGCTATGACGGCGCATGGAATGAGCTTCCGACAGAGAAGGTGTCAGCTGACTCCGAATATGTCTACTATAAGGCAACATCGCCCGGCCTGAGCTACTTTGCAGTCGGCGTAAAGACCGCTGCCCCTGCGCCAGCAACAGCCTTTGAGGTGATCGACATAATAAAGGCCTTCTATGACGGAACATCACCATATAACGCTTTTGAGATAATCGACATAATTAGATCATTTTACAGTTGAGGGAGGTTGGATCACATGAAAAAATTAACAATATTTACCCTGGTATTCCTGATGACCGTTGGACTGGCGGCGGCAGCGACCATAACCCGCAATGTCCCGTCCCGGGCAGACCCCGGTTCAGACATTACCGTTACGCTCAGCATCAACAGCATCCAGGTCCCTGAGGGAAAGACGCTTGCTTTCGTAGACATCCTGCCCGCGGGCCTGACAGCTAAAAGCTGGGACATTACCGGCTCAGCAGATGCCAAGGCAGATATCTCGGTTAAAAGCAATCCTGGTGAATTCGGCCTTGAGTTCACGCCCTCCGGCACCCAGGCAGCGGTAACCTACACTATTGCCGCACCTGGAACGCCTGGCCCGATTTCACTCGGCCCGATAACCTGGTTTGACCAGTCCGGCATGTCCCCGCAGGGTGCAGCCATGGCAACCATTGCAGTGCGCACAGTAACCTGCGGCGACGGAATCTGCGAAGGGTCTGAAAACTCAGACAACTGCGAGGCAGACTGTCCGAAGCCGGCACCGGTTGCAGAGCCGCCAGAGCCCTCCGGTGGTGAGGTTCCAGAGGCTCTAGAACCAGAAAAATCCGCATCAAGGCTCTGGATCATCCTGTTGGTGGTAGTAATAATCGCAGCAGGAATCTACATGCTTTCCAGAAAGAAGCAGTGATTTTTTTTTAATTCCTTTTTTTCTATCTTATTGACGATGCATTGCATCCGGCGCAGATTTTCCGTTTAGAAAAGTTTTTATATAAGTCCGTCCCAGCTAATATTCATCAAATCTGCTTTTTAGTAGAGGGGAATATTATGGGTTTGGTGCGAGGGGCACCGGAAAAGGGGTGTTGTAAATGAAAAAGTTTCCTCAGTATTATTTATTCTGTATAGTTGTACTGCTCCTGGCAGTACCGGCAATGGCAGCCGACAGCGTTCAGGTTTTTGTAAAGCCTTCTGCCCATTTCTCGACCGGGGATAACGTAACCATTGGCGGAAAGGCCATATCTATGCCCGCCGGAACCCCGATAACGGGCAGGTCCGTTACAGTTATAATCTATGACCCCTCAGGTTCCCCCACAACCCTTAACAGTGGCGATGCAGCACTCGACTCCAACGGCGAATTCACCTCTGACACCTTTACCGGCACCTCATCAAGCGGCAAATACACGGCCTATGTCCAGCTCCCCGCCGAGAGCGTCCTTATGCCCCCCACATTCGGCTATGCATTCTTCTTTGTTGAACCGGAGCGCCAGTATGCAGTTATTACAGACAAGCTTGAGTACGCCCTGGGTGAGACTGCCCAGATTACCGTCAAGGTATTCTCGCTGGCCGCCAACGGGACCAAGACTACCGAAGCAGGTGTTGAGGTTCCTCTCAAGGTGCTCAAGGATGACGGAACCCTTGTCCTTGACAGCCCCTCGCTTGTAACTGGATCAGCAGGGACCGCCAAGGTCAACTACACAATCTCAGGTTCCGGCGATGGCTACGGTGCCTACATAATCGATATCAAGAGCGGCAAATCCCAGGCAATCTTCAAGGTGCCGTATTTTGATTTTGGGATCAGCCTGCTAAATAAGCAGGGCTATGAGAGCAACAAGTACAATTCCCTGGACAACCTGAGTGTCAGGGTTGTTGTTAGCCAGGAATCCGACGGCGGCGTTCTTCCTGTGACCGGGGCATCTGTCTCCGCAGTCCTCAAAAAGAACAATGAGGATGATTCAGGAACATCTGTCACCACCTTCAGCAGCTTTACCGAGAGTTCCGGGACTTACACGTCACTCCCGTATAAGCTATCCTCCCTTGCCAGGGGCGATTATTATGTTGAGGTTACTGTTACCAAGTCCCAGAAATCAGTCAAGCACAAGAGGCTGTTTAAGCTAAAGACCCTTGACCTCCAGCTCGCTCCGGTCTTTTCGAATGAGGACCTCAATTCCTTTCTTACCAATGATGAGGTCAAGCTGGGCATTAACGTGGTTGACCTCAGGACAGGCGAGGCCTACACAGCAGCCTCACTGACTGACGCAAAGGTCATCGGCTGCAAACTGGGCAATACCGACTGCCTCAGCTCCATCTCAGACAGGGGCAGCATCCATACCTATTCCGGGAGCGGTTATACGCGGTTCATTAATTTCACCTCGCCGTCATCTGATGGCACATACATGCTTACTGTCCGCGTGAACATATCAACATCCTCGCTCAGCACCTATCTTGATGAGAAAGTGTATATTGACATTGACAAGGTGTTCGCAACATCAAGCACCAAGGACCGCTTTGCAAATTTCAAGTTCAAGGTTGCCGCAGGGGAAAGCGTGACTTTCGATACCGAGGCCTGGCTGGCAAGCAACCTGAGGGCCTCAGTTAACAAGGTGACCATCCTTGACTGCAAGGATTCAGCCGGCACTGACGTCACCTCCCAGGTTGTCGGGAGCAGGGGCACGAGCAACAGCTCATCCATCAACATAACCGCGCCCAGCGGCGGGGGTTGCTACAGCTGCAACATCCAGGTCGACAGCCCCAACGGCACCTCATTCACATCTGAGCAGATCTGCGTGCAGAAATACAACATATGGGTCGATACAAAGAATGTCAACGGCACCTGGAAATGGAGATACCCTTCAACAGCCAATGCATACCTTCATGTGAATGTGCAGAATGACCTCGGCGTCACTGTCCCCGCCTCCAAGCTGGCTCTTGATGTCACGGCGCTTACAAATCTTATCACAGGCCAGACCTACAGCAGTCCGCCCAACACCGTCCTTTCGCTGACCTCTGCAGGCGTAGCGCTGGCCAATGCCACCACAACAGGAAAGGGGAAGCCCATTGTCAATCTGTCCCTCTCAACCCTGGGCCTGGCCTCAGGGATATACAGCGCCGATGTTGAGGTCACGGACCAGTCAGGCAGCGTTGAAACCGGCAAGGCATTCTTCCAGATCAGCAACCTCGATGTCAGCATCCAGACAAAGCGCGGCACTGCCGCAGCATGGTTCTTCAAGCCGAGCGACACAATCACATTTGGTGTCACCGCTAGGTATTTTAACGGCAGTTCAGTAAGGGATGGCTCAGCTGTCTCGCTGGACAAGCTCCTGAGCATCTCCGGCGGAGCCCCCCAGATCATATCATCAAGCGTGTACACCGCAACAACTGCGGTGACGAGCGGGGGTGCAGCCACGATTACAGTAGCACCCAAGTCCGGGAAAACCCTGCCCTCCGGCGACTACATCGCCTTTGTGAAGGTCTCTGACGGCGTAACCGAGATAAGGGAGACATGGTTCATGGTCAAGACCTTCCATCTCCTGGCAATCAACCCTGTCTACCACGAGTCGTCGACAGCGTTAAGCATGATGGGGTATGCCCTGGATTCTGAGACCCTTATGCCGCTTACTAATGTAAATGTCAAGTTTGAGGGCTTCTTTGATTCAAACTCCTTCAAGCAGATAAGGGGGATCAGCGCACCCGATGCCGACACGTCCGGCGGCTATTTCATGCTGAACATAAACTCCTCACCCTCCAAGGAGGGCACCTACCTGTTTGTGGTGAGCGCATCAGACGGGTCATCTGCTGACGAATCTGTGGACTATCTTTTCATACAGGATTACGCCAAGCTCAGGTGCGAGCTATCTGACTCATCCCAGTCCTCGGTATCCCCGGGAACCTCAGTGGGATACAAGGTAACCCTCAAGGACAGGCTCCTTACCCCGATTGAGGGGGTTAATGTGAGCATCTCAAAGTTCACAAAGTCAGACACCCTTGTGGACTCCGCTGCCACAACCACATCATCGGGCATCACCAGCTCCAACGGGCTTGCCACCATCACTGTCAAGGCCCCGAACAGTATTGGGAACTACCGCCCGGTTGTCAAGGCCAACGGCAGGGAGCTAACTGCCAAGTACTACCAGCAGGGGATGTTCGACTGCCAGATCGGGGTATGGCAGATTGAGGCTGACGTCAACCTCTATGACAGGTACAGCACCGAGAGAGACGATTTTGCCCCCGGCCAGAATATTACCGTGGAGTTCGCTCTCACAAACCCGGGCGGCGGTGCAATCAGCATGAGTGAGCTTAAGCTTGTCCAGTACACCTGCATAGGCGGGGACTGCATGTCAGTTGCCCTGTCCGGCGGTTCACTCACAACCGCGCTTGGCGCAAAAAAGACAAGCGGCTTTACCGCAAGCAACAATTTCAGCTTTACCGCACCGGCGCTAAAAGGGCTCTACGTTCTGACAACCCAGACCAAAGACACCAGCAACAACAGGAATATCATCCCCAAGACAATCAAGATAGTGGATCAGGCAAAGGCCCAGGGAGTAAAATACAACCTCTGGATGCCCAATAACTACTATGCCCCGTCTGACCCCATAATCACCAACATATCAACCACCGGGAGGATACTGGTTAATGCCTCAGTGCTGCGCAACCTTGACAATCAGTCAGCGCGTGTGCCGTTCAGCGGCTCAAACATTACAGTCACAGAGCCGGGAGGCTACTACAGCTTCTCTGTCCCCAACAACAAGCCCGGCACCTATGAGGCCACATTATGCGTCTACAGGAACACCTGCGCCAGCGGGGAAACCCGCAAATTTGTCTTTTCCGTAAACAAGGCATACAGTGTTCTGGCCAGGCCGTATCAGCCTGACGGCACCTATTCCCTGAGCGAGGATGTGACGCTGGAGATCCGGCTTGAGGACAACAGCAAAGTCGCCCAGAGCCTTGCAGATGAGGATGTCTCAGTGCAGTCGGTCCGCAAGGGCACAGCTGACTACGTAACACAGTTTCCCGGCGCGGTTACTGATTCGCCGAACCCGGGCTGGAAGCTTGTGACCCTCTCGCACGGCATGAACCTTCCGACCGGGGACTATATAGCAGAGGTCCTGGTTGATTACGGGAGCACCGAGTACCATGTCCCTGTCCGCTTTTTCCTCGAATCCTATGATCTCAGGCTGATAAGCGCGGACCACAGCCCCGGAATCATCTATTCAACAGATTCTGCAATTAATTTCAATGTGACCGCCGGCGGCGTCAATGCATCCGGCTACCTCTACATACGGGACCAGAAGGGCGGTTATTTCCTGCACGAGTATGACACACCCTTTAACCTGACGGGCGGGTTTGCCGTCCCGGGCGTTGCAATTACCTCTCCCGGCGACTACATTGCTGTTGCAGCTGTCCCTGACAGATACACCCCGGGGAGAAAGGAAGCCTCATACAACCTGGTTGTCAAGGGCGGCTTTGATGTGTATATGAGCTACGAGAGCATGAACACCCAGATATGTGTTGCAGACTGCAACATTACCCTCAGGTTCACTCTTGTGGGGATTAACGGCAGTCCGCTGGCAACCGGCGAGACAGTCAATGTCAGCATCCTGAGCTACAGGAACCCATGGAACGGCCAGGTCATCAACGGGGCTGTGGGCATCGGCGGCGAGGTCACCCTTACCGGCGGCAACGGCACCTATTCATTTGACCCCACAGACGCCGAGGGCACTTACAATGCGGATGTGCAGTTCTCCCGCGGCCCGAATTCAGTGATCCTCGGGCTCTGGTTCAGCACAGCCGGCTCAAAGTTCCACGCATACTCTGAGCAGTCCACCTACAGGCCAGGCGAAAACGTCTCTATCCAGGCCATGGTTGAGTATGGCAACGGCTCCGGCATTGCCGGCCACACCATAGAGCTGAAATCAGTCAGCTATGCAGCAAAAGGAAGCACCTATTACATCTCAGATTCAGCCTTTGTTGTGCCCAGTGATGTGACTGATGCGCAGGGAAGGGCAACTGTCAGGTTCGTGCTTCCCACCAATGTCACAGGCAGCTTCAGCGTCGAGATAAATGACACAGACACCGGCGAGATTAGGACCCTGGCAGTGAGTTCATCATCCTACAATACAGACATTTACGAGGTGACGCGGGGCCCGTATTCCAACGGCGAGCCGTTCTCACTGGAAATAAAGGTGAAGGACCAGGATTATAACCCTGTAAGCGGCCTTCCGGTGACCTATACCGTGAGGAGCGAGGAGAACAACTGGAACACCGTGCCGGGCAACGACTCTGTCCCCCTCGGCACCACAAATGCTGACGGAAGAGTCCGGCTTGATTATGTAATACCCGACAGTTTCTTTGGCTTCTATGACTTTGAGATCAACATAGACAACGGCGCAGTCAGGGAATGGAGGGGCTTCTGGGTAAGTCCCTTTGAGCTGATGGTTGACATCCGGGGAGAGGTTACCGGTGAGGCCAATACCTACCGCGACAATGAGATACCCCTCAATGCCGAGGTGGTTGTCACTGTCAATGCAAAGCACAACAACGGCTCCGGGCTTTCAGGCGCAGCGGTAGCTATGGACCGCGTATACCAGCTAGGGTCAGGCCAAAACAAGGGCCCCGGCACAGAAATTGATGTGACAAATGGAATCTCAATCACTCAGAGAACTGACACAACAGATTCCGGCGGCACAGCAGATCTCAGGTTCAAGGTGGCAAACCTGACACCCGGCGAAGAATATGATGTCAGAACCCAGATAAATGTCTCAGGCAACAGCCTTTCGTGGAACAAGTGGTTCAGGATCTCATCATTCACGTGGGCAGCTGAACTCGTGGCAGATCCCAGCATTAATGACACCGAATACTATGTTGTCAACAGTAAGGGTCCCGGCGAAAGCGTCTTTGTCTCAGTGAATATTACAGGGGATGCCTCCAACCTTGCGATGTGCCTTGAGCGCGTCGAAAGCCTGTTCACGCACAACAACATAAATTACCAGCGCTGCTATCCGGTCAACTCGAGCACCGGGGGAGCCAGCTTCAGTTTCAGTGCACCCCAGGAGTCAGGTGAATACGAGGCAGTTGCCTTCCTGAAGAACACCCAGCAGGGGTACAGGGAAGGCGAGGTAAGGCTGTGGTTCAAGGTTCTCGGCGGGGCAGAGGCCAACTTCGAGATGAATACCTGGATCGCAGGCGAAAACGTCTGGGCCGGTGCCAATGCCACGGTCTGGGTGGAACTCTGGAACAGGAACGGCTGGCAGGATGTCGACGAGATGACGGCATGCGGCAACCTGAGGATAACCGAGGTCCGTGATGATGAGACCTGGCAGGTCGTGCTGACCGAGGGCGATATAACGCAGATGGCGAGGCAGGGCAATGCAATGACCGGCCCGCCGGGCGCCAAGATTAGTTTCATGGTGCCAAGCCTCCCGGCAAAGAACTACAATGCTAAGGTTGAGTGCGAATACCTTGGGATAACAAGGGACATCTGGTTCAGGGTCGCAAGCTTCCAGGTGTCAAGCCTGATGCCGGAATATGTGCAGAAGGGCCAGAATGTCTCATACTGGATTAAGGCTACATACGCGAACGGCACGCCATTGTCCAATGCAACGCTTACAGTCAGGAGACTATGGAACAACTGGAACTGGGGCGAGCCTCCAAGGCAGATCAACAAGGTGTACTATACCGACCAGTACGGCGAGTTCACCGGAAGCATACTCGCGCCGCAGGTGACCAGCAGGTACCACCTTGAGATGGAGGTTACCGACGGCCTTGACAGGCAGGAGATCCATAAGGAATTCGAGATAAGGGGCATGAATGTTGACCTGACGATCGGCAAGGGCCGAAAGACCCTCTTTGCCGGTGATGACCTGACCATTACTGTCATGGTCAGCGATCAGAACGGCCAGCCGATAGGCAATAGCCGGGTGGAGTTCAGGCTCTTCAGGCACTCCTATGAGGGCGGCGAGGCAAAGGCTGACTCCAAGGAGGACTGCCACCAGGTCTACGACTCTCTAAACTGCACGAACATAGGCCACTGCATGTGGGATGACAGCGTGTGCAAATTCGCAGGCGAGTTCTGCGGACAGATGAATGCAGACGCTGATGCATGCGAGGCTGAGCCCGTTTGCTGGTATGACAACGGAATGGAGCAGTGCAGGGAGGACATGAGCCAGATCGGCGGCGGCAGCTTCAATAATGAGCATCAGGAAAAACAAACCACCTATGCAGGCGAGGCAAAATTCACATACTCAGGCGACAAGGCCCTCCCCAAGGGCGAATACGAGCTTGAGATCAATGTTGACGCACCTGGCTATGGCTGGTACGGCACGCGCAAGATGTTCTTCATGAGGACAATAAACGTCACAATGGCAACCGACAGGCTGAGCTATAAGCCGGGCGAGACAGTCCACATAAACATCACAGGCCGCTACAAGAACGGCACACCGGTCAGCACCGGCGTCATGGTTGAGTCGGGCCTTGAGGCCTCAAAGTTCGGCATGAACGAGCAGATGATGACGTGCATGTCAAAGAGGACACAGGACACCTGTGAGATTGAGACCTCCTGCGTATGGTTCGGGGAGAATGACTACAATCCTGACTGCGAGATGGGGGGCTTCTGCGACATGAACTGCAGCGGCTGCCCGGACGGAGAGCCCTGCGAACTGGAGACGTGCGAGGCCATTTGCTCACAATGCGGCGGCAATGATTACGGGCAACCCGGCTGCTATGCCAAAGAGGTTAGCTATGATGAGGTCATGGAGGTGCCGTTTGTCAACGGCATTGCATCATACAACTTGACCTTCCCGACAGAGAACACCACTGCGGGTCCGGCCATGATCTGGGCAGACATAGTGAGGAACCACAGGCCCGTCGATATTATCGACTCGATGGTGCTCCTTTTTGACCCTGCGACCGACGATTTCGTTGTGACCGTGCCCGACTCCATCGTCAGTGCCGGCGAGCTTTTTGATGTGTTAATCAACACCTCAGCAGCCAACGCCCAGAAGCTTTCCATATCGCCCTCGGCAATGCATATGCAGAGCTCCGGCGGCGCAATCCCTATGCAGGAGATGATGGGCGGCGGCAAGGAATCCGGAAAGGAGGACTGGTACGGGTCTGAGATCTATCTCAACCCTGCAAGCCTCGGCGGAACCCACATGATGATCCTGGCAAGGCAAAGGCCCGGTGACTATGTCACAATGGTCAGCCTCCAGGAAAAGGGTGCCGATTTCACCAGCGGTGAAAACATGGAAGAGGTCTTCTTTGTGCAGTATACTGTCAACAGTTCTGCAGGGGAGTGCACTGCCAGCTTTGAATGCAACGACAACGTAAGCACGACAAGGGATGTCTGCCTCTTTACCAAATGCAAGCATTATGAGATAACCAACACCTCTGAGTGCAGCAGCGACAATGACTGTCCGAATTATGCAGGCCAGAACAAATACGGCATATGCAACTACCAGATGCGCTGTGAGAACATTACAGGCAGCTGCGCCCAGAACAGCGATTGCAATGACGGAATCGACCAGACATATGACTACTGCCAGCAGTACCAGTGCTTCTATCAGAACAACACAAATGTTGAATGCACATCCTCTGCGCAGTGCACGAGTCCGCCTGACCCGGCCTTTATTGCATTCTGCGAGTATGGCGAGTGCTACTATGTGCCGCCTCAGAACATCGAATGCAACATTGACTCAGACTGCAACCAAAGCAACAGCGAATGGTGCGACAACTGGGACCACCAGTGCCATCTGGGCATGAACTGCAACTGCGAATCAACCTCAGACTGCGCAGAACAGCCCTACGGCGCCGACACGCTTGGCCTGTGCATGTGCCAGTGCGAGTACTTCAACGGCACAGACTTCAACTGGCTGTACAGCTGGAACAAGTCGCGCGACGCATGGGGCAACCACAGCGGAATAATCTGGGGCTGGGGCGGTACAGAGGAGGCTGATGAAGCAAAGCCATTCAGCGGAAACCCGGGCGGAGATGCAATCCTTGCCCTGGTGGCTGCGGACACTGATTACCTCTACACCCAGCTGCAGATGGGTGGATTTGACATGATGGGCGGCCTGCCCTATTGCGGCGGCTCATTCCCCGCCGACTACGCCTCAGGCAACATAAAGAGCGAGCAGTATGTCATGTACTATGACACAAAGTCCGGCGGCTCCGATATTACCAATATCAGCGGCGCAGACTACAGGTTCACCCTGAGATTCACTGAATCGCCCACCTTTATTGCAGCCATGCTCTGGGAATGGAACTCAGGATACGGCAACTGGACTGCGCTCAGCGCACGGCCCATCAGCGAGTTTGACTATGGGGTGGAGTGCAACATGGGCACGCTTGATTTCAAGGTAAACAAGACGACAATCAACCTGACCGAGCCTGCCAGGATCATTGCGGGAGTGCACATGACCAGCTTTGTCAACTACAGCGCCAGCTGGACAAGGACCATGTACTACGGCTACTATGAAGAGACCACGCACTGGAACGGTGCAGCCCTCCGGACATTCTCCGGGGGCATAATAGACATTGTGCCTGATTCAGGCTGGCAGTGGACCAATGACACCGGCTGGAGCGGCGGCAACATGCCTAAAGACAGCCCGCCCCCTTCAGTCTGCGGTGACGGTGCAGCAGGTGACGGCGAGGAGTGCGATGACGGTGATGACTCTGATACCTACTACACGGAAAACTCCGGGGATGATGACGGCAACTGCGTAATAGACGATCAGAGGATGGGTGATTCCTGCAGGATGAATATCTGCGGCGACGGCTACCTGAAAGGCGGCGAAGCCTGTGATGACAGCAACAACGACAACGGCGACGGGTGCTCAGCGTCCTGCCAGATAGAGGAGGGTGCAGGGCAAAGCCTCTCTCTGCTCAAGCTGAGGACGCAGCCAATCGGCCCTGTCCTGGTGAACGACACCATGGTGTTCAGGATAAATATCACTAACGATGGCGGCGAGAACTTCACAATAGTCCCGCTCAGGGATTTTTATGGCAGCTGCATGGTCTATGATACAGCATACCCTCCGCCTGATGTTGTCAACACCACAACAAGAAAGTTCAACTGGACTGATCTTACCGAGAGCTTTGGAGCCGATTTGTTACCCGGGCACAGTTTTATTGTTGAGGTTAATTTGACAGCCAACTGTACGGGTAGTTCCGTAAACTGGGCCTATGTCGAGAATCCCTCCAACACAACGGGAATGACAAACATTGCCAGGAGCGATTCAGTGGATGTTGACATCACGGAAAGCCTTCCGCCGCAGTCTGGCCTGAGCGGTTACATACAGGACGGCAGCGGCAGCGGGATTACAGGGGCTAAGATGAGGTTTGCCAGCGATCCCCAGACAGTTTATACCCTGGGCTACGGGAGCTACAGCGTGGACCTTGTGCCGGGAGTCCATCATCTCAACATCTCGTACAATGGGCTTGCCAATGTCTCAGCCGAGCTGAACATCTCGGCAAACTCCACCCTGAATATCACGATGCCTGCTGTGGGGCTGATCGGGCCTCCGATTATTAATCTGACTTCAAGCAGGATAACATTGGTGATCCAGAACCTTGAGAGCATGAATTTCAGTATCTTCCATACTGAGCAGATGTTCAACAGCACTAACGACGCAATAACAACTCCGGTGACAACAAGCTTCACACTGCTTGAAGCCTCAAACAACACTATAGAATACGACCTGTCCAATCCCGGCTACATGCCCAAGGCAGGTTCGTATATCCTGCTGAGGGAAAAGGGGAATGCAACTGGCCAGTTTTCAGGCGGTGTGGACATCATTGACCTGACTTTTGCGCTGACCTTGAAACATATGATCAATATTGAGGTTGGCGCCTGCAGCGGCGACACGGCAAACCCCTGCAACATCTTCATTGGGGATGGTGAGTCCTGTTCAATGACCAACGCCTGCAGCTACAATGGAACGCATTGCAACGGCGCTTCCTGGGACTGCTCTGACGTTACTCTTGAGCCGTTCTGCACAAACATGGACGGGACAGGCGGAAAACCCACATGCGTTTGGGGGGGTGGATAATATGAGACGACTAATTGCATTAACCTCTTTGGCAATCCTGCTGATGATTTCGGCAGCATCCGCTGCGGTGACCTGTGAAGTAGTGCCGATGGCAACAGCGATCCTTGGCGTAACTGAGGATATTTCAGTAACGTGTTCAGGGATAAGCGATTCCATAAGCATAACTCCCTCAGTGGGAAGCGAGGCATTTCTGGGGAGCTGCATTGAGGTCACGCCCTCTTCGCTCTCTGTCAGCGCCAGCTCGCCAACCGGGACATTCTCAGCAGAAGGGACAAAAGTCGGCTGCTCAGGGAATGGCAAGATCGTTACCTGGCAGTTTTCCGGCACCAGTGCACCGAACTCTGAGACAACCAACTACAACATCATCTTCCCGCCGACGATGACGCCAACCTTCATGAACAGCACATATTCAGTGAACAACGGCACTGCAACCAACCTTTCGGTTACACTGCAGCTTTCAACGGTTCAGAACGCGGTGGATATCCGGGGTATTGAGATCATCCTGATAACCAACCTGAACGGCTCAGTTGCAGGGGTTTCAAACATGACCGGGATAACGATTGACGTTAGCGAATCCACCACCAAGTCTGTAACCTGGAACCTTGAGCTTCCGCCTATGCCCCCTGGCATGGACTACGACTTCAACGTCAGCATCAGTGCAGACAACGCAGACCCTGCCTCAGCCAGGACCACAATAGAGATTGTCAACGGCACAGGCAACGTGTCGTCAGTCCAGGTAAGCATCGGGCTTAATGCCGGCTGGAACCTGATCAGCGTGCCGGCGCAGGCAGACAATATGTCATCTTCGGCGCTGCTCGCATCCATACCAGGTTTCAACAGGGCCTGGATGTACAATGCCTCAGATGGCAGCCCCTGGAAACTGTATAACCCCGGCGGGTTTCCCTTCCTGAATACCTTAAGAGAGGTCAGCCCGGATTATGGCTACTGGGTCAGTGTGTCAGGAGCAGGCTCATTGAATGTCACCGGAAGCATCGTCACGAGTCTCGATGCCGATCTGGTGGCCGGATGGAACCTGATGGGGTATCCGTTTACCGTGCCGAGGACAGTGTCATCAGCCTTTTCAGGCCTTTCCAACTTTGACCGCGCCTGGGCCTACAATTCCTCCAGCGGCACTCCCTGGAATCTCTATGACCCGGATGGCATGGGGATGCTGAACACCCTGGCCGGCCTGAACCCGACCTTCGGTTATTGGGTAAGGGTTACAAGCAGTGAGACCTGGAGCCTGAGCTAGGATGTGGAAACCAATTGTTTTGTTTTTTTTCTTATTGCCCTTTGCATTTGGCCAGGGTGTTCCGCAGCTTCCCACCGTCTACTGGGGCCATATAACAAAGGACGGCGCCCAGGTCAACGGCCTGTATGTGAAGATATATACTGAAGACGGCATGCTGCTCGGGACAGACCCTGAGGGCTCAAGATCAGACGGCGCAGGCGGCGAGGGCGCATATTTTGTGAATGTTGCCTGGGACGATCCCCTGACCGAAGAGCGGGAGGGGATCCGATACGGCGAGTGGATCATCTTCAAGATCAATGATGAGGTCGTAAAAGAGCTTGTCATCGGTGAGCAGGGGTCAGACTATAACATTGACATTGACCTGAGCAGGTCATCGGTCAGTCCGCCGGACCGCCAAGGCACCGGCATAATCCCCCCGCCCGCCACTCCGGCTGCCAGCACACAGCCGCCGGGCAATCAGCTCAATGCCCCGCAGGCAACCTCAGCAGACCCGGTACCCCAGCAGGTATCAAATCCTCCTGAACAGGATCCGGCGCCTGAAACACCAGAATCCCAGGAAACTGCGCCCCAAACTGCCGGCAGTCCCATCTCAAGATTGCCTGTTATCATAAGCCTGGTGGTTGCGGTGGCGATATTGGTCATCCTGATCATTTTCTTCTCGTTCCGCAAACCCGCCTGACTGACCATATATGCATACATATAAATACCATTGGCGGGCAATTGGCATTTGACAAAAAAGGTGATCACTTGCGGTGGGTTTTGCTATTAGTCTTGTTATCATTATGCTCAGCATCTGCGTTCGCCGACCAGATTGTGCAGGAATACTCCTTCAGCTACACCCTCTCAGCTGACGGGCAATATGACCATATTGAGCTCTCGGGGGGGCAGCCTGAGAGCATACCGGGAAACCCGCTGATCCCATATTATGCGGCCAGAATCCTCCTTCCCGAAGCCCAGGATGTCTCAGGGATCACGATAATCCCAGCCGGACAGGTCTGCCCTGACGGCACATTCAATCTTAAGCCGGGCCAGGAACCCTATCCCTTCAGTTTCAACGGGACAGTCAACATAACACCCCCGAACACGTCGGTCTATTCCTCATCTGACCCATATCCCGGCATACTCTATAAGAAACTCTCCACAGGCAACCTGAAGGGCTACAGGATAGCAGTGATAAGGCTCTACCCGGTCCAGTACACGCCGGATACCGGGCAGCTCTGCATCTGGCGCAGGCTTATCGTTGCTCTGGAGACCGAACCCCGGCCTCTTCCTGATATTGTGCCGAAGAGGGGCCTCATCAAAGACCTTGACACCCTCAGGGCCCAGGTGGACAACCCATCTGATGCGGTTGACCAGTATCAGATATTTCAGGCAGCTGTCCCATCTGCAATAGCCCAGCCATCCCAGTCATATGAATATGTTGTCATAACCGGCAGCACGCTGAACAGCACATTCGCAAAGCTTGTCTCATGGAAAAACTCTATGGGCCTGAATGCAACCTCGGTCCTTGTTGAAGACATTGCTGCAGACCCCGACTACCACTGCGATGGCGAATTCGGCGACGGCTGTGGTGATGCAGAATTCAACGATACCCAGGCGCACATACGCAATTTCATCAAGGATGCATATGCCAGCTGGGGGACCTCTTATGTGCTCCTGGGAGGCGATGATGAGATCGTACCGGTCAGAGGCACCTATCAGCAGTGCGGCTCATACACAGACAACTCGCTCCCCTCAGACCTCTACTACGGGTGCCTTGACGGCAGCTGGAACTCAGACCTTGATGATCTGTTTGGAGAGTCTGATGACGGCAACGGTGATGATGTAGACCTGCAGGCCGAAGTCTACGTTGGAAGGGCCACGGTTGAGACGGCAGCAGAGGCAGATAATTTCATAAACAAGACAATTGAATACTACAACAGCGAAAACTCATCATACATCAGGAACGCGCTCCTGATTGGCGAGGAGCTGGATGAGATTACCTGGGGCGGCAACAGCAAGGACATTGTCGGAGAGATGATCAGGAGATACAACATCACCCGCATCTACAATCGCGACAGCACATACTCAGAATCGATTGCTGCTTCCTACCTCAACCGCGGGACCCATATAGCAAACCACAACGGCCATGCAAACTGGAATACCCTCATGAGCATGTCCGGCTCCGAGATTGATGAGCTTGCCAACGACCGGTTCTTCTTTTATTACACGATCGGATGCATAACGGCAGCCTTTGACACTGAAAAGAGCGGAAGCACCGAATCAGTGGCTGAGCACATGATCTTTAACCCGACTGGCGCCTTTGCCTTCATCGGCAACACTAGGTACGGCTGGTACTGGCCGGGAAGCGCATACGGGCCTTCTGCATACTTTGACAACGAATTCTTTGACGCAGTGATGAACAAGGGCATTGACCGGCTCGGTCCTGCCCTGGATGAATCCAGGAAAGAAAGGCTCTCTGCTGTCGGCAGCACAGGCTCAGCACGATGGATATATTTCGAGCTGACCCTCCTTGGCGACCCCCACACAAAACTCTTTACCGGGATAGCGCCGCCTGTTGCCTACATTGAATCCCCCGACGGAGGAACCACTTTGCAGGGGATTGTCTCAATCAGCGGTTATGCAACCCCCGGAAACTCCTCAGCGGCGGTTGACAGCTATGCCCTTGACGCAGCACACGGCACCAATCCTTCAAGCTGGAGCACCTCCGGGATCAGCCTCAATGGGACTTCGCCGGTCGCTAAAGATCACCTGGGGCAGTGGGACACCAGCTATCAGCCGGACGGCAGGACAACGCTGCGCCTGATGGTTACCGATGACAATGGCCAGACAAACGAGGACAGGGCGGTTATCATAATAGATAATTCCCGGATCTCCGCTCCCTCTGACAACGAATTCTTCCGCGCCGGCAACAACATATCCATATACGGGACAGTCAATGGCACCCTCTTTGAGGCATATGCCTTCCACTGGGGGACGGGTTCAAATCCATCAGGCTGGTCTGATGCAGGGATATCTGTGGCCGGAGATGGAAGCAGCAGGATCGGCAACTCCCTGCTTGCAACCTGGAACACCGAAAACATAACCTCTGCCGGTTACTATGCCCTGAGGCTGACTGTCAACAGCACCGGCTTTTCTTACAGTGAGAACATCACGATTGTGCTCGATCCTGATTTCCAGGTTGGCTGGCCTCAGAAGGTCAATTACAGGCTTGTTGCGGGAAGCGTTGCAGTGGGCGACATTGACAATGACGGCTACATGGAGGTCGGGGCAGGTGAATCCCTGTACGGCGGCTCCAGCGCATATTTTTATCTCTGGCATTATAACGGCTCAAATATGACAAACTGGCCGCAGTACGGAGGTAATCAGTACATAAGGTCATCACCGGTGTTTGTTGACATCGACGGCGATAATGACAAGGAAATATTTGTCGGGACAGGAAGCGATGTGCTGCGGGGCTGGCATCATACCGGATATGCCATTGATGGTTATCCGTTGTCTGATCCGCGTGATGAGCTTTTCAGCTCTGTTGTAACTGCTGACATAGGCTGCAACGGTGATTATGAGTTCCTGGTGCGCGGGCTTGACGGGTTCTACGCCTGGCACCAGAACGGAAGCCTGGTTGCCGGCTGGCCAAAGCCCGGCGACAGGTATGGCGCAGCACCCAGTGTTGCAGACCTTACTGGCGACGGCTGCCCGGAGATAATCGACCAGTACAATGACTACATTTATGCGTACCATGCAAACGGCAGCAATGTATCCGGCTGGCCGGTTCCTGTGGATTCTGCGTGGACAACACCGGCAGTTGGCGATCTTAATGATGACGGGAGCTATGAAGTGGTTGTCATGACAACGTATCACCTGTTCATTCTGCACCCGAACGGCAGCAATGTTACCGGCTGGCCAATAAGATACGGCTATGCCGGCGGGTCGCCTGCACTCGGCGACCTTGACGGCGACAATTCTCTTGAGATTGTGTTTACTGCGTCAGGCAGGGTGTGGGCAGTCCATCTGAACGGCAGCAATGTTACCGGCTGGCCCATGTCCGTATCATCAATGTCAGGTGCAGGTCCTGTGATTGGTGACATTGACGGCGACTCTGATCCGGAAATCCTGCTGCCGACCGATTATTATAGCGACAGGTTCTATGCCTGGCACCACAACGGCAGCAATGTATCCGGCTGGCCCAAGATCACCCCTAAACCAGCCTTAACAGGTACGCATGCGGTGAAGCGGTCAGCACCCCTCCTTAAGGATATTGATAGTGACGGCGACATTGAGGTCATCCTCGGCGACGAATCATATCTCCTGGTCTGGGACCTCCCGGCGCCTTACAATGCCTACAACATCCCCTGGGGCCAGTTCAAGCACGATGATCTTTACACAGGCCTCTATTCCGAGCCGGCCATGCCGCCCCTGATTTCCGGGATCCAATGCCGCAACGCATCCGCCTGGGCTGAATGCGGCTCCATAGCATACAATCACACAATAACTGCTGTACGAGCAAACTGCTCAGATCCCTATGTTAACAACATCACAAACGGGACAATAACGCTTGAGAATCTGGATGACAGCCATGTCTTTTTCAGAAACTCCAGCATTGCCTCCGTTGGTTATCAGGTTGTCAATAATTCAGACATAATTGTCGCAGACAGCGGCACATGGCGCGTGACTGTATCATGCACCGACGATGAAGGGTTGTCTGTAACAGATACGGTCTCATGGGACATCCCCTGGGGGAGCCTTACCGCAAGCCTTGTTTATCCGGCAGAACCCCTTGTTGTCCAGCCAAACCAGCTCTTCAATTTCACTGCAGAAGTTGGCTGCATAGGCGGCGAATGCGGGAATGTTACAGCCACACTGGATCCGAGTGTTGGTGCAGCTGCCGTAAATGCCTCAAGCAGGATATCTGTAACGATGACCGGAGCCACAGGCACCGGCGGCACAAGCGACCACACTGGCTACATCTGGCGGACCAGCTCAACCTCCCTCCTGAAATACCACTTTAATGGGACGCTTGCCGATACTGGCACAATGCCGGCAGGTTTCAATGACATAGCCTATCAGGACGGTTATATCTGGGGAATTGCAAGCTCTTCCCCGTGTCTTCAGAAGATGCACCTGAACGGCTCCCTTATCTCCTCATATGCGACCGAATCCGGCCAGGGGATTGCCTATGATCCCTACAGCAACATTCTCTGGGTAAGACCCTCAGCCACTCTGCTAAAGAGCTACTATCTCAATGGCTCAGCAACCGGCCAGGCCCTCTCTCTTGGATTGAACTCGGCGTACGGAATAGACTATTATAACGGATTATTCTGCACAGGAAGCAACGGGGCAACCGATGTTGACATCTGGAACGAATCCGGCATCAAACTTGCTGACACCTCAGAAAGCGGCATTGATGATGACACGGGCTGTGCATTTATTGACCGTAATGGCAGGCACTATATCTTTGCCATGGAAGGCGATGCTGTCTCCCGCTACGAGTACTCCTGCGAGGGCTGCCCTTCTGGTCCACAACCCAGCGCCAAAGGCACTGTGCCCATGAATTCAGGAACGCCCTTTTACACGCTTGACACAAACCCGCTCCGCCCGGCAAACCTTTCCTGCCTTGCCAGCATGGGCGCCGGCGACTCCTGCAACCAGACCTGGAGGGTCAATGCCACCGGCTCTCCGGCCGCCTATGAGTTCTACGTTGTCTACCTGTCATCCTACGGGCTCAGCAACGAAACACCGCACGTCAACATCACCATTAACAGCACAAACATCACGTTCTCATTATCCCTTGCGTCCGGATGGAGCCTCATAAGTGTGCCTATCGAGGCTGCCGACATGTCACCCGCATCATTCTTCTCATCACTGGACAACCTTGGCCGCGTGTGGATGTACAATGCATCGGATTCGTTAAACCCCTGGAGACTCTACGATCCCGGCGGGCTTCCCCTCCTTAACACCCTGACAGAGATCCGGCCTGAATACGGCTACTGGATCAGTGTTGCGTCTGCTGAAACGCTCACAGTGACCGGTGACCGGGTCAATTCCCTTAGCACAGGGCTTGAGGCCGGCTGGAACCTTATGGGATATCCGTTTGCCCCGCCCAGGTCTGCTATGGCGGCAATATCCGGAATATCCGGCTTCGGCCGCATATGGGCCTATAACTCCTCATCAGGCAGCCCCTGGAAACTCTACGATCCCGGCGGGCTTCCTATGCTCAACACCCTGTCAAACCTGGATCCCGGTTCAGGCTACTGGGTCAGGGTTGATGGTTCTGAAACCTGGGCGCTCAGCTAGACTTCTGTACTGAGGAGTGAAGGGCGCAAATGGCAAATAATAAAAACGAATCATATTACCATAGTTGCATGAGGGTGGCATTTTTTGCAATGGCTCTTTTGATCCTAGGCTGTACGCCGCCTGAGCCTTCAGCTGTTCAGGATAATGCTGAAATTGGGTCGCGTGTTGCCGCGGCTCTGGTCGGCAGGCACCTCATCTATCATGATTTTGCAGGCCAGGAGCGCTCCTTTACTATTGAAAAAGACCATATCGGGGAAATATCAGATGCCTCCCTGGACGGCCGGATAGCCCTGAAGGTTACGGTCGGCGACGGACTTCTCTGGGACATCTATCTGGATGAGTCAGGCACAGAAATAATAAAAGAGGTACAGCTGTTCAGAACTTAAAATGAGATTGCTCATGTTCTCTTTTATCATTCTGCTTCTTTCGGGCTCTGCTTTTTCGCTCGGCCCGCGGGCGGTAACAATGCCTGGGACCGGGGAAGGGCCCGCGGATCATGAGGCTGGTCTGGATGTTGCTGAAATATTAGCCCATGAAGTCGTAACTGATAACCTGGGTATCGCTGATGCAGAACTCATCCATGCTGGATACGATGAGCCAATATACGGCAATGGCAGCGGAATCTTTGTCACTAGCTATCAGCAGCAATATCATGGCCTGCCTATCCATGGTACGGTTACCGCAATTGCCGTCCAGGGCGGTGATGTGGTGTCAATGAGATCAGAGCAGTACTCTGATGCTGATGTAGATCTGCAGCCCGCCATTTCCGCCGATGATGCCTTCGCCGGAGCATTGATGGCAGTTAAGAAGGCCCCCATGGTCATCCGGGGCTTCACAGGGATATCCTCTGAAGCAAGACTGAGACGCCAGGACATTCAGAATCTGGAACCTGACAATATATCCCTCTCTATCTATCCCGAAGACAACGGGTCCCTGCATCTGGCCTGGAAAGTTGAGTTTCCCCTGCTGAGAAACCCCCCGAGCCAGTGGCATGTTTTCGTTGACGCACATACAGGCGGAATACTTAACATGGAAAACAGGGTTCGGCATGAGCTCACCGGCCAGGTCACCGGGCCTGTCTATCCGAAATCCCCTGCAAGGGGAAACGCTACCCTGGCGTTCATGAACCTGAACATCACTTTGCTTCAGGATGGCGGCATTCTTGCATCGGGGATAACAGATTCCACAGGCCGCTACAGCATCCCTGGCTCCGGAAACGCAACTGTGTATGCAAGGCATGAGGGGCCCTATGTCCGCGTAGTTAACTTGGCCCAGAATGAATCGGAGCACAATGTCTCAAAAGAGCTTCCGGCCAGCTATTCCTGGGACTGGACAGGCTATGACACATCATATAAGTTTGAGGAGTCAAACGCCTACTACCATGCCAACATCGCCCATGACTTCTTCACCGGGGGTTCGCCGTTTGACATTTCCGGCCTGGACAGCCAGAAATATGTTTATGTTCAGGAGAGCGGGACCTGCAATGCATATGCGGACGGCTACGGGGACATTCATTTCTATCCGGCCGGCGGGGGTTGTGAGGCAACCTCGCTCTCAAGCGACGTCATATACCACGAGTATACGCATACCGTGCATGACCTTGTCAATCCAACGCTCTCGCCGTACTGGGGGGAGCCCGGCGGCATGATGGAGGGCTGGGCTGATTATTTTGCCGCATCGATCAATGATGATCCTTGCATGTCTGAGGATGTCTTCTACAGCCTGTCCTGCCTCAGATACCTGAACAACTCCAAAAGGTACCCTGATGATTATGCAGATGGCGAGCCGCACGGCACAGGCGAGATATTTGGCCCTGCGCTCTGGGACCTGCGCACATTCCTCGGCCGGAACCTCACCGATGAACTGGTCATCCGGGCCATGAAGCTTCTCGGCGGCACATGGTCTGAATATATCCATGACCTCATGGTTGTGGATGATGACAACGCAGATGTCAATGACGGGACTCCGCACATCAACGAGATCTGCGTATCCTTTTATGACGGCCACGGCATCCTGTCCAATGACTGCCTTAACTACACAAATGTCAGTGTTGCAAGGATCAATGATCCTGCTGCCGGCAGCCGGTTCAGTGCAGACTACCTCACCGTCAATGGCACTATTTATCCGCCGATGGATTCAGTCCTGGACACGGCCCTTACAGAGTATTCTGTTGACGGCGTAATCTGGATCAGAATCAACAGCTCAAATACCGCTGCAATCGACGCAACCCTCACTGGGTGGAACATTAGCTTTGTTGCAGATGACGACTACCTTGTCAGGCTGACAGTCAATGACACCAACGGCAGCACTGCCAGCAGCACAGTAAATATCAGCATTGATAAAGTATACTTTACCGACCCACCCCGCAATTCATTCTACCGCACAGGGTCTAACATAACATTTGCCGGATATGCAAACGCCACGAACTTTCAGAACTTCTGGCTCGAATATGGCTCAGGCGCCGCTCCCTCATCCTGGTCCAGGGACGGGGTCTCGCTGACAAATAACGGGGCTGCGCCTGCCCGGGGCGCTTTGGGGGTCTGGAACACCGCGAATGTCAGTGCCCATGACTATTACACAATTCGCCTGATGGTCAACCAATCAGCCATTGTTAACAACCATACCGTTACTGTGGTGCTGGACCCTGATTACCTGCCAGGCTGGCCGCAGCGCATTAATGGCCGCCTCATTGCGGCAACTGTTGCTGTAGGGGATATTGACAACGACGGCGGCCTTGAAATCGCGGCGGGCGAAAGCAACATGTCCTCATCAGCTGGCCAGAATTTTTATGTCTGGCACAGCAATGGGAGCATGTATTCAGGCTGGCCGGTCCCGGGTGCAGGGGAATATGCAATACGCTCCAGCCCGGCAATGGCAGATGTTGACAGTGATTCTGACCTGGAGATTTTTGTCGGAACCGATTTGTACCGTGTTTACGCCTGGCACCACAACGGAACTGCGCAGGCGGGATGGCCCGCAGCTGACCCCTGGGATGATGTGCTGGGCGGGATAACCCTGGGAGACCTTGACGGCGATGGTGATCTTGAGATCATTGCTGCTGACATCGATGACGGACTATACGCCTGGCACCGCAACGGCAGCATGCTGGGCGGTTTTCCGGTCTATCAGGGATCTTCATACGTCTCAACACCCGCAGTGGCAGATCTTGACGATGACGGCCTGCCTGAAATAATCATTGGCAACACCAACGGATTCCTCTATGCAATAACAGCCACGGGCAAAAACCTCAGCGGCTGGCCTGTTGACCTTGGCTCATCAATCTGGTCATCTCCGGCCATAGCTGATCTTGACGGTGATTATGATTATGAGGTCGCTGTTGCATCATGGGCCCAGTTTCATCTTCTGCATCATAACGGCAGCCCGGTTAGCGGCTGGCCGGTACAGGCCAACGGGAGTTATTCGTCGCCCGCGCTTGCTGATCTGAACAATGACTCCTATCTTGACATCCTGTTCGCTTCTATTGCGGGGGTTTATGCCTATCATCTTAACGGCTCATTGCTTCCCGGCTGGCCGGTTCCTGCAACGGCAGCATTCACTAATTCTCCGATTGTGGGGGACATTGACGGTGACGGTGACCCGGAGGTGCTGATAAATTCTGACTGCACAAACGACAGGCTATACGCGTGGCATCATGACGGATCAAATGTCTCCGGCTGGCCTAAGATAGTGCCAACGCCTCAGCTCGAATACTATCACTACTCCAAACTCTCAAATCCGGTAATCGCAGATATCGATTCGGATAATGACACTGATATTGTCCTGGGCGATGAAGGCTACCTCTTTGTCTGGGACCTTAATGCAGCATATGATGCCGGTAATGTGCCCTGGGGAGTCTTCCATGCAAACCAGCATCATACCGGATTGTACTCGGTGCCGGGACCGGTGCCGGGCATCAGCAGCATGGAATGCAACAACGGGACCTCCTGGCTGGACTGCTCAGCCATCAGCTACAATCAGACAATTGCCCGGATGAGAGCCAACTGCACAGGTGCCTCTGCGGCACGGTTCAGGCTGGAAAACCTTGATGACGGGGCAACACTGATAAACGGCATTGCTGCCCTTCAGAACGGCTCCATGGTCCTTGACAATGGCGATATTCCATTGAGAGACAGCGGGGATTGGCGGCTCTACGCTACATGCTACGGAAATAACAGTCAAAAGACCACACGGTCTGTTTCCTGGTCACTTCCATGGGGCAAACTGGCATCGTATTCAGTGACCGGGAATCTGACCGCGCCCCTGAACGGGTTTTTCAACTACACCTCGGGCGTAAGGTGCCTTTACGGCGAATGCGGCAACATCTCAGCATACCTTAATCCCCGGGACAGGGTTTCCCTCTTTTATGACGGTTTTGAATCGGCCGCTATCCAGGACCATTGGGTGACATACAACAGCAATCCCTATGGGAGAATCCGGGCATCAAATCTCTCGGGCCCCTACAACGGATCCTACCATCTCATTATGGATGTCAACCAAAGCGCCCAATATGCGCTAACTGAGCTTGTGACGGGTCTGGCGCTCGATGGTCACGATGACCTGGAGCTTTCATTTCAGATGAAGAGCATTGGCGATGAGGACCACGCCTGCCCGCTATCGTGGTCCGGACATGCAAATGGTGATTGTGTTGCAGTAACATGCGACGGGGCTAACTGGGTGATGGTCCGCAACCTGACTGCTTCCGGAGGCACATCCAATGCCTACCAGGAATTCATAATTGACATCAGCAACGGCACCCTTTCAGCCTGCGGGACAGTAAACGCCTCTTTTGGCATCAAGTTTCAGCACTATGACAACTATCCCATTTCATCAGACGGCTTTGCATTTGATGATATCCGGCTTACTGCCCTTTCAGATCTCGTATATGATGTGCCCGTGCACAGCGGCTCGCCCCTCTACACAATTGACCAGAACCCGAGGGACCACCTGAATCTGTCATGCCTTGGCAATATGCTGGCCGGCGATAACTGCAACCAGACCTGGACCATCAATGCAACCGGCAACGGAACATATGCTTTCTTTGTCAGGTACAGCTCGAACTATGCGGGCGTGTTGGCCAATGATTCCCCGCAGGCAAGCATTACCATTGCAAATGCCAGCGTCTCCATCATCCTGCAGCTTGGCGCGGGCTGGAACCTCATAAGCGTGCCGGTAAGGGCCGGCAACGCGTCATCCCGTGCCCTGCTCGCCCCGATACCCGGCTTCGATAAGGCCTGGATGTACAATGCTTCCGATGGCAACCCCTGGAAGCTATATGATCCAAACAGCCCCTTTCCATTTCTAAACACCCTCGCCGGAATCTCAACCGACTATGGCTACTGGATAAGTGTCACATCTCCAAGTTCGCTGAACCTAACCGGCAGTGTCGTTAACGCTTTAAACGTCAGCCTGGTTGCAGGATGGAATCTGGTGGGATATCCTTTCACATCGGGCCGGCCCGCATCATCAGCCTTCTCTGGCTTGTCCGGCTTTGATAAGGCCTATCAATACAATGCCTCAGGCTGGCACCTGTACGATCCGGATAGTCCTTTTCCCTTCCTCAATACCCTTGCCAATCTGGACCCCGGGTCAGGATACTGGCTGCGTGTTTCTGGAAGCGACCGGTGGGTCCTGAACTGATGGCCTGTTTGGCTGCCATCCTGGCTGGATCCGTTAAACTTAAATAGTTGAGCAACTGTTTAACTATTATGCAGGCCCTTGCATCATTCCTTAATCTGCTGTCTGATCCGACGCGGCTGCACATAATCCGCTTATTGGGTGAGGATACAAGCACAGTGTCAGGAATCAGCAGGGCGCTGGGCATCTCGCTTCCCGCAGTATCCCATCAGCTAGCCATGCTCTATTCTGCCAATCTTGTAAAATATTCAAAGACCGGGCGCGAGAAGCACTATGAGCTGACAGACAAGGGTATAATTCAGCTACTGGATAAAATCGAATCATACATGCAAAAGAGGGGGCCCATTTGAGGCAGGCGGCTCTTGTTTTTTTTCTGGCGGTTGCCTTGGCCTTCCCTGTCTTGGCAGATACCCATATAAGCAAATCCTACGAATTTGGGCCGCTAACAACAGAACCCGATGGGGTCTATGATCTGGTTTTCATGCCGGGAACGGATTATGAGTCTATCCCGGGAGCGCCGATAGTCCCGTACCGGGCCGTAAGCCTGCTCATTCCTGAGGGTGAGCATCTGGCTGAAATAAGTGTAATGCCCGAGGACGAGACATGTCTTGACGGGAGCTATCATTTGAAGCCAGGGCAAGAGCCTTATCCGGTCAGCTACAACGGAACCATCACCTATACGGCCCCAAATGCAACAATCTATGACTCAGATAGTCCCTATCCCGGCATCATCCACCTGAATGCGTCTGTGCAGTATTTCCGGGGATACAAAGTTGTTGCAGTAAAGCTCTACCCTGTCCGGTACGAACCTAAATCAGGCCGGCTTTGCTACTATCCAAATATGGGGCTGGAAGCACTGACTGTATCTGTAAATGTTGCAAGTCTGCCTCTTGAGGCGAAGCGTTCTGTCAGTGCGGACCGGCAAATGATATCTGCGCAGGTGGCAAATCCTGAGCACCTGGGCATACGAGCCCTGCCAGCTATGGCCTCAACCCAGGAATCCTCGCCCAGTTCCCTGGCTGATCCCTCGCTGGCCTATGAATATGTGGTAATCACATCAGTCTCCCTAAACCAGTCATTCCAGCCCTTTGTTTCCTGGAAAAACTCAATAGGCATCAACGCAACCATTGCCTTTGTTGAGGATATTGTAGTCGAACCTGACTACCACTGCGATGGAACATTCGGTGACGGCTGTGCTGATGCAGAGTTTAACGACACCCAGGCCCACATCAGAAACTTTATCAGGGATGCCTATGCAAACTGGGGGACAAGCTATGTTCTTTTGGGTGGGGATGACGAAATAATACCGGCCAGGGGCGTGTATGCGGCATACGGTTCATACGTAGATAACTCACTGCCATCTGACCTCTACTACGGCTGCCTTGACGGCAGCTGGAACTATGACAACGACGCGCTTTTCGGAGAGTACAACGACGGGATAAGCGGCGCCGAGGTCGACCTCTATGCTGAGGTGTACATAGGTAGGGCAACGGTTGATACCGCAGCCGAGGCGCGCAATTTTGTCAACAAGACCATTGAATACTATTATTCTGCAGATGATCCCTACATAAAAACGGCCCTCATGGTGGGCGAGGAGCTCGATGAACTTACCTGGGGCGGCGACAACAAGGATTATGTGGCCCGGGAGATCAGGAAGTACAATATCTCAAGGATGTATGACCGCGACGGAACATTCAGCAAATCCAATGTGGCTGCAAAGATGAACGCAGGCATCCACATAATCAATCATGGGGCCCACTCCTCCAAAACCAGGGTCATGGGCATGTACAGCTCAGATGTTGCCGCCCTGACAAACGACCAATTTTTCTTCCTTTATACCTGGGGCTGCTACACAAACGCCTTCGACACAGCGGAGAGCGGGACCTCTGAGGCCATATCCGAGCACTTTATCCTCAATCCCGGCGGGGCCTTTGCCTACATCGGAAACACTCGATACGGCTGGTACCTCCCGGGAAGCGTTTTCGGGACCTCCGATTACTATGACATGGAATTTTTTGACGCCCTTATCGATGAAAACATTACCCGGCTGGGTCCGGCGCTGGAGGATTCAAGGCAGGATAAGTATTCATCTGTGGGGCCAACTGGCACCTACCGCTGGATATACTTTGACCTGGCGCTTCTCGGGGATCCGCACCTCTCGCTGAAGACTGACATTCCCGGCCCGGTTGCCTTCATTGTGTCACCAGCCGGAGGAAGCACCGAAGACGGTTCCACATCCATCACGGGAACCGCATTGGGCGGCGGCGCCGGCATGGCAAATTACAGCATCACAATCGGGGCAGGGACTGATCCGGCTGCCTGGTCAGGCGCCGGCATTACGCTGCAAAATGGGGGGGCCGGTGACGTTTCCGAAGGGACGCTGGCCAATTGGGATACGAGCCTTTTCCAGGACGGGACCGTTACAATCAAGCTGCTGGTTGAGGATATCGACGGAAAGCTGAGCGAGGACAGGGTTATCCTGACAGTTGACAATTCATATCTGGATAGTCCGGGACAGGACACTTTTCTGCGGGGCGGCGACACTCTGCCGCTAAGGGGCACAGTATCCCAAACCTCGTTTCATAACTATTGGTTTGAATTCGGGCAGGGGGCCTCTCCGTCCAGCTGGTCGCGCGACGGAATCACGCTGGCCAATGGAGGAATGCAGGAGGTTTCAGGCTCCCTTCTTGCTGCCTGGAATACAGAAAACATAACTGCAGCGGATTATTACACAATCAGATTGACAATTAATAACACGGGGTTCAATTATTCAGAGTCGACTATAGTCGTTATTGATCCTGATTTCCAGCAGGGCTGGCCGCAGAGGGTCACTCACCGGCTTCTGGCAGCATCCGTTGGTGTTGGCGATGTTGACAATGACGGCTTTCTTGAGATTGCGGCAGGGGAATCCCGCCTGGATGTATCGGGCGGAAGGGACTTCTATCTGTGGCATTCCAACGGAAGCAACTACTCTGGCTGGCCCAAGGATTATGTTACCGGTGAATACATCCGGTCATCACCCCTTTTTGCAGATGTTGACGGTGACCGGGATATGGAGGTCTTTGTTGGCACCGGCAGCGGCAGTGTTTCAGGCTGGCATCATAACGGCTCAATTGTGCAGGGCTGGCCCTCCAGCGACCCTGGTGATGAGGTATATACCCCTATTGCAGCCGGGGATATTGATGATGATGGCGACCTTGAGCTGGTCGCAGGGTCACTGGACAACTACCTCTATGCCTGGCACCACAACGGTACGAAGGTAACGAACTGGCCGCTGATGGGCGGAAGCAATTTCGCCAGGGGCGTTGCGCTGTCAGACCTCAACGGCGACGGTGAGCCTGAGATCATAGCTGGCAATACCAACGGCTATCTATATGTCATGTTCCTGAACAAAAGCTATTATCCCGGCTGGCCTATCAGCCTGGGTGTGCAGAGCCCGGGGGATGCTGTTGTCGCAGATCTTGATTCAGACGGGAATCCTGAGATTGTACTCGTCTCGACCACAAAGGCATACGTTTTTCACAGCAATGCGAGCAACATGACTGGCTGGCCGGTAGACCTGATGATGGGCAGGGGCGCCCCTGCAATAGGCGACCTGGACGGCGACTCTGATCTTGAGATAGTATTAAATGGCTATACCCAGGTGCATGCCCTGCACCACGACGGAAGCCCTGTTTCAGGCTGGCCAAAATCCATCTCGGGGGCATCGGACGGCTCGCCTGTAATCGGTGATATCGACGGAGATTCCCGGCCGGAGATTCTGATCGGCACAGACTATGACAGTGATGATCTCTACGCCTGGCACCATAATGGAAGTCCGGTAACCGGATGGCCGAAGATTCTGCCAACACCGGGCATTACCGGCCAGCACAGTACAAAGCGGTCAACCCCGGTAATTGCTGATATTGACCAGGATGACGATGTTGAGGTGATTCTCGGCGATGAAGACTACCTATTGGTATGGGACCTGCCAGGCAAATACAATCCGTATAATGTACCCTGGCCGCGGTTCCAGCATGATGAACGCTATTCGGGCGTTTACAGCACACCCGTGGTCCCCCCAAAAATATACAGCATCGAATGCTATGCCAACAACACCTGGATTTCCTGCAGCGAAACATTATTCGGCAGCAATATATCAAAGGTTAGGGCCAATTGCACAGACCTGCGTTACAGCAACGTGACCAATGTCACCTTCACACTTGGGAACCTCGATGACAGCAGAACCTTCTTCAGCAATATGGACGCCCTTAATGACAGCGGATTCTGGGTTTATGACAATGGTGATGTTCAGATACAGGACAGCGGGAGCTGGAGCATAACTGTAACCTGCAGCGATGCTGAGGGGCTTTCTGATGAAGAGTCGGTAGCCTGGCAGGTGGGCTGGGGAATACTCAGCACATACCAAATCGAGCCTTTGGCCAATCTCGGGGTTACCGGCAACAGTACCTTTAATTTTAGTACAGGCGTGAAGTGTATGGGTGGTGAATGCGGGAACGTAACTGCAACCCTCGATCCGAGCGTGAAGTCCGTGGCAGTAAATGATGCGAGCAGGACATCAGTTACAATGAATGGTGCAACAGGCAACGGCGGCACCTCTGACCACCGCAACTATATCTACAGGACCGGCAGCAATGTCCTCTACCTGTACGACATTAACGGAACAAGCATAACCAACTACTCCCTGCCATATGCCTTTAATGATATCGCCTGCTCGGACTCCTATCTGTATGGGGTAAAGGACTCCTCTCCCTACCTGGTCAAGATGCACCTGAACGGGAGCCTGGTTGGAACATACTCTGCAGAGTCTGCAGCGGGAATTGCATATGACCGGTTCAGTGGTCTTTTATGGCTTAGGACCTCCGGGAGTGCAGTTAAGAGTTATACTGCTGAAGGTGTTGCCGAAGGCCAGACCCTTAGCATGGGTTTAGGCGGAACCTATGGCATGGACTACCATAACGGGCTTTTCTGCACAGCCAGCAACTCCATGACTGACATTGACATCTGGAACGAATCAGGTGTGAAACTTGATGACACAGCAGGCGGCGGTGTAGACGATGACATGGGCTGCGCATTCATCAGCTCCGGTGGAACTAATTACATCTTTGCACTGGAAGGAACAACTGTTTCACGATACACCTATTCCTGCGATGGCTGCGACATAGCGGAGCCGGGCTATTCAAAGGGCGTTATCCCGATGAACAGCGGAACACCCTTCTACACAACAGATCAAAATCCGGTTACCGGGGCAAATCTCTCATGCCTAAGGAACATGATGCCGGGTGATTCCTGCAACCAAAGCTGGAGCGTTGCTGCAACAGGGAACAGGACTCACTATGAGTTCTTTGTTATATACAGCTCAGCATATTCGGGGGTTGCGGAAAACGAGACCGCTGGGATCAACGTCACCATCCTGAACGCACCGCCTGTACTGCTGAACCTCACAGTCACCTCAACAGATTCCATGAACCGGACAAACGGGACCCTTGCAGGAGGCTATGCTTATCTTGACGTAGACGGTGATCCTGAAAACCATACTGAGGCCCAGTGGAAGCAAAACGGGGTCAGGGTCAGCTCCCTTGATAACCTGTCCATTGTTGGCTCAGGAAACACCACCATGGGCGAGGACTGGACCTTCCTGGTGCGGGCCCATGACGGAATGAACTGGAGCATGTGGCATAACGCAACAATAACCATAATAAACACCCCGCCAGCTGCAGCCAATGTGTCCCTGCTTCCTGAATCGCCCGGCGAGTCAGACAATCTGACCTGCTCCTATGACTATTCCGACCTTGATGGCGACAGTGAAAACTCTTCAATTATCAGGTGGCACAGGGATGGTGCTGAGGTCCCTGGATTACAGAATCAGGCTATAATTGCCAATCTCTCTCCTGGCCAGACCTGGCTCTGCGAGGTAATTCCCTTTGACAGCTTTGATTTCGGCCTGCCGCAGAATTCCACGGAAAGGACAATAGCCTCATACTGGACACTCCCGCTGTTGAGCGGATGGAACCTTATCAGCTTGCCTGTTGAGGCTGACAACATGTCCCCTTCTGCGCTTTTTGCCTCATTGCCCAATTTCACCCGTGCCTGGATGTTCAATGCCTCAGATGGCAATCCCTGGAGGCTCTATGATCCCAATGGGCTGCCCTTCCTTAACACCCTTACCCTGGCAACGCGCGAATACGGCTACTGGATTAATGCGGCGGGCGGGGTTCAGCTTAACCTGACCGGACAATCAGCAGGCGGCCTCAATGCAGCGCTCCGGCCCGGCTGGAATCTCATGGGCTATCCCTTTGCGTCACCCCGGCCGGCAATAGCGGCGGTATCCTCGCTTCCCGGCTTCAGCCGGATGTGGGCATATAACTCCTCGGCACAAAGCCCCTGGAAGCTTTACGACCCCAACAGCCTTCCCTTCCTCAATACCCTTGCCAATCTGGACCCCGGGTCAGGATACTGGGTTAGCGTAGCCAACGCAACTGCCTGGGCCCTGAGCTGACTAATTTGCGAAATATTTATATACTCCATTATTACTAATTAGAAATTACCATGTCACAAAATCGTAGCAAGATAGCTACAAAAAGGATACCCGTTACCCTCACCCTGCAGCAGGTCAGGGAGATCAGGGAGCGGGTCGGCTCACTTGGCTCCAATCAGAGCGACGTCCTGAAATACATCATAACCAACTGGCTGGACTCTAATGGCAAAACTAAATAGTGCTCTAAAGCTGTTTGCGGTGCTCATTTTCCTGATAGCTGCCTCCATAGCCATCATGGCGCCAAGCGGGCAGGACAGCGGGATAGATGTAGCAGAAGATGATGAAGTAATTAGGATAGACCTTGCCGGCAGGAAGGAATTCACCGTTGGCAATTTCGATGCATCCATCATGGCTTTTGACGACTACATCCGCGTCAATCTGGTTGACCGGAACGGCAGCAATTTCATAGTCTATCACTTCTCAAACCCCCCTCCCAGCGAAAAGATGTCATTTGCTGATTATCTCGGCAATACCAAGACCGTCTCTCTTACTGACCTCCCGCAGGCCAAAGAACGGGAGCCTGACCCCGGCTATCATAGCTACAGGGGCAGGATTGAAGCGGTCCTGACCAACGCCCAATTTCTTGAAAAGGAGGGGTACGACAGGGACTCTATCCCGGTTATTGTAACAATGGACTTGTCTGCAAATCTTGATTCAGGGTATGCCCGTCTTTCCGGTAATCCGGATGCAGGCAAACTCAGCAGAAGAATGAGGCAGGAAGCCTTCAACTCAACCAAGGAGCAGCTCCTCGGCAGGCTGACCGGCTCCCGGGGGCTCATGGGGACTATCAGGGGCGCGCTGGGAAGGTCCCGGAGCATAAGCACCATGGACCTGGAAATCATCGACGCAGTTGCCATGCGCGTATCTGAGCGCCAGCTTGACCTCCTTGACAGCAGCATTGTTGAAAGGGTAAGCCTTGACAAAAAAGTCCAGGTCTACCTCCCTGATTCGGTCGGCATAATAAATGCATCAAAGGTGTGGAGGCTGCATGATTCCCTGGGCAGGAACATTACAGGCCGCAATAGGACAATAGCCATCATTGACACAGGGATGGACTACACCCATCCAGACCTTGGCGGGTGCCTTGGTACCGGCTGCCGCGTCCTTGGCGGATACGATTTCGTGAATACCGATGCTGACCCCATGGATGACCATGGCCATGGGACGCACTGCGCAGGCATTGCCGCCGGAAACGGGACGACCGTAAAGGGCGTTGCCCCCGATGCAAAGCTTTACGCCTACAAGGTGCTAGGCAGCAGTGGCAGCGGCAGCTATTCCAATGTAATAGCGGGAATCCAGAGAGCCACAGACCCGGATGATGATGGCGATTCTGATGATCGCGTGGATGTAATCAGCATGTCGCTCGGCGGCTCAGGTCACCCTGATGATGAGGTTTCCCGGGCAGTCGATACTGCCGTGGGCAAGGGTGTTGTGGTTGTTGTTGCAGCAGGAAACTCGGGGCCGTATGACGAGAGCATCGGAAGCCCCGGGGTGGCAAGGAAAGCGCTCACAATCGGCGCGTCCTGCAAGCCCAGCCAGATCGGAGTGCATGGCTATTGTAACGAGAAAATTGCCCGCTTTTCATCCCGCGGCCCCACGTCTATCGGCGGAATAAAGCCGGACGTGGTTGCGCCCGGAGTCGAGATCTGCGCAGCGCAGTGGGAGGATGCCTGGCAGGCATATCAGTGCGTTGACAACGATCACACCGCAATTTCAGGGACATCCATGGCAACGCCCCATGTTGCCGGGGCAGCAGCCCTTCTCCTGCAGGCCAACAACTGGAAGCCGCTGCAGGTGAAATCCGCCCTGATGCTTACAGCTCTCGACCTTGGATTTGCCCCAAACACGCAGGGCACCGGCCAGATCGACATCTATCGTGCAAAAAATGCGACCTTTGCGACCTCTCCGCAGAGCATATCCCTTGGCTATGTAAGCACGGGCGTGCATTCAGTGAGGATTAACATTACAAGTCTCAGGCCGGCGGGACAGAATCTGACTCTTAACGTCACCAATGTCACTGATGAGACCGGGTATAGCTACAATCTGAGCTACCTCAATGCAACAGCTCTTTTGGTCCCTGGCAATGGCACAGCGTCATTCACATTCAATATCACGGTCCCGTCCCTCCTGGACGGGTCCTTTGAGGGCAGGGTTACGCTCAGGGGCATTAACGGCCTTCACAGCATTCCGTTTACCTTTATCCACCTTGCCAACCTCACTGTTACAGTCCTTGGGCCCCAGCCATTATACCCTGACCTGCTGCTGCACAATGAGGATTTCAGCGTAAAACGGGGGCTGTTCCAGGGTGATATTCTTGAGGGCAACACCTATACCTTTATGATACCCAGCGGGAACTATACTGTATACGCAGTCGGTGATTCAGAAGATCTCTCCATGGAATACATCCTCATGGACACAGTCGAGGTGCTGGTAGACCATAATTCATCCCTTACGCTCAGCACATATGATGCGCGGGAATACACCGTGAATGCCCGGTCTTTTGACGGCACCGGCCTTAAGCTTTACGACTGGGAAAAGGCATTCTTTGCCTATCGGGGCGAAGAGCTCCTCAGCTACGCCTTCATTGATCCCGGATATGGTGACAGGACAGTCTATGTATCCAACAAACCCGATAACAAGGCAACCGTGGATATTGTATTCAGATACTACGGCATTCCGTCTGACACCCCGTTCGAGGGTGGTGGCTGGTCAAAAATGATTATGGGTGAACCATGAAAAGGCTGCTCTTTGCGCTGCTGTTAATTGGCATGGTTGTCATTTCAGGCTGCCCGCCCGGGGACGAGGCATTCTATATATCTGAAGAGCAGTATCTCATCGGGTGGATTATATCCAATGTCAGCAACACCACAAATACGACAATAACCTACAGTCCTGATGATCTTGCCATTTACAACTACACCTATAACTATCCGGCCCAGCAGCCCCAGACTTACTCAAGCGTCCTGTTCTGGCTGAAGCCCATCCATAAGAATGGCGGCGGAGTTGGTGCAGCCAGCTGGCAGGAACTTGATGTGCCCGTTACCAAGACATACTATCTTCTGGGCGAAAATCCTGTCCGCGAGAACTACTACAGCAACTTCTCTATGTCGCACCACATGTACATAAACTACATTGAGAACGAGGACTCTTCATCGCAATTCGGGCTTGAGGTTGCGCACCAGGAAGGCTACCGCTCAGAAAACACCTTCTATGGCATCTCACCTGTTCCGGGTGACGGGAAGCACGTCTATTTTGGCAGTGCCCCGTTCACGCCGACATCTGTCTATATCAACTCGAACTGGGTCGCCCTGCGCGACCGCCTCATAAGGGGCTTCAACGGAAACTCATACCTGATCAGGGACACCGACGTAGCAGTCACCGATCCTGGAACTGGCGAGACAACCACCCAGTACATCGCTGTCCCCCACGCAGAAATATACAACAACGAAGCCCTTGTCTATCAAAAAAACATAACAAACAGCTACAGGGTCTGGGATTACACCACCCTTGCCTACTACCTCAGCTCTGACGGCAACTACACCGTAAACATAACGATTCCCACAGACTATCCCATCTGGAACACAACATACATAACAGCCAGATTTGCCATGCCGTCTGATGACCTGAGTCCGCCTGCCCTCAACCGTATAAGGATATCGCCGCGCTTCCGGACAAACCAGACACTGCCTGTCTCAGTGAACTTTACAGATGAATCCAATGTCTCGGCAGTAGGGTTCTTCTACAGGGCTGATGAAGGCCCCTGGATCCAGGTTTCCCTCGATTCTGAGCACTCCGGATCATTCATCATCAATGATTCAGATGCCGCGTCCATAGATATCCGGTTCATGGCATCCGATTCATACGGCAACAATGTGACATACACCGTAAGGCCGGCTTCCTTGAGGGCCAGGACAGTGGACCTTAATTTTACTGCAGGCTCAGGCAGTATTGCCCGCGGGGATAACGTTGACGTCTATGGGACATGCACTGACAGTTTAGGATATAACTGCAGCGGTCTTCGCCTTGAATATTATCTGGACGGCAGCTACCTCTCTGCAGACAGGACAGATTTCTTCTTCCCCTTATACGGCAGGGAGGCCGGTGAATACGGTACCAACTTCAGCATCCCGCTAGCCACTGCCTCTGCAACGGTCAATGTATCAGTCGTTTTCAGGGGCAGCGGCATATACGACAACCGGACCGAAACCATAACTCTCAATGTTCTGATATACGACCACGACCTGTACCTTACATCCCTGGGGTATCCTGATTTTAGGATTGGTCAGGCCGGAGCGCTGAATACAAGCCTCTTCAACTTTGGCCTTAATAATGAAGAGAATGTTAATGTCACCTTTATGGTAAACAGCAACATCACTGATTACATCGAGGTTGCAGAGCTGGATGCCGGTGAGAATGTTACCCTGGAATTCAACTGGACGCCGCAGATGGCAGGAGAGTTCAATCTCACGGTGCATGTGCAGCCCGTAGCAGGTGAGAACTACACAGCCAACAACAGGAGGTCCGTGGTACTTAGCCTTGGTGCAGACATCGAGACCGAGTTGATACTGCCGGGCTGGCAGGGGCTCCTGAATGAAGCTGCATCAGCCAGGATTGACTATTCAAACATCGGGGATGACAATGCAACCAATGTAACAATAGAGCTCTTTGACCTTTACGACCGGACATATGTATACTCACCAATCAATTCATCCGGCTCAGCAACCATTGACGGGCTGTCTTACATAATCTCCCCCCGGTACCTCGGGCAGGGGTTTGCCCGCGTTAACGTGACTATCAATGGGACATCATCATTTACCACAGCCTTCTCAGATAAGATTGAGCCGCTTTCTTCAGGAAGGCATCTCTTCACCATATATCTGGGATCAGCATATGCGCAATTCTATATCGGCACCGCATCCCGGATTACCAAAAACGGATCAAATGTCGCCAGGGGTGCCTCTCTGACCGATGACCTCAACTGGACTCCTTCTGTGACGGGAAGCCACCGCATCGTTGCCTTTGTTAACTCATCTGAAGACCGCAACGTAAAAAATAACTATGACTCGTACGGCATCACTGTATCAATCAATGCACCAGACATCGACACGAGCCTTTCTGCAGATTCACTGCTCGTGGCAAATGTGACATCGGAAATCGGCCTGTACTATGAAAATGACGGCACGCTTGATGCACAGGATATTAACGCAATCTTCTATGACATCTATTATTATGATTCTACTTTTTGCTTCTATGCAAGCCCCGACTCCGTAGTCTTTGCAGATACCGACTACAACATTGCAAGCTCCAGGCTGAATGAGGAGGAGATTCTGATCAACCTCTCCTATGATGGTGCCACAGAGTCTTTGCGTCTCCATGACAATGAGATTGTCGAGCTCTCAAACGGAATTCTGCTTGAGGTGGATTATTTTGGCAATTCATATGTCACCTTTTATCTTGGCCAGGCCAACATCACCAGGATGGTGCTGACCCCGCTTGCAGCTGACGAGTCCAAATACGAATATTTCAATTTCACGCCCACGGTTATCGGCACTCACCGCCTCAAGGTTGCAGTAAACCTTTCTGAAGATGCAAACTGGGCGAATAACTATGCATATACTCTCTCCAGTGTGAAGGGGCCGGGTCCGGATTTGTCGGTAACAATCACGGCCCCATCAGACATTATTGTGAATTCCGATGCGACCGTAAACCTCACAGTGGAAAATTCAGGCCTGCAGAATGTCTCCAATTATACAGTCTATTTATACGATATGTATGAGACCGAATATGTTTACGGTTTGTATGATCAGGCTCAGGATACGGGTTTCAACAGCACCCAATTCACAATAACTGCGCATAGGATCGATGATGATCACATTTTGGTCAATGTTACCAGCGATGTATCGGAGCTGTTCACTATTGTTGCCTACGAGACTGTCCAGCTCAGCGACGGTGTATACTTGTTCTCGAATTTTATCGGCCCGTCTTATTCGCAGCTCTATCTGGCCCAGGGGGACGCATATGCCTGGAACGGAAGCTCGCTTGATGTAGGTGAAACCAGAAAGCACGTTATTAACTGGAGCTGGCTGAACCTTGGCGAACATAGGCTCACAGCCTCTGTTGCCGCAGATACCGATTCAGACCTCAGGAATAACCATGATTACGATTCAGTCTCTGTGACCGAGGACGGCCCCGACATATATGTGTATTTTACACTCAACGCCTCACTTAGGGTGAACAGCACAGCCTCTTTTGCAGTGCAGTTCAGCAATTATGGGACCCGGAACGCAACAAATGTTACAGCAATCCTATATGAACTTTATGATGCTGATGATACCTACATAATCTACGGCAGCATCCGCACCGCAACCTATGACGGCGTAGACTACCGCATTGCTGCATTTGACAACGGCAGCTCGCATGTGCGTCTTCAGGTCAACCACTCAGGGATTTCCGAGGAACATGTAATGGTTGATGAGGAGCTTGCCGAGCTTCAGTCAGGCCATTACCTCATGGTAAGGACAATTGCCCCGGGATACACATCTATAGAGTTCCTGAAGGGGAACAAGACCGTGCAACGCATCGCGGACATTGATGTCGATTCTGCTGCAGAAGTTTATCTTAATTTCACACCCACCCTTCCCGGCTCGAGAAAAATAATTGTCTTTGCCAATGCAACAGGCGAGATTGGTCTTTCTGACAACTACCGCTATCGCTACACCACCGTGCGATACAATGGGCCAGAGGCCGGCCTCGATTACATTGGGGTCGATGCCCGCACTGCAGTGAATGAAACAAATGCGATCACAGTATCGCTGATAAACGGGGGCTTCGTGGATGCAATTAACCTGAAAGCCACGCTCTTCGAATTCACAGATTTTGAGTATGTTTATGCGCAATACGGCTCTACGGCGGCTGAGGTCTTCAATCGAACGCAGTATAATATCACTGCCTCGCTTTCCGGGTCAATTCTGACTATTAACCTAGTCTCCAATGTAAGTTCTGATGCTATAGTCAGCTCAGAAAAAACAGTTGTGCAGCTTTCTGATGCTGTATATCTTGACATACACTATATCGGGAATTCCTACGCGCTCATGTACCTTGCAAAGGGCACTGCAGAAGGCGTGACCCTTGGCAACATCACGGCAGCAGGCTCCCTTGAAATGCAGGTGAACTGGACGCCGGCAAGCGTTGGCCCCCGGCT
Source organism: archaeon (assembly GCA_043823195.1). Taxonomy (GTDB): domain Archaea; phylum Nanobdellota; class Nanobdellia; order Woesearchaeales; family JBDRAZ01; genus JBDRAZ01. The sequence continues at coordinate 48,197 of JBDRAZ010000034.1, forward strand.
CCTTGTAATGCTCCTTAATTCCTCAGGTGATGCCGATACCTCTAATAACCATGCGGAGGATGGGACAGAGGCAAAGCTCTATGCGCCCGACCTCACCTGCGTCCTCTCTGAGCTCTCGCGCCAGGAGGTTAATCAGACCGGATCGGTCAATACAAACCTGTATAACACCGGTCTTGTAGATGCCCCCAATGTGACTCTGCGGATATATGACAACGGGGAACTGGTGGGCCAGGGCCTTCTGGGCAGCTTCATAGGCTCTCCCGCAACTGTTTTCCACTCCGGCGCCGACGACGAACTTGATAATAACATGTCATCCATTCTGATCAACCTGAGCAGTGCTGTCAACGCCACGCTCAGCCTCCGTGCAAGATTCAACACAGAATCCTGCTGCGACTATGCAGCCCTCATGCTGTCTGATGACAACCGGACCTGGGCGGAAAGATACAACTTCAACGGCTCATCCGGCTGGATGACTTATTCCTTCAACATAGCATCCTATGCCGGGGGTGCTCTCTACCTGGCATTCCGCTATCACACCGACAGCAGCGTTGTTTACAGCGGCTTTTTTGTGCATGATATCTCGGTGCAGGCTGACCAGGGGGCTGTGTTCATTGATCAGGCAATCAACACATCATACTGGCATTTCAACGGCTTCAACCTTACCGGATCCAGCATTGCGAGCGAAGCAGCCAAGGAGGTATTCGGCCTCAACTGGACTCCGGCATCACACGGCCGGCACCACATTACGGTAGCGCTCAATGCCTTAGGGGAGGGCGACTATTCTGACAACAACTGCACGAGGCGTATCGTTGCATATTCCAATGACACGCATAATATTCGCGCTAATCTGGGGTGGAGCCTTGTAAGCTTTCCGCTGTTGGCCCCAAACATGACGGCCCGGAGGATATTTTCCAATTCGACCGGATTCATACGGGCATGGGCATATGAAGCGAAATATGGGGACAATCCATGGAAGCTATATGATCCTGATGGTCCTTCTTTCCTGAACACGCTTTCCAGCATAGATGGCACGCTGGGCTACTGGGTGCGCTCAGACGCCGCCGACTTCATCAGCATCCAGGGCGGGACACTTGAGGAGATCAACACCACGCTTTACGATGGCTGGAATCTCATGGGCTATCCGTTCCTCCAGTCCAGGCCGGCTGAAGAGGCGTTCGAGAACATCTCATACTTCAGCAGGGCCTGGGGTTATAACGGTTCCGATGAATACCCCTGGAAACTGTATGATCCGGATGCCCTGCCAATGCTTAACACCCTTGTCAACCTGCATCCGGGTTACGGCTACTGGATCAGGGCTGAAGAGGAAGGGGGCTGGGAGCTTACCCGGCCCGGATGAAAGCCCTCTTCTCCTCTAAGCGATTTAGAAAGATTTAAATATTATTGACAAAATTTAATCGTGATACTTAGTTGCATTTTCAAAAGGGGGGATACAATGAAAAACATCATCAGGCTTTCTTTATATGTAGTGCTATTTAATCTCATCCTGTCCGGCGTGTACGCAGCAGACACCCCTACAGCGACGTGGTACATCGGCTATGTTACTGTTGACGGTCAGCCAGCGCCTGTAAATACGCTTGTGGGCATGCTCTTTACCACAGGAGGGCTTAATGGCTCGCGTCTTAATGATACCACTGGCGACGACGGCAACGGCAACCTTAATACATACTGGATCATCTCCAACTATCTTACTGAAAGCACTCCGTTCCCCCAGAGCGGAGATTTGGTAACATTCCAGGTTGGTTCTCCGGTCCTCGGGCTCCTTAATGCGACCTCTACGCACCCCACCACCACCAACTTTACCAGGACAATTTCCGGAACGCCCCTTGACCTCTATGTTAACATCACTGTTGCAGACAACATCGGCCCTCTGGCTCCGAGCACCATTGCGGTTATCGAGCAGCTTGTGACTGACACTTCCTACATCAATATCTCCTGGAGCCATACCCAGGATAACATCTGGACTAACCTTACGTATGCGGTTTACAGGAGCACAACAAGCGACGTATCTTATACTGATACCCTAGTCGGCACGACCAGCTATAACGGCGCCGTCGGCTCACTGAATGTCCTTGACACACAATCCCCCCGCGGCGTGACATACTACTACGCTGTATATGCCAACGATACCTCGGGAAACAGGGGTGCAAATGCAACCTCCTCTGTAACCGTAACCAACCTTGTGCCGGCTCAGGTTATGAATGTTCTGGTCACGTCCCAGAACAATACGCTGAATGTCTCCTGGGATGCGGTTGTCAACCACAGCAACAGCCAGGCTATTGGCGCGGATCTTGCCGGCTATCGGGTCTACAGCAACACATCAGGCATCTGGGCCCTCCTTACTACAAGCAACCAGACCAAGTGGGGCAATGCCGCGCTCACGAACGGTTTTACCTACTATTTCAAGATCGCTGCCTATGACCTTGACGGGAACGGCGGCCAGAACTCAACTATTGCATACGGAACACCCTCTGAGAGGCCCGGCATCAGCGCCTCGCCCGGTGACGGCTCCTACATCAAGTCGTCTGGCACGGTAGGCGTCACAATCACCTCCGGAAACCCTATTCCTCAGGCGTCAATTGCCGTGTTCAATTCAACTGCGAACGCTTATGGTGCTCCCATCTCACTTGGCGGCACGTCACCTCTGATAACTACCCTTAACGCGACCAGCTGGAAAGAGGGGGACCTTACCACGGTCTATGTCTGGGCAAATGACTCAAACGGCCAGGAGAACCAGCAGAACTTCACCTACACGGTTGATGATACCCTGCCTACGGTCCTGGCTCCGGCAACCAGCGATTCAGACGATATTGTCAGGGGAACTGACAGCATTCAGGTCAATGTCACAGCTGCCGACTCCTCAGGCATAGCTACCCTCACCGCAGGCAATGGGACGCCAGTCAGCATGGCAAATCCGTCAGGCTCCACCTGGACAGCAACGACAACAGCCTCAGCAATGGGTTGCACAGCAGTAAACGGTCCCTGTGTCCTTAAATTTACAGCAACTGACAATGCAGGAAACATAAACAATTCAGCAACCCTTAATATCCAGGTTGATGACGTAAATCCAACCAATACCGGGACCGCCATCTCTGACGCAGATAATGTGGTCAGGGGCACGCAAAATTTCCAGATCAATATCACCTCAGCAGATACAGTTGCCCGGATTGCCAATGTTACCGTAGGAAACGCAACCCAGGTGCTCATGCCAGGAAAATCGCTTGATACCTTTTTCCTGACCACAAATGCAAGCGCCATGGGCTGCACAGCAACGGACGGCAACTGCACCCTTAGGTACATTGCCACTGACAATGCAGGAAATATCAATAACACTGTCACATACACAATAACAGTGGATGACACGAATCCGTCTGTTGTTGTTGCAGGAGTTAATGACAGCGACGGAATAGTGAAGAGCACAGACAGCCTGCAGATTAATGTGACTGTGACAGATACACATCTCTCCGGCATTACCCTGAAAAACGGCTCAGTTGTTCCGATGTCTCAGCTCTCAGGAAACACATATTCAGTTACCACCACAGCTTCAGCTCTCGGCTGCACAGCAACCAACGGCTACTGTACCGTGAGATTCAATGCATCTGACAGCCTGGGAAACAGGAATGAAACTGAGGTAATGACCCTTACAATTGACGACGTCAACCCGAGGGTCACCGCGCTTGCCCTGAGCGATGCTGACAACCTTGTTGCCAGCAGCGCAACCTTTGCCATAACTGCAGTCGTGACAGACACCCATTTCACCACCGGCACGGTGACGGTTGGCAATTCAACACCGGTTGCCATGGCCAACACATCAGGCAACACATATTCAGTCACAGTAAATGCATCCCAGCTGGGATGCGCAGCAGGCACCTGCATGGTTAAAGTCACGGCGACAGACGACCTTGGAAATATCAACAGCACCGAAACACTCACATTGACTGTTGATGATACCGTGCCTTCAATTGCCATTACCTACCCCACATCGGGCCTCAACACGTCATCAGGACTGATAAGCTTCACCGTGACAGACAATGTTGCAGTTGACCGGACAACAATTACTGTCAAAGTCAACGGTGCCGTCTCATCGGCCTTCACAGCTGCTGCCTGCACAGGCACATATAACATGACCTGCTCATATACTGAGGCAGGCCTTGGCCAGGGCTCAAACGAGATCAACATCACTGCAAGCGACAACGCATCAAATGCGGCAACACGCGCATCAGTAAGGTACAACTATGACACTGTAGGTCCTGTGACGACGGTGTATTCGCCGATAAGCGGAAGCGACTATGTCAGCCGGGTTGTGCTCAACTGGAGCGCCGCGGATGCTGTGACACGGGTCTCAGCAGTCGGATATTATCTTGATGGTGCAACAACTTTTACAGCCCTCGGCGGGTCTTCGGGCAATGTTACGCTTCCCCTGAACGCAGGAACGCACAGGATAAAGTTCACTGCAAATGACACGTTGGGCAACAGGCGGAATGCAACAGCAAGAACCGTAAGGATTATTGCACCGGTAAACATCACCAGGAAGATCAGCGACATGAGATCGGGTGCAGGCTCATCAAAGCTTACTGCGGTTACTGTCAAGAATGCAGCAAACATCTCGCAGGATTATTCCGGCCAGGGGGCGCTATATGTCAACAGGACACTGTCCCTTAAGCTTACCGTCAACATTAGCGGCTCAGATGCTTCCGTTGACATACCAAGCTTTGACGGACTTGATGCAAACTGGGACAACGCAGGCCAGTTCCAGATAGACGTGAACAGGTCCTCGGCAACAGCACTGAACATCAACACAAGGTCAGGAGCAACCCTGAAAAAGATTGTCCTTATGCAGAACATGGAGAATATCCTGGCTGCAGACAAGTATACGCAGGGTGCGACGATATTCTTCAACGACGTTCTTGGAAGCCTTGATGTGGTTTACATTGCTGACGACATCGGGGACACCGTATACAAGCTGCCTGCCTGCTCTGGCTCAGCACCGACGGTAATAACCCTGTCAAACATGTGCTACATAAACACATCAACAAACGTGACCCTGTATGTGCCGCACCTGTCAGGGGGCGGGCTTGTTAACGACACCTCGGCCCCAACCATTAATATTACCTCTCCGGTTAATGGCAGCACAGTTGCAGACAGTTACGCCACCTTTGGCTTCACTGCAAATGAGGCAAATCCGAAGGTAGCAGGCTTCTGCACATATTCTCTGAGGAACGGAAGCAATGCAGTAACATCAGCAACACTGGCAAGCACTGATCTGAACTGGGCCGGGGTTGAAGGGACATATTCCGCAACCCTAACTGGGCTCGCTGACGAGACATACACTGTCGTTCTGAACTGCACTGACCTGAATAACAGGAGTTCCCAGATATCGCACAACTTCACTGTTGCAGACACGACTGTCCCGAGGGTATCTGCCCTGAGCACATCCACCTCAGGAACAACAACAGTAACCCTGACCCTTTCGGCGACAACAAATGAGGCTGCAAGGTGCAGGTATGCAGCGACCGACGGCAACTACACAGCGATGACAGCGTTCAGCACAACCGGCGCCACATCCCACAGCGTTTCAATAGACTACACTGCAGATGCAAGCGGCACATTCTACGTGAGGTGCAATGACACCGCCGGAAACGCAATGAGTGCCTCGAACAGCACAACATTCTCGGTCACAGTCACAGCAGCAACTACGCCTGCAACTACCCGTACCACGAGCGGGATACCCTCAAACGTCGGTGTGACTGTGAGGCGCGGATGGGACAGGCTTGAGGCCGGCATACCTGTTGAGATGCTGATCTCAAAGCCCCAGATTCCGCTGACCAGGCTGACAATTACGACCAACACCCCGCTTACAGGCGCATCTATTACAGTAAAAGAGCTTAAGGCAGCGCCTTCGACATCCCAGAGGCTCTCTGGAACCATCTACAAGTACATAGAGATTGACAAGGGCGCATTCATCAACCTGGTTGTCGACAGCGTGGTAATGGAGTTCAAGGTGCCGAAGACCTGGATGACTGACAACGGCGTCTCAGAAGGCAATGTGGTCCTGTATAGGCACGAAAGCAACGTCTGGACGCAGCTGCCCACCGAAAAGGTTTCCGGTGATGCAGACTACGTATACTACAGGGCAGCCTCGCCTGGCCTGAGCTACTTTGCGGTAGGCCAGAAGACAACACTGACCGCCTTTGATGTGATTGACATAATCAGGGCATTCTACGCAGGAACAACGCCCTACACCGCATTTGAGATCATTGACCTGATACGGGGCTTCTATGGGTAAAATGAGGTTATTTTTTATTCCTTTTTTTCTTTTGCTAGTGCCTGCTGCCATGGCCGCATCAGTGACACGTGTAATGCCTGAGCGGATTGGTCCAGGTGAGGAGATTTCAGTAGCATTTGAGATTGCCTCTTCTGAAGCAGGAAAGCTGTTCACCCTTGAAGATGCCCTGCCGGCAGGTTTCGTGCTGGTGAGCTGGGATGTTCCCGGCATTGCGCGCGACCAGGTTACAACCAGGGCTGCAGATAACAAGCACGGGTGGTCATTTGCCGCAGCTGCAAAAACAACAATCACCTACAAGGCTACGGCCCCCCAGAGGATGGGGGAATACACCTTTGATGCGGTATGGTTCGACCCCTCCGGAATGAACCAGGACGAGAAAAAGGTTGTTGTACGCCAGATCATCTGCGGTGACGGATATTGCGAAGGCAATGAGGCGTATTCTACCTGTTCTTCAGACTGCGAGGCTCCTGCTCCAGAACCCGAGCCAGCCCCTCAGCCGGCTCCAGCCCCTCAACCTGCACCCCTTATCGTCCGTGAAAAGAAGTCAAATACCCTGCCGATTGTTATCGTTATTTTGGTCATATTGGCTGCCGTGGGATTTGCAGCCTACAGGACCTACATGAAAAAGGGCGGGCTGAAATTGTCCGGAATGTCAGGGTCCGCAACCGCAGGAGCCAAAAGGGCGGGCAAGCCAGGCGCAAAGGATGAGCCGCAGGATGATACCCCCCCCGAGGACAAGCTCCCCAAACTGTAATATTGCTTGAATTAAGTGAATTATTGCATAAATGTTCAGTTACATAAATGTGCAGAATGTTTAACTGAATTATTGTTTAAGTTTGTCTATTTAATGAGGTTATATTTCTTCAGTATTTCCTTGAACCGTTTCAGGTCATCAGAATTCTTGAAATCCCCCATCTTTTCCTTGGGCACGGATTTCATAACCCGGGTAGATATCTTTGCCAGGTCTTTCATATCGGCCAGCATCTCATTCTCCCTTGGTGAGGCCTCTCCGCTGTCCTCTTCAGCCATCTCTTCCTCACGCTTCAGGAATCTCAGCTGGTCAAGAAAGTTCCTGATCACGCTGTTTTTTTTCTCTATCACTATCTCTTCTTCCTTCTTCAGCTCTGTCTCCTTCTCATCGAGCTTCTCAAGGCGCATCTCTTCATTTGGGTTTTTTTCATGCCTTCCCACGATGTTCCACATCAGGTCGGTCTTCTCCTTGCTTATCTCCTCTTCCTGTTTCCTGATCTGGCTCTCCTGCTCGTCCATGGCGTCCATATCATCCTCAAGGTCAGACTCCATCTCTTCCTCATTCATATTTTTTGATGACTTGATATTGCCAACCACCTTGCTAATAAATGAGCCGGGGACATCATAGGTATCCTGATAGGTATCCATAAACTCCTTCTTGTCTTCATCGCTGATATTGTCCTTTTTCTGGCGAAACAGGCGTTTCCATGATGGCTTCCTTGCAGAGCTTATGTGGCTGTCAAGCTCCCTATAAAGCTGGTTTCTTCGCTCAGGTGAATCATCCATGGCATTCTCTTAAATTATACTTCTATAAAAATCTTTTGGCACAAGGTTTTTATATCTCCGCAGCGATTGGGTTTGCATGGTGCGAAAGCCGGCGGTGGCAGGGCAATTCTATGATGGCAGCAGGGCTGGACTCACTGCGCAGATCAAAAAGAGTTTTCTCTCTGATCTGGGCCCGGGCTATCTGCCCGGCGGCGCAAGGGGGGGCGGCAAGGCTGTGAAGGGCGCAATAGTGCCTCACGCGGGCTACATGTTTTCAGGTCCGGCGGCAGCGCACGTTTACGCGAGGATTGCAGGGTCAGATATTGGAACCTTTATCATCCTCGGCACAAATCACACGGGCATGGGGATGACATCAGCAATGCTTGAGGACTTTGAGACGCCCCTGGGCATCGCCAAAAACGACACAGGCCTTGCCGGGGCACTTATTAAGAATTGCGGCATAAGAGAAGACAACCAGGTTCATCTTTATGAGCACAGCATCGAAGTCCAGCTTCCGTTTCTCCAGTTTACGTTCAAGGACTTTCAGTTTGTGCCGATAGTCATAGCATCCCCGGCCAGGATACGGGAGATCGGGACAGGCATCCTTAAAACCATCAGGGAGTCGAAAAAGAAAGTCTGCATTCTTGCATCATCAGATTTTACGCACTACGGAGCAAGCTACGGCTACGCCCCCTTTGCAGGCAATCTGAAAGAAAACATTGAAAGGCTTGACCGTGAGGCAATGTCGTATATTCAGGACCGCAAGCCGGATGAATTCTTCAGGTTTGTTCAGGAGACGGGTGCCACAATATGCGGCTTTCTGCCGATATATGTAATGCTTGCAGCTATTCCTGAATACAAGGCCACCCTGCTTAAGTACTACACATCAGCAGACATCCTGGGGGATTATTCCCAGTCAGTCAGCTATGCGGCTATTGTCCTTGAGTAGTCAGGTGCCTTCATTCCATGAGTTCAGGTACTTAACCTGCTCATCATCTAGCGTGTCAATTGCCACATCAAGCGCCTTTAGCTGAAGCGCGGCGATTTTATCATCAATCTCCTCAGGTAGCGTTATGACCTTTCTATCGAGGTTTCCCTTGTTCTTGACCAGGTATTCGCATGCAAGGGCCTGGCCGCAGAATGACGTTGACATGACCTCGCTCGGATGCCCCTCTGCAAGCGCAAGGTTGACAAGCCTGCACTGCCCCAGGGCAAATATTTTCCTGCCGTCTATGATGAATTCCTCTACGAGCGGCCTTATCTCGCGGACACCGGATGCAGCCTTTTTCAGCGATGCATAGTCTATCTCTATGTCAAAGTGGCCTGCATTTGCCAGGATAGCGCCGTCTTTCATTGCCCTGATGTGCTCAATCTTTATTATGTGCTTTCCGCCCGTGACTGTGATAAAGATGTCGCCGATCTTTGCAGCCTCCTGCATGGGCATTACCCTGTGGCCGTCAAGCTTTGCCTGCAGGGCACGGAAATGGTTTACCTCAGTAACAATCACGTTGGCTCCAAGCCCGGATGCCCTCAGGCTGGTTCCCTTGCCGCAGTCGCCATACCCTGCCACAACAACGTTTTTTCCGGCAAACAGTATGCTTGTCCCTCTCAGGATTCCATCCAGTGCACTCTGGCCGGTTCCGTAATAGTTGTCCAGCAGATGCTTGGTCTTGTTGTCATTCACTGCAATTATCGGGTATTTCAGGGCTTTGTCCTTTTCCATCGCCTTGAGCCTTATGATTCCGGTAGTGGTTTCCTCTGAGCCGCCGATTATGCTGTTGATAAGCTCCGGGTGCTTAAGGTGTATCTCTGTGACAAGGTCGCAGCCGTCATCAATCGTAATCTGTGGCCGGAATGCGATAATCTTGTTGAGGTTCCTGTAGTACTCTTCCTTGCTCTCATGTTTCCATCCATAAACATCGACACCCTCTACTGCCAGCGCAGCAGCAACATCATCCTGTGTGCTTAGGGGGTTGCATCCCGTAATGGCAACCTTTGCCCCGCCTGATATGAGTGTCCTGACGAGGGCCGCAGTTTCCTTTGTAATGTGCAGCGCCAGGCCCACCCTGATCCCTTTCAGAGGCTTTTCCTTTTCAAATCTCTGCCTTACTTTGATGAGGGCACCCATCTGTGATTCAGCCCATTCAATGTTTTTCATGCCCTGTTGAGCCAGTTTAAGGTCCTTTACCTCGTAATTATCTCCTTTGTCCACGATTATCAACTCCGTTCATTGATGATGAATGGCAGTCAACGGTCATTTATATACTTTATTCGTTATTTATTGGACAATGTTCACTTATTTAACATATTCCTGCACAAAATGGAAACATATTTAAATAAGTATGGACATATGATGCAGTGAAGGCTGGCTCTCTGGTTAGTAGACTACCCCCAATGTCTTTGTTGAGACTATTTCTCAATAACAGAGAGCCCCTCCATTTAGTGACGACAAATGAGAATCGACAAAAAGGACCACGAAATTATTTCTGTTCTGAAAGAAAATAGCAGAGCATCAGTCCGCCAGATAGCCAAAACAACCGGGATAAGGCCCAGTACTGTGCATCAGCGCATTCAGAAGCTTAGGGAAACCGGGGTCATAGAAAACTTCACTGTTAAGCTTAATAATCGCGCAGTGAACGAAAATTTCATTGTCTTTGTCCTGGCTACCACCGAAGCTGACCTGACAAACGAGATCCTGTCAAATGCAAGCGTCAAGGAGGCTCACGGGATAACCGGGGAATACGATCTGCTCCTCAAGCTGAAGTTTGCCAATGTCGAGGAATTCAACGACTTCATACTCAGGTTCAGGAAGAAGGTCAAGGTGCAAAAGACCCTTACAATGGTCTCTACAATTGGGCTGAAAGAGATATTGAACTAGATAGGGGTAACTTATTCTCTTTCAATAGATGCTCTGCTGAGGTATAAGAATTCACCTTCAAGGCAGTGCCTTCAAAGAACAAAATAAACAAAAAAATCAAAATGGCATTAGTATGGTGGTCCGCATCCACCGCAGTTTCCGTCTCCGCATCCCATGGCTATTCACCTCCTCTCAGGGGTCTAATTAGCGAGTATTTAAGTTTTTGGGTCAACAAGGCCAAGCAGGTGCCTGTGCACCGCACCGCAGCAGGCAGCAACAACCGTGCTGGTTTCTTCCGGATCGGCCTTGAGGTCAACCGGCTTTCCCCGGTGGTCACTAAAAATCCCCCCCGCCTCCTCAAGGATAAGCTTCCCTGCCGCAAAGTCAGTCACCCTGTTGACCCCTCTCATGTCAAACATGCCGTGCAAAGTGCCCTTTGCCACAAGGCAGAGTTCAAGTGCTGTAGCATTATAGCATCTGATCTTTACTGATGTGCTCTGCAATAGCAGGGCACACCTCCTGTAGGCGCGCTCCTGTTCAGGATAGAAAAATGTTGTAACATAGTAAGGCGGCTTGGCTGCCCTTGGCATGATCCGTTTTCCGTCCTGAAACGATCCTTTCCCCTTTATTGCCCAGTACTCGTTGCCGTGCACAAGGTCCATGACATACCCGACATCCGTGTTTTCGAGTGTGTCCCTCGCCGCAGCGAGTGACACGCAGAAGAACGGTATGCCCCTCTCGGCATTTCCTGAACCATCTACTGGATCAATCACAATTGTATATTCCGGATTCCCGCAGAGCCTCCTTACTCCGGTCTCTTCAGAGGCAAGAGTGAATCCCATGCCGCTCGCCTCAAGCATCCTGATTATCTTTTTTTCACATAAATCGTCGATCAGAATTGTCTTATCCCATCCCCTGTTCCGGACAACGCCGGCAGCCCTGTCAGTGCCGTAGAAATCAAGAGCAATCTTCCTGACCTCTTTTCCTATGCCCCTGAACAGGCTGAGAATCTCCTGAGCCGCCATACCTGTTAAATCCCGATATTCCTATTTATATCTGTTGGAATACCTTTAAATACCTGGACCCCCCAGTGGCAATGAAAAAGAGGATGAAAACAGCATTACTGCTTCCCGGGGGGAGTGTGCGCGGCGCATTTGAGGTAGGTGTACTCAAAGTCTTAATAAAAAAAATTACACCCGACGTAATCTTCGGCACCAGCGTGGGATCAATAAACGGCGCCATGTTTCTTGACGGGCCTGACCATGCCAAAAATCTTGAGCAGCTTGAGTGCTGCTGGCTCAACATTGAAAAAAGCGACATCTTCAGGTACAACCTTAAAATTCTCTACAAGTTCATTATGGTAAGGTCCATTTTTGATCCGCGCATCCTAAAAGAGCAGCTTGAGATGAGAATAAATGCGCGGAGATTCTCTGAGCTATCGGGAAGGCTGATCATCAATGCAACCGAGTATTCAGATGGGGGCAACGTCTTTTTTGAGGATGGAAGCCTCATTGATGCAGTCATTGCAAGCTGCTCCATACCGCCCTTCTTTCCTCCGCATGACTTTAATGGCGGCCTCTACATTGACGGATCCATCAACGAGTATGCTGGCCTAAAGCGTGCAGCAGAACTCGGATGCAGGCAGGTGATAGCAGTAAATCTGCTCTCCAGGATTCATACAAGAAAAGAGGCAACCCGCTTCTATGAAACCCTGCATCACACAGTCCAGCTCCTGGGAAAGAAGCTCATTGAGCACCAGCTGAAAAAGGCAAACATAATCGAGATACCCTTAATTAGCCAGGAACTAGACTTTACAGACCTTTCCCACACCAGGGAACTCATAAGGCTTGGCGAGGAGGCCGCTAAAAAGGTCCTCCCCAGGATCCGGGCCTAAGCTGCATCTGGGGCTGTTTTTGGCAGGAATTCTTGCGGAAAATCCGAAATCATTATAAATGAATTTACTACTTCTGAGAAATAAACCTTATGTTGGTACATATAACCATGTTAAGCAATCAAATACATATGCGGATTGAGGCGAGACGTTCGGTTGATCTGGAAGAATTGGCAGCAGAGGCAGAACGGATTTCCCGCCAGCAACGGTATCTGGAGGCACATTGGGATGATCCCGGCTACGCGGTGTTTCTGGAATACGTATTCAGGCATACCCTGGAACGCAAATCTGATGCAGTGGTTGAGCTTGGATCTGGCTCAACAGGCAGCTTCGATAGGCTGAGGAGGAGCCTGCACATGGATTCTCCTGCACAATTTGCAAACATGGCCAGAGTCGCGTGGATTCTGACCTCCCTTTCCGGGGGACGCAAGGATACGGGCCTTTACGAACTCTACAAGATCAGCGGCTTGGGTCAGACGCTCTCCCTGGACCAGCTTACGCCGGTCGAATCACTAGGAATATGTTCTTATGAATGCCCGGGGCTCGCCGAGACCATCGCGGGATTTAAGGGATATGAGACGCTCTTTGCCCTTGCGACCGGCACTCCGCTTCAGCTAATGCTTTACGGTAAACACGGCGCTGAAAGAAACAGGCACCTGATTGGCTTATCACCAGAAGAGCAGGATCTGCTGCAATCCAACAGAGCCGCCCTAATGGGTCTTTTGAATATTCCGGTTACGTCAATCGACATACCCGAAGGCTTTCTGAGAGACATCCCGGAACCGGTTGCACTTGCACGTGGCATGCTGGAATATGATTACGCCGAAAGCAGGTTCCTTGATGATTCATTTGTCAGGCATCTGAGAAGCACAAGACCGGGGAAAAGCATACGCTCGAGAGATAATCCCTGGGATATTCTGGCTTCCTGTAAGGGGCCCTCCGGAGAGGAATATGGGCAAATGATGGGACGCCTGAAGGATTTTCTGTTCAAGGAAGGTATGGCGCTCCTGCATGATGAAGGAGTCTATGCTTCCTCTGATTTCATTCTGCGTGCTGATGATTACAGGGACCCCAAATTCAGGCATACAGACTCTGCAAGTAAGCGTGCCTGCGAGCGCCGGGCCTCAATATGGCGAAACCTTATGCCTTCTGATCTTACAGCCTTAATCAAGAGGCAGCTGACCGATGTAATTCGGCCATTCCCGAATATGGAATATGATCAGCAAAGGGTCTGTGTAGAGTATTTCACCGGCGAGGTTATTGACATTATCGGTCAGCTTCTTCTGGAGCCCACACGTGCACTTTTCAAATTCGGCAACAGGTCTGAGCAGCCCTGGGATGAGACTGTGCTCTGCATACTTGGAGATAGGACCCTTGCTGACGACGCCTCCCTCTTATTAGGGGAGTACCTTCCCCCAGGCTACAGTTTTGAGCGTCATGCGCCCTTTATACCAATTCATTACCAGCATTTTACCTTTCGCCACAGGGAAGGCGGCCACCGAGACAAGCAGATTTCATATGGCCCCTCCAGGAGCGATGTCCTCTTTTGGGCAGATCAGCCTGATGTGCTCCTTCAAAAGCTGAGGCATATGGGCGACTATGATCCGGATCAGTTGGCCAGGCTGGTGGTCGGAGCCGGCTACAGCCTCATGAATACGGGTGACGTATCTGATCCTATCCAATGGAGGCGTATGCAGGCAAATGGTTCTGTTCTCTCAGAAGCCTGCGGCAATCTTCCGGATGCATATCTTACGTCTTTTTCAGCTATGGTCCCGCTGGGTATCCCGGACATAATCGACAAAAAGATAGCCGCCACAGGGTCAGCTAAGCCTGACGGCAGCTGCTTGGGGCAGGCTAGTGCAATTGTGGAGCAGATAGGCATAACGCATCGCGACATACGCGAAGACTACGAGTCGCACAGGACTGTAGCGTTGGAAAAAATCAGAACAGCTATTGAAGGGCTGGACATCTCCAGGGGCCGGGCGATCGGGGTGGCGGAGGGTGCTCTATCGAGCAGATATCATACCAGGTATGCAAGACAGGCCGAAAGCCTTACCGGAAATCGCGCTGATGTGGCCGCACAAAAGCTTGATCTACTCGCAGACATATATCTTGGCCTATACTGTATTCCCCCGGATGAACGGGACCCGGATTCCAATGCTATGCTAAGCACATTACTCATACTAAACACAGGCTTCTATGATCTTGCCAGGGACTCATTGCGGGGTTCTGCAGAGCACGAGGCCAGCATAGCATACAAAGCGATGAACACTATGCAACATGCCCTGGCAATGGAAGAAAAGCGCTGCACAAACCATCTGCCTGCAAGTTCACCTCAGGGCACGAAGCAGACCGACAACCGATTTGAGGTAAATCTTGATTGCGTGGCTCAGTCAGTGATTCAGTGTGCAGTATCACGCGACAAACTCGAAAACCTTGTTGCACGGGCAGAAGATCCGCTTCTTCAGGAAACTCGTCAGCGGATTGAAACTGTCATTGGTTATATCGATGCAGCCAGTGATTGTGCTGTTAGCTGGCTAGTGGGTGTTGTTGACCCGCCGGATTTAAGAAATTACCTGAACCGGAGATTTTCCGGTGAGAGTCCCTTGTGCGAGCACATTGTAGAGGTGATGCGAGCCTGCGAGAAACCCGGCCAGTTGGTTCAGGCCATTAATACGCTCATCTCAGCCTATGCACCAAAAAAGGAAAGGCAGAGATTGCTGGAAACCCGTCAGTCCTATGTTGAACAGGGCGAATTTGGGTTATGGACCCTGATTTATGATATTGGCCTCCTAAATACCTCAACCATTGCCCGGCAGCCGAAGGAAACCCTTTTTGAGCGGTACCGTGAGAGCCCTACTGAGACTGTTTACCATGCCATGGAAGCCCTTGCAGCCAAATCCCTCCACACTTCAGAGGAGGCGGTGCTCTTAAGACGTGTTGAAGCAAAGCTTGCTGAAGCAGAAGACAGATATCTGTCAGATCCGCCCCCTGATCGGGCCGGGGTTCTTATGCCACACGAACTCCAGCAGCATGCAGCATGGAGGAATCAGATTGCCACACAAATCAGGTTCTATTCGGATTTTGAGCGATATATTGCAGGCAAGGGTCCTCCGCCGGAAAGCCCCGAGGAGGTAACCCGAACCTCTGAATCAGCATTTGTTATCAGACCGGATCAGGCAGCAGGATTTTTTCAGGTCCTCGGGAACTACCTTAAGCGGGAACTCGGAGATTCTTTGTTCTCTGATCAGCTAAGGAGACTCCTGCCCGAAGATTACATTGCACACCCACAACCCACAATGCCCGGCGTGCGCTTATCAGTTTTCTAGGTCTCATACGGAAGCGTGAACCTGAACACTGAGCCCTTGCCCGGTTCAGACTTCACGTCAATTGTCCCGCCATGGGCTTCAACAAGGCTCCTTGTTATCGGAAGGCCGAGCCCTGTACCGCCAACAGCCCGGGTCATCTCGCTGTCCACCTGATGGAATTTCTCAAATATGCTTTCCTGGTCTTTCTTGTCAATGCCGATCCCCTGGTCAATGACCTCAACCTGCACACCATGGCCTATGTCCTTAACCGAGATCCTGACGGCAGTGCCCTTCTTTGAGAACTTGATGGCGTTTCCGACGAGGTTGTCAACTATCTGCTTGATCTTGTCCCTGTCTGCCGCAAGGGGCGGCAGCTCTTCAGGTAGCTCAGTCTCTATTGATATGCCCTTTGCCTCTGCAGCTGCCCTGATTCCCTTCCCGTAGCCCTTCATGAAGTCAATGAGGTCAAAGTCTCCCCTGGCAAGCTGCATCCTTCCTTCTTCAATCCTGGAAATATCTAGCAGATCTGAAATCAGCCGGGTCAGCCTCTCGCTCTCCTCTCTTACGATGCCCAGGAATTCCTTCTGCTCATCAGTAATTGGTCCTGTGTCGCCATCGCACATAAGGGAGACATAGCCCAGTATGCTGGTGAGGGGTGTCCTCAGCTCATGTGATACCGTCGACACAAAATCTGATTTGATCTTATTGAGCCGTTCAAGCTCCGCATTTGCCTCTTTGAGGTCTTTGGTTGCCTCATGCACCCTCTTGTTCAGCTCCCTGTTGAAATGGCTGATCTCATTGTACAGCTGGGCGTTTCTGATGGCATGCGCAGCCTGGTCAGCCAGTGAACAAAGCAGTTTTACGTCATCATCATCAAAATTGTTGAGCTTGTCGCTCTCAATGTTGAATGCACCGATTGCCTTTCCCTCGTAGAGTATGGGTACCGCAAGCTCGCTCCTTGTGGCGCTGTTGACATCTATGTATCTTTTGTCTTTCTTTACATCCGCTATATTCAGGGGCCTGCCGCTCTTTATGACATTCCCGGGTATGCCTGTCCCAATCTTCGGCCGGAAATTCTTTACAACTTCAGGGCGAAACCCCCTGCCTGCCCGGACATAGAGCCTTCCTTTCTCAACCAGCAGTATGGCGGAGAACTTGTAGTCAAACTGCCTGTCAATGAACTCCAGGATTGTTTCCAGGACCTTGTCAAGATCAAGCGAGGCGCTGACCAGTTTGCCTGTTTCGCACAGGGCCTGCAGCCTCTTGTTGACAGACTTGAGTTCCTGCTTTGACCTTGCATTCTGTATGGCAAGCGCGAGCTGGTCAGCAAGCGAGTAGGCAACCCTGACATCCACATCTGAGAATGCATTTCTTCTCCTGTCCTCAAGATTGATGACCCCTATGGCTTTATCTGCAATAATGGGGACGGCAAGCTCTGATCCTGCCCTGAAGCCCTTCAGGAACTCAATGTACCGGCCGTCCTGGTCAATGTTATTTATCAGTTCATGCTTTCCTGTTCTGATGACCTGTCCTGTAATGCCGTCGCCTACCTTGATTATGATCTCCTCCCTGATTGGGCCCTTGTCAGGCCCGTAGCCGGCCCTGCACGTGATATGGTCGCCGTTTAACAGGTGTATTGAGCATAGGTCATAACCCAGCTGCTTTACCGCATTGACAACGTGGTCCAGCATGTCATCTATGTCAAGGCTCGAGTTGACCAGCTTGCTGACCTTCATCAGGATTTCTAGTTCCTTGTCTTGGCACGCGCTTCCCATTGTTATCTGAGATGCTCCCTTACCTTCAGAATAAGCTCATTCTTGTCAAAGGGTTTTGTGATATATTCGACTGCGCCCGCGTCAATGCCCCTCATCCTGTCCCTGAATTGTGCAGCTGAGCTGAGCATTATTACGGGTATATCCTTTGTCTCGCCGGCAGCAAGCAGCCTGCAGACCTCAAACCCGTCCATCTTGGGCATCATTACATCCAGAATAATCAGCCCAGGCTTCTCCTTCCTGGCAATCTCAATCCCCTCGATGCCGACAAATGCCTGGAGCACAGCAAATCCATTCTTCTCAAGTATTACCCTTACAAGCTTTGATATGTGCGGCTCATCCTCAATGACCAGGATTTTTTTCATTTTGCATAGGTGCTCAGTTCGCTCTTCTTTATCTTCCTTATAACCAGTCCTGCCATGGCAATCTCTTCAGTCCTGCCCTTCTGGTCAGGGCGGATTATCATGTTCTTATCCATGTCCAGGTTCTCATAATCCAGGTTGTAGAAGAACGGCAGTGTTGCCGTGAACTCCTTCTTCACGAAGTCTGTTACTCTGTCGCTGGATTCGCCCTTTGCTGTGAAGACAAATCCATTCTGCGCATCATGGGCAACGATGCTTTTTTCGCTTAATCTCTCCAGCCCATGGGCGATTATATGGGATGTCAGGCGCATCATCTCATTTGTCCTTGATACCCCGTAGTCCTTCTGGTATGCACCCGTGTTGCTGATGGCAATCCTGATTATGTCATGGCTGTTGTCTGCAGCCCTGATCTGCCTCTCAACAGATTCAAGCGTAGGGAGGTTTGTTACGGGATTTCTGTCGCTGGTTTCCTTTTCCAGGAATGTTTTCACCCTTGCCCTCAGCTCTCTGGGCTCAAAGGGCTTTGTCAGGTAATCGTTTGCACCGGCGGTAATCCCTTCCCTCTTGTCGCTCATCTCCCTCTTTGCAGTGAGCATAAGTACCGGGATTTTTCTTGTCAGGGCATTCTCCTTCAGCCTTTTGCATACCTGGAACCCGTCAACCTTTGGCATCATTAAGTCCAGGATTATGAGGTCCGGCATCCTGCTCCCTACTGCCTCCAGGGCCTCCTGCCCGTCACAGGCTTCAATGAAATTGTAGTTCTCCTTCCCCAGGATAACGGTTATCAGCCTCCGGATATGCTCCTCGTCTTCTGCTATAAGGATGCTCCTTCTTCTCGTGGCCAGAGACCAGAGCCTTGCCCGCCCCACTTCCCTGTCTCTTACAAGCCCCTTGAGCTTCATGACCTCCAGGTATTTGGCGGCTGTGGCACGTGTGTGGCCGGTGTCTTCAGAAATCTGGCTGATGGATACTCCTTCAGTATGTTTTCCCAGCAGCTCAAGTATTACCTTATCCGGCTCCATGCAGGCTTGGGACGCGCCCCTATTTATAAATATTTCTGTTAATGAGGCTCAATGTTGTACTCCAGTATCGAAATATTTAAATAAAAGCTATGCGTATGTACTACATTATTGGAGCTCAATAATGAGCACCAATGATGAAGGCAAACTGGGGAGGTTTAGATGCGTACAAAACTCGAGATGAAGGGAAAGGACAGGAACTGGGTGAAGAACCTTGTTCTCGTAGATTTGAATGACCGGATGAATGAGTTTAGCATGAAATAAAATGAGCGCAATATTTGATTTCGAAAACCTGGATGACTGGCAGGATCTTCTTGAGGCCGATGGGATTACTGCAGAAGAAGAGGGCTTTATGCAGGGCTGGCTGCTTGCAGGACCGCAGGATCTGGAGGTGTAGGGGGATGATGGCAACAATTGATGAGACAATAGCTGAATCGGGTTCACCTGACGGAGGACAGGATGGCGATTCGCAGCTGGCATTAATTGAAGCCATTGCACAGGATGAAACAGGGTTTCGGGCATACTGGCACAACGAATTATCAGAGATGGGCTATTTGCTGCCTGAGTCACAGCCAAACGACGCATTGGAGGAATTATCTGGTGATGAAGGCGGGCGGGCGCCCGGCGCCAGGCCTGCCCGATCTTGTTATGCGGGTAACCCCGTCTATAGGGGACATGGCTATACCGGCCACCCTTACGGCAGGTATTCAGATTCAAGAAAAGAAATGGGCGCCTATGGTACTCTGGGTACGCTTGGTGGCGCCTATGATGTAGCGGTCCAGGTATTTGTATATGGGGCGCAAATGGAGCTCTGCCCCCATGCCCGTTACGTTATGGAGCAGGCGCAGGGCATTGCTGACCGGGGCAGCCTAATGGGGAACTCCTATTCCGCCGGTTATGTATGATACCTTTATATATCTGCGCCGAATCCATCTTCCGGATGGCGCAATACGATGTCTTCGGAATTGGCTCTGCCCTGATGGATTTTCTTATTGAGGTTGATCATAACCAGCTGGCAGAATTCAACCTGAATAAGGGGCAGTTCCACCTGATTGATGAGGCCCATTCAAAGGAAATTCTTGACAAGCTCAAGAATTACAGGGTAACGACCGAGCCCGGGGGGAGTTCTGCAAACACACTCTACGGCATAGGGATCCTTGGCGGTACCGTTGTATTCTGCGGAAAGGTGGGCAGGGATCCTCATGGCGATACCTATGAGGAAAAGATGATTAATTCAGGTGTCAAGCCCGTCCTGGCACGCTCAGGTTCACCCACCGGACACGCTATCACCTTCATCACCCCTGACTCTGAAAGGACGTTTGCAGTCCATCTGGGTGCAGCAATGCAGCTTGAGGCGGAGGATGTTTTCTTTGATGACCTTAAGAATAGCGGAATTCTTCATGTTGAGGGCTACCAGCTTGAGGCGCCAGGGCTCAGGAAGGTATCAATGCATGCTATGCAGTTCGCAAAGCAAAACGGCATCCGCATAAGCATTGACCTCGGTGATCCTGGCATAGTGGCGCGGAACAAAAAAGACCTCCGTAAGCTTGTAGCAGATTATGCAGACATAGTATTTGCCAATGAGGAGGAGGCTATGGCACTCACCGGCCTGAAGCCCAGGGAGGCCCTGGATGCACTATCGGGGATCTGCGATACTGCAATAGTCAAGGTGGGCAGGAAGGGCTCCATGATCAAGCAGGCAGACACCATCCATTTCATACCGGGCTACCCGGCACAGGCCATTGATACTACCGGTGCGGGGGATATGTTCGCAGCCGGTGTGCTCTACGGAATCAGCAAAGGCCACAGCCTGAAGGTTTCCGGCCATATAGGCAGCTTCTATGCTGCAAAGGTTGTGGGCAGGATAGGTGCGCGGCTGGACCGAATTGACCAGGATGAACTGGATGCGCTCATCAGGTCATTGTCCCAGGACCAATAAAACAAAATCTTTTTATAAACATCCTCACCGTTTATTTCTTATGCAGCTGCTTGAGGAGATTCGCAGAGATCTTACCCCGGATGATGTCGACACGCCTGAGATAGGCAGAATAATAAAAAAGATCAGCTCACAGATTAAGAAAGGCCGGATCAGGGCAGTTGCGGTTACAGGGGGGTCAATTGCCAAGGGCACATTCCTGAAGCAGGATCACGACGTTGATATCTTTGTCAAGTTCGACTATGCCTATAAGGACAGGGACATCTCTGCCATGCTAAAAAAGATAGTAGAGCCCTTGAAGCCGGTGACATTGCATGGCAGCAGGGATTACTTCACCCTAAAGAAGAAATACAACTATGAGATCGTTCCTGTTCTCGACATAAAGGATCCCTCTCGTGCCCTGAATGTGACAGACATGAGCCCGATGCATGTCAGCTGGGTGCGGTCCCGCATAAAAGATAATCCCGGGCTTGCAGGCGAAATAAGACTGGCAAAGGCCTTCTGCAAGGGCCAGGGCGTATACGGTGCAGAGAGCTATATACGCGGGTTTTCAGGCCACGTGCTTGACATCCTTGTAATATACTGCGGGGGCTTTCTGAACCTGCTCCGTGCATCACTCAGATGGAAGCCCAAGCAGGTTATTGACATAAACCGCTTCCACAAGGGCAGGGCCCTGGACATTCTCAACACCTCAAAGACAGGGGGGCCGCTTGTTGTTGTTGATCCGATCCTGCCGGACAGGAATGCAGCTGCCGCACTTGGCAGCGAGACATTTGAACGGTTCAGGGAAGCAGCAAGGCGCTTCCTCAGGGAACCCTCGAAGAGTTTCTTCCATCGGAGTGAAATATCAGAAACAGACCTTGAGAAGAAGGCTGCCGGATTCAGTCTGATTCATCTGACTGGCAGGCCGCATGAGGGAAAAGAGGATATTGTGGGATGCAGGCTACTCAAGGTCCATGATTATATAGTTAACCAGCTGTCCCGGCAGGATTTCAATGTCAGGAATTCAGCCTGGCAGTGGGACAAGAAGAATAAGGCAGATTTCTATTTCATAACCGACCGCCTGCTGTCCAGGGTCAGGACTGTGACCGGGCCTCTTGCAAAACAGAAGCTCCACTGCGACAAGTTCAGAAAAAAGCATGGCAGTGTCAGGGTCAGGGGCGGCAGGCTCTATGCAACAGACGGGCGAAAATACCGCAGACCAGAAGAGCTGGTGAAAGACCTTGTTAAGGGGCCATACCTGACGGACAAGATTATTGTGACCGGAATAAGCAGCAACAAAAGGTGCAGGCCATGAAATGGGCAGTGATTTTCATGAAGGGGCTCCTGATGGGCATATGCGACATAATTCCGGGCATCTCAGGCGGCACAGTAGCCTTTGTAACCGGGATATACGCGCGCCTGATAGGTGCCGTTAATGCAATATCGCAGCTTTTGTACGGCCTTCTGGAATTTGCAGCAGGGAAGAGAACGGCAAAACAGCTTGCAGCTGATTTCAGGAAATCTGATCCGGCCTTTTTGGTGGCGCTAGGCGCAGGGATCTCAGTCTCCATTTTCCTGGGGTCAGGGATCATCAGCTACCTCCTCGAGCGCCATTTTTCCTACACCATCTCGTTCTTCATAGGCCTGATCCTGGCCTCATCCAAGCTCATATATGACCGTATTGAAAACCATACTCCTGCAAATGGGCTGACCGGGCTGGCAGGCTTTCTCATCGGGATATCATTTTCTGTCCTGATACCGCTTAATGTCGATCCCAGCTACCTCTATGTGTTTTTTGCAGGCTTTGTTGCCGTCAGCGCCATGTTTCTTCCGGGCATATCCGGAGCATTCATACTCCTCATCCTTGGCCTCTATGATTTCATGATATCTGTCCTGCATAACATTCTTGACAACATTCCATACCTGCTTTCATTCATGGCAGGTGCAGCCCTGGGAGCACTTAGCATATCAAAACTGATCTCATACCTCTTCAGGACCCGCAGATGCAAAACCCTTTATTTCCTGCTGGGGCTTGTAGTGGGTGCCCTTAGCATACCCGTAAAACGGCTGTATGTCTCCGCATCCTGGTCTGCTGGCGATACGGGGCTAATCGCGCTGTCTGTGCTGCTGGGAATAAGCGCAGTAATACTGGTGAACCGCATTGAAAAACATAAGTAGCTGGATTTTCATCGGCCTTGTGCTCCTGCTTACGGTATTTCTTGATCCGGTTATTGCAGAGGTTGTTGCTGCCCTGCAGCTCAGCTGCCTGACAATCTTCTTCAACATGATAACGACTCTCCTGTTCGTACTTGTTCTGGCAGGGATACTCAGTGTTGCCATGATCAACCGCCGGGATTATGTCAGGGTTTACGAACTCTGGGCAAGCATGCTTGCTGCCGTGGTCGTGAGCTATCTTGTCAAGTTCATAGTGATGAGGCCCAGGCCTTCAGCAGACCTGTTCACCCCTTTAGTTGGCCTGCTGGACTACTCATTCCCTAGCACTCACGCAGCAGTATACTTTGCTGTCCTTCCCATACTGGGAAATAAATATCCGCGCATCGGCAGGGTCTGGCTGGTCGTAGCGGTATTCATGTCAGCCAGCAGGCTCTATCTGGGGCTTCACTACCTAAGCGACATCCTTTTTGGTGCACTCCTGGGCCTGATGCTGGGCAATGGTGTGCTGTGGCTTGAAAGGCGCTATAAGCTCGGGAGAATCCTAAAATGAAACTCGAGTTCAAGCGCAAGATGTTTCACATGTCCAGCGGTTTGCTGTTTGCATACCTGCTCCACGCAAAGATGGTTGGCCTGATGCATTTCATAGTGCTCCTTTGCATAGCTCTCCCGCTTTCATACGCCTGCAGGATATGCCGGATTCCGGTTGTGAGCTGGCTTCTCACGCAGCTTGACCGCCCGGCAGACCGGAAAGCCTTTCCAGGCAAGGGCTCAGTCTTCCTGCTTCTTGGGGTGATTTGTTCACTGATCCTGTTTGAACGGGAAACCGCCCTGGCCTCTATCACTATCCTGGCACTTGGGGATGCGGTCTCGCCCCTGGTTGGCCCATACGGCAGGATCAGGCACCCCCTTAACCGAAAGAAAAAGATTGAAGGGACAATCGCCGGAATATTCGCGGCATTCCTTGGGGCCCTCTTTTTTGTGACAACTTTGCAGGCTATGCTCGGAGCGTTCTTTGCGATGCTTGCTGAATCCCTCGATACAAAAATTGACGACAATCTTGTCATACCACTGGTGGCAGGGGCAGTCATCTCATTGGTGATGCTCATATGAGGCTTCCATTTGAGGACAGGACATGCGAGGTTCTTGTGCGAAAGAAGGCTGAGACCTCTCCCCTGTACGGGAGGCTTGGCGATCCTTCTGTGGAAGAGCTGATCGGGTACGGTGCTGTAAACATCGACAAGCCGGAGGGCCCGACATCCCATCAGGTGTCAGACTACACAAAAAAAATCCTGGGCATTGACAGGTGCGGACATTCAGGAACCTTGGACCCAAAGGTAACCGGTGTTCTGCCCATTGCCCTTGGCAGGGCCACAAGAATTGTCCAGACCCTGCTGAAGGCAGGAAAGGAATACGTCGCGATCATGCACATACATGCCCCGGTTGAGGAGACGAAGATACGAAAGGTCATGTCGGGGTTTGTCGGAAGGATCAAGCAGCTCCCGCCAATAAAAAGCGCAGTGAAACGCGAGGAGCGGTATCGCATGGTCTACTATATTGATATTCTTGAGATACTTGGCCAGGATGTGCTCTTCAGGGTGGGATGCGAGGCAGGGACATACATAAGAAAGCTCTGCTCAGACATTGGCGCAGCGCTCGGAACCAATGCCCACATGGCAGAGCTGCGCAGGACAAAGGCGGGCCCGTTCACTGAGGACGGCCTTTTCACGCTGCAGGACCTTACAGATGCGCTGCACGTCTGGAAAGAGGGCAATGACAGGTTCATCAGGAAGGTTATCAGGCCTGTTGAAAACGCAGTCTCGCACCTTCCAAAGGTATGGGTCCTTGATACCACTGTTGAGAGCCTGTGCCACGGCGCAGACCTGGCACTCCCCGGAATAAGCAGGCTTGACTCAGACATAAGGAAGGGCGACCTTCTGGCAGTATTCACGCTAAAGGATGAGCTGGTCTGCCTTGGCAGGTCGTTAATGGCCTCGAAGCAGATGATGGCAGAAAAGGGGCTGGGTGTGAAGACCGATAAGGTGTTTATGCTGCCTGGCGTCTATCCTAAAGCTGTACACTAGGATCCGTCAACAGTAAACAGCTTGCTGTCCCCGCCGACATCAAACAGGCCAAGCCTTGCCCCTGCATCAAGCCATCCGTGGCTGTAGTTAACAGCGGCAAACGCGTTCACATGATCGCCTTTCTCAAAGAAGTATCGCGCATCAGAAAGGTATCTCTGCGCCATGTCAAGAAAATCATGGGCCTTTTCTTTCCAGTCAAACGAAATCTCCGGCCCAATCTTGACCTTGCCAATGGCTTCCTCAGTAACCGAAAGATACTTCTGTATCTTCTGCTCGGTTATCTCCCTCATTCCCCTTAGTCAACTCTGTCGTGAGGCAGGATTCTCCTGATCTCGATCGGTATAACTCCTGCCTTGAACTCCTTCATGGCAATCTTTATTGGGTTATATCCGGCCGTCTCAAGATCCTTCTGGCTTAGCTTTATCAGGAATGGTGCGCCCATTGCTAACTGAAGTGCTCTGGACCCGATCATCCGGGCCTTTTCAAACTTTGTATAAGCCTCTGTCATAACAATCACCCTACTTCAAGAGATTTCTTATTTCATTGCCCTTCTCAATGCCAATGTCGACCATTTGCTCCACTTCCTCGGCATTAAGGGGTGCATCCCCGCCCTTCTGAAGTGCGCAGATTGTCCCGTCCTCGCGTGATACCACGGTCAGGCGCGCATCAGACACCAGCTCCTCTTCTGTTGTGGGATCTACTATGAATCTGGTTCCGATCTTATGTATTGTGATGCCCACCGGGATATGCTGGAGCTCAAGGGTCCTGTCAGTCATCTTCTTGTAATCTATTCTGTTGTCTTCAGCACCGGGAAACCTTGTGTCCTGCAGGGCAGCAAAGCTTGCAAGAGCGCATGAGTCAAACAGATTTCCCGAATCATTTATGATGCAGATGTCAACCGCGATCATCCATGCCTTCTCACCCTCTTCTATGCACAATGTCTTTGTATCAAGGGCCTTGGATTCCCTGATTCCCCTGTCAACAACCCTGGCAAGCTCAATTGCCTGGATGCCGGGCGGACCCGATTCAAACTCAGGATTAGACATGGGAAGGAGCTCTGCGCCCACCATGAAGAGGCCCTGGTTCGGGGTATCGGGGTATGGTTTTTCAATTGCCATCTTGACGCCGGCGATTACCTCGGTGTCTCCTATCTTCACCCTGGCGCTCCCCTCGGCGTTTTTTGCAACACTGTATTCTACCTTGATCTCCCTGTAATCAAGCGGTCCCCTTCTGTCGAACCTTATATTCTTTTCAAGCGATTTCAGCAGCGTGTTCTTTAGGCCGTAATTCATTTTGATTCACCTGTCTTGTACTTGTCTTTTAGCGCCTGTTTCTGGAACTCTGCGATTTTCCTGCAGCCGGCTTTGGCCATCGCAATGGCCTTTTTCAGGTCCTCCTTCTTGAGCACCCCGTCCATCTGCAGAAGCACGATCTCTTCTGTCCTTGGCAGTATGCCGACCGGTATATCGACCACATTATCGCTGTATGCTTCCTCATCATAGGTCAGGTCAAGGATAATCTTGTCCTCCACCTTCCCGACTGATACGGCTGTAACAAGGTCGCGCATTGCGATTCCTGCATCGGCAAGCGCAATTGATGCGGCGCAGATTCCGGCGCACCTTGTTCCTGCATCTGTCTGCGGAAGCTCTATGTAAATATCAACAACCGCATTTGGAAACTCATTCAGGTCAACAACTGTCATAAGGGCCTTCTCAATCACCATTGATATCTCCTTTGCCCTTCTGTTGGACCCGGGTCTTACCCGTTCACCGCCCGAGGAGAACGGCATCATGTTATAGGAGCATCTCAATATGCCCTTCTCTGGATCCTGCAAAAACTTTGGATACAGGTTTCTGGGGCCGTAGACTGCCGCATATGCTTCTGTCTTGCCCATCTTAAAGTACCCCGATCCGTCAGCTTTCTTGATGACGCCTGCCCTGGCAACAATCGGCCTAAGCTCGTCATCCTTTCTTCCGTCAATTCTCTTATCATAACTCATTTGATTCACCTAAAAAACTGTTAACTCTATCTGTCAGGCCGCTAGTGTGCGACTGGTCCTCAATCATCCTGATTGTGTCCACAACCTTGATCTCGGCTTCTGGCTCGCCGGATATCCAGATGAGGCCGTTCTGCCCCACAACTATTGTGCATCCGGTCTTCTCCTTGATCATGCTGACCATGCTTCCCTTCTTGCCGATGATCCTCGGCACCTTGTTGGGGTTGACATTGATGATGCGCCCCTCACTCAGCTTGATAAGGCCGGGTCCCTTCATGGTCAGGTCAACCAGCTTCTGGGATGTTACCTTGATTATTTTCGTAACAATATAATCCCCGAAGTTGTAGTACTGGGTAAGATCAGCACCCCTTGTTATGAATTCGTTTGTTGCATCCTTAACGGAAAGCATCGCAGAATAGGCTGAGTTTGTCTCCACTCTCCAGCCTGTGAATGCGATGTCAACAACCTTCCCGATTATCGTGTCCCCCCGCTTAGGAGCGTATTTTCCCGAAAGCGGTATGATCTTGACAGCCCTTCCGTCGAGCTGGACCACGCCGAGTTTCGAACTGATGATATTGTCATTCTCCCTGAATGCTCCTGATCCGGGCAGATAATCCATTCCTGATGCCAGCACTTCGCCAGGCACCGCAATTCCTTTTTCCTTTGCTAATAGTTCTCCCATTATTTTCACCTTACTTTGGTTTCAATGTTACCATGTGTTATTGAATTAAGCTTTGAATAAAACTCAGTCTCCAGGCCGGCAGGTATTTCCACAGTTGCCAAAAGGCTCCCGTCGGACAGCCAGTCCTGGCTTTTCAGTCTTCCGTAGGTTCCCAGCGCAGAATACGACTTTGGTGCATACTCGGCCGGAATGGTCACCTCAATTACCTTTGTCTCAAAATTTATCGGCAGCACGACCCTAAGCTGGCTGATAATCTTCGGCACCTGGTCCTCCGCAGACTGGAACTCATCAATCCTTACCTTTGCCTCTTCGAAGGCGTTCTCGATCCTCTGTACGGGGTGTGGCGCATGCGTCCTTGGATCAACACCGTTCCTGTGTATTATGCCGATTATGCTCCTTCTCTTCTCCTCCCTGAGCTTTGCCCTGTACTCTGAGGTCAGCTGCACCTCGCCTTCTGATATGATCTTCCTTGCAACAGCAGCGTGTTCATCACTCCCGAATATCTCTGCCAGCTCCTTTTCAGATGCAAGCAGCCCTTTCTGGACATCATAGAAAATGTTGTCTGACTTAAGAACCGATGCTATGTCAACATCCTTTCCGGCCCTCAGGGCGAGAGCAGCGTCCGGGTCGACCGCAACCTCATAATTCCTGCCGCCGTGCCTGTACCTGGCCAGGTTCAGATGAACCCGCTCTTTGCTAAATGTCTTCATTTTTTCTTGACTTTGTTAAGTATCCTGCTAAGTTCGCCCCTGTCCATCTTGGTGAACTCACTATCCTTTGTGGTTATGTAGGAGCAGTCCAGCCTGTCAGCACCGAAGTTCTTGTCAAGGACCTTTATCAGCGCCCGTATGCAAAGCCTGAGGCATTCCTCGATTGTCATGTCCTCCTTGTATTCCTTGTTGAGAATTTCCTTGATTTCAGACTCTCCTTCGCCAATTGCAGTCGCCTTGTACTGGAAGTATATTCCGGTCGGGTCGGTCTCGAAGAGCTTGGGTGCATTGTCATCGATTCCCGCAACAAGTATGCTTACCCCGAAGGGCCTCAGTCCTCCGGACTGGGTGCATATCTGCTTAAGGTTGCATATATCCTTGACAACTGACAGCGTGTCAATTGGGCTGTCAAATGTTACCCTGTGCTGCTGCGCCTTTACCTGTGCATGCTCAATGAGCACCCTCGCATCTGAAAGTATCCCTGATGCTGTTGCGCCGATATGCTTGTCAATCTGAAATATCTTTTCCACTGATTCTGGCACGATCAGGCGGTCTATGATCCTCTTGTCTGTGACGAGAAGCACGCCATCCTTGCATGCAAGCCCGATTGCTGTTGATCCCTGCTTGACTGTCTTTTTTGCATATTCAACTTGAAGCAGCCTGCCGTCAGGGCTGAACATTGTAATAGCTCTGTCATATCCCATCATTTGATGTGAAAGTGGTTGCATTTTTGTTTCCTCCTTTATTGCATTTTTTTCAGGCTGCCAGATAACCCCAGGCTCCTGATAATTATCCTGTGCCGTTCGATCCTCTCGCCAAACAGAAGAGCGGATTTTACTGACGCCACATGCCTGGTGTTAATTCTTATTATTCCCCGCTGTCTGGCGCTGTCCCAACGGTCTCTGACTATCCTGATACCCGCCTTGGCAGCCCCCATCTGTCCAAGAAAAGCCTGTATCATCCCCAGAATAGACGCCCGCATGGTCTGAAAAGAGCCTACCCCTGTTTTTGATACGATCTCAAAAGCCAAATATCTTTTGGATTCCCTTAAACTTGGCAAAATGGGCTTGATTTTGCGTGAAATAACTGATCACCCTTACAATACTCTGATATACGAGAAAAAAGCTTTTTCATCTCCTTCTCTTCTCTCTCTCACCCAGTGTAAAACCTGATCCTTTATATATTTTGTGGTCAGTTTTTCTCTAGGTAGTAAGAAAAATTGCGCAAGTTATTTAAATATCGGTTGCTGGATATGTTGTATGAGAAAGGGGCTGACCTACCGGGGGCTTATTGAGCAGCACCTGCGCATTCTGACAAACTTGGAGTACAGGTCCGGTCTCTTTGCGGCATCAAAAAAGGACAGCCCGACCGGTTACAATAAAAGCTGGCTGAGGGACAATTTCTATGAATGCCTTGCCTTTGAGACAATCGGGGACTGGCGTACCGTAAAGAAAACGTACAGGGCAATCCTCGATATCTTCCTGAAGCACGAGAACAAGATTGATTGCGCAATAGCCAAAAAGCCGGTCCATAAGTTTGAGTACATCCACGCAAGATACCATCCCGAGACCTTTGACGAGTTCTGGGAGGACTGGGGAAACAAGCAGAACGACTCTGTAGGGGCCGTCCTTTTCAAGGTTGGCGAGCTCGAGCAAAGGGGCATTCATCTCCTAAAGACACAGAAAGATCAGCGCATTATCCAGAAGCTTGTCTACTATCTTGCCAGCATTGAGTATTGGCACGACTCAGACAGTGGCATGTGGGAGGAGAATGAAGAGGTACATGCGTCTTCAGTTGGTGCATGTGTTGCAGGCCTGGAGATGGTGAAACATATAGGGGGAATTGAGGTCCCGGACTGGCTGATTGAGAAGGGGCGTAGCACCCTCAGCAACCTGCTGCCCCGGGAGAGCAAGGGCAAGTTCGTTGACCTGGCGCTGCTGTCTCTTGTCTACCCTTACAATATTGTCACCCCGAAGCAGGCAGAGGAGATACTGAAGAATGTAACCTATCTGCTTATGAGGAAGAAAGGCGTTATAAGGTACAAGAACGACCACTACTACAACAAGAACCCTGACGGATATTCTGAAGAGGCAGAATGGTGCTTTGGCTTTTCATGGCTTTCAATCATCTACCAGCATCTAAAAAAAGAGAAACTGGCACAGAAATTCGAAAAGCTCGCCATCGGCACAATGAATGAAAAAGGCGAGATACCTGAGCTCTACTTCTCAAACTCATCCAAGTACAACGACAACTCCCCCCTCGGCTGGGCAGAAAGCCTCTTTGTTGTGGCAAGCTACGAGCTGAATAAGAAGCATATGCGCTGATTATGAGCCACACACAAGGATTTTCCTTACTGCGGGAATCTTAACCTTTATCTGTTCATATCCGGGCCCGCATTTTTCTTCCATAATAACTAATGCGGACACGGCTGCATCATACCTTTTCTGCGAGTCTTCAGGATTGCTTAAGGCGACCCTTCCGCTCGCCCGCAGGTTCCTTTCGATGCCCTTTATATGGGCCATCGGACTCTCTGCATCAAACCCAAATCCGGTTATGAGCAGCCCATTGATCCTTGCAGCTTCAGCATCCTTGTCGGGGCGTCGCTTCAATGGATCTCCGCCGTACACAAATGCAGGGAACTCATACATCATCCCGTCCCTGCCGTACCTGTCCAGATCATAAAATCCGAATTCAGTATTCTGGGGATTGAATCTCATGTTTGAGGATTTCAGGTCGGGGCAGTACCTGTCATCTCCTGCCTGTCCGAAGAAATCTGCGAAGGACTCGTCGTTGATGTTCACGCCATGTCTTTTGAGACCCTCGCCCGTGACCCTCTTATAGTTCTCATCCTTTGCCTCAACTGCAGCGAGCTGCTCAGGGGTGCTAACGCTGACCTTCTTGTCATATTCCTCAGCAAATATTCTCATTGCCGCAATCGCCTTCTCAATAACCTTCTCCCTGTCGATTACATTGCCCTCAACCATCTCTGACTCAGTTTTTCCGACCCTATAGTCTGTCCCGCCGAATGAGATCGTATCGCCGTCGCGGGCTCCCTGGATATCGGTCATATGTATGCCCGGGAAGTACTCAGTGATTATCGTATCATCAGTTGCTCCCAGCGCGCGCGGCACCGCTACAGAAAAACCGGTCTCGGTCCAGTCGACTGCCTGAAGAACTGTGTTAAGCCTGTTGTGAAGCTCAGATTCCAGCTCAACCAGCTTAGGGTCATAGCCGCTGTACCTCTTGGCGAAGAATCCCTGCGGAAGCTCTGTCCCGTAGTTTGTCGTCAGGGTGTACTGGTACAGCTGTTGAGAGTTCAGTCCGGGAATCATATCCTCCTGGCCTTCTGAAACCTTTTTAGCCTCAAAGGTAAAATGATTAGCAAGCATAGGGTGGCCGACTATGGCCCGGCACTCTTCCTCGAAGCGCTTGGGATCATAGGTGACGATCCTTGTCAGGGCCTCGAAAGCCTTTTGCGGAGTTGGATCCAGCTCAACATGGTTCTCAGGCGCGACATTGCCGAGCTTTTCATGATAGGTTAGGGCATCTGTTGCACCCGGAACCCTGATGTCAACTATCAGGTTGTAGTTTGTGTCCTGGAAACCTGCTTCCATTCTTTCGACAATCGGGTCAAGGTCGAACTCAACCTCGCCCGGATAGAACCTCAGGAACAGCGCAAGGTCGCGGTCAAGCTCTGGAGTCTGGACAAGTATCCTGTCGATCGGTTCATGGATATGCTCTCTCCAGTTGCCGCTGGTGACCTTTGGGGGGACATATCCGTCTCCGTCAATCCTGAAACTGGTAATTGGAACCAGTTTACCAATGGAATCAATCAGCTCCTCAACATCCTCGACATTCGGGATGTGATACGAAAGCTGCGACGGGCCCATGTTGACAAGCTCTACCATGAGCTCGTACCTTCTGTTTCTCATCCTGAGTGTTTGGTTGACTATGGCTGCCTGGTTAGGTGCATCAAGCGGTTCCTGTTGATAAGGCAGGTTGGCTCCCCCTGCACCGCCAAAGAGGGTGAGATCGCTAACGTCAAACGGCCTGTCATCCGGGGTATCTCCCGGCCAGATCTCATCAGTTCTGATATCGAGCCATACCTTTTCAGGTTCACCAAGGCTGTTGACAGCCGGGATTGCCCAGTAATTCTGACTCTTGTACAGGTCCTGTGTGCCCCATGCAGGGATTTCTTTGTCATTCGTATAGGGGGGCAATTTGATGGCCAGGCGGTCAGACTCAAAGATGACCCTTGCTTGACGCTTGTCTTTATCAACCTGAATCAGCTTGTACGTTGAGTCCTGGACAGCAAAATAGTTCAGTCTGCTGTTGGGTGATACGCCCAACGAGGCGAAGGGGGTTCCTTTAGCAATAACAAACAGGGTTGCATCCTCTCCTGACTCCTGGTCATATACGAATACCGCATGGCCGCCCTCTGGCTTTTCGCCGATGTAAAGGCTGGCGCGATCATCATGGCTGATCTCAAACACATTCTTATAGCTTGAAAAAGGGGCATCATCCAGCCAGTGGTTTACCCGGTATGACTCTAGATCACTCCGGAAGTCTATTCTGTTAAGCCGCTTTTCCCAGGCCAGATCAGAGCCGGCCATTCTGCGCACATACGCTTCCAGGTCAAGCGCCGCAAGTCTTGCAGCCTTCTGAGCAAGATCTTCTCCGGTGGCATAATGCAAAGGCAGAGGCTGCTGAGGCGCATTTCCTGTCAAGTTGGCTAACCCGATCAGCAATATTTCAGAGGTCAATTTAGCAGTCTTAGCCAGTCCATCCAGGATAGCTGTTTCGCTAAAGCCCGTTTCACGAGAGCTAAAGCAGCCCTTTATCTTTTCAACTAGCCCCATATTCCACTATTAAGACGCCAGCATTTATAAATCTTTCGCTTTTTTACCACCGCTGGGTGGTAAAACCGGTTTCACGACTTCATTTCCTGATCTGGCCTGTGAGCTGCAGCCTGTCTGTGGTAAATGATATTACATTTCCTGTCAGGCACTCATTTGGCTTGTGGATCAGATATGAATCAGCTCCGTGGGCATCATACCGTGCGATGACTCTGCCGTCCTTTTTATCCAGGATCTCGATGGTTCCGGCCGGAGTGCCTATGCAATGCTCATCCGTGTTATGCGATATTCTCCGCCAGTTGAAGCCTTCGCGATTAACATAGCCAAGGTCGCCATACTGCCGTATCTCGCCTTCTTCGCCGCCGAACAGGTATGCCAATCCTGCTATGGCAACAGTGGCATAGGCAACGAATCGTCCGGCCCGTCTGCGTGTCTGACCTGTCCGGACTGAATCAGACAATCCTGAATCAACCGATTCAGGCCCTGAGTCTTCCGGCAGGCAGGCTTCATCCACTGATCCTGGTGTTTTTGTCATTGTTTTCACTAAAATAATAATCAGGGCCGGTATGCATTGAGAAATGCCATGAATTCTTCGGGATCCAGCCTGAAATTGTTGTCCCTGTCAACTTCAGCAAGGGCCTCGACACCGAGCCCCTTTTCACGCAGTATCTGCTCAACCTCACTCGCTCCTGCCTTGGCATCGGTCTCAGCCAGGGCAGCGATACGCACGTATGACGCTACTCCGTACGGCGTGCTGCCGATTCTTGCAACGCAACCTTCATTTCCGTGCTTATCCTCAACAATTGCCAGTTCCTGCGTGCCCTTGAACAGGGATCTGTTCCCCATCTGTATTCCTGGTGCGCATGACATAAGTTCTGCTCCCGCAATCAGATACGGGATAATTTTCATTGCTCCTTTCATTTTATCACCTTTGTTACATTTAGTCAGTGAGATATGGTGCCATGAAAGCCACGTACTCCTGAGCATCAATCCTGAAATTATTGTCAGTGTCAGCCTCAGCCAGTGCCTCTATGCCGAGCCTCTGTTCCCTAAGTATCTGCTCAATATGACGTGCTCTTTCTTTTGCGACAATCTCAGCCACAGCTGCTATCCGATGGTACCCAGCGGCTCCGTACGGCGTTTTCGCGATTCTTGCAGAGTAGCCTTCATTTCCGTGCCTGTCCTTTACAGCTATCAGCTCATGTGTTCCGCTGAACGGGGATCTTCTTCCCATCTGTATTCCTGGTGCGCACGAAACCAATTCTGCTGCGGCAATCAGATAAGGCACAATCTTCATTGCTGCTCTCATTCTTCCCGCCTCAGGGCCTGTAGGCATTGCAGAACGCCATGAACTCTTGGCTGTCCAGCCCTGAGTTGCCGTCAACATCGAACCTGGCAATATCCTCTATTCCTAGTCCGTCTTCACTGCAAACCTGCTCGACATAACTTGCCCGTCTTTTGGCGACAGTCTCAGCCAGTGCTGCAATCTTATGGTATGCGACGACTCCGTACGGTGTGTTGCCGATTCTTGCGGCATATCCTGTGTTCCCATGCTCGTCCTGTACTGTTGCGAGTTCCTGCCTACCATTGAACCTTACAGATTGTGGCTCAGTTGTCTGCTGCATCCGCGGTGCGCTTTGTGCGCACGAAACCAGTTCAGCTGCCGCGATTACAAGCGGCAATATTTTCATTGCTCCTTTCATAGTATCACCCGATATATTGTTACTTGATAGAGGCAACTCGTAGAAATTAATATCCTTCTGATATTATTGATATGAAGAATATGAATATTTATATACTAGTTGTGCCTACCGTGCTTTATGAGGCGAAAAGTCATAAAGCAGGGCAGCGGTGAGGGCTTCACGGTCTACCTGCCCAAGAAGTGGGCAACGAGAATAGGCCTAAAGCACGGGTCTGAGATTGAAGTCTCTGAATCTGGCAATGACTTGGTTGTCAGTCCAGTTTCAATAGAAAGACAGAGGAAAACCATAGGCCTTGACATAAAAAAATCAGCAGAGATTACGCCCAGGGTCCTTATTGTTAATGCATACCGCGCAGGATTTGACGAGATTGACGTTTCATACGATGGAGAACTGAAGGAGATCTATGATATTGTAGATAACTACCTCATAGGATTCGAAGCATTTCCGGGGAAAAATTCCTGCTCTCTGAGAAGTGTCAGCGAACCCAGTTATGATCAGTTTGAGAGCATGATAAATCGGCAGTTCTTCATAGTGATGCAGATACTGGACGATCTCAAAGACCCGGAGGTGGAGAGATGGTGTACAAAGATGTCGAAATACGATATCTTTCTGAGGCGCTGCATATCAAAGGATTTGTTTTCAACTGAAGCAAAGACCTGGTTGTGGCATTTTCTGGTAATTCTCCACCAGATTGGGCGCGCATGTTTCTACTGTCACAAGGATATCGCTGAGGGCAAAGTAAATATAGACAAAACAGTTGGATCCTGCATCAATTCACTTAAGGAAATGTTTGGTATTGTCCAGAGTTTCTATCTGAAGCGGGATACATCTCTTGCCAAATCATTGCATGAGGCAGGAAAAAAGAATCAGGAGGAATTCTATAGGAGATTGGGGGAGCAACCCCTCCTGTTTCATCATCTTCTGATGCTGACCAGATTTATAACGCTTGCCGTTCCGCCCCTGGTTGGACTGATACTCACAGAATCAGAGAAGAGGATTTCATTGGGCATTTCGGGCCATCGGCAATCAAATGTCACCCGACAACCTGCTCAGCCATCTGTTGTGCAGCTGCTGCAGGGATAGCAAACCCCAGGCCTTCTGTGTCCGCAATCTTGAACGTGTTTATTCCCACAATTCGCTTATTTGCATTAACAAGAGGCCCGCCGGAATTGCCGAAGTTTATCGGCACATCTGTCTGTATGTAGCTGATTCCGTCTATTGCCCTTGATGCTGCGCTTACGATTCCCTCTGTAACCGAAAATGAAAGCCCGAGCGGGTTTCCCACAGCAATGATCCGTTCCCCAACCCTTGGCGCCCGGGTCTCAAACTCCAAAAAATCCATATCTCGCCCGGTATCCATCTTAATGACTGCAAGATCCAGGTTAGTAGCCACTGCGATGACATCCACCTTGTAGACTATTGAGTCATAATCAACCGCATATATGCTTGTTGCATCCTCAATGACATGCCTGTTAGTCAGAATATAGCCCCTGCTGTCGAATATTACTCCGCTGCCCTGTCCTTTATCTGTCTTAACGCTTACAACTGCCTTTATTACATCCCCGATAATGGCAGAAAAGTCAGAGCTGGTCACATCAATCTCAGATATCTTGTTCTCAAGTTCAGAACTCTTCTCGCTAAGCCCGCCTATCTGCGTGTCGATTCCCTCGAGCTTGCTCTCGGTCTCCTTGCGGACCTTCTCTACATCTGAGGATACATCGCCGAGCTGGGATTCAAGGTTGATTTTCAGCAGTGTGACCTCAAGGTCAACCAGTTGTTCCAGCCTGTTCAGGCTTTCCTGGGTCTGGTTCCTCAGGAGCGCCCGCTCACGCACGCTGAATGTCCGCTCCATTGCGATCTGCTCAAGGAGAAGCTCATTGCTTGCCTCAATCTGCGCAGAGAGTCTATCGCCCATCCCGATCAGAGAGGTGTTCAGCTGATATATCCTGGAACCGTAGTCTGCCCTGGCTATGTAATAGGTTGCAATGCTTGATCCTGCAACAATAATAACAAACAGGGCTATGGCCAGTTCCTTTCTCATACTGTGCCGGTAATCTTATGGGAATTTAAATCTTATGGAAGTCTCCCAGCTTCATCTGGCTCTTCATCTCCCTAAGCATAACGCTCTTCTTAAGCATCTCATCAGCATCAAACCCGAACTTCTTCCTGGCAAGCACTGCTGCATATCTCATCATCAGCTCCTTTGACCCGAACTCAATGGGCTTTTTCTGCAATGCCTTTCTGGCTGCCTCCCTCACGACCCAGACGCCCAGCGGCACAGCATATTCGCCGGTAATCACCCTTACAACAAGCACGCTTGCCTGCCTCTTCATCTCCTTGAGCTTTTCCAGTACAGCGATCCTGCATGCATAGAAGCCGCCGCCGCAGTTTTCCGCATATGTCTTCCTGCCGGCATATGGTTCAAAGTCAGTTGTATAGTCCATCTTTTCCCCAACATTCCAGCTTGACTTTGGCATGTAGGTCTCGAAGAGCTCATAGGAATAGACTTCCGGAAAACACATTACCAGAAAATAATTGCCCAGGTACCCTCCGAAGAATGCCAGGCATCCCGCCTGGGAATAATCCTTAATCTCTCCGGCAAGCTTGTTCCCGATCATGTCGTCAACCGCAGGAATCGACCACCTTGTCGGGACAAGCCTCCTCTGCAGCTTCACGCCGATTGTTCCGACAGACAGCAGTTTCGCAAGAAAATTCTCATCAAAACTCTTGGCATAGAGATACTCAACCGCATCCCTTGCTTTCAGGTCTTTGTCCGAGACGACCTTATCAACCTTTTGTGATATCTTTGGGTTTGAGGTTATCTCGGCCTTTTTTAGCTGTGCATTCGGCCCCAACGGCGCAATGTATGGGTCCAGGTTAACCTTGAAACTCGGCTTCCTGTCCAGCTGAATTTCAACATCAACCGGCCTTGAGGCCATCCCTATCTCCTGGCTTATCCCGAGGAGCTTCTCGTGCTTCACTGCATCTGTCACAACTGACCTAAACCGTGAATTGACAAGGCTTGATCTCAGTCTGACAAGCTCAGGGATTGCATAATCCTTCTCAGCCCAGTGGCCGGGCGCATCATAGCGCCATGCGTCATCTGTTCTCTCGGGCGGGGACAGTATCCCGACACTTATTCGGGGATACCTGTGCCTTCCCACAAAGGGCGCGGGGCTGCTGCCGGAGAAATTTTCAGACACATTTTCACTAACCTTGTACATTGCATCAGACTTGGCAACAATCGGACAAAAATCGCGCCCGCAGTTCGCCCTGGGGTTATCGCCTTTGCATTTTATGCACGGGATTTGCATAGCCGGCAGAAAGCAGCGCGAATATAATAAACCTTTCCCGGTTGAGATTCTCAACCAAAGCTATTTGAGCAATGAGCATTTTCATAGGGGACAGATGGAGTCCGATAAGCATGTTAGCAACCCGGTTAGGAACGGCAATCCCTGTCAGGTGGAACTGGGCGTGAATGACCTGCTGGAAAAGGCGGTAGTCTGCCACCATTGCGGAAAAACCATTGACTGCAAGGCTTTTGTAAAAGGGTTTTCCGTAATCTGTCCTTTTTGTGAAATGCCGCTGTAAATGCGAAAGGTATTTATAAAAACAAGACTCATGAGCCAGCATGATAAGGCCCGATCCCGATAACCCCAGACTGACCAGGAACGACCAGGAGGTCCTGAGAAGTATTATTCTTTATGCCAAAATTCCGGATTCTGCAATAGCGCAAAAGCTGGGCATATCCCCGCAGGCCGTCTTTAAGATCAGGAACAAGCTGGAAAAAAACGGCATTATATCCGGATACCAGCCAATAATCGATTTCAAAAAAATAGGCATCCGGGTCATGTCCATGATAATTTTCCGGTTGACCCCCGAAGTCTGGGATGAATACAGCGATGACCAGATATCCGAGAGGATCAAGCAGATCCCCTATGTCATAAACGCCTACAGGATTCCCGAATCAAGCGTTACCCACATCATGCTTATGGGCTTCCGCAATACTGACCAGAAGGACAGGTATCTGCTTCGCATGCAGACGCGGTTCGCCAGGGAAATTGAGATTGTCAATGTATATTCATTCTCAGTTGACCGCGTAATCACGCAGAGTCCGGTCGGTTTGCTGTATGAAATCATTGACAAGGAGGAGTTTACACTTGACGAGTTCTTTCTCAAGGACAAGCGCTAAGCATATTACAGCAAAATCCGGACAGGATACATCAGGGGGGTCTGGCATGCTGACAAACCCCAGGGCCATCCTGCGGTTCTGGATACTATTATATGTCCTGGCAACCCTTATTATCTATCTTCGCGGGCAATTGCTCTATGATTATATGGTTTACGTAGTTATGTTCGCGCTGCTGCTGCGCTTTTATCGCTATGTGCCGGCATTCTCTGCCTGGACCCTTGGCCTGGGCACGCTTTGGCATGCAGCAGGGGTATTCCCTTTTCAGGTAAGCGGAGAAACCGTTACATTGTATTCCCATTACAGCCAGTACGACCTCTTTACACATTTTTGCGGATTCCTCATGTTGACCCTGGGCATACTGCACATATACGTCTCAAATCACAAAAGAACAAGGGCCGACATAGTTATACTGCTGGTGGCAGTCATCGGGCTTGGGGCGGTAATGGAGATCTCAGAGTACCTTGGATACCGCTTCTTTGGCTATGGCGAGGGCTGGATCCGATTCGGGGACGGCGATAACAGCGCAAATTTCGGCCCCTGGGGCGATTCAATGACAGACAGCATTGCTAATGTTGCCGGAGTTATTCTCGGCTGCGCATTGTACTTTTGTGTGCACTGCCAGAGATTCATCTGCAAGAATCAGTCATAGTTGATTTTTTTTGCAGTAGATATTCGGCGGGTTGCTTTTCTCTACACAATGTTTATGTATGCATCAGTCTATGATGCATTTCAGGGTGATGGCCATGAATGGGCTTAGGTGCCGTTCCTGCAGCAAGGCCATGGATGCGCATAATGGCTGCTGGTACTGTGGCCCTTCCTCTGTTGGGGAATCCGCCGCAGACCGTAAGGCGGTCATGGGGCTGTAAGGGCCGGCAGAAATGAAGCTGAATATATAGAGGAATTAAGATGGCAAAGAACAGAAATACATATTGGAAGAAGAATAACCCTCGGAAAATGTATGGGTTGGCACCTGACTCGGGGGATGTCATGGCCGAATTCCGGGATAAATGATGCACTATCTGAAGATACGCAAGAGGGGAAACCTCATAGCAAGAGCCCAAAGGATAGACGGAAGAATCCTGGTTTTTAGCAGCCACGACGATGCTAGGGCATACGCGGACAAGCTGACCGGCCATGTGAGCGAGATAGTCCCCATCGGATGCCACCCAATGCACAGGAAGAGCAGGATTTATGGCAAAAAGTATGCTCTTGCCTAAAAAAGCATCTGGTTGCAGAATTTAGGAAATCTTCAATTTCTTTTGCATTATCCCTGTCGCACTGCAGAGGCTGCCTGAGGGTTGTCTACTGTTGCATGGGGTTCTCAAGACGAACAGGATGAAAGCTGATTATGATCTTATTCAGGATCAGAATATCATCAGGTTGCAGTACTTCACTATCTGAAATTCGTTAATTACAGATTCAAGATGACCTGCGCCGATAACCATCACAGCTACCTTGATGCTGTTGCTGTCCATCGCGCTAATCAGCTTGTCAACAGCGATACAGCTTCGCTCTATGACAACATGCTTCTCATATCTGGGACCAAATGTCCTCTCCGCAAGTGCAACATTATCCATATTCATTAGGTTATATGCTCTGTATTTCACACACATTTCCTGATAGACCTTGTGGGTATCACCGGGGCTGGGATCCATTTGCAGTTTCTTAAGCACATAGAATATTTGATACCAGATTTTTCTGCATTGATCTGGACTCAGTCTTTCATATTTTTTTATCAGTATATACAAATCCACTATTAGCAGTTTGAGGGCCAATTCCTGATCCGTGCCTTCCTCCAGCGGAATAACGCGGTAGCTGGGACTGTCAATGATTTCTGTTATTAAGTCAGACTCAGCATTAAGCAACCTGTAGCCTCTCTCCCTGTCAGTCTCATGCCCAGCCCAGCCCTCAACCCCCACAAAATTTATGCCAAAGCTGGTTCTCATTGCCTCCAGCCTATCTAACTCATTTATGGGGGATCCATGTACGTCCCTGAGAATAATCACGATGGGTGCATGCTGGTCAGGGTCCTGGGGATTATCTTTATCATGGATTATTATCACTTCTTTCTGCGGATATAGGTATATATTCTTATGTTCCAAGAAGTCCTTTGAAAGCTGCAATTTGGGCTTAAGATCTTTGAGCGTTAAAGGGGCCGGATCATCCATCCTATATGTCATCTTAACCTGGGTTGTACTTGCGCATGCTACAAGTGTACTTAGCGCAGCGAACGCGACATACAATCCTGCAGCCCTTCCACTTCTGTGTATAAAGGCCCTCCTTCCGAATATGTGTCTCCCAGCCCTTTCAGATATACCTTTGATTATATCGTCCTGTTCTTTTTCAGCCGCAAGATACCCTTTGACATCCAGCTTCCACAAAGCAGCGATCTTCCTGTCTTGTATTTTTGCATACTTTCCCGCCTGGATTTCCAGGTCCATAAGCATGTCAAGAACTTTGAGTGCCAGATGAAGATTGTCAAACTCCCGGAGATTATCCACGATGTAATCTGCCTGCTGCTGTGCAAATCTCAGTGAATCTGCGGCAAAGCCTCTTTCAGTCAGATGGAGAAACCTCAGCAGGGCCCCTATCCTTGTCTCGTCAGACAACGAGTTGATATACGTAATATTGTTACGCCCAATCTTAAGGTATTCCCAGACCTCCCGAACCTCATCATCGCTCATCCGGGATCTGAACGGCCCCCTCTTCCTGGCAAACAAAGGCAAATTGGATTTGAATCGCGTATAATGTGCAGTCCAATCTATTCTCTGCAGCTGTTTCAACGAAGCAAGAAAACCGTCCCCAAGATCGCACTTCATGAACCGTCTGTCCAGCTGCCTGATGTTCTTGTGCCACTGTCCAATAAGCCCTTTCTTGTGGCGGTCAACTGGCTCATACTTCTTTAACCTGTGATCAATTATGCCTTTAAGCCGGTTCAGGTAAGGAACGGTGCTGACCATATTATCTTCTTGGACCTTCTGATATTAATACTTTACGCTAGGCGGGCGGCGTAGAAATGCTCAAATAAAAATAGACTCGACTTCTTGTATGCATTATATGCTATTATTCTAAATCTTGTCTGCTGTCTTTGCGCTTTCGCTGTTGTTGCTGTTAGATGCTCTCCTAACACCTTCTTTAGGACGA
>JBDRAZ010000035.1:0-12672 GCA_043823195.1 archaeon
GGCTCAAGAAGCAGAAGAGGAGCAAATGCCACTGCGTTCCTTCTGTCCGTGATTCAAACTCTCCGTCTGAACAAAAAGAACGTGCTCGAAGGACTTCAAGATATTCTAAATATGGCTTCAGGATACTAAAGAATTACGGAATACGGAATCATTCAGGAACAGATGTCCTGTACACCCTGTTCTTCCCGGATATCGGCAGCTCATCCCTTTCCCAGGGAATGCCATTGGCCCAGAAAAACCTCTGGATTGTATAATTAATTGATCTTGCCCTGGGTGAAACAGAGCCATCCCAGACATTGCAGCAGGGGACAATCACAACCGGCCTTGTCCTTGCGGAATGCACAATCTCCTGTGTTGCGCCGTCGGGGTGCAGGCCGACAATCAGGTCGTATTCACAGGCCATGCCTGCTGAATACCGGGCCGGGATTCCTGCCAACTCAGGGCAATCAAAAGAGGGATCAATGGTTACAGCGGCAAACCCTTCTGCAGTGAGAATCTCATTAAGGTGGCCTTTGCCGCCACCGACATCTGCAACCCTCATTGGCGGCGTGAAATGGTCACAGATATATGCAGCCATTGCCCTGAAGCGATTGTAGTCTCCCATATTGTTGTGTAGCTGGGATATTTCTAAAAAGGGTTTCGCTACAGATCCAGCTCAAAATGCTCGTCTATTGACAGGACTCTTCTTTCGCTAATGAAGACGCGAGTGGTAAGGACTATTGGGCTGCAGCCAACCTGGGGATCCCTGCTGTATTCATAACCCTGCTCGCCCGGAATCCTGTGGACATAGCCGATAACCCTGAATCTGTGTTCAGCCATCGTCCAGTCGCCCCTCTCGCGGTGCGCGGACCGGTTGCCCGTCTCATCCAGCACCCAGGATACATCCCTGTGGTAATCCATCCGTCCCAATTCCAGTTTTAGCATCTTACCTGCACATGCCCCTTATACGTTTCGTGGTGTACGAGAACATCCCGCCGAGAGATGAATAGCTCTTTGGCTCATGGACAGTATCAGGGTGCGGAAACGCCACCATGTCAAACATCTGTAGTTCATAGAAGGCCTTTGGCTGATGCGTAACCGGGCTTATACCGTCAACAACACCCCCTTCGCTGTGCACGCAGGCGCCGAAACGGACTGGCCGCCCCGTAAATGACCTTCCATCATACATAAGTGTCTCATAGCGGCCGTCAGCTGTCCTGGTATACTGGAGTTGCCCTTTGTCTGTTCCGCCGGCAACAACCGTGTATACCCTATTTGCCCTTTCATCTCCTGCGAAATACGCTGAGATCTCGCCCGGGCTGCGGAGTACACCATCCTCCACAAACGACAGCGCCAAACCGGCCCTGCCGGCAGCATCTGCCATGACCTCAAGCATGGCACCGAAAGTATGGCTGACGCTGCCCTGGTCCCACCTGTTCAGGGCATGCCTAAAAAGAGGAAGATAAAAACCCTCCACCGTATCAGGTCCGGCGATCTCCTGCCCGTTCAGCGAGGCCATCACCTTTCCCTCGTTGGCTTTCGCCATGTCAAGGGTAACCTGGCCGGTTGCACCGATCTCATCAGTCGCGGCAAACCTGTAAGCAAGCAGGCAGAGCAGCCGGAGGTCATCTGCAGAAACGTCCTGCAGAGGTTTTGCTGCCTCCTGAGGCGATGAATAGAGGTCCAGCCTGTCAAAGACATCAAACACAATCGCAAAATCCAGCCCTGATTTTTCAGCATAAGCAGT
This sequence comes from archaeon, assembly GCA_043823195.1. GTDB lineage: Archaea > Nanobdellota > Nanobdellia > Woesearchaeales > JBDRAZ01 > JBDRAZ01. The sequence goes on from JBDRAZ010000035.1 coordinate 1,727, forward strand.
CAGTTGAGATGCCCTTTCAGGCTCACCAAGAAGCATATCTGCGCGGTCGGTTATTGCCTCCTCATGCCCGGCCCGTTGTCTCAACAATTCCAGGATCTGCCCGTCTATGTTCCCTATTCTCTCCCTTAACTCCTGCAAATCAGCCATTTGTATACCCCCTAACCGAGAATTCCCGGAGTGCTATTCACCCCTTTTTCACAAATGGTACTGATTGGATTATATAAATTTTTGCCCTTATTGCACTGGAAAAAGATCTAATCTGTCCTTTCCAGCTGCCTCATGAGCGCCATTATCCTGTCTGCAAATTTTTCTGCTATATCAGACAGGTCAACCTCGCTTTTCAGCAATTCCTCCAATCTGATCAGACTGGCAATCTGCTGTCGGGCTGCCGGTAGGAATTCAGCCTTCTTCATTGAATTGATCCGTCCTGCAAAGGCCTGAAGCTTAGCAATAATCACATGCGCCCCTGCTTCCCGTTCCCTATAGCCCGCATCCTCCTGGATCAGTCCAATCAGCATGGGTTTGGCCTTCACAATCAGCTCTTCAACAGACCTCTCCAGCCTCTCTGCGTCATAGCCCTCCGCTGCCATTCTTTTCACCAGCCTCAGCACTTTTGGCTTCGATACCGCCATGCCCCGGTCATAGTTTACGTCAGCTTCCAGACTGACCATGGCCTTCTTAAGCTCACTGGCCAGCCCCACCATATCAGACTCAATGCTTTTTTTCTTACCCATATCAACCACCCCGCCACAAATGATCGCAGACAACATATATACTTTACTGAAAAATTGCCGTGCCCTATACCGCCGCGCTTTGGTGCGGCGGGTTTTTGTATGCGGAAAGCCACCTCATGTAGGATTCCTACATAGGGCTTATAAGCATAAAAAGATCATGAGGTATAAAATGGAACCAAAAAAGCTTTACAGGTCAAGGGAAAACAAGGTATTGGCAGGAGTCTGCGGCGGCATTGGCGAGTATTTCAGCATAGATCCCGTATGGATCAGGCTTGCATTTGTCTTGTTTGCGATGGCGCACGGCATTGGTGTTTTAATATATATTGTTGGCTGGATTATAATACCCGAGAATCCGGACCATAAAACCGGCAAGAAGACCACAGCTGAAAATACAGTCGACAGGATAAGGTCAGAACTTAAGTCATGCAAAACGAGTAAGGTGAAATGCCAGGGCAACGGAACAGTAGCATTCGGGGTTTTCCTTCTGTTCATTGGAAGTGTACTGCTCCTGAAAAACATCTTCAGCTGGTTCAGTTTCAGCTATATCTGGCCTCTGTCACTGATAGCGCTTGCCATCTACCTCATAACAAAGAGTGCATCAAAATGAAAAAGGGGCTGTTCAGCGGCACAGTTATCCTCGCAATAGGAATCCTGCTCTTGCTAAGGACCATGGGAGCAATCTCATTTTCAGTATGGCAGGGATTTGCCGAATACTGGCCGGCGGGAATAATGCTCATGGGCCTTGCCCTGATCCTCAGGGAAAAGGGGCTGGCCTTCATAATTTTCCTTCTGACACTTTCAGCAGGCATACTCTTTATCAGCGAGAGCCATATTATTCAGGAAGGCGAATACAGGACTCTCGAATTTACCGCGCCCGCCGGCCCGGAGCACCTGAACCTCGACCTGGATTTCGGTGCTGGTGAGGCCATTATTGGTGCAGGCGACAGCAGCTACCTTATGAGAAACAGTGTAAAGACTGCAGACCTCAGGGACCCGGAGTTCGTGGACAACGAAGGATCAGTCAGGATGTCAAGAAGGGCTGAAGGATTCAATTTCCTTAAGAAGAACAGGGAGGAATGGGACATAAAAATCAACCCGGATGTAACGGCCGACCTGGACCTGGATTACGGCGCTGCGGATATCAGCATCAACATGACCGGGCTTAAGGTCAATAACCTTGACATCGATACAGGGGCAAGCAAGACCGAGATAGTATTCGGCCCGCACCCGACCAAGGCAGACATTGACACAGGAGCCAGCAAAATTGACCTCTGGTTCCCGGAAGGGTACGGCGTATTAATCGAGATTGACGGCGGAGCTGTGACCAAGCATCTGGACGGGTTTGCGGTTAACGGAAAAAAATACACCAGCAACTATGACCCGGATGGGGATAACATAGAAATTGAGATAGACGCAGGCGCAACCACAATTGATGCCGGGTTCATAGCCCGAAATCCCGGATGAACTCCATCATTTCCCTGTATTTTTTCAGGAATTCAAACCCTTTATCAGAAAGGGAAAATGTTTTTCTGCCCTGGGATTCGCTCTGCCCGACAAAACCCTTGGCAGTCAGTTCCTCAATATATTCCTTAAACATCTGGGGCGACAGGTTTGAGGCATAGAGGAGCCGGGTAGGCTTTATGCGATTGTTGCTGTCCCGTATAACCCGCAGAATATCGCAGATCACCTCTAGTCGTTCTCTTTTAGCCATCTTCCGGTAACGCAGTAGAATATAATGAGGAATATGCTCACGGTTATTGCATACACATAGATTACAAACGGAGGATAGACCTCCGAGATGATGGGAAGAAGGGAATTTGCAAGAAAACCGGCAAATCCCAGCACCATTGCAATAAAATAGAGCTGCTGGATCTTTCTCCTGTCCTTCAGATAGTTATCATAGCTCACAACAGATGCATAGGCAAGGACCGCCAGCTGTGAAACAAACATGAATTCAGAGCCGAACAATACTGACAAAATTGCAATGGCAAGCGCTGCAACGTGCAGAATGTACTCCCTTGTCTTCTGCTCTTTCCATACCAGGCTGTAAACCAGGTAGAACCCAAAAAGGCAAATGGTGTAAAAAAATGCAATAGACATCAGAACGGCAAGAATGCTCAGTATCCAGGCATACGGAGCACCCTCAACCAGCCCGATAGCAAACCGTATTGCATAAGCAACCGCAAAACTCAGGAAGGCATTCCCAAAAAACCTAAAGCCTTTGTGCGAGCTCAGGCTGTAGAACCTGCTGGCCTTGACATAGATCGACAGCGTGAAAAACAGGATCAGGGCAGTATACAATAGCTCAAAGATGAGCCTGTCCTGCAGGAAAAGATTGAAACTTCCCATATGGCCGGTCTGGGGCAGTATTCATTAATAAACCTTCTGCTGAAGTGCGGCCCGGCCGGGAATTCGCTCTGCAAATACCGCCTGTTTTGGGACCTAAAACAACCCAAACAGCTTCCCGAGATACAGCAGATAGAATAACAGCAGGAAATAACCCTCCCACTGGGTAATCTCATTATCCCTGGTTATGAAGAAGAACAGGAGTGTTGACATCAGCATGACAGCAAGTCCCAGGCCAAGCATGCTCTGGGGAATTATCAGCGTACCGAACAAGGCAGGCACGGCCATCACGGCAAGGGTGTTGAATATATTAGAGCCAAGGATGTTTCCGATGGCAATCTCCGGCTTGCCGTTCTTTGCAGCGACAACACTTACCACAAGTTCAGGCAGCGACGTCCCTAATGCAACTGCGCTTGCCGCGATAAGGTCCTTGCCTATGTCAAGCATTTCAGATAGCTTTATCACGGACTCGATGGTGTAGTTTGCCCCGAAGCAAATAAGGATGATGCTGAGAACAAATATCATGACGGTCTTTGCATTCAAATCGTTTTTCTGGACAAGCTCATCTTTCATCTCCCTCCTTATTTCAGGGTCAGTGTGCTCCTTTTCAGATTTCAGCGTATATGCCAGGTAAACAACAACACCTGCAATAGACAGCAATGCTTCGGGCAGGGTAAACGCACCATCCCATATCATCAGCGCAAACAGGAAAGAAGACCCGATTAGGACCGGGATATCGACATGGGAAAGCTCATAGGCAATCTTCATCTTTTTGCCGACGATGGCAACAATCCCCAGCACAAGAAGAATATTGGTGATGTTTGAGCCGACCACATTGCTGACTATTATCTCAGACGAGCCGCGAAAAACCGCAAAAATCGACGATACAAGCTCCGGCAGGGATGTTCCGATTGAGACAATCGTAACGCCAATAATGAAGACCGGCAGGCGAAAGAACAGACCGATCCTCTCAGCGGAATCAGTGAAATAGCCCGCAGCCTTGATCAGCATAAACAGGCTTATGACAAAAACCAGGACCCAGATGAGCAGCTCAATCATCCGGACAACAGGTCTCCAGGTTATATAAATAATCTTCCCTGCGCACTGTCCGGTTTAGGTTGGTTGCTATAGCTTATTGATGATTCGAAAGCTCACTGACCAGGATTCCGGCAGATGCCGCTTTAAATTGAAAAGATCTCCGCGCATTCATTCCCAAACCGTTCGCCCTCATCTGCGTTATCGGTCCTGTAGTGGCACCAGCCGCTCTCTGTATCCGTGTGAAGGATGAATTCACCTGTTTCATCCAGTTTTATGGAGAGGAGGCCCGCTGTTGCAATCCCGTTGGTATCATCAACGCCGAGAATTATTGTGTGTATGCCTGCAGGAAGGTATATTGTGGCATGGACCGGGTTTGCACTTGCCCCCCCCTGTTTCCAGTCAGTCCAGTCCCAGACCACAGCTTCATCAAGCTCATCCCTGTTCTTCCAGACCCACACCTTGCTCTCATCATCAGCAATGCCGCTTATGGTCACTGAACCGCCCTCCTCAAGGTAAATGGCATCATAGAGAAAATAGAAATCATTGCCGATATATGCGCATCCTGCCACAGGCCCGAGCCACCTTGCGTCTGTGTCGCCGTTCCACCTGATTCCTGCCAGACTCCAGGGGGGTCCATTCCAGGCAACGGAGCAATCAAAAGTGTAGTGGGAATATGTGTTGCCTGTTGTAAAAACAGATGAAGGGTAATGATCAAAGTCAGAGCTGAAGACATCAATCTGGCCAAACGCCGGATTGGGGTCTGAAGGGCGGAAAGTGACATCAACGGCCTGTACATTGCCTGAATTAAGGGTAAAGGGGAGCCCGGGGTGTGAAAGCTCAAAGACATCATCTGAGACCAATATGCTTTTTACGCTCAGCGGCTCCAAACCTGTGTTCTCAATAGTAAACTGCAGAGTTGAAGAGCTCCCGGGATCAACATCGCCGTATTCAAGGGCCGACGGGCTCATGCTTATGCTGCCCGAGGAAACAGCAGCCTTTACCCCCTCCTCGATGGCGCTGAGAAGCTCGCCCTGCATGGTATGGGGGTATGAGCTGTCATCATAATGCCAGCTTAGAATTATGTCGTAGCTGCTCTTGCCTTTCCGGTCCGGATCAATGCCTTCGCAGATTACAGGCACGCTTGCTGTTTCACCTGGGCTCAGATGCATCCCCCTTTCCCCCTTGATCAGATTGTTCAGGGGGTTTGAGTAAGGGGGGTCAACGGAGGTTGCGCCGTCAACAGAGCATCCGGCCTCTCCCAAAGCCTGCCCGGTTGCATTTACCTCGGTGATCACAATCCCCTTGCCCATCCCATTTTCAAGCTGAAGCAGGACCACGCCGTTGGCTGCATCTATGCGGTGGTCACTGCAGTGAAGCCCAAGTTCCAGGGTGCATTTTTCAGGAAGGTATGATGAAGGGCTGAGAACGCCAAAATACGCAAGCGCGATAAATGCAATAATAACAACAAGGAGTGCCCAGCCATGGGCCATCAGGAACTCAAGTGCTGCCTGGGACCTCCTGCTTATGCTCATGAAGCAGTTATTGACAAGACACTATTTAAAGATTTCTTATTGAGAACACGCTTGTCCTCTAAACCATATATAGATTTAAATATTAGCAAAGCAGCAGGTCAGAAATGGACATATACAGGGAATCTCTTAAATTTCATGAAAAATATAGGGGCAAACTGGAGATAAAGGGCAAAACGAGGCTCAGGACGAAGCATGACCTCAGCCTGGCCTACACTCCCGGTGTTGCTGCAGTATGCAGGGAGATTGCCAAAAACCCCACTGCTGCTTACAGATATACGATTAAATCCAATACAGTTGCAATTGTCACAGACGGTTCTGCGGTTCTTGGCCTGGGAAACATCGGGGGCCTGGCAGCCATCCCTGTAATGGAGGGAAAGGCAATGCTATTCAAGGAATTTGCAGGCATAGATGCATTCCCCATATGCTTTAAGGACTATCATGTTGATTTTATTGAGGACATAAAAAACATTGCACCGGTATTCGGCGGGATAAATCTGGAGGATATTGCCGCTCCAAAATGCTTTGAGGTGGAAGAATCGCTGCAGGATATTGGCATTCCTGTGATGCATGATGACCAGCACGGGACTGCAATTGTCTTGCTGGCAGCATTAATCAATGCATGCAAGGCAACAAAAAAGCGAATGGAAGACCTGACAGTTGTGATCAACGGGGCAGGTGCGGCCGGGACTGCGGTTGCAAGGCTGTTGAAGTGCACAGGGATAAACAAAAAGATATGCAGATCAGTAAGAGACATCCTGGTTCTGGACAGGAAAGGGATCATCTGGAAGGGAAGAGAAGACCTAAAGAACAACAGATACAAACAGATGCTTGCGCAGATTACAAATAGGGAGATTAGGAAGGGAAACCTTGAAGATGCGCTGAGAGGGGCCGATGTTTTCATCGGAGTATCGGTGGGGAACCTACTGAAAGAAGGTATGATTAGGTCAATGAACAAGGGACCAATTATATTTGCAATGGCAAACCCAATCCCTGAGATAATGCCCGACAGGGCAAGAAAGGCCGGTGCTTCAGTGGTGGGGACCGGCAGGTCTGATTTTCCAAATCAGATAAACAATGTCCTGGCATTTCCTGGGGTATTTAGAGGGGCATTGGATGCCCGTGCAACAAGAATAACTGATGAGATGAAGATATCGGCGGCCTACGCACTGGCAAATTACGTGAAAAACCCTTCGTGCAGCAGGGTTGTTCCGAATCCGCTGGACAGAGGGGTTGCAAAGGCAGTGGCGCGTGCAGTCACCAAGGCCGCAGAAAGCTGCGGTTGCGCGAGGCGTCAAGGTTAAATATCCGGGAAATTGCCCTGGTTAAGCCTGAGACCAATTTTCACACATCCCTTGAAAGCAAGGAAGCTAACACACATCATCATAAAAATCCGCCGAAAGTGCCCTACCCCGGCCTGATAGAAATCCCGAGATACGAGGGATTTCTAGCACACAGAAAAATTAGATATTTTTCTGGTGCAGAAAATTCCTGCGGAATTTTCTAGCATGCCAAAAACGTCTGACGACATTTTTGAGCATAAAGAGGGGCGTTCAGATATCTTCAAACTCACCTAATTTCCTGTTTTTTGCCACCTTATCCCATGAAAAATGCCGCCCGTTCATCGCGACATATATCCCCTTGGGCAGGACTTGCACATACGCCAGGGCTGATCCCAGATTAAATAAGCCATCAGAGCTTCCAAACATGTAAGGAACCATTGCACCGGTCAGGACAATTGTCTTGTCCTTGATGTCATTTGCAAGTAATCTTGCAGTTTCAACCATGGTATCTGTTCCGTGTGTAATAAGAATTCTGTCTTCTTTTGCTGTTCTGCAGTTCTCAAGGATAATTTTCCTGTCAACATCAGTCATATCCAGGCTGTCTACCATCATTAGCGTTCTGATATCAAGATCAACTCTGCTTCTCCCGAGTTTTAGCATTTCGGGCAGGTGAGTGTCCTTAAAGAACAGCTCCCCACTGAGTTCATTGTATTCTTTATCGAAGGTGCCGCCAGTTACAAAAATCTTAATTCTCATAGCTGAATAACTATCCCTGTGACTTAATAAATTTTTTGATTGCCAAGCCAAAAGATGCTCTCGGCGCCCGGGCATAATTCCGGTTACGCCCGCTGAAGCAATGGGTGGCGCTGATGGCGGGCAAGGAACAGCAGGCTTTCCAGCCAGGGCTGCGCTAATAATCATGGACAGGCTTTGTGACTCTTGAATAAGAGTAAAGGCATCAGAAAAGGCAAAAAAACAGAAGCATTTAAAAAGGGCGTCTGATTTCCTATTGTAATGATCAGGATATATTCACTCTTGCAACACGATTATGTTTGATTGAAGATTGACTATTTCTGATTGATCCTAACAAAGAAGACAAAAAATGGGAAGAAATACCGGAAAGTCCAGACGTGATTCTGGCTCAACAAATTTCAGTGAATTTGGGAGTTTTGACCGAGGAAGGTTTGGTTCGTCCCCCAGAGAGATGCACAAAGCCACATGCGGAGATTGTGGAAAAGAATGCGAAGTTCCCTTCAAACCAAGAGAAGGCAGGCCAGTTTACTGCAAAGAGTGTTACGCTAAACACAGGCCTCAAAGATTTTAATGCCTGGCATAATGATGATCTGCAAAAAACCAGCGGCTGCATTGACAGGAAGAATTGGCGCTCATGCAGGGATAAAGGCAAAATCCGATAAACAGGCAAACATTGACAAATGGTAGACTATAAAATCATAAAGTATTGCAGGCGCTGCAAAAATAGGTTTGTAGTCAATAAGGGTGAATCAAAAATAATATACTGTAATGATTGTCAACTTAAGTTAGACAAAAATATGAATTAGGAAAGGTGAAAAAATGAAAGGAACAGTGAAATTTTTCAACAAGATGAAAGGATTCGGCTTTATAGCTGGAGAAGATGGCGAAGAATATTTTGTGCATCAGACTGGGCTAAGCGAAGGCGTTTCCTTAAATGAAAATGATTCTGTTGAATTTGAAGTGGAGCAAGGGGACAGAGGTCCAAAAGCTGTTAAGGTCACTAAAGAATAAATCTGTAGATGGAATCATAAAACCCTTATTTTTCTATATGTTTTTTCTGAACGGGGTATGGCCTGGGTTATTCAGATCCTAGCGGGTCCATGTGCCCAAAGCATCTGGCGGCCCCATTTTTTTCTTATCTATTGTGAATTGCTACGGGTCTAAAGAACTCGCCCGCTTCCAGAAGGCAGACTTAAATCTGAACGCCGGCTAATGTCAGTCAGGCTGTTATGGCAGACGGCATCTGCACATCAGATCCTGCAGCAAGCCCATGAGATGGCTACTCTAAAATCAGGAATCACCCTACAGAAAAAAGAATAAAAAAAATCAGGTCTAGTAGTATCAAGAAATATGCTCAGAACTTCTTGTGCTTGCCATAACAGTCTCTGCAGTAGACGGGTCTGTCTCCTGATGGCTTAAATGGAACCTCACACTCATTCCCGCAATCAGCACATACCACCTTATGCATTTCCCTTGGGCCCCGATTATCTCTGAAACCGCTGCTCCCATCTCTTGGACCCCGGTTCTCTCTGAAACCGTCTCGGTCTTCCCTTTGGCCCTGGTTTCTTCTGAAACCGCCTCTCCTATTATCCATTGTTTTTCACTCTCCGTGTTAAAAGCATAGATTTGTTATCCATGCTTAAGCCTAATATTTTCATTCTATTTATAAAGCTTACCAATTATTTCTGAAAAATCGGGGTTGCGGGCCTCATTTTATGTGGGCTGATATTTCCCGGAAACCTGGATCCTGGTTCATGAAAGTTTTTCTAGACTGAGCCAATTTAGGGCATCCGGCGACCCTCATAGCCGCCAGCACAGGGATTGCCAGCAGAAATTGCAGTCCAAGCATTGGTCCGGATATTTGCTGTTTCATTCTTTTGAATAAATCATATACTCAACAACCAAAGTGAAGACGGGAAATAAAACACTGAGGGTAATTCGGCTGTCCTTTCCGATAGCTGAAGCACCCAGGAGAATAAAGATAATAAATCCCAAAATTAGTGCCTGAAGTATTCCAAAAATCCAGAAGAGCCCATTTTTAGGTGTCATTCTTTCCTGTCCTGACAATTTTTGCACCTGCCAGCATATTTATCGACAACATGCTTGACTATCCTGCTCAGCCTGCTATCAACGGCAACCATATAACTGGCATCTGCACCACAGATGGAACATTTCATTTTTTCACCTCAGATACATGAATAAAAATGCCCCCGCACCCAGGAGCAGCATAATCAGGCCCGCAATTACTGCAATTCTCTTCCTTTTTTGCTCTTCATCTGTTAAAGGCCTGATCCTTCCTTCTTTCTTATATTTAGCTTCAATCCCGTAGCCAATTGCCAGGCCAATGCACATTCCCATCCCTAGTCCAAGCCCCACGAATTGGGGCCCTCCAACAGCAAATGCAAAAGGGATTCCCAGCGGCATACCTATTGCCATCCACATGCCGATAAAATGGCCTTCGGGGTATTTCCTGCTTTTTTCACCAGTGTCCATATTAGCAATTACTATCTGACTCATATTTAAATATTATTGCATACACATCCGGTCTTAAAAAATTCAATGTCAAAGAGAAAGTCCGCCGCTAAAGCGCTGCAATTTCGTCCGGAAGATGGTCAATTCCGCCAAATTCTCTGACAGGTATTGACTTAATTTTCTTTCTTACCTCGGATTTTACATGAGTAATTGCCATCTTATCTGTTCCGCCAATACTTTCGCAATCATCTTCAACCAAAACATCAGGAATCATTCGTTCAACGACATCTTTGTATTCTTCATTTTTTTGGCGGGATAGTAGCTGACCACCTGGAAAGCCATGCTTTTCCAGAACATTTTGTATTTGTTCAATTTCCTCTGGCCTTCTGCGGGAAGTCAGATATAGAATTTCTGCACCATCATTTTTCCAATCCTGCAGTTTTTTTGCTGCGTCGTGAATCGGGACATACGATTTATAATCATGCACAGATTTTTCTCTAAAAACCAGAAATATACCTTTGCTTTGTTTCACAATTTCATCACGAGCATGCCCAATTGCATTTTTGTGCATGATTATTGTTCCCTCCGCAAAAACCAATATTCTCATTGTGCTGGCTAAATAATTGCCTTATATAAAAGTATCTGGGCGGGGGCGGCGTAGAAATGCTCAAATAAAAATAGACTCGACTTCTTGTATGCATTATATGCTATTATTCTAAATCTTGTCTGCTGTCTTTGCGCTTTCGCTGTTGTTGCTGTTAGATGCTCTCCTAACACCTTCTTTAGGACGA
>JBDRAZ010000036.1:0-46986 GCA_043823195.1 archaeon
GGCTCAAGAAGCAGAAGAGGAGCAAATGCCACTGCGTTCCTTCTGTCCGTGATTCAAACTCTCCGTCTGAACAAAAAGAACGTGCTCGAAGGACTTCAAGATATTCTAAATATGGCTTCAGGATACTAAAGAATTACGGAAAAACTGTAAGTTTTAAAGCAAAAAGAAAACCAAAAAGAAGAACCAGAGTCAGTTTTTAAAATCTGAATAGTGGTTTGACTTTCTCTTTTATGCCGGTTATTGGATTAATCCAAGTGTTTCCACTAGAGGACTTTTTAGTAGTTTTCTTCTTTGAAGTACTTCTTTTCTTACCGCTTGTAACTGAGCGAGTGTTGGATTTACCCATTTTTTTCATAAAAGTAGGCCAACTGTCAGTGCCCTGCAATTTATTACATCTTGCACAAATACAAACAGAGTTTCTTAATGTTGCACTTCCTCCTTTTGAAGCTGCGTTTTTATGACCAGAGTGCATTTCATCAAAATCGATTTTTCTTCCGCAAGCTTCACATTTTCCTTTTGCTCTACGATAAAGTATTTGTTTATCTCTAATTCCTAAAGTCCTCTTGCTACTTTTTTGAGATCGTAATCCAAAACCTCCCATCTTTACTGGTCTTATTCCAAAATTAAAAGCATTTCGTGGCATAGTGATTCACCTCAAATATACTTTATTTAAATACTATTTAAATTTTATTATGTTGCGCCCTTGATACTGGTTCTTGATTGCTCACTGTGTTCGCTCTATTGAACGCCCCCGAAAAAACTTTGCTTCGCAATCCCTCCCACTTCGTAGCTTCGCTTCGTTCCGTCCAAATTGCTCGTCATCTCTGAAAAATGCTCAGTGGGTTGCCTCTTCGCATTTTTCGAGGACTCGCAACTTCGGTTAAGTGCGATGTTATGCAACGGCTTAGACCCTTTCAACCTCTTTTAGGGAGTTGTCGCCGGCATCATGCAAAACGGTCTGGAAGATTTCAGGCTTGTCAATTGGCTCTATTGGCACTGAAAAGGTATGAATGGCACCATTTATTCTGCAATGCAGCCAAGGACGCAGAACTCTTGCCGCAAGTCCTTTTTGGCCCATTGCAGATGCCGGGGTGCTGCAATATTTGGGATTAGGTGGCTCAAAAACACAAATATTTACAACCATCCAAAATCTTTATATAATAAATAGCCAACCTGACAGATATGGCTGAAATCATTGACGGAAAGGCAATAGCTGCCTTGATCAGGGAAGAGATCAAAAAAAAGATATCCCAGTTTGATGTTAAGCCGGGACTTTCAGTTGTGCAGGTTGGAACCAATCCAGCATCTGCGGTGTATGTGAGGCTTAAGCAGAAAGCATGCGATGAAGTCGGCATCATATCTAAGAAGTATGAACTCGACGAGAAGACCAGTCAGGAGGAATTGCTGGCACTTGTACGCAGGCTTAACGCGGACAAATCAGTACATGGGATTCTTGTGCAGCTTCCATTACCGGGGCACATCAATGAAACAGACGTAATCAATGCTATTTCGATTGAAAAGGATGTTGATGGTTTTCATCCAATTAATGCAGGGAAGCTGCTTTCCGGGGATCAATGCCTGGTCCCGTGCACGCCCAGAGGGATTATCAGGCTTATTGAATCAACGGGCGAAAACATCGAAGGTAAACGGGCTGTTGTTGTTGGAAGGAGTAACATTGTAGGAAAACCAGTTGCATTCCTGCTCCTTGATAAGAATGCAACCGTAACAATATGCCATTCACGGACACAGAATCTGGGTGAGATTACCAGAGAGGCAGATATCCTTATTGCTGCGGTTGGGAGACCCAGAATGATTGGAGCGGACATGATCAAGCCCGGTGCAGTCGTAATTGATGTGGGAACAACCAATGTTGATGGCAAACTGGTGGGTGATGTGGATTTTGAGTCCGCAAAGGAGGTTGCAGGATACATAACCCCTGTGCCTGGCGGAGTTGGACCCATGACAATAGCCATGCTTCTTGATAATACGCTGCAGGCCTTTTCCAGGTAATCAGCTTACAAAATGGAGGATAATATGAAAATCTCGATCATCGGAGGAGGTTTTGTCGGTGCAACAGCAGCTTTTGTAATCGCAGAACGGGAGCTTGGGGATGTTGTTATCGTTGATATCCTTGAGAGTGTCAAGGGAAAGGCGCTTGATATGCATGAGGCAGTGCCAAACATCAGTTCAGATGCCGGGATAACAGGCACAACTGAATACAGGGATATTAGGGGATCTGATATCGTTGTGATAACTGCAGGGCTTCCAAGAAAACCCGGCATGACAAGGGAGGATCTTCTTGGGAAGAACAGGGATATTGTGTCGGCGGCATCTGAAAATGTCAGAAAATACGCGCCCGATTCCATTGTCATTGTTGTAACCAATCCGCTGGATGTTATGGCCTATCAGGCTTTCAGGACCACGGGGTTTGCCAGCAACAGGGTTATGGGCATGGCAGGGGTTCTGGACTCGGCAAGGTTCAGGCGCTTTATTGCAGATGAGCTGAAGGTTTCGGCAAGGGATGTTTGTGCGATGGTTCTCGGAAGCCACGGCGATTCAATGGTTCCGTTGCCTGAGTACACAACTGTTGGCGGGATACCTGTTACACAGCTGATTAAGGAAGAAAGGCTTGCCGAGATCATTAAGAGAACAAGGAATGCCGGGGGCGAGATTGTGAAGTACCTTGGCACAGGCAGCGCCTACTATGCACCTGCAACCTCAATCCTTGAGATGGTTGAGGCGATTGTCAAAGACAAGGGGCGCATGATTCCTGCATCTGCCTATCTTCAAGGTGAGTATGGGATCGATGGCGTCTACATAGGGGTTCCGATAATCCTTGGGAAAAACGGCGTTGAGAAGATAGTGGAACTGAAGCTTGGAACCGCATCAGCTGAGGCTTTGAGGAAGTCTGCCGACATTGTCAGGGAAAATATCGGTCTTTTGGAGAATGAAGGATCAGATAGTTGAGCTTTATAGGACGGCTGCCTGCGTTATTCCCCAGGATATTGAAGATGCCCTGAAGATTGCAGAGATGTCAGAGGAGGGGACGGCAAAAGGCATCCTTTCTGCGATACTGCATAATGTTCAGCTGGGGAAGGAAAAAAGGCCAATCTGCCAGGATACGGGCAATCCGTTGTTTTGGGTGCAAAGGCCCCGGGATGTCTCTGAAGAGGAAATCAGATCAGCAATTGTTGAGGCGACAAAGGCGGCCACCGAGGATATCCCCCTGCGTCCGAATTCCGTTGATATCCTGTCTGGGAAAAACGTCGGGAACTCTCCTGTTATCCATTTCTCTGAAGGGGATAAGCTGAAAATAGATCTGATGCTTAAGGGCGGGGGCTCTGAGAACATTACACAGCTTTACAGCCTGCCAAATATTTCGCTGAAAGCAGAACGCTCGCTTGAAGGCGTTAGGAAATGCGTGCTTGAGGCGGTTTTTAAGGCTCAGGGCAAGGGCTGCCCGCCATATGTAGTTGGCGTAGGCCTTTCAGGCCTAGCGGATGATGCTTTGAGGATAGCAAAAGAGCAGTTGCTGCGAACCCTGTTGGACTCTAACAGGGATCTGGCGCTGAATCATCTGGAAAAGCAGATAGTTGCGGATTCAAACAAGCTAGGGATAGGGCCCCTTGGGCTTGGCGGAAAGACAACTGTTCTTGGTGCAAAAATCGGTGTTTCGCACAGGCACCCCGCATCCTATTTTGTCGGTGTATGTTTTGCGTGCTGGGCACTGAGGCGTGCGAGGATGGAAGAATGAATCTCAAAATGCCGATTTCCACTGAAGATATTCTTAAGCTTAAAGCAGGTGATGAAGTCAAGGTAACCGGGACGATATTTACTGCCCGCGACAAGGCGCACATGCTTTTTATGCAGGAGGATTTTGATAGGATCACGGACGGGGTGATCTATCATTGCGGACCGGTTGTCAGGAAATCGGCCGGCGGATATGAGATTGTTGCAGCAGGGCCGACAACGAGCGCAAGGATGAGCATCTATGAGCCGGATGTCATAAATAAGTACGGGATTAAGGCAATCATCGGCAAGGGGGGCATGGATGAAAAAACGCTTGAGGCGCTGAGGGGGCGGGCAGTGTACCTTTCAGCTATTGGGGGGGCTGGCCTGATCTATACAAGCGCCATCAGGAGAGTTGTCGATGTCCATCATCTGGACTTCGGTGTTCCTGAGGCGATCTGGGAACTGGAAGTAGCTGATTTCCCTGCAATTGTGACTATGGATGCGCATGGGAACAGCCTGCATGAGCAGGTAAGGATTGATTCTGAGAGGAAACTGCATAAACTAATCCGGCTGAATCCAAATCACTAAAGACCAGCCTACAAAATCAAACAACAAACTATTTAAACTAACTCCGAAACCATGAAATTGGGTGATCAAAGTGCTAAAAATCGCTATTCTTGCTTCTACAAATGGTACGGATATGCAGGCCATCATTGATGAGGCCGAGGCAGGCAAGCTGGATGCTGACCTGGCTATAGTAATTGCAAATAAGGAGTGCGGTGCCATTGAGAGAGCCAAAAAACATAAAATTAAAACACTGATAATAGACCCCAAGGGAAAGGAGAGGGAAGAATACGATACCGAGGTTGCCGCAGAACTTGATGAGGAAGAGGTTGAGCTTATTCTCCTGATCGGCTATATGCGCTATGTCAGCGAATGGTTTGTTGACAAGTACCGAAACCGGATTATGAACATCCACCCGTCGCTCCTTCCTGCGTTTGCAGGCGGCATGGACAAGAATGTGCACCAGGAAGTGCTTGATCACGGCTGCAAGGTGACGGGCTGCACATTGCATTTTGTTGACGAGGGTGCAGATACCGGTCCCATAATTGCCCAGGCCGCGGTCCCTATTGATGAGGACGAGACGATTGACAGCCTCAAGGATAAGGTGCAGAAAGAAGAGCAGAGACTCCTGATCCAGGGCATAAAATGGTTTATAGAGGACAAGCTAATCGTTGAAGGGAAGATAGTGCGCATAGGATGATAATCGGCTTTGTCACAAGTAACGGGCATAAGGTTTCTGAAGCCCGGGCTGTGCTCAAAAAGTACGGGATTGATATAGAACACATTGAGCGGAGTTATGAGGAGCCAAGCGATTATACTGTCGAAGAAACAGCCAAGATTGCGGCCAAAAGGATGGCTGAGGAGTACGGAAAGCCGGTTATTGTTGAAGACACCGGAATATTTTTCTCTGCTTATCCCGGGTTTCCGGGGCCGAACTCCAAGTTTGTTATCCACAAGATTGGCTATGACGGGGTGTTTCGGCTGTTGGCGGGAAAGGAACGCAAAGCTTATTTTCTCTCGGTAATCGGCTACTGCATGCCCGGCGGGGAAGCGCGTCTTTTTTCGGGAAGGATGGCGGGGAGCATTACAGATAAGGTTATGCACCCGGAAGCAGACGTCCTGCCGTACGAAAGGATCTTTATCCCTGAGGGTTATGATAAGACAATAGTGGAGCTTGGCGCCGGTGTCAAGAACAGGATCAGCCACCGGGCCAGGGCATTCCACGAATTCGGAGGTTTCCTGTCAAAATGAAAACAGCACTGATTTCAGTATCTAACAAGGAAGGCATTGTTGATTTTGCTAGGCAGATTGCAGAGATGGGTTATGAGATCATTTCGAGCGGAGGGACAGCATCATTATTGAAGAAAGAGGGTGTTAAGGTCACGCTTGTCTCAGATTACACCGGCTCACCTGAAATACTTGATGGCAGGGTGAAGACCCTTCACCCAAAGGTGCACGGCGGCATCCTTGCGCTGCGGGGCAAGAAAGACCATCTTGACCAGATTGAGGGCATGGGCATCAGGGAAATCGATCTCGTTGTCGTGAATCTCTACCCGTTTGAACAGGTCCTTGCAAAAGGGGCGAAGCACAAGGATATCATTGAAAACATTGACATCGGCGGGCCAAGCATGGTCAGAAGCGCCGCAAAGAACTATGAGAGCGTTTGCATTGTTGTTGATCCAGGTGATTATGATGGCATCCTTAAGGAACTCAAATGCGGCAAGGTATCGGCAAAGATAAGACAGGAACTGGCAGCCAAGGCCTTTTCCCATACAGCCAGGTATGATTCAATCATATCCCGTTACGTTTGCGGACGGTCCAATCTCACATTTCCGGATAGCCTAACACTTGCCTTTGACAGGATTCAGCAGCTTCGCTATGGAGAGAACCCTAACCAGCGGGCTGCCTTTTATGCAGATGCGGGTGCTGAAAGAAGAGGGATTGCGGGTCTTCAGCAGCTTCATGGCAAGGAACTGTCATTCAACAACATACTGGATGCAAATGCAGCTGTTGCACAGGTTCAGGAGTTTGGGGGGCCGGCTGTGGCCATAATCAAACACAATAATCCCTGCGGTGTTGCCACTGCCAATGATCTGGCTACGGCATATGCCGGTGCGCGTGCAACTGACCCGGTTTCAGCCTTTGGCAGTGTTATAGCGCTTAATAGGGAGGTTGACGCGGATACTGCAGGGCTTATTGCAGAGACCTTTGTTGAGGTTGTGATTGCGCCTTCCTTTTCCGTGTCCGCACTCGATGTACTAACAGGAAAGAAGAACATGCGTCTGCTTAAGCTTGGGGAAATGAGCAGCAGCGTCATGGATGTAAGGCTGGTTAATGGCGGCGCGTTGGTCCAGACAAATGAGCCCTATACGCTTACAGAATCTGGCCTCAGGTGTGTCACAAAGAGAAAGCCATCAAAAGCAGAGCTGTCGGCATTCCTTTTCGGATGGAAAGTAGTTAGGAATGTGAAGTCAAATGCCATCATCTTTACTAATGACCATTCAACACTGGCAATAGGGGCAGGGCAGATGTCAAGGATTGATGCCGCAGAGCTTGCGGTTCTCAAAGCTAAAAAGGAAAACATCTGCCTAGAAGGTAGCGTGCTCTCATCTGATGCGTTCTTTCCATTCAACGACGTGGTTGAGTTTGCTGCCGGCCAGGGTGTTACTGCAATAATACAGCCGGGCGGGTCAGTGAGGGACCAGGATTCCATCGATGCCTGCAACAGGCATGGCATTGCGATGGTATTCACCGGAATAAGGTCATTCAGGCATTGAACCCGGGTCTATTTTTGAAACAAAAATTTTATATAGTTACATCGTTGTAGAGCACACAAAAAAGGGGCGTGATCATGCACAAAGCGGGGTATTTCTACACAATAGATGCATTTGTAGCCATAAGCATCATCATTGCAGGAGCCATACTTATGTATTCCAGCAATGTTGAGGAAAGCTATGAGGCCCCAGCTGCATTTGTCTCGAAAGACCTTACAAATTTTCTGTCGGGAGCCCAACTGTATGAAATCAATAACAAGTATATTGACATCCTGCGGGCAGATGGGAATATAACCAATATCAGGCATACCGTTTTTGAACAGGTTGGCGAGTACTATTACCGGTATTCACAGGGCAGCTGCGATTCGTGCATGAAGCTTGCTGGATTGCTGCTTAGGAATCTCACATACAGGAGGGTTTCTGAGGTATTTAGCTATGAGATCGGCATTGAAGGCTTCAGGGTCCTCAACGATACCAAAATATCGCAGGATGATGCCCGTGTTCTGATTGCGTCAAAAAAACTTGTCTTCGGAGAGGTGAATTCCACTGTGCTGTGGGGACCTTATGAGGTGGATCTGAGAGTATGGCAGTAAGCAGGAAGGGCGTTTTTTTCAGCGTCATGGCAATCTTTGTAGTGGTGGTTATGGTGCTGTTTCTTGAGACGACGCAGCTGTCTGTGCAGAACCTGAGGATACCTGTTACAGAGGATCGGATTTACTCCGCCAATGATTATGTGATCGTGCTGAGGGACACATACATTGAGCGTGTCTTGCGGATCTCCAGCCACAGGGCAATCTATGCATTGACCCAGTACACCGGCGCAACAGGCAGTTTCATCAATGACCTGCAGGGTGAATTCAGGAATGTCCTGCTCTATGGTGAGATAAACCAGAGCGGAACACTGGGCATAGATGACAACTGGCAACCGCGCCCAGCTGATTCGGTTTTTGAAGCACACAATCTTTTGCCCGAGACAATGGACCAGGGGTTCTGGGGATGAGGAGCCTGGTTTTGCTGCTGCTATTGGCCGTCTGCCTCGGCGCAGGGGCTGAAGCAATAGTTGGTGCTCCCTGTGTTGTTAACACAGACTGTGATCTCTGCGAGAGCTGCCCTCCAAGCGGGACATGCCAGTACATAACATACGGAAACGAGGATCCTGACCACGGCTGCACTGATCCGGATGCCTGCGGCGGAGACGGCTATTGCGGCCTCTCGGAAGGAAACCCCTGCGCTGTAAATGCAGACTGCGCAAGCCAGAGGTGCAGGTATGATCCGGATGATGCCCAGAACTACTGCATCACACCCTTAAGCGACTGCGTATATGATCTGGATGGTTCAGGCGGATACTATTCTTTGGGCAACCTGGTTAACTGGGCCTGCAGCTCTGACCCGGCAAGCAATGGCGACTGCCTCTCAAGCCAGCACATCTGTCTTGCTGCCGGGGACTGGCGGTGTTCGTCACATGGCGATCCCTGTGCATATTGTGCAGGTGACTTTTCATATCAGGGGAGCTGTGATGATTCAGGAACCAATGACAACGATGTTGAGAGCTGCACTGACGCGGACGGCGGCAGCGAATATGCAGAGTGCACAACATGCAATGACGACGGACCCACTACGTCAGGGGTTGATTACGGCGACACAACACAGGACGCGGCAGGAGGCAACCTGTGCAATGGTGCCAATGATTATTGCTGCGCCGGAAGCTGTGTGACTGCGGGTGGTGCTGCGGGTGCAGCATGCGGATCGTCTGAGTGCAGCGGTACATGGATCTGTGACGGGTCAAACTACAAATGCTCTTCGATGGTATCTGTCTGTGCGTATTGCGCCGCAACGCCCAACCTGGATGACGGGTATACCTCAACGTGCAACCGTGACGGCGATTGCCTGGGGGGGCTTCTTTTGGCATGCCCCCTGTGCGAGGCGTGCGCGGATGACGGGAGCTCTGTAAGCTGCAGTGTTAGGCCACTGGGATCATATGATCCCGAACTGAGCAACCTATGCACCAGCTCAGGTGACGGTTGTGCCGGCTCAAGCTGCAGCTGCGACGGAACAAGCGGCCCGGGATCGTGCAGGGTGGACAGCGGGGAGAGCTGCACATCAGATTCAGACTGCTCCAGCAATGTTTGCCTCTATGATCCTGCTCAGGCAGGCTTTTACTGTGTTCCAGCTGGCAAGGAGTGCATATACAGCGGAAACTTCTATGATGAGTATGAAACTGCACCCTGGGAGTGCATTGACCAGCAGCCCTCCGGGGATTGCTATACCGCAACGCATAGATGCCTTGCCAACAGCTCATGGATATGCTCAACCAATAATTCAGACTGCGGCTATTGCGTGGGCGATGACCGCTACCTGGGCAAGTGCTCAGACACCCAACTGAACAACGACGCGTTTGAGGACTGCAAAATCAACCTGATAGAAACATGCGGACAGTGCCTTTACTGTGATGAAGACGGGGACACCGCATCGTGCAAAGATATCAATTGCGGCGAGGATACCGGCGGCCCATTGGCCGAGCAGTGCGATGACAGCAACAGCGGCGTCTGCAGCAATGCAGCTATCTGCTTCCCAAAGATTTCTGACGGGGATCTGTGTGATCCCATTGACATAGTAGCCTATCCGGAATTTAATGGGTGCGGGGGCGGAGATGATTCGTTCTGCCTGTCAGGTGACTGCTGCATAGACGGGTTCTGCAAGGGGGGGATTGAGGGATGCTGTTCTGATTCAGACTGTCTGGCTATGGAGCGGTGCGACCTCTATTCCGGCAAGAGCTGCATACCTTTCTACGGCTTCAGCGATGACTACTCAGTTTCACAGTCTTTTACCGCAGGGCTGACTGGATTCTTCTCCAGGGTTAGGGTTCAGATCATGTTCAATTCAACAGATGGTGTGCCGGCCATCAATGCTGAAATCCGCAATAGTGTTGATGACGGGTCAACCGGATGCGCCATGGGACAGGACTGTCCGGGAGATACTGTCCTGGCATACGGCAGCAGAGCCGGTATCACGTACAGCGATTATACCTGGACAGATATACCTATGTCGGCCTCTTACCTGGTTTTCCGGAACACAAAATACCATCTTGTCCTGTATACTGATTCAACTTCGGATGACAAGGCATATATCTGGAACCTGAGTGATACGGGCTATGCAGGAGACCTTTCATATTCAACGGACGGTGCCAATACATGGACGTACAGCACTGACGGGGACCTCTATTTTGAGACCTACGTAAGGGAGCTTAGGAAGGTAGGAGAAAATCCTGAACCGGCTGTTGTCTCACAGTCAAAGCTTTTTGGGGATACGCAGCAGGCAGCACAGACATTCTCGCCAAATGTCTCCGGAGAACTCGGTCTTGTTAAGCTGCTTCTTGGCTATAATGGTGGAACCGCAGATGATATTCTTGTAAATATCTATGAAGATTTTGAGTGCAAGCGGGGTACTGAAATTGCCATCGGCACGGTTACGGGATTCACTGCACCGGGATACGAGTGGAAGAATGTCTCCTTTTTCGGAGATGCCCCCTATCTGTTTGAAGGGCAGGATTACTATGTTGTGCTGGAGTCCTGCGGCTCTGATCCCAATACGTATACCATGGCAACTACGCCGGACCAGTATCCAAATGGCACGCTGATAAACCGCAGCAGTTTCAGCATTGACTGCATAATAGACGAGCCTATCATGTGGGAAAATACCCTGACAGACCAATTTGAGCGTATAAATGATTCTGCATTCTGGAGCCTGCACCTTGATACCGTCTTTATTCCTGATGACACCATGATTTATCAGGATAATGCCACAGGGCCCTGGGATGTGCGGGTTAATATGAGCGTGAATTTCAGTGTTGAGGCTGGCATTGCCATGTGGAACGTATCAGCAGGCGCGTCGGTTCTCCTGAGCCTTGTCAGCTTCAAGGATCCGCTGTACCTTGCATACACAAACGGAAGCTCTGCCAACACAATCAATCCAACAAATATTACCGGCTGGAACGGCACAAGGCTTGCCCAGTTCATAGCGGAGAGGGATTACCGGTATGAGCCGCTCGCACCAAGCTACCTCATGCGCATAGTTAACAACATCACCAATTCAACATGCTGCGGGATTGAGTCAGTGGTTGATCCAGCAACTGCCGCAATTGTCGGCGAACGGTGCAGAAGTTATGCAGACTACTGCTTCTTCGGGGATGCCTGCCCCAGCGAGGATTACGGTATGCTCTACAACATAACCATCATCACAAACAGCAGCTACAAATTCATGCTCAACTTCTATCAGACAAACGAGGAAAAATACAATTCAACCAATGTCAGGGAGGCAACGCCCTGCTGAAAAAACACCCGGAAGATTGCCGCCTTGCTGCGACGCCGTCATTTCAAAACTTTTAAATAGTACCGGTTATCATAGAGGAGCTAATGCAGGATGCAGATGAAAAAGAGGTGACTATTAAGACAGATGTAGATGCATTAGTAGACCTTGTAAAGGAGCGCAAGCGGATTTCTTTTGATGAAGTTGCCAAGACACTCAAGCTTGAGGTTTCGGCTGTTGAAGACTGGGCGGCATTTCTGGAAGAAGAGGGTGTAATTGGCATCGACTACAAGTTCACAACGCCATTCCTCGTTACCATTGAGCAAAAGAAAAAGCCTCAAGAAAAAATACCGGTAGTCTCTATGGAGGCAAAACTGGCCAGGCTGAACCAGCTTATGGATGAGGCCCATCGCAATATAGAGAAGGGCGAATTTGAGATGGCGAAACGGGCGTACCCCCACCTGTTTCAGGATGTAAAGGATGTGCATTCCTATCTCAGGTCATTCTACAAGGGGGAGTCTCCTTCAGGGGATAAGGTTGTTTCAACAGAGCTTGACAAGATTCCTGCACTGCTTGAGCAGGCGTTACGGTATACAGAAAATGGGGAAATTGAAAAGGCTAAGCAGACATATCTTAAGATATATTCCCAGATAAAAGAGGTCTTTGGGAGCCTTAAAGAGATATACTATGAGGTAAGGAATATTGCGGACAGGAAGCCGGCCGAGAAAGAAGCCCCGAAGGATGCAAAATCATATGGCGGCCAAATCGGCGGCGATAATTTCGATGACATGCTGAAGACAGCTTATGAACTTATGAGCAGGGGAGATGTTGATGAGGCAAAAAAGCTATATGCAAAAATTGAGGAATACTATAACCGCCTCCCCGCACAGTACCAGACCCGGAAGACCGAACTGAAAAAGGATCTCCTGAAACTAAACAGGGACCTGGCGCTTAACATTGATGTCTTTTATTCCAAAAGGATACGTTCGGTGGCAAAGGATATTAACAGCCTGCTGCCCGCAGCTGCAGCTGCGCTTGAGAAGGATGACATTCAGAAGGCCAGCAGGTTATATGGCCGGATCCGGAAGCTGCTTGAGGAGCTGCCCTCCGGTTTTGTTCAGGAGAAGATTGAGCTGCAGGATAGGATTGTACAGCTCCATGACCAGCTAATACTTAAGAAGAGGGATGTCTATACCAGGGAGGTATCAGCAATCAGGGACCGGGTTGATTCTCTCATATCGGATATCAGGACGCTTCTTAAGAGCGGCAAGACGGAAGAGGCAGTCCAGGTTTATAACCGAATCAAGGGCGTATTCCAGACTCTGCCAAATGGGTTCTTCCATTATAAAGTCGAGCTTCACTCAAAAATCCTCCAGGCATATCGTGAGATCCTGGAAACCAAGGAACACCTCTCTTCTGATACGATCGAGAAGCTGGGAAACCAGATCAAAAAGCTGGTAGATGCCATGGATAAGCATATTAATGAGACGCGGCTGGAAGAGGCAGCCAAAGTTTATGATGAGATCAGTTCTGTGTATGAAAAGCTGCCGTCAGGGTTTCTGTCTGAAAAGATCGGACTGCAGGACACAATCCTTAAGCTGTATGAGAAGCTTATAACCAAGAGAAGGAAACAGGCATCAGCAGAGATGGAGAAGAAATCCAGGAAGCTTGAAGAGATACTGGCAACGGCAGCGATATATCTCAAAAAGAAACAGTTTGACCTGGCCAATGAGCTGTTTCATGAAGCTATGAGGGTTTATGGATCACTTCCCGGAGGCTTTCTGGAGCTGAAGACAAACCTGCATAACAGGATCCTGGATCTGTACAAGAACGTTATGCTGGGGATTGATGAATCCTCGCTGGATAATGTTGATAACTCAACCAAGAAGAAGTATCAGGATCTCCTTAAACTGCTTGTGAACTTCCGCAAGCATATTGATGCCTCTGAGTTTAGTCTGCTGGAAACCAATTTCCACTATATCAGCCAGCTGTACCAGGAACTACCGCTGGGATTTGTAATGAAAAACATCAAGATGCGGCACGAGATTGTCAAGCTTAAGAATGAGATTGAGCTTTACAAGATGCTTGAGCATGCTGAAAGCCTCGCGGGATCCGGCAAAACAGCTGAGTTGGCAAATGCCGTTTCTGAACTTAAAAAGAAGCATGAAGATATATCAAAAACAGCTCCAGAAGACAGGAAATTCTTTTCATTTATACAAAAAATGACCAGTAAACTGGAGGTTCATGATTCTCCAAAGCCAAGCAGTGCCGGGTTTGAGTTTCCTTCTGCAGCAGGCCCGAAAGCAGTGGCTGAAGCGCTGCCTGAAGTGCAGCCTGAAGCACTGCCTGGTCTGCCTTTTGCTGAACCTAAGACAGAACCCGCTGGTGTCTCTGCCTCAGATGTGGCGACAAAAACGAAGGCACCGGCTCCAGCAGCTGCGGACACCAGGCATAAGGCTCATAGGGTCAGAGGCTGGCTCGCACTGGCGAGGCGGAGTCTTAAAGATGGAAATTACAGCGGTGCAATTGATGCTGTTCAGTCGGTTGTCCAGGAAGACAACAAGAATCAGGAAGCCAGGGAACTGCTGGTTGAGATTAAGCGGGCCATAGCGGGCGAGAAGGTCAGGCTTAAAACGACGGGTCAGGAAACAAAAGGCAAAAAGGGGTCGGTTCCTACCCACGGTTCCATTCGTGCCGGAATGGCAGGCAAAAGCGCCACCGAGATGCTTGTACAGGTCAAGCTGGACCGGGCCGGCCAGATGATTTCAAAGAAGGACTACCTGGAGGCTGAGCACGACATAGCCGGTGCCCTGAAACTCGATAGTGCGAACAAAAGGGCAAAGGAGTTACTTGAGACGCTCAGGCAGCTCAAAATTAGTGGGGACACAAAAAAACCAGAGGAAAAGCCTGCCAATCCGTCAAAATACAGGGTAGAGATCGCTGCAGCGATCACTAAAATGCAGAGGGCGCCGTCTCACAAGAAGGAGACAGCGGATAACATGCTGATAAGGGCCAAGCTGGATCGGGCCGGGAAACTGGCAGAGAATGGCAAATTTGAGGATGCAATGAATGATATTTCTAAGGTCATAGATATGGATCCCAACAATGCAGCTGCTAAGGCGCTCCTGGAGGCAGTTTCCAAAGGCAGAAAGCCAATGGAACTGCCAAAGGGCGATGTCTCGAATGTGCCGGTGCAGGGGAAAGCTAAGCATAGGAAGGGTCCGACAATGATCTGAATGGGTGATTATGTGATTGATGATCCGGTTGACAGGATTCCTATTGAGTCCTATAAGATAAACATGGAACATGAGATTGTGGATATTGATATCTACAGGGATCATGAGGGTTTCTCACATTATACCATCTCGGTCAAGAACATCAGCCCCAACACAAATATCATCCTGAGAAAGATAAGGGAGGAGTTTATCTCAAAAATAAATATCGGGGAGATCGAACTTTCAGAGGGCGGCGAGGGAGAGCTTATCAAGGAGCGGTTCAGGGAAGAGATTCTGCTGCTGATAAAGAAATACTTCCCGAAGGTTGACAAGCGAACCTCTGATCTGCTGGTCAGTGAACTTATACGCCAGAATATCGGATTGGGGGATATTGAGGTGCTATTGAAGGACGACAATCTCGAAGAGATTGTTGTGAACAGCGCAAAGGAATCTGTCTGGATATACCATAAGAAGTACGGCTGGCTTAAGACTAACATCTACCTTACCAATGAGTCAAAGACCCGGCACTATGCAACAATGATAGGAAGGGATGTGGGAAAAGAGATCACGCTCCTAAAGCCGCTCATGGATGCGCATTTGATGACGGGGGATCGAGTTAATGCAACCCTTACGCCGATATCTTCAAGGGGAAACACGATCACTATCAGAAAGTTCGCTGCAAAACCATGGACAATAACGGATTTCCTGAAGGCGGGCACGATTTCATATGAGGCCGCGGCCTGGATATGGCTTGCTGTCGAAAATGAAATGTCTGCCATTATCTCCGGAGGCACTGGCTCGGGGAAAACATCCATGCTGAACGTTGTGACAAGCTTTATCCCGATCAATCAGAGGATCATTTCGATAGAGGACACAAGGGAAATCACGCTTCCTGATGACCTTCATTGGGTGCCTATGGAGACGCGGCTGGCAAATCCGGAGG
Source organism: archaeon (assembly GCA_043823195.1). Taxonomy (GTDB): domain Archaea; phylum Nanobdellota; class Nanobdellia; order Woesearchaeales; family JBDRAZ01; genus JBDRAZ01. The sequence goes on from JBDRAZ010000036.1 coordinate 15,534, forward strand.
GCAAGGGGGAGATCAGCATGCTTGATCTTGTGGTGAACTCACTCAGGATGAGGCCTGACCGGATCATCATGGGGGAGGTAAGGCGCAAGGCTGAGGCCGAAGTGCTGTTTGAAGCCATGCATACAGGGCACAGCGTTTATGCTACCATACACGCAAACAATGCAAAGGAAACCATTGACCGGCTTACCAATCCGCCAATAGATATTCCGAAGATGGTCATGTCCGCCCTGTCGCTGATCGTTGTCCAGAACAGGAACAGACGTTCCGGGCATCGACGAACCCTGCAGATAGCTGAAATAACACCCGAGGGCGACGCAAAAGTTTTCATGCAATATGACGTTTTGAAGGATAAGCTGCTAAAGGTGGCTGAGGCTGAGGAACTGCTGAGGACATTAAACCTCTACACCGGCATGACCAAAGACCTGGTATACAATGATATAAGGGAAAAGATTGCATTGCTGCAGTGGCTGGTTGATAATGAAGTCAACGATGTCAACGAGGTTGGCTCATTCTTCAGAAAATATTCCATTAAAAAGAGCGGCCATTAGGTGATTGGAATTGTAAATATTCTGTACTGGATTGTCAGGAGGTACCCACATATTAAGAGAAACCTGGCAATGGCCCACCAAAAGGATACTCCGCAAAAATTTGTCAGGAAATGCATAGTTCTCGCGATTTACACATCAGTTGCAATAACCATCCTATGCTTCTTCATGTTTGACAAATACGGGGTGAACCTCGCAATACTGCTCCCCGTTTTTGCCGGGTCCATTGTGCTCATGTTCATGTTCTTTCTTCAGGCACCCACAGTTACAATCCGCAAGAGGGAACGCGAGATCAATAAGGAGGTTCTGTTTGCCGGCAGGTATATTTTGGTGAAGCTGCAGTCCGGCACGCCGCTTTTCAACACGCTTATTGATGCCTCAAAGGGGTATGGCATCTGCGCGAAATACTTCCGTGAGATTGTGGATGATATTACCATGGGCACACCGATTGAGGAGGCGCTGACAGCTGCCAGGGAATACAACGCATCTGAGAAGTTCAAGCTGATACTCACTGAACTTGTTACAACCCTAAAGACCGGTGCAGATATTGCTCCGTCGCTCCAGAATGTTCTCCATCAGATTACCCAGGAGCAGGTCATTGAGATCAAGGAATATGCAAAAAAGCTGAATTCCTTCATGATGATGTATATCATAATTGCGGCTGTTGTGCCGTCGCTTGGGACAACATTCTTTATCCTGGTGGCCGGATTCATCGGTTTCAACATAACGCCGGTGTTCATTATTCTTGCAGTTGCCGCAATCGCAGTTGTGCAGTACATGTTTCTGAGCCTTTTCAAGAGCATAAGGCCGGCGGTTAATCTATGAAGTTTATCTATCTCGAGGAGTTCGGAAAGGCTTTCATTCCCAAGAGAATAAGGCCCGGCCTCAGAAAGTACATGATGAAAGCCGGCATCACGGAAGTGCCGTTTAAGTTCTTCGGTGTTCTCTTCTACATCAGCGTGCTTCTCACGGGCATAGTCTATCTGAAAAAAATTTTCCCTGCCCTCTCTGAAAAGGAGGCGGGTTCATTAGTTTTTCTGGCAACCACTTTTGCGGTATGGGTTGGGATCCAGCTGGCAATTCTTGCGATCTTTATGGTCTCAATCCATGTTTACCTTGATATGAAGATTCTCCAGAGAACCAAGCAGATGGAACTTGTGCTTATTGATTTTCTGAGGTATGTTTCAGAGAACCTGAAGGGCGGCATGTCACTTGACCGGGCGCTATGGGATGCGATTAGGCCAAAATTCGGTGTCCTTGCCACTGAGATCAGGCTCGTGGCAAAGCGGGTTATGACGGGCCAGGATGTTGAGCAGGCGCTGGGCGAGTTTACCGATAAATATGACTCACCGATGCTCAGGCGGTCGTTTAACCTGATAATTGAAGGGGTTAAGGGCGGGAGCAGAATCGCTGACCTGATAGATAAGATTGAGGCCAATCTCCGGGAGACCAAAGAGCTAAAGGACGAGATCAATGCGGCAAACCTGAGCCACGTAATCTTTCTTACGGCAATTTCGCTGGTTGTTGCTCCCGCCTTATATGGCCTGTCATACAATCTGCTGATCATCTTGAAGGATATATCCGCAAAACTGGGTAGCGGGGTAGCAAATCCAAACTCGCCCATCCAGATATCTGAGATAACCATTGATCCTGCTGATTTTGTCAGGTTTTCCATGTGGGCGCTGGGTGTGACTGCAGGGTTTGGGGCAATGATCCTTTCGGTAATACGCTATGGGAACATAAAGCAGGGACTTAAATACATACCGCCGTATGTTATCATTGCACTGATAATGTATACCGTCTTCCGGGCGGTTACTTCGTTGGTTTTTGGCGGCATGATAACTTAGGTGTAACATAGGCGCGGCGGCGTGCGGTGCCAGGAATTAGAAAATCGATTCAAAGAAGCCCATTATCCCGCTGAGAAGTGATGAAAAAAAGCCGTCTTCTGCTGTTGTCGCATCCGGCAGGTTACGGGGGTTCTGTTGCTGGGCAGATTGTGCCGGTTGCGTTGTATCAGGTGCGCTGGATTGTGCAGGGGCCTTTGCTTGAACCTTTTCAGGGGATTGCTCGGCTGCAGTTACAGTTATTCTGAGTTCATCCGTGATTGTGACATATTCTTTGCCTTCGCTGCTGTAGCTGATCAGCGCGGGATCCAGTATGTACTCACCAGGGGATGCAAATGATACCGAATGCTTGATCTGCCTCTGTTCGCCTGGTTTTGCCAGAACGGTAAAGAAGTGGCCCTGGTCGTCTATTTTTACGTCTGTTGCGGCATCACCGATGTTTTGAATGCCTATCAAGATGTTTACCTCATTATCTGCCGGGACCTCCTCGTGCTCTGCCCGCCGGTCAACAATGATCAGCGGCCCGCCAGACATGTTTGAAATGGCCTGAACGGCAGTCATGCCGGGGATAGTGAGGGATTGGTTGAATGGGTTGCCGTAGATGTCACGATAATAAACAGAGGCCTGGCTGGCTACAAGGTTGCCTGGCTGGTTCACTCGCACGGACAGGCTGAAGGTTCGCTTCTCGCCTGCAGGTATCTCACTGTACCTGACTGAGGGGCGGTCAATGTATTCAATGCCCCTGCTGTACGGAATCTGCACGTTTACATCACTGATGCTTTCTGTGTGCAGGTTCTCAACTGCGAAAGAGATCTTGCCGGCGATGCCTGTTTCCAGTCCGGACGGGACTGCTGCAGTAAAATCCAATGCCGGTCGCAGGGGTCCATTCAGCCACAGACTCTCTGTTGCATACACTGTGGCAGGATATCCATGGATATCCAGTTTAGCTGTTGTTATGATTGAGTTGTTGTTCCTTTCTATGCGCATCGGCGCTTCGAGGTAATACTGGTATACCGCTGTTTTTTCATGGGGCCCGAGGCTTATGACTGCACTGGTTTTTCCGAACAGTTTCCTGAGGTGGGGTGGGTATTCGTCTGTTACCTCAACATTCTTAAGCGCGGAGCTGCCCAGATTTTCGACCCATACTTTTATGGTTGTGTTTTCAGAACCGCCGATTCTGGCCGGCACTATGGTCTTGGTTATCTTAACCGGGCTGTTTTGTGGCACCAATTCAACCTTCTCTGAAACAGAAAAATTCAGGGCTTCACCATACGCTGTTCTGTACGTGCCGGTCATCGACACATTGTCCATGAGGGTCTCAGTAAGCATCGGTACCTGGAATTGCAGTTTCATAACCAGTATTTTCGAGTCTGGGGCAATTTCCGGGACGGTGAATTTCTTGTTCACAAGGTGGGTGCTTTTGATTGTGCCCGCTATGCCGGTAAATTCTGCAAATTCATCAGCATTTTTCAGGTAAGCCATGATGTTTCCGGTGTCTCCTGAGTAATATTTGCTTCCGGAAAGCTGCAGGGTGGGTATGAGGGCAGTTGTCTTTACAAGGAGGCTCAGGTTGGACCCAATCATGTAATCAAGTTCGATACCGGAAATGCGCAATTTTGAAATGTGGGCCATTAAGGTAATATCTCCGCGCCGCCTTGCAAGGGCTGTAATGCTGTATTTCTTGGTTTCCCCGGGGCCTATGTTCCCCTGCACATAATATCCGTTGTCATCGTGCAAAAGTTCCGGGGTTGATGACACGTACTCCAACTCGTTAGGGATTGATAATCTCAGTTCATCTGCCTGGATTATCTTATCCTCATAGTTATTGGTTACGTCAAGTGCGAGAATAATGGTTTCACCGACACCGTATGAGGCGGCAGCAGAGGACAGCACTATTGAGAGCGGCGTGGCCATCTTAATAAGGAGGGTATCTGAATCACTGGTGGTGACCCCGTCAGTTCCGTGTTCAATTCTGCTTGTGAGATTCACGTTATCTGGGTTTGCGAGCCCTAACTGGTATGAAAACTGAATCCCGGATTTCGCGGGCACCGGGCCCCGCCAGGAAACCCGGTTATTCTGGAGTGCAAGGTGTGGGGAGCTGCCTCCGCGGTATACTACGCCAAAGGGCAGGTCCGCGAAGTAGTGGAAGTTTTCTGCTGCGATGTCCCCCTGGTTTGAGATTGTGACAATAACTGTTGGTTCCTCATAAATGAGGGGATTATTGGTGTCCAGGCGGGTTCCAAAAGATACCGCGGCCTTTGCGTATGCAACCTCCACAAAAACCTGCGGAATATCCCTTTTTTCAGCATAGCTGTAGGTTGTTTTGTTGGTGCTGTAGCAGAAACGGTAGTCATCGAGCCTTCCGCAATCCGAGTGGGGCACGGCCATGGTTTCAGATGGGCCTTCAACTGAGATCTCTCGGGCGCCGCTAATTATGGTGATTGTATAATCATCTCCACCAAGGTTTATTGCCTTCCCCGAGTTGGTCCAGTTGGAATACAGCTGCGCTGCGCAGGCTGAATCAAGCAATACAAGGAGGAAAAAGGGCATTATCAGAATGAGGCTCTTTTTTGGCATAGTGCAATAAGCCTGCCCGGAATTTATAAAGTTTTCTTTGTTACCGAGCGCAAAATAGATGGAATCTTATGATTTGAATAAACGAAACTTTTAAATACTTATCCTGATGTTAAATTATGAAATTGGAATATTCACGAAAAAGGAGGGAGGTACAGAATGATTTCTAAAAGATCACAGGCTGCAATGGAGTTTTTGATGACCTATGGGTGGGCTATTCTTGTTGTCCTTGTTGTAATCGGTGCACTTGCTTATTTCGGGGTGCTGAACCCACAGCAGTTCCTCCCCAGAAAATGCCAGTTTGCCCAGGGGCTGGTGTGCATGGATCACCAGTTGAAATCCGGAGGGCAGAGCCAGGTGATACTAAACAACGGCCTGGGCAGTGATATCATGGTGACATTCTTCAACTTTACGGCAGATAACGGGCTTTTCCTATGCGGGAATCAGACATACTCTGAGGTCATGATTGCCGGCCAGGATGCCTCCTTGAGCATGGGTGCTCCAGGTGGCTGCACAGGCGGCGCAACCACGGGCACGCGTGTAAAGGGAGTAATGGTGCTGGCATATAAAGACCTCCAGTCTGGAATCACCCATACTGTGAGAGGAACAATGCTGTCAGACATCGAGTGATTTTTTCTTTAGATTTTTTTTACAATTTTTTATTTTACAATTTTTTACATTGTATTGATATCTACAGGTTATCGGATGTAATGGGTATAACATGAGAAACCGAAGAGCCCAGGTTGCCATGGAATTTCTGATGACCTATGGCTGGGCGATTCTTATTGTCCTGGTTGTAATAAGCGCCCTGGCATATTTCGGTGTACTGAACCCGCAGCAGTTTCTCCCCAGAAAATGCCAGTTTGGCCAGGGATTGGTCTGCATGGATCACAGGCTCTCGTCCTATGAGAGGAATCTCATTCTGATCCTGAACAATGGCATTGGAAGGGACCTCAGGGTGGAAGGGCTGGATTTCTCTTCAGATAATGGTCTTGTTGCCTGTATCAATAATACGCTGGATGAGGTACTCCAGGCGGGAGGAAACCTGTATCTGCTGGTGGGCTGCACTGTAAATGCCGCACCGGCAACGCGCATAAAGGGCAACCTGCTACTAAACTATACTGATCTGCAGTTTGGCCTGAACCACATGATAAGTGGAACACTCTTCACCAACCTTGAATAGCGCAAATATTTAAATATGACTTGGATTACAGTATACCAGAATGAAAAAGAGGTCACAGGTAGGCATGGAGTACATTGTGCTCGGCGGTTTTGTTTTTTTTGCTATGATTGTCGCTGTGACCCTTCTGCAATCCTATGCCAGTTCATCTTTTGACCAGATGGCTCAGTCCCAACTCAACAACATATGCTGGCAGATAGTAAACTCCGCAGAATCCATGTACTACATGGGCACCCCATCTAAGCAAACGCTTGAGATCACGATGCCGGCCGATGTCAGGAATCTGACTCTTGTGGCAAGTACCGATCCGTCCTGCACCAAATGCTATGAACTGGTATTCCATACTGTAAGCGAGGGACACCAGGTTGAGATTATATGCTCAACCAATGTTATGCTGAATGCCACCTTCACCAAACGAACCTATTCCCAGGGCATTAAGAATTTCGTCGTCCAGGCCCGTTCAAATCAGGTTTTCATAAATATGACCAGATAACATGCACAAATAAAATGCTGATGCTCGCCAGAAAGTCTTCTCAGGTATCAATGGAGTTTATGGGTATCACCACCATTATGTTTATCGTGTTTGTTATCTTCACCGCAGTTGCCGCCGTAAGAATGGGTGAGCTGGAGGATGAAAAGAATATCCGGAATATCAATGACCTGGCCGAGGTCATCTCAAGTGAACTGGAGATTGCCTCATATGTTGAGAACGGATACAGCCGGGAATTTTTCATGCCAGCAAGACTTGGTGGCAAGGCCTATGCTGTGCAGATTATTGAATATGACGGGATGGTCGTGAATCAGACGACCATGCTTGTAAAATATGTCAACTTCAGCATGAACAGCTCGTTTCATTATAAGCTGCCCAACAATGTTTTCGGACAGCTTAATACGGGGGGCAACAATATCACCAAGACCGGGGGCCGTGTATGCGTAAACCAACTGGTATGCTGACAAAAAAGAGGAAGACCCGGAAACAGAATGCCCGGCGGGAGGTTCGCCCAGCAGTTGGCTTCACTGCGCTGGTTATACTGATGGCTGTGGCATTATTCATTACACTTACAGGCGAACTGAGAAGAACAAGCGCCCTTCAGGAGGAAAGAGAGGTTATCATGAGAACCCTCGAAAACGGGTCCGCTTCCAACATAGGATTTGTGGTTGATGGAAACATAGATGATGACCGCCTGAGGAAAGTGATTGGCCATGAATACGAGGAGTTGAAAAGAGAGATGGGCATAGACCATGATTTCTGTGTTTATTTTGAGGATGCGGAGGGCAACCTCATTGACCTTGGTGAGGAGTTCAATTACATTTCCTGCCTGGGTTGTCCCGAGGATAAGGTGGCAGGGCATTGCAGGTGAGATTGATGAGGATATTCTTGAACAGAACAGGGCAAACCTGGTCGCTTGATATACTGGTTGCAGCCGGAGTATTCGTACTGGCTTTCATACTCTTCTTCTATGTGATATCGCTGGAGGCAGAAACAGATGGCTTTGCTGACCTGAAGGACGAGGGGGAAATTGTGCCCTCAAGGCTGATCACACAGGGGCCGCAAGGCAACCAGACTCTAGCCATAGTTGTTGACAGCAAGGTGGACACCAGGAGGCTGAGTGAAATCGCAAACAAGTCATATGATAGCCTGAAACGGGAGCTTGGAATCAAGGGCGATTTCTGCATCTATTTTGAGGATGAGGATGGCAACCTGGTAAATATCTCGGAGATAACAGGGAAGGATGCGGCGGGTATTGGCAGCCCCAACGCGACTATCAGCGGACTGAGGTGCGGTTATTAGTGGAACAGGGCTGGGGAGACCACCTGGGTGAACTGAGAAAACGGGCAATAGCAGTTGCTGCAGTCTATGTTTTTTCATTTTTAGTATCTTTCTGTTTCAGTGCGGGGATCACCGATTGGCTGATGCATGTTGCCCTTCCCGGATGGGGGGTGGAATATGCACTGGTTGCACTGCACCCCCTGGATGCATTTTTTATCAGGGTAAGGGTTGCCAACGCCCTGGCACTTTTGGCCGCTTTTCCGGTGTTCACCTATAACACCATAAGGTTTGTGGTTCCTGCCCTCTCGCCCCGGGAGGTGTCTTTGCTGAGGTGGAGTGCAGCCGGATTCGTCTTCCTGTTTTCATTAGGGTCTGCAGCGGGATACCTTCTTGTTGCAAGGCTTGGCCTGGGTTATCTTTCCCTTTACTCCAGGGAGATTGGGCTGATCAACCTCTGGAGCGGAAGGGCGGTTATTTCGTTCCTGACCAATGCCTGCATCGTTTCGGGCTTGGTATTTCAGCTGCCGCTTGTTGTGTTGTTGCTCAAGAGGTTCGGGATAGTGGATGCCGGCACGCTTGGAGCATACCGGCGGGTTGCATACGTTGTGTCATTTGCAGTTGCTGCGGTCCTCACGCCACCGGATCCAATCTCGCAGATAGCGCTCGCCATCCCGCTAATTTTGCTCTATGAGGTTACAATGCTGATTTCCCGCTCATCTAGAAAGATATAAATACTAACGCAACTGGTTTTTGGATAATGCCGGCTAAAAGGCACCGCAAAAAAGAGGAACTTGACCTGGGCAGGTTGGTCTTGGTAGTGGTTCTTGCGATCGTGCTTTTTTTTGTGCTGACGTCGGACCGGAGAAATACCGCCCAGCTGGAAGATGACCGGCTAAGGATTGTGAGCGCTCTTATCAAGACCTCGGCCGGGTCAGCCGGGTTTTCAGGCAAAGCGGCCATGGTGCAGACGAACAGGATCAATGAAACCCTGCTGGGACACCTGATGAATCTGCCTTATCCCGAACTAAAGAAGGAACTGGGAATAACAAGCGATGTCTGCATATATCTTGAAGATGAAGGGGGGGCAGTCATCGAAATTCTTGAGCAGACAGAAAATGTAGTGAGAGGAAGGCTTTTGGGATGTCCCCCGGACAGGGTTAATATTGTTGAGGAATAGAGATTGAAGCCAGGACACAAGCAGGAGATCGGAGGCCAGGCCATTATAGAGGGCGTGATGATGAAGTCACCGGTAAGGCTGGCCTTAGCTATCAGAAAACCGGACGGAAAGATAGCTGTGAAAAAGGAAAAGGTAAGCAGCCTCACAAAGAAGTATAGGATTCTCGGCCTGCCGTTTGTGAGGGGGATCATCTCCATGTTTGAGATTCTCTCGCTCGGTTACAGGGCACTGTCCTTCTCGGCGAATGAGGCATCTGAAGAAGAGGAGGGGGATGGCCTGGGGTTTTTGGCAACTGCGGGAATCCTAGTCCTTTCAGTTGTGCTTGCCATCGGGATTTTCAAGTTCATACCGCTGTTTGCTGTGCAGATGCTTTCACGCAGGGTTGACTACATCCAGGGGAGCATACTCTTCTATATCCTCGAAGGTGTGCTGAAGATTGGGGTTTTTGTCCTGTATCTTCTTGCCATTTCCCGGATAAAGGATGTGCACCGAATCTTTATGTACCATGGGGCCGAGCACAAAACAGTCGGCTGCTATGAGTCCTCTCAGGAGCTGACGCCTGAGAATGCTGCGCGTTTTCCCAAGGAGCACCCCCGGTGCGGCACAAGCTTCCTCCTGATTGTGATCCTGATCAGCATAGTGTTCTACGCCTTCATACCTCAGGGACTCGCATTTTATGAAAAGCTGCTCTACAGAATACTGCTTTTGCCCCTCATCGCGGGGGTGTCATATGAGATACTGAAGATCAGTGCAAGATATCGCAGGAACCTAATCACGCGGCTCCTGATTGTGCCAGGAATGCTGACGCAGAAGCTCACTACAAAAGAGCCGGACAGAAAACAGATAGAGGTTGCGATAGCAGCCCTGAAGGGCGTGCTCTAGGCGCCAGGGAATCCTTTCATCCCGAAGCGCTTCATCATCTGGTTCATGTTCTTCATTTTGCCGGGCTTCATCATCTTGATTAGCTTTTTGCTCTGCCTGTATTGCTTGACAAGCTCCCGGACTTCACCGGACTTTGTGCCGGATCCCCGCGCAATCCTGGTGGAGCGTATGTTGTTGATAATATCCGGGTTTTCGAGTTCCTCTTTTGACATGCTGTTCATGATGTACTTCCAGGTTTCCAGTTTCTGGTCCTGGACCTGAAGCATATCCTTTGGGAGCTTGAGTGAACCGAATCCCGGTATCATCTCCGCAATCTTGCTCAGGGGGCCCATCTTTTTCATGGCAATCATCTGGTCATACAGGTCTATGAGGTTGTAGTCTCCTTTAAGGAACCTCTTTCCAAGATCCTCTGCCTCTTCCTCGCTTATTGATTCCCTGGCCTTCTCGAGGAGAGCTTCAAGGTCACCCATTCCAAGGAGCCGGGAAACAAAGCCCTGGGGATTGAATTCTTCGAGGTCATCAATCTTTTCACCCACACCTATCAGCTTTATGGGCGCCTTTGTTGCTGCGCATGCGCTCAGCGCGCCGCCGGCCCTGGCTGTGCCGTCCATTTTTGTTGCGACGACCCCGGTAATGCTGCAGCTTTGGTGAAACTGTTCAGCCTGCTTCTGGGCTGCCTGCCCTATATCAGCACTGATAACAAGAAGCCTTTCCTGGGGGTTTATCAGCCTGTTCAGGCTCTCTATCTCCCTGATCAGGTCAGTTGAGAGTGCGTCCCTGCCTGCAGTATCGATTATCACTACGTCATATTCTGAGATGTCGTTGTCTTTCCAGATTTTTTCCGGATCCTTTGAACCCTTGCCCATTATGACCGGCACTTTGGCGTTCCTGCCAACCTGTTCAATCTGCTCCATTGCTGCAGGACGGTGGATGTCCAGTCCGACAAGGACCGTCTTGTGCCCACGCTTCAGGAAAAATTTTGCAAGCTTCCCGGCAGTGGTTGTTTTTCCTGAGCCAAACAGGCCGACAAGCATTATTTTGAAGGGTTTCTCCTTTATTACAATCTTATGTCCGGTGCCGCCCAGAAACCTAACAAGGTGCTGGTAGACAATGTTGATGAGGTGCTCCTTTTGGGTGAGGGCTGCGGGGGTCTCTTTCCTAGCAGCCTCCTCCTTGATTGAATTGGTAAGCTCAAACACCAGTTTTACGTTCACATCTGCCTGGAGCAGTGCACGCTGGATATCCTTCACCAGTTCGTTGAGGAGCTTTTCGTCAACAAATATGGACTTTGCAATCTTTTGCAGGGTTTTCTTGAGTGAATCGCCCAGATTGTCCAGAACCATTCTAACTGACCTTTTCCCTGATTTCCTTCATTGCGTCTTTGACGAAATCAGCCACGCTCTTATCCCCAAGGATCTCGTTTTTGCGCGTCCTTATAGCTACTGTCTTGTCTTTTTCTTCACGCTCGCCGACAACCAGGATATAGTTGATTTTCTGCAGCTGTGCCTCCCGCACTTTTCTTGAGACCGATTCGCTTCTTACATCGCTTGTGGCTCTGAGCCCCTTGGCGGCAAGCTCGTCTCTGACCAGATTGGCGTAGCTGCTGAACCTGTCAGCAACTGAGATTATCCTTACCTGCTCAGGGCTTAGCCAGAGAGGGAATTTGCCTGCATAGTGCTCGACGAGGATTCCGATGAATCTTTCCAGGCTGCCGTAGATTACCCTGTGGAGCATGACGGGCCGGTGGTTTTCTGTCCCGTCTTCTCCCATATAGGTCAGGTCAAAGCGTTCCGGCATCAGGAAGTCCAGCTGGATCGTTCCGCACTGCCAGGTCCTGCCCAGACAGTCTTTCAGGTGGAAGTCGATCTTCGGGCCATAGAATGCTCCTTCACCTTCATTAATGGTAAACTTGAGATTCTTTTCTTTGAGGGCATCCTTGAGCGCTTCCTCAGCATCCGCCATCAGCTTCTTGTCATCTGTTGCCCCCGGGGGCATGGTGCTGAGCTCTACGTGGTATTCAAATCCGAATGTCCTGTAGAAGCTGTCAGTCAGGTTTATGACATTGATTATCTCGGCCTTTATCTGTCCGGGAAGCATGAAGATGTGCGCATCATCCTGGGTAAAGGCCCTTACCCGGAAAAGGCCTGCAAGTACGCCGCTGAGCTCGTGCCTGTGAACCAGCCCAATCTCCCCTACCTTTAGGGGCAGCTCACGGTAGCTGTGCTTCTTGGTCTTGTATACCAGTATGCCGCCCGGGCAGTTCATGGGCTTTATTGCGTAGTCAATGTCATCAATCTTTGTGAAGTACATGTTCTCCCGGTAGTGGTCCCAGTGCCCGCTTTGTTCCCATAGGTTTCTCGTAAGGATTGTAGGGGTTGATATCTCAACATATCCTGCCCTGGCATGCTGCTCCCGCCAGAACTCAAGCAGGACGTTTTTAAGGGCCATGCCCTTAGGGTGGAAGAACGGGAATCCTGCACCCTCATCATGGAATGAGTAAAGGTCAAGCTCCTGGCCAAGCTTCCTGTGGTCGCGCTTTTTGGCTTCCTCAATCAGCGTGAGGTGATCCTTGAGCATCTGCTTGTCGGGAAATGCTATGCCGTATATGCGCTGGAGTTGCCTGTTTTTTGAGTCTCCCTTCCAGTAAGCCCCCGCTATCTTCACCAGCTTAAAGGCCTTTATGTAGCCGGTGCTCGGCACATGGGGTCCCCTGCACAGGTCCACGAAATCACCCTGTTTGTAATAGCTGACTACCGGGCCCTCCAGTGCGCCAATAAGCTCGAACTTGTATGGATTGCCGCCGAATTTTGCCAGGGCCTGGTCCTTAGGTATGTCTGCTCTTTCAATTAGCAGGTTTCTCTTTACAATCTCCCTCATCTTTTCATGGATCTGCTTTAGGTCATCGGGGCGGAATGGGTCCTTCCTGTCAAAGTCATAGTAGAATCCGTTTTCTATTGCAGGGCCAATTGTTGGCGTGGTCTCGGGAAACAGTTCAGTGACGGCCTGAGCCAGTATATGCGATGCCGAATGCCAGAATACTTCCTTGCCCTCTTTTGATTCAAAAGTGATGAACTCAATCTCTGAATCCGAGGTAACCCCGGCCGATAGATCCACTAGCCTGCTGTTGACTTTTGCTGCTAACGCACCCTTGGCGTCAAGTTCCTTTGCTAACTCCAGTAAACTGGTCCCGGCTTTGAAAGATTTAACCGAGTTTCCTGCCTTTATTTTTATGTTGTTCATTTTGGTACCCATTAATACGAGGTTTTTAAAGAATATAAATATCTTTTGCATATGGCCGGTATCCTGGGGGGCAGTTCCTGTAAGAACGCCCTGGATTGGGCACCTCTATTTTGCCGGTGCAGTTTTTTTGGATATGGCATATTACTCCCAAATGTTACAATAATCGGATAATTACTATATGACTATTTTGACTATTATAAATATACTGGACTGTAATATGCTGGAGCTGCATTCTTTGCTACTATTTAATATTGTTATTGGACTGTTATTGGACTTGCAGTTGTGCTTGGCCCTGACAATATGGCCTTACCCTGTCTTTGGTGTTTTATCTGCCGTATTCAGCAAAGTATTTAAAGGATGCAGCAATCTCATAGTATACCTGAATCTGCGGGGGTGCCGGAGTGGCCAAACGGGACAGAAGGCATCTGCCTGTCCAAGCTTAGGCTGCTTTTGCAGAGGAGACCTGTTGGCTTAGTGCCTGCGCGCGTTCAAATCGCGTCCCCCGCATTTTCTTACCCCTAGCTTATAAAGCGGGGTTGTGTTTATCCGGGAGTGATGACTGTCTTAAATTGCATAATTGCAGGGTTTCAGCCCGAGAAAAGGAGTCCGGTGAAATTTTGTGGGCTATTGTTGCGAAAACTTTATAAATAAGTTATATCATACAGAACCAGATACAGAACTAACTATAAGACGTGGAAGTTGGATATAATAGCCCCATATATCTGAAGCAGGGATGATGGGTGACGGGGCAATGAAAGTAACAAAAAAGAGGCTTAATAAAGTCAGTATATATCAACAAAATATGTTAGCCTTTTTCAAAACACGGAGGTGTTAGATAATGGAAGTTAGGAAGGCGATTAAGAAAATTGTGGCACTTGGTGTGGGTGCTTCTATGATGGGCGCTACCATGCTGGGAGCCATGGCTGCAGACTTGGCCGATTACCCAAAACCCATGTTTATTGGGGATGACGGCACATTCAATGGGATTGTCGTTATGGGTGCCGCTGCGGCAGCAGAAGACGTGATTGGAGCCAGTAATATCCTGGCAAACTTGCAGGCAGTAGCAACCAGGACTGTGACTGTGAGCACAAGTTCTGCAACGACCACAACTCTTTCTGGAGAGGGTGTCAAGATTGAGACCGACAGCAACGAACTCACTATGGGTGAGAAGCTCAACGCTGTAAAGACCAGCCTTGATGACGGCGATTTGCCAACACTTCTCGCAGACGGCGTATATGTTAATGATGGAGATGACGCAAGTACATCCCATCAATATACGCAGAAGTTGAAGTTTGGCGGCAACGCAACAGTCCTCTTCCTTGAGGATCGGGACTATGATTTGAGTCCAAACAGCCCAATTGTTGCTGTCTTCGGACCAAAGAAGGGGACCTTTATGACCTATGAGCTGGATTTTACAAAGGACCCTGAGACTGATGTCGACTCCAACTCCAATGATTGTGGTGACACTGCCGAGATGTGCGATTTCGAGGACACCAAGATTGAGATTCTGGGTATGACCTACGATATCACAAAGGCAGAGAAGTCTACAGATGCAGTTACGCTGGAATTGATGGGCGGATCAACAGTGCAGACCCTCTACGAGGGCGAGACTGCAACCTATACCATCGACGGCGTAGACTATGAGGTCCATGTGGATATCATCAGTGATACCGGGCCATCGGTCATTATGTCTGTCAACGCAGATCCTACAAAGGAGTTGAGAGTCGGCGGAACGGACATGGTAGCAGGAATCGAGATTGGCGTCAAGCAGGTCCTTGCCAATGAGGCAGGCGAGTCTGAAGCTGGCAAGGATTTGGTCCAGTTCTATCTTGGTGCCAACAAGGTGAAGCTGTATGACTCCAACTCATCAGTTGACGGTGTTTCAGACAACCTTGAAATCGGCAGTGATGATGTGGATGACCTATATGTGGATATTACCACAGGAACGTCAGGCAGCAGGACAACACTGCAGAAGATTCTCATTACCTGGAAGCCAGATGATGACATCTTTGTCACTGAGGAACAGAGCATAACCATGCCAGGTCTTGGCAGCTACGAAGTTTCCTTTGCAGGATTGATCGGAGGAACTGAGGAGCAGGTTATCATTGAACCTCATGGCAACGACAAGGTTCAGTTGACTGTACCACTTGAGACAGGAGAGCAGACCTTTGATGTGCTGTTTGATACCGGCGGTGACGGTAACTACAACGGTCTTGGTGCTAGCGCATCAGAGAAGCTGATCATTGCAGCAACAAACAGCGTTGCAGAGGGCAACTACCTTGTTGTGACCAGCGCCTCTGAAGAGGAATCTCACATTGTTGAGATTGACAAGATTGCATCTGACGGCGTGGTAACAATGAAGGACCTGAACGGTGTAAAGTACCAGGGAACCTGTGGTACAAGTTCAACATGCACCATTAATATCGGGGACAACTCTGTTACACTGTATGCGGATGCTACAGCAGGAACTGTGAACATCACAGCAGGTGTCGGTGCTAATATCTACACCAAAGAGGGGCTCCAAGTGGCCCTGGTTGACCCTGGCGCAAGCGATGCAGCGACCGAGATTGTAGTGACAGAGGAAGACACAAACGGCAACGTTGGAGCTGGTAATGCGGTTACCTTTAACATAACCTTTACCAGTGATTCCAAGGCAACAGTCAAAGACATCATTGGTGCAGCTGCCCTGAGAATTGCCTCAGAGAACGGCCGAACCAGTGCATGGGAAGACGTTGCAGATTCCGAGAACTTTGCTGCGTACACCACCTTTGGTACAGAGATTATACACCACAAGGGCGGCGACGAGGACTGGGCAGAACTTATATACCCAGGAGCTGAGGCACATGCACAGGTATATGTTAGTGTTATCGGTGCAGCCATAACCCAGTCAGCAGCAGCCGGTGTTACCACGACCGAGGTTGTGCCAATCCCAACCACTGCAAGCAAGTTGGACCGTGAGGTCACAGACATAACCGCACAGAATGCGATTGTTGTCGGCGGACCTTGTGCAAACACAGCAACGGCAGTCTTGATGGGCAACCCAGCAAACTGCGTTGAGGGATTCGAGGAAGGCAAGGCAAAGATCAAGCTTTTCAGCAATGCTGGAAAGGTTGGTATGCTTGTTGCCGGATACAGTGCCCTTGACACTAGGAGAGCAACAACTGTTGTTGCAAACTTTGCCAGCTACACAGATGAGTTGGTCGGTGAAGAGGTTGAGGTCACAGGTACAAGCCTGACTGACATCAGCGTTGGAACCCCAACACCTGCAGCACCTGCAGCACCTGTAGTACCTGCAGCACCCGCAGCTGACGCAGGAGGCGCAACTGGTGGTTGAACAACATAATTTTTTTCTTTTTTTTTTTCTCTTTCTCTAAATCATAAATTATTTATAATCCGGAAATAAAACTAATGTAATGGAAAAAGGGGTATCTGCATTAGAAATTGCACTAGTCGTCATTATCCTCTGTCCCTCTGCTATAGGGTATCTTGCCCGCTGTGATACTGCCGGAGCCCTTCGCATACTGGATTATCCCCCTGGCGATGTCTATGCAAAGACCGAGGCAGGATACTATTTTCCTGTCTCGGGAACGTGGACTGATAAAAACTACAAGTCTGATGACCTGTCGCTGAATTCTTCTGAACCATATAACATTAAGGTTGTCTCACCAGACGGCGGGTATTCCCTTATGACCGTGGCTTGCCCGGGATTCAGGTTCAGCTGCCGCAGCATGCAGCTTGGTGCAGGAAAATGCTATAAGAGGGAGGGCGGAGAGCTTTATCTCGAATTTTCCGCGTCTGAGGTGGATTACCGGGCACTGGCGTTTGAGGCTGTTACCGTAGATGGCAAGTTCTTGAGATATGGGCCTTTTGTTAAAGACAGCGCCTTTAAGAAGGTAAGCATTGCTCAGCTGGGCCCCAACCGATACCTGCTGGGCTGGACTACTGAAGAGGACATCAAGGAAATTGCTGTTACTCATCCCGATTGCGACAGGAAGACTGAAGAGTACTATACCTATGTAGTGGCGGACTGCCAAAACCGATTCTGCACTGAGGATAGTGACTGCTATAGCTATGAATTCTGTCAGGACAACCTGTTGTGCGCGTCCCTTTACTGCACGTCCTGTGAAACGATCCAGGGCCATAAATGCGTTCCCAAGTGCAATGATAAAAACTACTGCACAAAGGACATCTGCACAAAGGATTACGATTGTGAGTATATTTATCAGGGGGGGTGCGCCTACGAGGGCGGATGCGCATCAGAGCTGACTGAGAGGTTTGTAAATGGCTCTCCCATGTACTGCAGTGAGACCAGCACATGGCTGCCTCAGAAGCGGGACAACTCTGCATGTAGGATATCAGCAGAGTGCATCAATATATGCTATCAGGGCATATGCATGACTGAGGTGCAGAAAAACCAGACTGAATACAATGCAACCGTGGCGCTGACTGAAGAGCAGAACAGGCTCAGCCGCAGGATAATAAGCCTTGCTTCAGAGTACTATAGCAGATACCGTCATTTTGTGTTTATCGCCATGATACTCCTTTCGGCAGCAGCAATTATTTATGCAATCTACTGGTTTTTCAAGAAGGAAACCCTTGAGCGGCTCAGCGAGTCGCTTGAAACGAAGCTTAGCGGTGCAAATATACTGAAGAACCTGGCACTGGCGTCCCACTACCTGGACACACGGCTGACGTATCGGGCCAGGAGGCTGTATGTTGATATCATTGCTTCATATGAACAGCTGCCTGCAAAAGAGAGGCAGAGGGTGCATGGAAACATTGTTGATTTTCATAACCGACTGAAGGAACATCTGGCAAAATTCGGCCAGAGCAAAGATATAAAAGGGATTAGCTGAATCCATTACTTATGACCGTTGTCAGCTTCAGGGATCTTCGATTTGAGAGAGAGGGTGAATTCATAAAGTCAACCCTTCTTAAAATATTTGTGTTCAGAATCCCTGTTTCTGACCTGTTGCTTATCAGCAGATTCTGCATACGAAAAGGTGCATTGGTGTTTCAGTCTGATTCTGACAGGGTCAAGGCCAGATTCGGGTTTCTGTTATCTAAGCATATGGGTAATCTTGTCAATTCCATAAACGGGCGGCGGGCCGTGTATGTGCATCAGGAGTCCGGAATTCCTCTGCTCGGGAACGGCAGCTTCGGGATTGTGGATCGGGGGACCTCGCTGATTGAGGTGAAACCAGTCACCGGGTGCAATCTTAATTGCATCTACTGCTCAATTGACGAGGGCATGTCAAGAAAGCAGCTGGACTATGTAATTGAGAAAGAATACCTTGTCAATGTGTTCAGGGAGCTTGTGGAATACAAGGGCTGTGACGGCATTGAAGCCCATATAGGCCCTAATGGAGAACCGTTGCTGTACGGGGCTATTGTAGAGCTTGTGGCAGACATTGCAGCGATCGACAGGGTAAAGACCATCTCCATTGATACAAACGGCGCTATGCTGACCAAGGGGCTTGCCAACGAGCTGATAGATGCGGGACTCACCAGGTTTAACCTTTCGCTAAATTCGCTTGATCCCGTGATTGCCAGGAAAATGGCCGGCTGCAGATATGATGTTGAAGAGGTTATCCGGGTAGCAAGGAGTATAGCTGACCATTGCGTGATAACGCCGGTCTGGCTTCCGGGATTCAATGATGCGGAGATACCTAAACTCATTGGTTTTGCAAAAGAGATTGGTGCGGGTACCGGCATACAGAAGTATCTAAACTACAGGTTCGGCAGGAATCCGGCAAAGGAAATCTCCTGGGACCAGTTCTACAGGCAGCTGAGGGAATGGGAAGAGCAGTACGGTGTTAAGCTTCTTCTTGATCCGGGCAGCTTTAATATTGTGAAGGCAAAGAGTCTGCCAAAGCCGTTTAAAAAGGGCGATGTAGTATTTGCTGAGACTGCGGTTGAGGGCAGAAGGGCCGGCGAGATGCTGGCAGTATCATCAGGGAGGACCATCACAGTGCCGAACTGCAGGAGGCATGGAAGGATAAAGATACGGATTACGAGGAGCAAGCACAACATATTTTTTGGCAAACTTATCTAGCAACAGCTTTAAATATAAGCTGACATTTATTTCTGGGGGGATGGCTGAAGTCAAGATTAATTATGAGACCCTCTTTGAACTCCTGAGGAGAGAAAAGGGCCGTGAGCCGCTGCAGAAGCTGGACAAGACATTCTATTCTGATGTAGAGCGGTATCTCGCTGAAAAAGCACAGCGCATGCGAGAGCAGGAACACAAGGCAGATATCTTCTCGAGTGCGGAAAGGAACAGCGCCAGGAACCAGATTGATAATACCAGGCAAATCCTGCATTCGCTTTATGACCGTCGAGAGAGGAAGATAATTGTAATGGCCATAAATAACTCCAGGATGGGATCTAACCTGGTGGATACATCCGCGCTTCTGGATGAGGAGAAGAGGCTGTTCGGCAGCCTGGTTGCTGAAATGAGAAAGGGCAGGGAGGAAATCCTGCTGAGCCTCTTCAATCCGCGCCCGGCTGCAAAGCCGCTGCCAGTTTCCTCAAAACTTAGGATAATGACCCTTACTGACATACCGAAGTTCATTGGCCCGGGGCTTGAGGTCATCGGTCCCTTTGCCAGGAATACTGAAATAGAACTTGAAAGCAAGGTAGCTAATGTTCTTGTGGAGAAGGGCAAGGCAGAACTGGCTGCAGAAAGAAAAGCTGAGCAAAAAGTAGTCAGCACTTGAGTAAAATTTATAAATCAACCGTGTTTTCTTCTTTAATAATGAAATTACCCAAGATTGTGCGAAGGCATTGCCCCTATTGTAAGAAGCATACAGAGCACAAGGTTACCCAGAATAAAAGGAAAGAGGCAAGCCCATTTTCATACGGATCAAAGAACCGTGCCAGGAAGCGTGGTCAGGCACGGGGTGTGGGCAACAGGGGCCGTTATTCCAAGCCAGCCGTTACTAAGTTCAAGATGACCGGAGCCAAGGTATCCAAGAAGACTGACCTGAGGTATTCATGCAAAGACTGCAAGAAGTCGCATGTCCAGAGGCAGGGGTTCAGGGCCAAAAGGGTTGAGTTTAAATAGAAGCCGGGATAAAATACCCTAACCTATGTAATTTACTTCTTTTCCGAATTTGCCGGTAAGCCTTCTTAAAGAGCTTCTCTTGGGCACTGATGCCAGGTTGTCAGATCCTTTGCCTAGTTCAGACTCGATCTCCTTTATCTCTTTGTCCAGCTGCTTGAGGTTAAGGTCTATTGTAAGCTTGCTGTGAAGAACCCTCAGTATTTCTTTTGCACCCTTTATTCCCAGGTACATTGGATGGCCCATTGTCTCCGCGAGGAGGCTTATTGCCTCCATATCCCTGCGTTTTGCCAGTCCCAGAAGGATGCCTGAAACACCAACAATCGGGCCCACAACACCATAAACCTCATCGCAAAGCGTTGAATTCTTCTTATATCGTGCAATAATCTTTTTTGAGTTGCCGGTGCAGTACACCCTTGGCTTTTTGGGAGCCTGGGGGAGGCCGATGCCGCCAAGAGTAATTAATTCCTTGGCGTTCATTTCCTGGATAATGTTAAGAACCTCGTCAGAAAACTCGTAAGATGACGTCTCATCAATTGGCTGGACATCTCCTGTCAGCAGAAGCAGGTCGTTCCTGCCGTCGTTGAACTGCTTGTAATACATTTCAATGGTGGGCAGGTCAACCAGATCATCCTCGTTCACAAAGACAGAATGGGGCATAGAGTATGAGAAAAACCTGCATAGCCTCTTGGCTTTCAGGTTGTCGATCATGAAGTCAACTGCAACCTTGCCCACGTTGCCTATCCCGGGAAGGCCCTCAACAAGGATAGGATTCCTGAGCTGAGGATTTTTTATGTAACGCGTAATCTGCCAAGTCATATTACAGGAACCCCCTTTTCTGCCATTCCGGCATCTTGGCTTTCCTCCTATAGGCTCCGTATGAATCCTGCGGACTGTATTTCGCTGGTTTTGGATTGACTGCGGCACCACCGCATTTGCATGTTGATACCATTGTATAACAGCTGCACACCTGACATTTGAGAATGTGTTTCATGATCTCTGAAACTGGGCGATGCTCTGATTTGATTCGATGTGGCCGGTTATTGCTTTTATGCTATCGTCCAAAAGCGATTCAGCAGTCTTGTAGTCCTTTGAGGTTATGCAGAGGCTGTACCTTCCGCCGCCCATGTAGCCGAACGATATGCAATCATTTTTTACTGCCGTAAACGATTTCTTAATAATCTCCACGCCATCCGGCTGGTAGCTCTTCAGGGTTAGCACACCGCATATTTTCACCTCAGGAGGCTTAATCCTGCTCTTAATGGTCTCTGTCAGGGCTTTTGCCGTCTTTTCAGGAATGCCGAGTCCATGCAGGATGCTATCATCCTGGACAACATCGTTAAAGCAGGAATGAAGATACTCATATTTGGCAGATACCTTTGAGAATACCTCATTATACAGGATGCCCGGTTCCTGACCCAGGTTCTTGGCGACAAATTCCACAATCTTTTCAGCCTTCTGCTCCTGTTTTATCTGGTTGACCTTGTTCCTCTGCTGCCCCTTGTTCACGCGCCTCAGGCTAAGGTCAATATGGCCTTTTTCCTGGTTTACCCGGAGTACCTTGCATACAATGACCTTGCCTTCTTTTACGTAGTCCCTGATGTTTCTTATTCTTCCGGGGCTGATCTCTGAAATATGGATTATCCCGCCCGTGTCATACTCAAGCAGGCTGACAAATACAGTGTTGTACTGCACCCGGGTAACCTTGCACAGAGTAATCTCATCCTCTTCAGGATAGCCGGTTCGTTTATAGAGCATTTTATTCAAGAACCTCAAGTATCCTGGCCTTTATCTTGGTTTTACCGCCAGAGGGCTCTCCAAGGATTTTACCGCAGACCAAACACTTGATCCCTGTAGAACTCTTGCCAAAAATAATCTGCTCGTTCTTACACTTGGGGCATCTTACCTTGACAAATTTTGAGCTTGGCTCCTTAATGTTCTTCATGGCCCGGTGGAATGATACCCTCTTTAAATAGTTTTCCAAAAACTATTCGCAATTATCCCACATAAACTGAAAGAATTTCCTGTAGCCATCGGCAAGCTGCCTGTTTTTCATAACGAACTGCATCGGCTCTTCGCACAGGAGCCCGGGTTTCACGCCAACAAACGTTACCACATAATCTCCAAATATATCGACGGCAGTGGGGCTTGAGTATTCCCTCGGGAGGAATTTGTACGGCTTGCCCACTGCTTTAAGTATCTCGGGTTTTTCAATCTTGACCTCATAATCAAAAATATGAAAGAACTGTATTCCCAGCCGATTTCGCGCTGGAACCGTGGCAGGAAATGCCTTAGGCGGGGATCATTGCGCGGGAGCTGTCCCTGCCGTGCGTTGTGGGGACTGGAAATGCCACAGAGGCTATCCGGGACGGGGACCGCGTTATTGTTGATGCCGATAAAGGCATTGTCCGTATTGTGTCAAGGGCAAAATAATAATTCTTTTATATTAGCCCTTTTTCTCCGTCTCTGAGAATGCCAAAAAAGACGGTACTATTTGAACAGCACCTTAAACTGGGAGCAAAGATGATCGATTTTGGGGGCTGGTCAATGCCTGTTTCCTATACAACTGTTATTGATGAGCATGTTGCGACCAGGACCAAGGCCGGATTATTTGATATCTGCCATATGGGTGAGGTGATTGTGGAAGGCCCTGATGCGGCGCGTTTTCTGCAGCGGCTGGTCACAAATGATGTTGAAAGGCTGACTGACGGCAGGGCCCAGTATGCATGCATCTGCAGGGAGGACGGTACGACAGTGGATGACCTTTTTGTCTATCGTTTTAGCAAGAACAGGTACATGCTTGTTACGAATGCAGCCAATGCAGAGAAGGACCTCATTTGGGCGAAGGGGCAGTCGGGGGGGTTTGATGTAGAGGTAAATGACATCGGCGAAAAGACCGGCAAGATTGACCTGCAGGGCCCAAATTCAGAGCAGATTCTATCGCAGCTTACTGACACTGACCTGAGCTGCCTCAAGAGGTTTTTCTTTACTGAGGGCAAGATAAACGGGGTCAGGATGACCATCTCGCGCACAGGCTATACTGCTGAGGATGGTTTTGAACTCTATCCTGATGCAGCTAAGTCTGAATCGGTGTGGATTGCCCTTCTGCGGGCCGGGAGTGCATTTGGCCTAAAGCCGGTGGGGCTTGGGGCCAGGGATACGCTAAGGATTGAGGCATGCTATTCCCTCTACGGCCATGAGCTGAGCGAGTCCATAACACCAATTGAGGCGGGATTAGGATTAATTGTAAAGCCCCAGACCGGTTTCATTGGGAGCGCGGCACTAAGCAGGCAGATGGATCCGGCCCGGAAGATTGTTGCTTTTGAAATGACTGATTCAGGCGTTCCCAGGGCAGATTATAGGATAATATGCGGAGAGGATATCGGATATGTAACGTCAGGGACGTTCTCTCCAACCTTCAGGAAGGGGCTGGGCCAGGGACTGATTTCAGCGCACAATGCCATCATAGGAAAGGAAATCGGAATATTAATTAGGGAAAGAAAATATCGGGCAAGAATCGTGGAGAGGCCTTTTTACGCTTATGGAGGTAGAAAATGAATCCCAAAGAGTTGAAATATACAAAAGAGCACGAATGGGTGTCTGCTGAGGGTGATATTGCTACAGTGGGGATTACTGATTACGCACAGCAGCAGCTCACAGATGTTGTCTTTGTGGAGCTGCCTGAGGTGGGCAAAAAAGTGGAGCAGCTGAAGCCGCTGGGGGTTATTGAGTCAGTCAAATCGGTTTCTGACCTCTTTGCTCCAATCGGCGGTGTTGTTGTTGAGATCAACAAAGAGCTTGAAGAGCATCCTGAACTGGTTAACAAGGACCCGTTCGGCGATGGCTGGCTGGTGAGGCTTAAGGTATTAAAAACGTCTGAATTCGAGGTGCTCATGTCAGCTGAGCAGTATGAGGAATTCACAAGGGAATAATGGATTTCATACCAAATACCAAAAAGGATCAGGATGAGATGCTTAAGGCTATTGGAGCCAGGAATACATCTGAGCTCTTTTGCGATATTCCTGGGGACCTACGGCTTAAGAGGGATCTGAACCTGCCTGCTGCGCTCTCAGAGCTTGATTTAAAGAGGCGCATGGCTAACCTTGCACAGAAAAACAGGCGTGCCCTGTCTTTCATGGGGGCTGGATCATACGCTCACCATATACCCAGTGCCGTTGCTCACCTGATCGGAAGGAGCGAGTTCTATACAGCATATACGCCATATCAGCCGGAGATCAGCCAGGGCATACTGCAGGCAATCTATGAGTATCAGACAATGATCTGCCGCCTGACCGGCATGGATGTTGCCAATGCATCGCTCTATGATGGTGGCACTGCTTTGGCTGAATCTGTGATCATGGCGCGGCGCATAACCGGAAGATCAGACATCATTTTGTCCTCTGCAGTTCATCCCCACCACAGGGATGTCCTCAAGACATACGCCGATGCAAATGATATGCGCATAACCGAAGGCAAATATGACAAAAGCGGCCGGATGAGCATAGATCAGATAAAGGATAACCCTGCAGCTGCCGTGGTTGTGCAGTCACCCAACTTTTTTGGTGTGATTGAGCAGATTTCAGAGTTGAAGACGGCGCTATCGCCGGGGACGTTGCTGATTGTATTGGTTCTTGAGCCCACTTCCCTGGGGCTCATACGGGCTCCTAGCGAAGCAGATATTGTTGTGGGTGAGGGGCAGGCTCTGGGAAATCCTGTCTCGTTTGGCGGGCCGTATCTTGGCTTTATGGCCACCAAGACAGAGCACATGAGGCAGATCCCGGGACGGCTTGTCGGCATTACAAAGGACAGCGAAGGAAAAGTGGGTTTCATATTAACACTGCAGGCGCGTGAGCAGCACATCCGGCGTGACAGGGCAACATCTAACATATGCTCAAATGAGGCGCTGTGCGCGTTGTCGGCAACAATATACCTTGCGTTGGCGGGCATGGGACTGAGGGATGTGGCCAATCACAGCATGCAAAAGGCGCACTATGCCCTTGAAAGGCTTGGGCAGATGGGGCTGGAAGCGGAGTTCAGTTCATGTTTCTATAATGAGTTTGTTATCAGGGTGCCGGAGGCGAAGAAAGTATGCAGCCGGCTTATTGCAGAGGGAATTGTTCCCGGGCTCCTTCTGGGGCATTATTATGAAGAACTAAATAATCATATCCTTGTATGCTGCACAGAGATGCATACGCGCAAACAGATCGACAAACTGGCAGAGGCAATTAAGAATGCGGCTGATATTTGATAAGGGGAGGTGCGACAGGCGCGGGATAAGCCTTCCTGAACTGGATGTTCCCGATAAGGCAATCCTTCCTGAGGGACTTGTAAGAAAGGACCTGGATCTGCCGGAGCTTTCAGAGATTGAGGTAGTGAGGCACTATACACAGCTCTCGCGAAGGAACTTCGGGGTTGATCTCGGTTTTTATCCACTCGGATCCTGCACCATGAAATACAATCCCAAAATCAATGAGGATGTTGCCAGATTGCCGGGCTTTTCAGAGCATCATCCAATGACACCTGAGAGCCTGTCTCAGGGGTCGCTTCAGCTGCTTTATGAGCTTCAGGAATACCTCTGCGAGATCACAGGAATGAACGCCGTAACGCTGCAGCCCGCAGCCGGCGCGCATGGTGAGCTGACAGGGGTAATGATCATGAAGGCGTATTTCAGGGATATTGGGGAGAGCCGCAAAACGATCCTTATACCCGATTCAGCGCACGGAACAAATCCCGCAAGCGCCGCAATGTGCGGATTCAGATGTGAGCAGGTTAGGTCAGATGTCGATGGGCTTGTTGATCTGGAGGACCTTAAGGGCAAGCTGGATAAGGATGTGGCCGGCCTGATGCTTACAAACCCCAATACGCTTGGATTATTTGAGAGGAATGTCCAGCAGATTGCAGGGCTTCTGCATAAGAACGGAAGCCTTTTCTATTGCGACGGCGCAAACGCCAATGCAAATCTCGGCATAGCCAGGATAGGGGATATGGGTTTTGATATTCTGCACCTGAACCTCCATAAGTCATTTTCCACACCCCATGGGGGCGGCGGTCCGGGCTCTGGCCCTGTTGGGGTCAAAAAGAAGCTTATCCCCTATCTGCCGGTCCCTTCGGTTGTCAAGGAAGGCAAAGAATACAGATTTTGCTCTGATGCTCCAAAGAGCATAGGCAGGGTGCATTCGTGGCATGGCAATTTTGGTGTCATGGTCAAGGCATATTGCTACATACGTGCCCTGGGCGGGCCCGGGCTCAGGAGAGTGGCTGAGAATGCTGTTCTGAATGCCAACTATATGATGTCTGTGCTAAAAAAACACTATTACCTGCCCTATGACAGGATCTGCCAGCACGAGTTTGTTATTTCAGACAGGGACATGCCAAATCATGTTACCACAGCGGACATTGCCAAGCGCCTGCTGGACCTCGGCTATCATGCACCGACGATATATTTCCCGCTTATTGTGCCCGGGGCAATAATGATTGAGCCTACAGAGACAGAGAGCAAGGAGACCCTGAACGATTTCATAAAGGCCATGGTTCAGATTCTGAATGAAGCAAGGAATGACCCCGAGATGGTCAAGAGTGCACCGCATACGCTTCCTGTGCGCAGGCTGGATGCAGTTGGCGCCGCAAGAAAACCCGACCTGCAGTACCGGTGCAGCTGATTCTATGAGAAAACATCCTGATTGGCTTAAGGTCAGGCTTCCGGCAGGCCCCGAATGGAGCCAGACAAGGCGCCTTTTGAGGGCAGCCAACCTGCACACTGTCTGTGAGGAGGCAAAATGCCCGAATATTGCCGAGTGCTTCAGCAAGAGGACCGCAACATTCATGATACTGGGGGATGTCTGTACACGGAACTGCCTGTACTGCGGCGTTAAGAAAGGAAAACCAAAGCCTGTTGATGAGAGCGAACCCAATAAGGTTGCAGCTGCTGTAAAGAAACTTGGGCTTAGGTATGCTGTTGTCACATCTGTTACGCGTGATGACCTGCCCGACGGCGGCGCCGGTGTTTTTGCCGACACCGTCACGGCGGTTAAGGATGGGAATCCCGATTGCCTGGTCGAGGTGCTTATACCCGATTTTTCCGGTTCATCCGCGGCATTAAGAAAGGTCATCGATGCAGCCCCTCATGTAATAAACCACAATATTGAGGTTGTGAGGGGATTGTTTTCTGATATCAGGCCTGAGGGCGACTACGACAGGTCCCTTAGGCTCCTTAGGTCGGTCAAAGGCAATTCCCGGATAATGACGAAGTCAGGTTTCATGATTGGGATAGGCGAGACCGGAACCGACATTCATGGAACAATGAGGGACCTGAGGGGGGCGAATTGTGATATCCTGACCATCGGGCAGTATCTCCAGCCATCCAGGGAGAATATTTCCGTTGCGAAATACTACGAGCCGGCAGAATTTGGGATGCTTAAAAAGGACGCACTGAAAATGGGGTTTCTTCACGCAGAAACCGGGCCGCTTGTCAGAAGCAGCTACCACGCAGGCAATGCAGAAACCTTTATAAGATAAGCAGAACTTACGCGCACTATGGCTGATCTCAAGTCAGTTGAACAGCAGATTAAGGCTATTCAGGACAGGAATAAGGGTGTCGAGGCCAGCAAGGCCTGGGAGACAAGCCTGGCCCGGCGGGCGGTGCTGGTATTGTTCACCTACCTGGCAGTAGGGTGCTACCTGAGGGCGGCCAACATTCCGAAGCCCTGGCTGAATGCTATTGTGCCGAGTGTCGCCTTCATGCTTTCCACTCTAACGCTGCCAATGCTGAAGAAACAGTGGATTAAACACGTATACAGGGGATAAAAATGGAAGGGAAAAACATCTATAAGGTGCCGGGGGGCAAGCTTGTGAAGGTTGATCTGGCCTATGGCGAAACCATACAAAAAATAAGAATAACCGGCGATTTCTTTATGCATCCTGAGGAGGCGATAGAGACGATTGAAAGGGAATTGGTCGGATGCAAACTCTCACTGGATGAACTGGATAAGAAAATTGCGGAAGTTGTTTCTGCCAATGATATTCAGACATTTGGCATAAATTCAAGAGAGCTTGCTATTGCCATAATGGGTTGTGCAAAATGAAGGAAGTAAGACTTTTGAGAACAGGATCCAACAGTTGTTTTATGAACATGGCAATTGATGAGGCGGTGCTGTCTCATGTATCCGGGGGAACATCTCCACCCACTTTCAGGCTCTATTCCTGGAAGCCTCCTGCCGTGTCAATCGGTTATTTCCAGGGGATGAGGGATGAGGTTGATACTGAAAGGTGCAGGGCGCTTGGAATCGACTTCGTAAGACGGATTACCGGCGGCGGGGCTGTTTTTCACGATTCAGAGCTGACATATTCTTTCATAATTTCTGCTGATGACATGATTTCAAGGGATATAATGGAGTCCTACAGGCAGATCTGCGGGGGGATCATGGCAGGGCTTAAGCTGGTTGGGATTGAACCCAGTTTTGTCCCACTGAATGATATCATTGCCGGAGGCAGGAAGATCTCGGGGAATGCACAGACCAGGAGGAAGCATTGTGTTCTTCAGCACGGTACCATCCTCATGGATGTGAATGTCGAGCAGATGTTTTCGATTTTGAAGGTGCCTGATGAGAAGATCCGTGACAAGCTCATAACAAGCGTTAAGGACAGGGTGACCTCGGTAAATGCAGTTCTCGGCCGGAAAATATCCATTGAGGAGCTTGATGAGGCGATAGCAAAGGGTTTTTCTGAGTCTTTGGGTGTGATTCTTACAGAGGGCGAGCTTTCTCAGGCTGAACTCTTGATGGCAAAAGAGCTTGCCGCTTCGAAGTATGGGACGGCAGAATGGATTTTTAAGAGGTGAACTGATGTACAATGCGGCAATCCTGGGGGGCGGGCCTGCGGGGTACTCATGCGCAATACGCATAGCCCAGCTCGGTGGCAAGGCGGTAATTGTTGAGAAGGATGAAATTGGCGGCACCTGCCTGAATCGCGGGTGCATACCCACAAAGGCGCTGATTTCTTCGGTAAATGCACTTGATTCAGCTAAGCAGGCCAAAAGGCTTGGTGTTAATATTGAAGGCGCTGCAGCGGATTATGCCAGGATCTTTCAGCACAAGGAGACTGTTGTCCGGAGCATGCGGGCAGGGCTGTCAAGGCTTCTTGAGAGTTATGGTATAGAGGTCATAAAGGGAAAGGGCAAGATTGAATCAGGTTCTGTTGTTGCCGGAAACCGGGTGATCAGGGCTGAGTCAGCTGTAATTGCGACAGGGTCTGAGCCGGTTGTCCCTGAAAATCTGAAGGGTGCGCTTACCAGTGATGCAGTATTGAGCCTTAAAGAGCAGCCGGAATCCATGGTTATTATAGGCGGCGGGGTCATTGGTGCTGAGTTTGCGACAATATTTTCCAGGCTGGGGACAAGGGTTACAATTATTGAGATGCTGCCGAGGCTGATAGCAGGCGAAGATGAGGATGTATCCGGTCTTCTTGAAAAAACACTGCTGAGGCTGGGTGTGGACATTCTTACTGATGCAAGGGTGCTTTCAGTGGGGGATGCTGTAGTGGCTGAGAAGGACGGACGGCAGACTGAGATTAATGCGGCGGTTGTGCTGTGCGCGATAGGGCGGCGCCCGGCTGGATTCGAGGGCAAGGTTAACGGCAGGATGCAGGTTAAGCCGAACCTATATGCAGTCGGTGATGCTGCCGGCGGAATGATGCTCGCGCATGTTGCTTATGCCGAAGGAATAGTGGCTGCTGAGAACATCATGGGCAAAAAGTCTGTCATGGATTACTCTGCAGTACCAAACTGCATTTTTACAATACCTGAGATTGCGTCAGTCGGATTGAGGCCGGGGAAAGGAACAGCCACAGGGCGGTTTGATTATGCTGCACTGGGCAGGGCAAGGTGCGCCGGCGAGATTGAGGGCTTCTGCAAGGCGGTTGTCAAGAACGGCAGGGTTGCAGGGCTGCACATAATCGGTGCGCATGCAACTGACCTCATCGGGCAGGGTGTTATTGCTGTGCAGCAGGGAATGGGCGTGAAATCATTTGAGAGGATCATGCAGGCCCATCCAACGTTCGGAGAGGCTGTGGGTGAAGCCATACTTGATTCGGTTGGCAGGGCAATTCATCTGCCCAGGAAGTAGATCGCTGAATGCAGCTCTTTTGCTACCAGGGCGTTAGCCAGGGGAGTTGGGTGCTCATCTGGAAGCTCCAATGATTCCCTTGGATGCGTGTTCCATATGTTCTTTGTTGTTACGGTGCGGAAGCCGAGTTCTGATGCAAGGGTTTTGATGCGCCATGATTCCGGGCTGCCGTTGTCGTAGTAGAGCAGGAGGATGACCGGGATATCTGCCCCTGCCAGCTGTTTTAGGGGGGCAGCGACACCATTTTTAAAATCTGCGTCATTGAAAACAAGGGCACGATACCGGTTCATCAAAAGAGAATGATAGATCTGGTAACCCGCCTTGACGTCAATCAGCTGGATAATCCTGAATATCCGCATGGCTGGATCTGAAAATGCTATCTTTTCTTCAGGTATCCAGTCGCTTCCTATGTTGTACTGGATTATGATTACGTCAGGGTTGTAGGATAAGCCCTGCTCAAGGATGAGGCTGACGATTTTTTTGGTGTTTGCTCCGGGCATTCCGAGGCTTATAACCTCAACATCAGGGGATTGATTTTCAAGAAATCTGCCGATGGTCTCGTTTGCTTCAAGCCATAATCCAAAAACAAAGGAGTCTCCTGCGAGCAAGATTCGGGTATTGCCAGGATCCTTTTCAGACTGATGCTCACTGTCCCTGAAACCCCGGGAGTTTATCCGTACCTCTGCCTCCCCGCCTGTCAGGTGCCTGCTCATGGTTGATGTGGAATTTGGGGCGAACCGGGGGGTTATTGAGAATGTATCGGGCAGGATTACATATCTGTGGTCAGGTATTGCTGCGGAATAGGCCTTAATAATCATAAGTGCCAGAAGTGCAGAGGCAATAATGGGAAAATATTTGCCTTTGTGAATTCCTTTGCCTGTCATCAGTTATTTGTTTCATGATTAGTATTTATTCTTTGGGCGGCGTAGAAATGCTCAAATAAAAATAGACTCGACTTCTTGTATGCATTATATGCTATTATTCTAAATCTTGTCTGCTGTCTTTGCGCTTTCGCTGTTGTTGCTGTTAGATGCTCTCCTAACACCTTCTTTAGGACGA
>JBDRAZ010000037.1:0-2714 GCA_043823195.1 archaeon
GCCCTGTCGACTCGCATAAAAGCGGGAAAGTAAGGCTCCGACCCGGGTTCGACTCCCGGCCAGGGCGTCCACGAAGTTTAGGGTTTAGGGTTTTGAGCATTTTGCTTGGGACACAATTGCCCGAAATTTCATATGGGCCGGTAGCTCAGCCTGGTAGAGCATCTGAGAGCAGCTCGTGCATATGCTCGAGTTGTCACGATGATACTTTTAATCAGGTGGTCGCGAGTTCAAAAAGAGTTAGGAGTTTTGAGTTTTGAGTTTTGGGTCTTGTTAAGGTCAAAACTCAGAACCCATCACTCAGGACTCATGAAAGTCTCGTCCGGCTCAGTTTTCATAATCACATGAACGATAATAAGAGATATGCGCGCTGTCATTTATATGTGGCAAAGCTTTAAATAGGGGCGCTTAATCCGACATAGGAGGGTCAAATTATGGCTGACAAATTCGATATCACTAAACATATTCTCGTCCCAAAACACGTAAAACTTAATGAAAAAGAGAAAGAAAAGATTCTTCAGCAGTATGGCATAACGATAAAAGAGCTGCCGACGATATCCAAAAATGATGCGATGGTCAAGAAGCTGGATGCAAAGCCTGGCGATGTGATCAAGATCCTGAGAAAAAGCAGCACTGCTGGTGACACAGCATTTTACAGGGGTGTTTCAGATGTTCAATAGAAAAGCTCTTTTAAAGACATATTTTAGCGAGCAGTCATTTATCAATTCAAGCATATCTTCTTTCAATCATTTTATCGATAAGGGCATCCAAGAAGTTCTCGAGGAAAACCGTGAGATCGAGCCGACGATAATCCCTCACAATATCGATGAATTCAAGATCCGTCTGGATAAGATCTGGGTCACAAAGCCAGAGATAACAGAGGCAGACGGCTCTAAAAGAAAGGTGTATCCTATCGAGGCAAGGTTGAGGAAGATAAGCTATTCAGCCACTGTCTTTCTTGAAGTCAGCTCTCATATAAATGGTGTTCAGCGAGAGTAATTCACTACCCAGATCTGCAGTATCCCTATAATGCTCCACTCAAAGAACTGCCACCTGAACAATCTCTCACGGGATGAGCTTATCAAGCAAGGCGAAGATCCTGATGATATCGGCGGTTATTTTGTTGTAAACGGCACAGAGAAGATCATAGTCAACATCGAGGATCTTGCTGCAAACAAATTCATGATAGAACGGGCATCAACAGGCACCAGCGAGTTCACTGGAAAGCTTTTTTCAGAGCGCGGTTCATTCAAGATTCCACACACAGTAGAGAAGATGAAGGACGGAGTATTCTATATGTCATTTACTCGAGTGAGACGTGTTCCTCTGATAATACTTATCAAGGCCCTGGGGTTTACAAAAGACGAGGACATTGTGCGATTTGTCTCTGAGACAGAGAACTATGATGAGGTCATCGTGAACCTTTACGAGTTCCTCGACATAAAGACTGAGGAAGATGCAGTAGATTATATCGCAAAAAGGATAGGGCTTACACAGCCTAAGAATATCAGGATAGAGAGGATGCGTGAGATCCTTGATAAATATCTGTTGCCGCACTTAGGCGTAGAGGAGAAAGACAGGCTTAAGAAAGCAGTCAATGTATGCAAGCTATTGAAGAGATATGTCCTTGTTTCCTCCGGAGTATTGCCTGTTGATGACAAGGATCATTATATGAACAAGCGCATCAAGCTGGCAGGAGATCTTCTAGGTGATCTTTTCAGGGCAAACCTCAAGGTCCTTATCGGAGATATTCTCTATAACTTCCAGCGGATTGTCAAGAGAGGAAAGTTCCCGTCAATCAAAGTTGTCATCCGTGATAAGCTCCTCACAGATAGAATATATAGTTCAATGGCTACAGGAAACTGGGTCGGGGGCAGGAAAGGGATAAGCCAGAGGATTGAACGGATGAATTACATCCAGACAATATCTCATCTTCAGAGGGTGGCAAGCCCACTAAGCACTTCGCAGGAGAATTTCGCTGCAAGAGAGCTTCACCCGACACACTTGGGAAGGCTATGTCCTGTTGAGACTCCTGAAGGTACAAATATCGGGCTTAGGAAGAACCTTGCATTGCTGGCCAGTGTTTCAGAGCATGGTGATGATGAGTCGATACTGTTTGCGCTGAAGAACAATGGTCTTAAGCCTGTGTCTTAAGATCAGGATGGAAATGCACAATCAATTTAGCATTTATTGTTACGATTATTGTCCCAAGTGGACATGTTTTATGACTGTATATTGATAGGTGATCATGATGGCTGAAGTTTATTTGAATGGGTGCTTTGTCGGAAGCGCGGATAATGGGAAGCAGTTTGCTGAGAACGTGATAGCTGAAAGAAGAAAAGGCGCATTGAGCTCTAATTTGAATGTCCATTTCAATGAAGACACAGATGAGATCCGCCTTGAGAGCTCTAAAGGCAGGATAAGGAGGCCTTTTATTGTTGTGCAATCTGGCCAGCCTATGCTGACTGAAGCGCACATACGCCAGCTTGAAAAGAAAGAGATTGTCTGGTCTGACCTGATAAAGGGCGGAATCATAGAGTATCTTGATGCTGCTGAAGAAGAGAACACGCTTATCGCATTTTCAGAGGAAGATATCACTCTAGATCACACACATCTTGAGATAATGCCGCTCACTATGATGGGCCTTATAGCATCTCTTGTCCCATTTGGAAATTATACTTCTCCTGCAAGACTTTGCATTGGAGCAAAGAACCAGA
>JBDRAZ010000038.1:0-107585 GCA_043823195.1 archaeon
CAATAAAGGTGCATCAAGTTGAAGATTGATCCGCATCATAACCAGCAGAGGTATGAGAAATGGAGGAAGAAAGGGATAATCAAGGGAATCTCTCAAGCCAATTCAGATATCATAGTCCAGTATCTAATAGACATGGAAAACGGGTTTAATTCTGCCGGCAGGCGGCCGTTCCTGTAGCACTGGTTTTTCATCAACCTTATTGCTGCAGGATACCCGTTAAAGGTTTCTATCGATAATCCTGTATACCTGGTTCAGCACAAAAAGGTTTAAATAGTTAGACATATTTGTCTAATTTAAAATGGCAATATCCGAATCCAGGATTAAGAAATGGGGAAACTCGCTTGGAATAGTCATACCCAAAAACACTGTAAAAGAAATGGCTTTAAAGGAAGGGGAAAAGGTCAGCATTGATATTGTAAAGAAACAGAAAATTAACGCCTGGGGGCTCTGCAAAGGGGCAAAACCGTTCCACCGGGAAGAAGACATTCTCGACAGGTGATACCTTGCGCTACATTCTCGACACTTACGCATGGATTGAATATTTCAGGGGATCTGAAAAAGGAAAAAAAGTAAGCCGGATCATGGGGAATACCCTGTTTACCCTTGAGAACTGCATAGCAGAGTTGCGCATCTGGTGCCTGGAGGAAGGGATAGATTTCAAGAGGATTCTGGATATTATCAGGGAATGTTCATCCATTGAACCGATCAATGTAAACAACTGGGTTGAGGCAGCCGAAATCAGGCAGGAACAGCGAAAAACCCAAAATAATTTTGGACTGATGGATGCCATTATTCTTGCAAAGCAAAAAGAAATAAAGGGCCGGATTGTTACCGGAGACAGGCATTTTCAAAATCTCAAAGACGTTCTATTCATATAATTCATTACCGCTTCAAAACATCTGTTTTCATCAGAAACAACAGCAACTCTTTTATCCCCAACAAACCTTTTTATCCTTTGAGCTTTCTCTGAATCAAGTATAAACAGCACAACTGCCAAATCATGCTCAAGACATTTTTCCATTTACCTCTTGCAGGCCGGTGCTCTGCACCAATCTGCTTTACCGCCCGAGAAGGCGGCCCGGATCATGCAGTACGATGAGCCCGCTTTTCAGCTGAAGGATCTCTTTCTTGGTGCACACCTTCATGTCTATTGCCTCATCGGGTTCAATTCCGGCTATTTTTTTATCAGCAACTATGTAAACCTGGCACTTTCCGTGGCCGGGCATGACCGCAACAGCATCTATCTTCCCAAGGACCGGCTCGAGGCTGCAATAGAGCCTTTCCAGCGGCCTGTGGAGGGTTGTATCTTCCATGTACCATATCTTCAATATCGCCTTATGCCTACCTGAGAGCCTCAGCAGCTTCTTTTCGGCAAAGTCATTGGCTATTGTGATCATATAAACAAAATCGTCTGAGAGGGAGAAAATCTTCCTGGGCTGGCCCCTTTCACGGTTGTGGGCCCGTTCAGTCTTAACCAGGGAGGCCATCTCAAGCAGCCTTAGCTGCTGGCTTACGTTTGCCAGCGAGGTATCAAGCACTGATGCTATCTGGATAGGCGATGCACTCTTCTGAGAAATAAGCTTGAGGATGTTCCATTTCTGATCAGCAAACAGGAGCTCGAAATCCATGGCGTTTTGGTTCTAGTGTGGGTTTTAGTATCCCAATAATCATAAAACACAACACATATATAAATATTTCCATTGTTAGTTAAATATAGTGACTTAGTAGTTTTTTCACCAGACTAGTATAACCGATAAAGTAATTAAATGATTATTTAATTAGACTGAAATCAAAGAATCATATAGTGCCAAAGAATTATGAAATAAGCTCTTCGAGGACTTGCCCGCCCCGGGCCGTTGAATCTCTGAGCCTCTGCAATTCATCCCGGAGTGCTGCAGCGGCCTCATATTCTTCTTTCGCTGCATGAATCTTGATCCGAGACGTTAGATCATCTTCAGGATGGTCCCTTCGCCATACCGCATCCCTCTGAAGCCCTGCAATCTCCTCAAGGCGGGATTCTGGGTTCAGGCGAGAATAGGCCGCCTGGCACTGCTCTATGCTGGTCTCGCGGTCATGTGATGTTCGCGCGCTTCGAAGGTTTTCATCCCTGTTGTATGCATAGTTGTTGAGCAGCAGGACCATGAGTTCAAGGGTATGCAGGGCATCCCCATGCCTGCCCTCAAGAAGCTGTGCCTCTACCAGCGCCTTTTTCCTCCCATAAAGATCAAGGGCACGCTCCACATAAACCTGTTGCGGAGCAGTGCCCTGTTC
Organism: archaeon; assembly: GCA_043823195.1. GTDB lineage: Archaea > Nanobdellota > Nanobdellia > Woesearchaeales > JBDRAZ01 > JBDRAZ01. The sequence goes on from JBDRAZ010000038.1 coordinate 2,272, forward strand.
ATCATGGCTGAGTTCCAGGCGCAGCTCCAGAATGAGCTGGAAGTATCTGCGCCTCTCGGGTTCTGCCATGCCCTCGAGGTTAAGACCGTATTTGGGTGCAGCAGGTGTCCTCGAAAAATCTCTGAACCGTTCTTCAATGAAAGCAGAATAACCCAGCTTCACACCCCGCAAAAACTTGCTGTCTGTGCTGCCCGCATCACTGTTGTGTAGCAGGTCTGCCTCATAGCTATCCCCAAGCTGACACGCCAGCTCCTTTTTCGCATCTGCGTCAGTAATTCTTTTGTCATTGTACCCTATCCTTCTGCGGGCCACAAGGTAACAGACCAAACCCTTAAGTACATCCGGATCAGATATTTCCTGAGGGTCTACCCCGCTAAGTTGCACTTTATCCAGAAACCGGCTGATTCCCGCCCGGTAGGCGGCTCCGTCACCCTCGGAGGCAGGCCTGTAGTTATAATCTGCAAACTCCCCGGCATTGTACGGATTCATTGCCCCTTTGTGAACATAGTGCTCCTGCATATTACCCGGCATTCACTATTATTATAAAAATATTTCCGATGGAATGGTAAAATCATCATAAAAATCCTGCACAATTGCAGATAATAGCATGGCAGAACATATGATAATCCAATGTATCGGATTTCATATACATGTCAAAATCCATAAAAGCATATATATGCTGACTTTCTGTTGAAAGGGTCTATATATGGAAAAAAACAGGTTAATCGCTTATTTCTGTGCCGAGTTTGGGGGAAAAGTCGCCTCCGGAGGCCTCGGATACCTTGCAAGAGACTGGTTGAAGGCAGCTGCAGACGAGAGAATGCCTGTTGTTGCTGTAGGGCTGTATTACAGCAGAGGCAACCACCACCAGGTCCTGACAGATGGGGGCTGGCAGAATGATGAGTGGGACGGGTTCACGCCGCAAATAGAGCTTGTACCGGAAGGAAAAGTCAAACTCGCTCTGAACGGTGAGGACATATCAGTCATAGTCGGAAAGACTGCGGAACGTAGCAGCATACCGGGCGCTCAAGGCTCTGTCACCCAATACCTCCTGACCACTGTAGGCAACAACAAGGATTACAGTTCCGTCCTTTACCCTAGCGACGGTGACCAGCAGCTTATCGAGAACGCGATCCTGGGCATAGGAGGAGTAGAGGTGCTTGAGAAGCTTGGACTGGCGCCGGATGCATGTGTGATGAACGAGGGCGATTCTGCACCGCTGGTCCTTGCGCTGACGAGGAAGTACGGAGCTGAAAAGGCGTCTGAGATGACCTTTTTCGTCACCCATACATCTGTGCCTGCTGCAATACGTGAGGTCGGCTATGACAAGGCCAAAGCGGTATTTCACGATTACCTGCCTCCTGCAGAGGAATTCGAGACGATAACCGGGTCGAGCCAGTACAACAACATGCGGACCGCCATGGGCTACGCCAGCTATGCGAGATCTCAGTCCCCATCTGTTTTTGGGGTATCAGACCTGCATACGCGGGTGTCAAGGGCGCTTTTTTCCGACTACCGCGGCATTGAACAGATATCGCGCCTTGACAACGCGGTGCACCTTCCGTCCTGGGTCTCTCCTGAAGTGATTAGGGCGTATGAGGGGGTGACCGATGGGAGATGGCGGCGGGAGCCTGAGACGCTCGAATGGCTTATCCGGGCGGTCAGCCCTCAGAGGGCGCATGAGATTGCTGAGCCGGGAAGGATGAGGCTGACTGAACTCATGACCGACGGAAGAAGGAAGGTCTGGAATTTCGGGAGGGAGTATGACCCGGATAAGACAACTTTTGCCTGGAACCGGAGATTTGCGCCGTATAAAGACCCGCTGCTGATGTTCCATGATGCCACAATAGACCGCCTGGTACAATTGGGAGATACTTCACAGGTCGTGTTCGCAGGCAAGTCACACCCCAACGATAAAGGCGGAAAGGATCTGATAGCGGAGCTGTTCAGGATTGCGCGGGATATGCCGGTCCCGGTGTTCTTCATTGAGGATTATGATGCGGATGTCGCTGCTGCCCTTGCGCAGGGCGCTGATGCGGCAATCAACACCCCGATGCTTCTGAAAGAGGCCTCAGGGACCAGCGGCATGAAGTTTGCGGCAAATTTCAGGCCGGTAATATCCAAGTTTGATGGATGGACAAAGCCTGAACAGCCAAGCGGCAAGTTTCATATGCCCCACGGCCTCTGGCACGGGATGAACGGGTGGGGCATTGGAAGAATGCCAACCGGCAGCTATGTAAGGGATATCGGCTTTATGAGCGGGGACCAGATCGAGGCTGAGAGAAGGCAGGATGCCCTGCAGCTGATATCTGTGATGGAAGAGGTGGCTGCCATGAGACGGACTCCAGGCGGCAGAGAGGAGCTTGGAAGAATGATGGTAAATGCCGCAGCGATGAACGCATACTACTCCGCAACAAGAATGGTCAGGGATTACATGGAAGCGATTGACAGGCGGCTGGGATCATAGAATAATAACATTACCTGCGTATTGGGTAAGGCCGTGGTCAGGCATGTCTGTGTATATCTTGAATGGTGCGTCTTTAAGGACATTTCTGATCGGATCTTCGCCCAATCCATTCTTTCTCTTGAGCCAATCGACAGATGAGCCTGAGAGGAAGAGATGGTAGACGCCGCCGTTGAGCTTTGGTGCATTAGCTTCTGCAGCTTTCTTCAGTTGTTTAAGTTCATATTCGTGGGCTCCGCTTTGGTAATCATCAGATTTAACATGCTGGTTCAATCTCAACAGATTCTCAAGTCCCAGATCCCATGAGTAGTTCATCTGTGAAACATCGCCTACAATCCGGAGGATTCCCGGCCTGAAGCCCTCGGGCAATTCAAAGATCTCATTGACAGCATTATAGACAGCCAGCCGCTCCATGTATCCAGGTGACATATCCCAATACACCAGAGGGCTATCTCCCTCAAACGGATCAGGCTCCCAGGCAGCTGCGTCGAAGTCAGCTCGGGCGAGCCTGGCAAGGTTAGCGTCTGCGTAAGAGGGGCTCTTGCCGTCTGTAACTTCCATAGTGCCGTCAGGATGCCAGACATCGAACTCTGTAACCTGGCCTTCGAGACTTTGGTACCTGCTGCCTTTCTGGACCCAAGGGGTTATCCTGAGATCGAGGTGATCCTGCAGCTCACTAATAGAGAAGTGCAACAAGGTGTCAGCTGATGCGCCTTCCAGGCGGACTGCAGCAGAGCCGTCCCTGTCGCGGTCGGCGTTTATAGCCTTCATGAGATTATCGTAAGTCGTGCCTGCCCAGCCCGATACAGTGGAAGCTAAGGTGATTGCAAGCGCTCCGATAAGTGATAATCGTCTCATCTTGATTAGTAATTGATATCTGAATATATAAATGTTTCCATTTTTAACTACATTTGAGTAGTATCGAATTGCGGCAGCTTAGCCAATATCCCGGAAACAATCTTCCTCAAACGCTTTTTTCTTTCACTGTGATATGCTTCATAGCCCGGTATGTCTGCCTCTCGATTAAACTGCCTTGGCGATTCGGCAGCAGGTCCCCTGCCATAGGGAAGGCCCTCCGGATGCCTGTAGAACCTTACTTTTGACGGCCTGTGTGCTGGGTTTTCAGCAAAATGGTTCTCCCAGTATTGCTGGCTGGTTATTGCCGGGTCTGCGCGCTCGTATAGCTGATGGGTGTTTGCATAGAAGTCCCTGAGCCCTGCGCGACGCTCAAGCATCTCCCTTACTAATGCTTCACGCTCCTCAGGCTCTCCATGCCATTCGTCCTCAGGAAAGTTGCGATTGATGTTCTGCATAGCAAAGTGCACCCTGAACAGGTATTCATGGGCTGTTCTTTCATCCTGAAAGCCCAATAGGTATGCAAGATGATTAAGGCCGCCCTCAATAACGGAATAGGCATCTGAAATCTCTGAGACGACAGGGCCATGGAATAGATCGTGGTCGCGGGATGCTGACGCGCCGCAGTAGATGCCTGCCAGTTCCGGAGCAATGCCTATAACAGTGTCAAGCCAGTTATCTGAATCGGTTGCGAGCTGACCCCTAAGTTCCGGCCTGATGATCGGATTCATTGCCTCATCCAGGGCGTATTGCGAACCTGTTCGCAAATCGACTGATAAGCCTGCCGGTATGCAGACAACCCCCATGTCCAGAGGTATGCCGCCGGGCGCAAATACGCAGGCATCGTTGTGCTTCTTGTCAGGCGTCTCTTCAAACGCAGTGTGGTGGAAGTTATGGGCTAATGCTTCGGCGGGAAATAGTATGTAGATATCGTAGCCGTGCTCGCCTCCATACCATCCGGAGTTAATTAGGTTTGTTGTGAAGTGGACGCTCTCCCTCTCAGCAGCCACGCAGTCATCCTCTGTCAGGGTAAACACAAAGTCATCCAGGTGCTGCGAGAAGGATTTTTTAGGACATCTTCTGGCAGCCTGCACAGCAAGTTCCTGTATGTATGATGGGTCACCAGGATCCAGCAGCAGATTGATGCTGCTCTGTAGCCTGCCTGCGGCAAGAAGGTCCTTGAACGAATTAATGAACTCTCCCTGACCCCAGGAGTGCAGGCCCAGAATGCCAAGGTCCATGACATTTTCACGGATACCGTATCTTGTGACATGGCATGCGTATCCGCCGCGCAATCGTCTGGAGAGGGTGTGGTAGTCATCATAGGACATCTGCGAGAGGGATTCAACTGAAAGAAGCCCCATTTCATAATCATCAAGAGGTGTTGAGGAGAGGAGGCGGTCGACTGCACCTTTGTGCCCAAGACGTATGGCCTGTGCCCTCTCACCAATGAGGCGGTTGCGTCGCGGCCCATATTCTGCATGAGCTGACCTGTATCTCTTTCCGAGCCGCGCGATCCAGGGTGTTGAACGCAGCTGCTCAACAAGCGGCTCAAGAGATGTTCCCCGGTAGAAAGAAGGTTCGATCTCTTTATGACCTGCGCGGTTTGCCTCCAGGGCACGTAACCTGCCGGCCGTGTCTCTGCGAATATCATTACCGAATTTACGTTCCCATTCACGCCGTAGGCTCACGTTACTATCTATGGGTAGTCAATATATATAAATGTTTGTACTAAACTGCAGGAAAAAGCAGGATTAAAGACTGTCCGCAATCCTTCCAGTAACCCTGTCCCAGCTGAACTTGTCGCGGACGATGCTGCTGACCTTCATTGACTTTGGTTTTCCGGCCAGACGTATTATTTCATCCACAAATTGCTTGTCTGTATCGCAGAATGAGATTGCCCCCAGCGGCCCAAACACCTCCCTGTTGGCAGTCAGGTTTGTAGAGACAACTGAGAGTCCCATGGCCAGGTATTCAGCAATCTTGATATTGAGGACATTGTCCTGGTTCACGTTGCGTTCATAAGGAAGCATGCCTGTGTTTGCAAGCGAGAGGTAGAGGGGAAGCTTGTCGAGGTCGACAAAGCCGAGGACCTTGACGTTCTTGGACTTGAGCTTTTTCAGCTCGTCAAAGCGCTTGCCTGCGCCCATGAGGATGAAGCTGATGCCGTCAGTCTTTTTCAGGACGCCGCGTATAATGGCGATCATGCGCCCGCACATGTGGTAGTCTACGCTGCCATGGTAGACGACAGTTTTTTCCTTAAGACCCAGTTTCTTTTTTAGGGTACGAATGTCTGATTCCTTAACCTTGCCGGGATCAAACAGCTCTGCGTCTGCACCGTAGTAGCTCACAACTATTTTGCCCTCGGGAACACCATAGCTAACAAGAGTAGACTTCATTGTGGGTGAGATGGTAAAAATCTGATCGAAGAGTCTTGGAATGAATCTCTCGTACTTCATCATGATATCCACGACAAAGTTGGGATAGTGCTCATTGTCATACAGGAACCCTGAGAGGAAATCGGTCATGGCGAGGCAGTATTTTGCATGATAGAATAGCCTGTAGAAGACTATTGGGGCGAGAAGGTTGTTCTGCACATAGATAACGTCGTATTTTTTCCTGAAGATGAGCTGCAGGAACCTGAAGAAAAAAAGGAACGTGTATGCCATGTACCTGGGGCCGCGGAAGGTTGCGGTCTTGTGGACGTAGAAAGGTGCAAAGGCCTCAACGCAAATGCGCTCATTCTTTTCAACAATTTCCTTATCGCTGTACATGGGGCAGGACACTGTCACGTCGTGTCCGCGCTCAACAAGCTTTCTTACGGTCTTGTAGTTGCCCATGGAGCCGCCTGTCGAGGTCGGCCAGATGGGCTCGTTTGTGCAGAAAAGGATTTTCTTTGTCATTCAGTTTTGCCAGAAAACCGATATTCTAAAGTGATTATATTAATGTTTTGAAAGAATATTGGAAAAAGCTTAAAGGTTAAGGCAATTTATTGATGCCAGATGCAACGATTGATATACTACCTCCTTGCCGGAATATTAAGCCTGTCTTCGGCAAAAGCGGGTGCCGAAAGCCCGCTTGACCGGATTGTCCAGAAGGCTTATGTACATGAGAAAGGTGATGAATGGCGTGATCACCTGTGGTCATCTGCATTCTTAACTCTTAGTGACTCATTTCTTCTTCAGCATGCAGACTATGAAGGTGAGCCTGAAAACCTGGCAGCCCAGACAAGATTTGCAGAAACTGTAGCCTATCAGGGAATTTATACTCCCCTCGTTGAAGGCAAAATCACCCCAGTATACGCAGCCTTTGATATTGCAGGAACCCAGATAGCGCATAAGCTGTTTCCCAAGCTTGGCTTCGTTGAACCGTTTGTGGACAGGATAGCAGACATCACAGAGAGAAAGAATCTTAGGTTCCTTGCGTTAGTAACCGCCGGAACCATGGCAGCAGGTTATACGTTACCCAGACAGAGGGACCTGATAGAGATTGACGCTGGAGAACAGACTAACCCCAATAATGCCTGGCTTCATGTCGGCTTTTTTGCATATTATACATTCAGAACGTCGATGCTTCTTGAGCATGCCGGTTATGACAAGCACCCTCCGGAATCGCTTGCGTGGAGAGTTGCTTTTGGCCTCGGCCTTGCGAAAGAACTGATCTATGACGGAACTGTGGGAAAGGGGCCGAGTGTAATAGATGCCGGTGCTGACGCGCTGGGTGTCTGGATAGGGCATAAGGCTGCCAAAGTATACCGGGAGGGCAGAAATCTTACGGTCAGTCTAGTCCCTAATCTGAGGATTACATATACGTTTTGACGCCAGGCCCAGGAATGTGACCTTCAAGGGGTCTGGCTGGATGGCAGTAAACTCAATTTCTTACTACTTGCCTCCGGTTTTGTTTTCAATAATATAAGTATTTCCTTTTCACTGAATCCACGATGAACTAAGTTTGTACGAATATTCTCCAAAGATTCCCAAAGCATAGTATCAGTTAGTTTTCTGCTTCGAGCATTTCGCTCCAATCTACCTTTCAATTCATTGGCTGCGTATTGATTTAAAAGTGATATTTGTTTGTAAGTAGTTTCATCAAGCTTCTTATCAATGGTCATTAAATATGAATATGTATTAGCAAAGGAAGATAGATTTATAGAATTGAGAATAAGGTCTATTCTAACATTTTCGTCGAGACTAGGGATAGTATCTAAATGTTCATAAAGTCCTCTATAGATTCTTTTAACACTTATAGAATCTCTGAGATATTCTGCGAACAACTCCGAGGTGTAAATCAGAGCTTTGATTTCATTCCAGCGTAACATTTCATTTGGTGTTATATAACCTTCTTGAACCGATTCGTTACAAAATATGCTTCGAACAAATCTTGCCAATAAATGATTGAGTTGTGCTTGGCTGTCCTTATAATATCCACTGCCAAAGAATGAGCGGTCACCACGATCCCAAAAGATAAGATGAATTTTTTTGTATGTTGATACATTTCGAGGTATCCTATATTCGTAGGGGCTCCAAGGTCGATTTTTTTTATCAATGTAATCTGGAATTTTTCGCCTGTCAACCAACTTCTTTTTTATTAGAGGTTTCCTGGCTTTAGGGACGTTGTTTTGTTGAGACTTGAAAATGCCCTGTTTTAGAATCTGCTTTGTCCGAAGCCACCCGCCAGAGGTCAAATCATCATTAAGAGCCAATGACTTAAGAAATGCAAATTCAAGCTCAGTTAGATGTTCCACAGTTTATATCATAATATCAACTAGTATATAAACTCATCCATAAATAATACAGCCAGATTGGTTATGGCATTCCACAATTAATATGGGTCGGCATCTCGCATATTAAGGGGTATTTATAGGAGATTGGTATCTGAGATGGTTAAGATGAACCTCAAGCTACGAAATCCAAGAAAAATAATCTCATATAACTACAGTTTCCTCATCACAATTCCACCCACCTGGCTGCGACATCATAAGATAGGTAAGGGGGATCATATAGATTTTGAGATTGATAAGGAGCATAACTTGGTTTTGAAGCCTTATGGAGAGCATGATGAAACTAACTAAGCTACCAGAACATATGGAGGAGCAACTACCTGAAGAATTAAAGGCAGTACTTGCTTTTCATAATCAAGCCAAAGGCTGAGGCGAAGGCCTCAGCCCCTATCACAGAACAGACACAAGTAATGTCTAGTTCTTGACTTATAAAAAACTTGTTAAAATGAATAATGAAGAAACCAAAGCAATCTTAGACACAAATAAGGAACTCTGTGCAAAAATGGACAAATACTATCAAAAGCTAGAGTCAGCATTTATGGGCGAATTGCAGAGAGTGGGGGTAACGGAGTTTGTTATTCAGAAAATTGCTGCAGATCTGCAGAAACTAGGCAGGCATCACGATAAGCTGCTTGGATATGTAACTGCTTGGTATCCTATGTTGCTTGAGAATGTTCAAAGAATAGGTTCAAACACTAAACTACCTACTACTTCTTACTACCCTACTACATCTAACTACAGACTACAAAGCTGGGGGATATACGATCCTTCCCGTCAGTTATATGTTGAGCAACTGACTGCTAACTTATTCATCTATAATTACAGAGGAATTAAGGGAATAACCGAGAAGAAAATATCTCAGGATAAGCAGAGCAAACGGATAATTGAGTTTCTAAACATTGAGGATCAGGAACTGAAGTTTACAAAACCTGTCCAGGTGGCCAGCTACAATCGCCCAAGCTCTGAATTAGCATACCAATACATTGATGGAAAGTACAAACCAAGAGGTCTTGATTACATAATCCAGGATATTGAAAAGATTCTGCTCGCTTTGTACGATTTCAAATTCCCAACGGATATTTCCATAATAAAGCTAGCCATTGGACAGAGTTACCTCATACCTTTGTTTGAGGGAGTATTTTACTTGGGAATAGATGCAACAAAAGGCGGAGGCAAAACAACTTTGCTTGAGTTAGCCTGTTTTCTTATGCGGCATGGCATAATGGGAGGAGACATCAGTGCCGCAGCATTACCTCGGATGGTCGATCAATTACAATTAAGCATAGCGGTTGATGAGATAGACCAGAAAATTGGAGAGAAGGCTCAGGAAGATATTACAGCCGTATTAAGGAAAGGGCAGCGCCGAGGTAATCCATACACACGTTGTGAAGGTCGTTCTCATATCCCAACATCTTATGATGTATTTGGCAGTCATCTCTACAGCTTCCGTTCTGATGTTGAGGACGCTTTCGGAAGTCGCACAATCCCAATACATGCCGCGAAATCTAGGGATAGTAGGTTATCGGTTCTCAATCTTTACAAAGCGCAAGTTTTGAAACCCTTAGCGGATGAATTGTTTTTATGGGCAATTGATAACCTCCTTAAGATTCCTGTGGTGAGCTGTAGTAACGTAGTAGGGTGTAGCGGGACTTTAAGGGATAAGGATAGCGAACTTATCAGAGATCAGCTATTTAAAAAATTCACTGAGCATTTGGGAGACGATCATGTTAAGTTGGTGAAAAAACTTTCAGGAAGAAATGCGGAACTTGCTTACATCTGTTGTGATGTGGCCAACAGACTTAATCTGGATGTGTTAAGCGATCTAAATAATGTCATGACTTTAAAGGAAACAGATGAGATTGCTAACCAAGACTTTTATTTGGAAAGCCTTGAGCGGTTCCTTGGTGAAAAACACATGACCCTATCTAGTATCGACAAGAAAGAAAAATTCACCAAGAAAGATGGCAAATATGCAGCGTGTCTATTTTACCCAAAAAATCTACTTTATCAGGAATTTGTTCAGTCCCTTACTCAAAATAATGTTAGGACAATAGGCCATAAAAAGTTCAACAGCCTTTTGCGAGATTTGGGTTTTATAGAGAGGGACACTCTGCGGAATGTCAGAGTAGATGACATGCCTCGTCAATGCATCATATTTTCTGACAAGATATTGAACCGGATAGGTGTAGAGAAAGAAGAACAGATACTATCGGAGAATATACAATGAGACCTGGCTTGCATAATAGAGAGCGGATTATGCTCTGCTTGAGCCACAGGCTGCAGGAATTGAAAGATAAAATCCGTACATATACAAAAGAGCGTGATGAGGTAGAGTCTAAATTGAGGCACAATCAAAGAGAAACACAAAATGACAAAAGATCGAGCGGGACCGCATAGCAAGTTTTTTGATGTGATCCCAGAAAAACAAAAGGAAACGGATGAAGCAGAAGATGACTGACAGAGGTATTCTGATTATCTATGTGCCATTATTGCTATCAGTCGGAGTCTTTTACTCGTGGAAAATCAACAAAATTTATGAGGTCGGAGGATGACCGTCAGCGCTTATTTGCTCTCAATCGCCTTACTTTTTTTCATGGTGGTAGGGCTAACGGTTGCAGTTCAAAAGCTCATAGCAATGGTGCGACGGCTCCAGACACCCACTATATCGATCCATTATGATAAAGCAAGGCTCGACAAACTCGCCGCGACTATTGATAAGCTTGACCTGGAAAGTAAATTCATGTTGTTGCATCATCAATTTGGTGACGCAACAGCATTATTAAACCTCGAGTCTGGCCGGATACGTTTGGCGGGTATAGGAAAAGTACCGTCTCTTGAGGAGCCGGATGAACCGATGGATTATTCCGGTTGATCTTGGGCAAGATACAAGTTAAGGGCGGGGGTATTCTTCCCCCTCGCATAATAACAAGTAACATTTGATTAGCTTAGTGTGTGAACGCCGCCATTTTCCTATAGTACGTTAATTTTCCCCCTGCACTGCCTCCAAAACGGCATTTCTATGTAATCCGAACCATTTTCGGTCATAATCCAATAAGAGTGTTAAATTTTGGTCAGATTGAAAGGTTTTCGAACAACCTGAAAGAATTATCAGAATCATTGAGCAAAACATAATAAGATCAGACAACACCTTGTTTATTGGGCGGCATAACCGGTACGACGAGAGAAGTCCGCGGGGTTTGGGCTCAGACCCGATTTATTTCTTAATTAGAATGATCACTGGACACTGGACATGTTGGTGTAGGGTATATATATGAACAGTCTACACTTCTTTGTTAATTCATAGAATATTAAGTGGAGGAACCAAAAATGACTGGTCGAGACGATGTGTATGAAATATTAGCTGCACAAGCTGAAATCGAACCTTGCCCTGCGTGTGGCCATACAATGAAAGATACGTATGGACATTGCGAGTGTTGTGGACAGATAGGTGATATTGAGCCTAGTTCTGGTCCAGACAGAAATATGGCAAGAGACGACAGAGTGTGCGAGATTATTTCAGTAATGCACGCTAGATATAAATTAGAAGATAAAGGATTTAAAGTAGTTAGTATAAAAAGGAAGCCCGCCAGAGGGCCGGATGAGTTAAATAAAGATTACATTGACAAATTGCTTGAAGATTTTTCAGGTAGCCAAGAGGAAGTGCTTAGGTTATTAAATGAAAATCTTAAAGGTATTCCTGACCTTCTCTGCCTAAAAGATGGTGTACTATCTTTTGTTGAAGTCAAATCAAATAAATCACAACTAACAGGTGATCAGAAGAAAGTTATGAAATTATTAAAAGATAAAGGATACAATGCACGTGTCATGAAGTTTGGTGTCACATTCAATGTTGAAGACATAGATAAAAATTGTAACCCAAGCGTGTAGAATTCAAATATGGGTACTGCTTCTGGTACTTGCTATAGATATGCACTAGTATTTACTTACGGAATCTGCAAATGTATATAACTATTAGCATATTATTAGACCATGATGATTAATATATCCACAATTAACGAATACACATTCTGCCCATATCAGGCATATAATTCTCTGAACAAAGAGAACATAACTAAACTGTTACCAAGCGATTCCTTTGTTGCCAGGAATGATTCTTTTCTAGAAGATCTTAAAAACAATTTCTACGATTACATTAAAACTGGAAAACTACTGAGTCCCGATAAGAGAACCGTAAAAAGTATGATGCAATCAAATACTGTTAGTCATATCTCAGAGTTAGGTGTAATTAGTGAGAAGGAGGGGCTACAAGGGTATTGTGATGAAGCTCAAGTTTCATCAAATGGAATTACACTGATAGAATATAAAACTACCAAGCAAGAAAGATCCCATGACTTCAATAATGATCCCGCCATTAATCAGTTAATTGCATATGCGCATTCTTTTCAGGAATATTTTGATGCACAGGCAACAATAACTCTAAGAGTGATTAGGATATTTTTACGTGATAAGGTGAGTTTTATAAATAGATGCCTTCTGAATCCAATTGGTCATGATGGATCATCAAGTTTAGGAGAGTCCGAAACAAGCGATAATATCAATTGGGCCGCATCTATGGAAATCATATATGAAAAAGCTTACAAGTTAGAGTTGTTGAACCGTGTTAAGCCAATCATACAACGAATCAAAAAAGCTGATTTTAGTCATCAGGATAATCGTTCAAGATGCAAGAAATGTAAATACAAGTATAATTGTTGCGATAGTCTGGCGTATGTCCCAGGAGTTCTGAGAAGCCAATTACAGGTAGATTGGTCGAAAAAATGCGGTAAATGCGATAATAATAAACGCTGTGCAAGAGTGATTAGAAAACAGATGGGTTTAATCGGCTAGGTGGGGGTATAGATTCAAATGTGTTACATTTTTCTTTCAGATGTATTACATTTGAGTTTTTTGTCACTCAACATCACCATATCCGCTATGTCTGTTCCTTCTTATATTGGCAATAACGGTCTTAGAAATTAGGCCTATTGAACTGTCATGTATGACTTTTGAGCCTATCGACGCTAATTGTTTCAATGCTGTGCTATCTTTGGGTTGTTGAAGGAACTTTTTATTCTTTTGAAGCTCTGCATATTCCTGTTTATTCATCGCTACAGTGAATACTATCCGCTTTCCTTTCTTCTTTTCTTCATCTAGTGTATAGTTAACAAATGGTATTCTTTTAATTGTCATCGGAGGCTTTGTTATTTTGTTCTTTCTCTACCAAACTCTCTTGTTCCTTTCGCCGTCTGTTATCATCCGGATTTTCTTGTAAGTTCCCATGAATGTTCTGGATCAGGAAAAAATGTTATTGCTAAATCATATGCATCACTATATGTAGATTCTACCTGAACTAACCAACCACCTGGAACTAACAGTCTATATGTGCCGCTACTTACTGTTTCCCACTTTCTTGGATATGGTTTCATATTATCACCCTTTCTTTAAAATATATTTTTAGTATATAAAAATTTGGTTCGGGCCGGAATCAAAGAAATTCCTTGAAAATATGTTGATCTCGTTTGACGGATGTTGTTGGCAACTGAGATTTTGTACATAGACATGAAATACTAATTTACGATACCAGATAGAATTAATATATTACTGATCTGGCCAATAGACCCGTCAATTGCAGAAATCTATAAATAGTTGCATCACCCCATAAAGCAACCAGGGGGTACATTCTATGGCAGTATGCCATAGTTGAGGAAGTAAGCTGAAGGAATACGATGATCTGTGGAAACAAATAGATGAGAAAACAAGAAAATTTAGAAATGTCTAGTCACATTATATTTATAAATGGAAGTAAACAATAAAACAGACACATTTGAGTTGATATACTCTTTCTTCATGTTGGTGTTTGGAATATCTGTGATTCTTTGTTTTATTGTTGTAGTTGCGTATATGGTTATATTGTTTAACTTGATCTTTTTACTTTTTTGCTGGCCAATTTTGGCAGGAATATGGATGGGAATTTTTAAGAATTCAGAGAAGAGATACGAGATTGAATTAAACTCATCTGATGCAAAAAAATTATGTATGATTATTAATAAAGTTACAACAAAAACAGGACTTCCGAAACCATACAAAATCATTTTATCGGAAGGCAGTGGGGTTGCAGTAACCGGATTATTTAGAAGGAAGATAATAATAGGATTAGCAACTCTACAACTATTAAATGAGAATGATTTGCTGGCTATAATTGCACATGAGTATGGTCACTTTGCCAAAAAAGATACCATTTTGGGTTATTTTACTTATAGAATCCAGCTTTTTTTTGAATTGCAGCGTGATATTAATGAGCAAAATTTGGCTGTTTCGTTGTCAATAATTGTCTATCTTCCTACTTGGTTATTCTTCGCATTCCTATCAGACTATTATGCGTTAATTAGTTTATGGTTTAGTAGGAGAATTGAATATCGGGCAGATAAATTTGCAGCAGATTTTGTTGGAGCAAAAGAATTTGCTGATGCACTTGTCAAATATAGCGTTATAAGTGAGATATTTGAGAATGTAATCCCTAAACATATTTTACATTTTCTACAACAGAATAAACAATTAGTGAATATTTATGATTACATGAATCCAATTTATACAGAAGAGAATGTTAAAAAATCTTTCAAGGAAGTTTTATCAAGCGAAAGTAGTTGGTGGTCAACACATCCAAGCATTAGTGAACGATTGGAAGCTCTTAATGCTAAATCTGTTGATGTAAATATCAGCACAAATCAGGAAGACTTCATTGATGATCAGAAAAAATATGAAGAAAAAGCAAGTGAAGTATTGAGTCAAAAAATGGCTTTTTGGGCACACCTTGCATCTGCTCAACAATACGTAGAGTCTGAAGATATTGAGCCTGAAGATGAAGAAGATAACCAAGTAAATCAACAAAGTGCATATTTTTGTACAAAGTGCGGGAATCAAGTAAGCGAAGATGATATTCATTGCAAAAAATGTAAGCAACTGCTTGCTGTTGATGGAGCCTGTGTAAGGAGGGAATTTTAATGAAAATTTCTTTTAAAGTCACAAGCTATTATGCGAAGAATAAAAAAATATCCAAACTTCATGGAACCTTATTTATGATCGCAGGATTTATTATTTTAGTATTTATCTCCTACGGGCTATATCAATTAAATACAAATTTTGGTTCAATATCTGAAGATAGGATCTCAGGCGATCATTCATCTGATTCTGGATACTATGTTGATGTAGATTGTTCAAATATAAGTACTACAACGGGTAGAATGAATCTGGCTTCCTCATTTTTCATCGGGGAAGAGTCTGAATATGAATCTGCAAAGAGCAAATATTATTCAACCTCAAATATTGATTTGAAATTAGAATCCTATGAACAATGGGAAGAATCTTACCGCTCATTAATCTCTAAGTTTAATGGTATGATATTTGCATATAATGAAGACTCGTTATATTTTGATTATTGTTATAATTATTCTGCATGGGAGGATATTGAAACAAAAAGGGCATTTCTTGATAGTGAAGAGATTATTATTGATACAGAATATGAAAAATTAAAACCCGAAGCTGAAGCAGAGGGATATATTTTTTATGAATGATTTAAACGGAATTCAATAAATAGCAATACTTTTAAATTCCAATAAACTTAGTTTTAATATGTCGTTCATAAACAAAATATTTCAAGTTTGGTATTATTTTTTTGGATTCGTTGTAGGTATAATCTTTTTCTATCTTGGAAAATCAAGAATTTCGATGGGTATAAGTTCAATAAGAACATCTGACCCATACACATCTCATTTTATGAATGTTGGATTATTGTATGTTCAGACTAGTTTGTTAATCTTGATTGTACTTACTATTGGTATTACCTACTCTTTAACAAAATCCAAAAAATAATCTTACGGGCTATGGCGGACTTTGATTTTCACCTTCGAAATGTTGCACTCTCGCTACGCTCGCTAGGTTAAATTGGGCTAAGTTAAACTCTGGACTCCCCCTTTCTTATACCTTATACCTCTCCCGTGCGGGGCACAAATAAACACCAGTTTCTTTATCCAGACTTAACCGCTCGATAAGATTAGGTCCTTTTCAAGAGGGTGTTTTTTATAGGTAGTAAAGGTGCCAGTAGTAGCACATTGTGTGCCGACATAAAGATTTAAGCAAGGAATCGTGACACAAAAAAGTGTAATATTCTATGATTACTGAACTTTTAGCTTTATTATTACTTTTTTAATTTAATAATCGATATTTTTATTTCTGTAAATATATCGTAACACAAATTTCGGTTAGAAAATATACTGTATAAGGATTCAACAAGAAGAATCACAGAAATTATTTCCCAGTGATCCAATAGAAAACCTACGATTTCATTCCAATAATTGCCAAAGTGATTTAATCCGTCTGGATCTTGATCTACCATTAGTAATACTTCATATTCCCAAGAAGGTTGCTTCCACCATAGATAGATTATTACAATTGCTTGGACTATTCCACGTTCTCGATTTCTTTCCATCAAATTTAGACAGTCACATTTAGCTAATATATATATCGATAGATGGATTTTATTCAAGTCCTAGCCATAGATTTATATAATCCAAAGTATACAACCTAAATGCTTAAAGGATATTAATATGAATCGAAAAATATTTGCTCTATTTGTATTGTCCATTATGTTGATGACTGGGTGTGTTTCTCAAGAGTCTTTCAAGACTCTTCAAACTCAATACGATGAATTGAACACTGAAAAATCTGAGCTTGAGGTATTGAACGAAAATTTAACTGCTGAAAAATCTGAGCTTCAAGCATCAAACAACGATTTGGCTGCTGAAAAATCTGAGCTTGAGGTATTGAACGAAAATTTAACTGCTGAAAAATCTGAGCTTGATACTCAATTAACCAAGAATTTTGTTTTTCTCAGGGAGTATTCTATTGCCACGAATAATATCCACGTAGCTTCAAGTTATTTTGAATTGGGATCTACGAATCTTAATACAGGAAATTTTTATGTTCTCACAGAAGGGTATTATTATGAAGTTGCAATTTCTTTTTATGAAGCTGGAAAGCGACCTGTTTTAGATGCTAAAGAATTACTAACCAAAGCTATAGTAAAGTTGGAAAATATTGAGGAGGATGCACCTAATTCATTTTTTAAGGAAGATGTTAAAAATAGAATTGAACAGGCCAGGCTATTATTGGCATCATGCGACAATTTGTATTCTTTGCTAGATTATGAGGGTCAGCATTTATATGAAGTTAATTTTGGCACAGCGGCCAAGGCAACGGAGTACTTTAATAGATACAATAGTGTGGTTACAGATTATAATTCAAATCTGAAAACACTAAGTGATATTCAAAACAAAATTGACTTGAATTGGGACCAGGATTGGTATCCGACATTTCAAGAAGAATCAGTCATTTAGTTTATTTCGTCATCAATTAATTGCCGTTTAATTCTTGTTCTGTAAATCGGCTCGTTACTGATTATTCCATCTCCAATAGTATCCCGGTCTTTTTCTGGGCTTTGTTTCCCCTCTTCCCTACATTCTTTTTTCCTTTCAGGCTAGCCCTGAGCGTACTGAGATGCTTCGTCAGTGCTAACTCTTGAATAGAGGGCGATAATCAATTCTCTTCTCCAAGGAACATCTTCTTAAACTCTTCAAACTGCTGTCGTTTGACTGGATCAGCCATGATCTCTGCGTAGACCTTGAGTCGTTTGTCAGTCTCGTTCTTGACTATCTCCTGGTCTTGGATGGCTGTTTCCATCTTGAGAGGTTTGTAGCATCTGAAGCAGTACCTCTCCCTGGGATTGTTTAGGGTTCCGCAGACACAGAGGACGGGTTTATCGGTCTGGTCTTCCTTGGTGCTGATACCGTTCAGTTTCATAATCACATCTTGAAGTTGCTTGGTGCAGAGATGGACATATACTCTCACTTGCTTAGAACCGATCCGCCACCCCATATATTTGCAGAGGATGGCTTCTGTTACGTGAGGTGCCAGTATTGTAGCTCTCGAGTGCCGGAACCAGTGCCAGTTGTGCCTTTTATCTACTCCTGCTGCTTTGAAACATCTGTCAATAAGCTTCTGCCCTCCCCTGTGTACTAATGGCTTATGTAACCGATAATTCGAATCAGAGAGCCAGAGGTAGGTATTGTTGCTTTCCCTGTATGGATGGATCTCAAGATACCGGATTAAACGGGGGACTGACTTGGTAACATAGACTATCCGTTGTCCGGTCTTGCCATCTGGTACATGTATCTCAGCATAATTCTCTTTTATCCGTATGTCCCCCACCTTGAGATTCAGGAACTCCCCGGCCCTGCATCCGGTTTCATGTAGCAGCATAAGAAAGGCTTTCTCCTTGTGCGTCCGGGCGCCTTTCTCAACTGCAGAGTCGATGTCATCCTCTGTAATTATGGTGTTGGGATCTGCTTGTCTTTGCTTGCAGCTGCTGGAAACCTCTTTCTCCAGGAAGCGATACAGCTTTCTTGCCTCGATTCGTTGATCCTCAAGCTTATTGAATAGTCTTTCATCTTCATCTTTATACCAGGAATAAAACTGTTTCAGAACTCTCCTATAGTCTGCTCTGGTTGCATCGGACTTTTCCCCTAACCGGTTAATGAAGGATACTAGAGTCAGACAATCCTTTTTATTTAGTCGATCAAGGTCCTTATCCAAGTTCAGAGCGCACTTCAGCCATCTGCAGATGTTCCGCAACTGGGCAGATAATTTTGCAACCCTGAGCTCCCCTGAGCCCGTAGAAAACACATAGTTATGGAACTCAGTTATCAACTCCTTGTTTCTTAGGCTGATCTTCTCAGCCTTCAATAACTTCAGCTCTTTCCCATAGGCCTTATGCCTATCAGGATATATCTCAAGTCTGCTTTCCTTCATTTTTTGTTTCGTAAGAATTAGAGGTTATTAAAGCCGTTAATACAAGGAACATCATGCCATATTAGATATGGCAGTGCACCTTGATATTCCCACGCCAGGCCCAGGATTTGAACCTGGATGTCCCGGAGGACACTCGCTTTCTTTAGTATATTCGAGGCGAGCGCGTTAAGCCGGATTCCGCCAACCTGGCACAGCATGAACTGGTGAATGGTCGTATAAATTACTTTCGGGCAAGAAGGGTGGGATCATAGCCTCTGATAGTTGTGTTCCTGCGCAACCCTGTCACCATGTAGACAAAGGGCTCGCCTTCTGCAAAGTTGTTCCTGTGGACTGATTCGTGGTCAAGGACATGGTTGAATGCGTCGCCTGTAAGCTCGCTTGCGATGGTAACGTGGCCAGTTGATGTGCAGATGCCGTAGGCGCCAAGGACCATCATCGGAAGCCTGTCAACATGGGGAAACGGAGCAATATGGGTAACTGAGAGGACTTTTTGGTTCTCAGCAAATACTATCCTGTCCAGTTCGTCGGGCTCCAGCTGCGGAGCAAGGTAGATGCTTACAGTCTTCTCATCTGAATACTCAAAGACAAATGAGTATTTTTTGCCGTGGGCATCGTCTTTTTCAGCTTCTTCTCCTACAGCCTCTGCAAGGGCGCCCCTGATCTCCTCATCGTGCAGCAACGAATCTATTGATTCCGCTGCCGGGCCCTGAACATCCTCATTTTCCTGCATCTGGTAAAGCTGCATGGCGTACCAGAGCTGAAGGGCATATGGGTTCATACACAGCGGAGAGGCCTTTTCATTTAAAAAGCTTTTGTAGAAATCATTAAATATATGCAAGAAAGATTAAAACGCATGATATGGAATGGGATAAGGCCGTATGTGCTGCATCTGAGGCCCAAGTCGTTTTTTATCGTTACCGGGCACATGCTCTTTGGAGTTGTCATGGCTCTTCTGCTAAATAATGCAAATATTCAATATGGTGACATCATAATTGCTGTCGTATCATGGACTGTCCTGCTTAACGGCGGTGCCCTTGCCTACAACTCCTATTTCGACAGAGACAAGGGAAGTGTTAACTGGCTGGATAAGCCACCCATGATTCCTGCCGGCCTCCACATATATGCTCTGATACTGATGGCTTTGGGTCTGCTGATACTGTATAGCATCAATATGCGGATATTCATTGCCGGCGCAATATGCACAGTTCTTTCAATAATGTACTCAACTCCGCCTCTTATCCTAAAAAAGAGGGCATGGATTAACGAACTTACCAATTCATTGTGCTATGCCACATTAACTGCATATGCAGGTTATGCAGTGTTTGACCTTCCACTGGATTATGCGTTCATTATTGTACTGGTCTGCTTATTTATACTGGGGTTTGGGAGTGTGCCAATCGCTGAAATATACCAGAACAGGGAAGATAAAGAAAGAGGATACAAGACCGTGAGTCTTGTGCTGGGTACGGGAAAAACTCTGATATTCTCTATGACATGCATGAATATTTCATTTCTGATTATTTTTGCAGGCGGTGCCCTCGGATATCTGAACAGGGCGGTTTTTATCATGGTCCCTTTTTACCTGTATTTTTTGCATTATTACCTGAGCTGGTACAGGCGACATACTGCCACCGGGCAGGTGGATGAGAAGAAAGAATTGTATAAAGGGTATTTGCTGTGCATATTATGGGATGGATTCTTTATCCTGGCCTACATGCTATAGAAAGATATAATAATCGCAAGAGCAAGGGTTAACTGTATTGTGAGGTAAAGATGCCATACAAAAAAAATCCAAGATTTCATATCATCAACGGCCTGTGCGCAGCGGGCCTGCTTGTCTTTTCCATGCTGGACATTTTCGGCGTGATGCAATCAGATGTGTATCTTGCTGTTGCGCTGGCAATAAGCCTCTATTTCCTGGGATCTGTTGCGTATTTCCTGATCTACGAATATGAACCAAAGGCCAGGGTTATGCCAATTTTCTGGATTGCCATTTGTCCCCTGGTATTATTCGGGCTGATTACCGGGTCATTCCAGCTGAGGTATATAAATACAATAATACTGATAATCTACGGGATCACGGCTGTTGCCTATTCATGGAACTGCGCTAAAAGAAAGAAGTGAGGTCTGTCAGGGGTTTTATAATATCTGCATTATCGTTGCCAGTATCATTGATAGCCGGAGGTACCTTGTAAATTTCCAGATCCCCGGGGAATGGTGTGAGCATGGATTTGAGCCTTTGGGGCGCGCCTTGCTGCAGCCAGTGGGTTTCTTCCTCCCGGCCCAGGATGGCGGGCATCCTGTCATGGACCTGCCGCACAACCGAATTTGGCTCAACAGTTATGATGGCAAAGGCCAGCCTATCCTGCCATCTGTCATATATTCCTGCAAAGGCAAAAGGCAGGCCATCTTTTTGCATTATCCTATACGGAACCTTGCCCGCCGGCGTTAATTTCCACTCATAGAAGCCATCTGCAATAACCAGGCAGCGCTTATTTTTAAAGGCATCCCGGTATGCCGGCTTTTCTTCAAGAGTCTCAGCCCTTGCATTAATCATGCCCATTGCGTTCTTTGCCCAGCAGGGAGTCATGCCCCAGGTGCACATTGAAAGTGTTTTGGGGGATTCAGACAGGACAACCGGGCATTCCTGCGAAGGGGCTATGTTGTACCTTGGTGAAAGCTCAAAAGGGATGCCTATATTGAACCGTTCAGCAATGATATCCTTCCTCGCTGTCATGGAAAAACGGCCGCACATGGGACAATAGCTGTTTTTGGAATATATAAATATAGCCGAAAGTCATTTAAATAAGTCACCACTGACCAGTCACCAAATGAGGTTCGACCTATATGACGGATGGGCGCCGAGAAAGCACTATGACGTGCTGGACCTAAAGTGCGGAGAAGGATTTGACAGGCTCTGCGATGTCTGCGAGCAGTTCCCGGAATGGCAGATGCTGGGGATAGATACCAGGCTTAAGAGCACTGCGGTGCTGACAACTATCGACCTTATAAGTTCAGACCCGCTGACCGTGCTTCCGTACCTTGCAGAAAGTTCTGCCGATACGGCCTATGCTGACTACTACCTCTGCGGCCTGTCAGACCAGGATGCCGAGACAGCCGGCAATCTTCTTGCAGAGAAGCTTGCCAGCGGCGCCAAGCTTTATGTGGGCTGCAGGAAAGGGGACCTGGACCGTGTAACACCCTTTATCGACAGGCAATACTTTGTGACAGATGACACCTATCCTATGCGGGCGGATGATATTAGGTTATGCACGCAGGCGAGCAAGGACCTTGAGCTCATGAGATTGTTTAAGGAGATTGACGCAGGCAACCCGCAGAGGCTTCCGCCCCTCAGCGACCATGATGTGCACAGGTTCACCGCGCACCCCAACGACCTTCAGCCCATGAGGATGGCGGCACGGAGGCGGTGATGGGGAGCAGACACTTTGATACGGACGGATCTCCAAAGCTGCCGGAGATCGCAGAGGAAATCAGGGGCCATGTGGAAAACCTTAGGCTCGAGATGGGGGAGCACGGATATGTAATTATCGACCCCACCTATAACGGCACTGCAGACCCGATTGAAGTGAACATGCATCCTGATATTACAGGTGTTGATGGAAGAAAGCTTTGCGTCAATGACATCTATGTCGTAGGAAGCCAGGCAGAGGCGATGCTCGCCGGCGGTTACCGGATGGGACTGGACCTGGACCTGCTTGTAAGGCTGAACGCTATATCTTTTGGCATCCCGGGCGCGTTCTCTTCAATAAGCTACCAGATGATGAGGTGGCTGAACAGGGAATATGCAGAAGTGTATGTAAGGATTGGCTCAGAAGAATATGGACGGCTGGTAACCACGTTTGTAAGAGGAAGAGATCATGAAGTTGAAATTCCCGGAAAGCCGCATATGCTTCTGGAATAGAAATGCCCCGCACGGGATTCGAACCCGTGTCCCAGCCTCGAGAGGGCTGGATGATTGGTTATCCAACGGTTTAGCCGTTTCCGGACTACACCAGCGGGGCGCAGAAAAGAGGGTTTAAAGGAGGTTTATTAATTTTACTATGAATTTCAGAAGAACGATCAGGAAGATCGGGGAGAATAGGTATAACACCAAGAAACCCAATAGCGTAAGCGACCTGGTATATCCGGGCACAGAAAGAATCCCCTACAGGGAATATATGGCGTACAAGATAAACGAGGGAGGTCACGATCTTGTGATAGAGTCTGCCTGCGCACAGGGCGAGCACAAGACGCATGATATACTGAGACGGAAGTATGACTGGGAGGGCAGGTATGTAACAATCAACACAGGAAAACCTGTTGAGGAATACACAGACCAGCCGTTGTTTCAGGCAGACGGTGACGGGATGGACCCTGAACTGCTGGGAAAGATAGTTGATACAGCCGCCGCATCAAGACCTGTATATGCGGTCAATATGGCTATAGGAATTATGCTCTCGTACTTCCCTGAAAGGATGGGATACGAATCAAGGCGCGGAGATGAGGCGGAAATTTGTGTACCGCTGCTGGAAGCCAGAACAGATTTATGGAGCAGGAACATGGCTCGGTCCTCCCTGGAAGTATTGTTTATGAGTGATTATGTGGCCGATGACAGCAATCATATCGAGTGCCAAGGAACTTGGAGGCCGGTCCCAAACGGATTGTACGGTGGGCTTGGCGGCCTGAACCGTAGCCTGATGCGTCTGTTCTCTGACAGAATGGTGGAATTTGGATGGACAGTCTCTGAGGTAGAGATAAACAACTGGCCCGGACCTTATACTGAAAGCTTTTTTACTTTCACGAGATAAACAAGTTACTTCTTCCAGTACTCCCTGAATGCTGAGAGATGCCGCCTTGTGGAGTATGATATTTCCCTTAACTGTGACGTGTATTGGTGCAGATTACCCAAGAGCAGAAGGATTATCAGATCTTACGGACCATATGATCATAAAACGCCGTGGCCCGGACGGACAGAAATCAGGGATTTCTGAATCCGGCCCATTGCAAATTGTATGAAAAGACGCCGTGGCCCGGATTTTCAATGATTCACTTTGGTAGGTCCGTGAGACTTTACGTCTCACTTGAGCACCTTTTACCAGATTTTAGTAAAATCTGTTTGAACCGGGACATCCCGAAGGAAACAAGCTTTCCAGGCTTGCGCAGTACCAGGTTGTGCCACCACGGCATAAAAAAACAAAACAAGAGAGAATTAATAAAGCTTACGCCTCAATCATCTCGATCTCAATAGAGAGACCTTCAGGAATCGGAACCCGCATAATAAGCCTTAATGCCCGCTCATCAATGCCCAAATCAATCAGGCGCTTGTGAACCCGCATCTCATAGCGCTCCCAGGTGGCCTTGCCCTCACCATCGGGGCTCTTGCGGGTTGTTACCCTCAATTTCTTTGTAGGAAGAGGTATAGGGCCACGCATGGTCACTCCTGTTTTATCAGCGATATCTTTAATATACTTACATGTCTCATTGATCTTGTTAATGTCAACGCTGGCTAGTTTTATTCGTGCTTTCTGCATTTCGAGAGTGCCTCATGATAAATACGGATTCACCATGACCCTAAAGGGAAAAAATTATTTCTTGACAAGGTCAATACACATTCCTGCAGCGACTGTAACACCGGAATCCCTGATGGCAAACCTTGACATATGCGGTATCACATCAGACTTCTCGATTACAATCGGCTGCGTAGGCTTGATCTTGACTATTGCTGCGTCTCCGTTTTTTATAAACTCTGGATTCTCCTTAATGACCTGGCCTGATGCAGGATCGAGCTGCTTCTCGATAGCCATGATCTGGCAGGCAACCTGCGCTGTGTGGATGTGGAATACAGGCGTGTAGCCCACAGTCATAACAGTCGGATGATTAAGGACAACAATCCTAGCTGTAAACTCGGTGGCAACCGTCGGGACATTGTCGCTCTTTCCGAGCACATCCCCGCGGGTCATCTCACCCTTGTTAATGCCCCGGACGTTGAAACCTACATTGTCGCCGGGCGTTGCTTCCTGCATCTGCTCGTGATGCATCTCAATGGATTTGACCTCTCCGGATACACCCTTGCCCTCTCTTGCGGGAACAACAGTCACCTTGTCACCGATCTTCATAACACCGGTCTCAACCCTGCCAACGGGAACAACGCCGATGCCTGTGATGTTGTAGACGTCCTGAATGGGGAGCCTGAGCGGCAGTTCGGTTGGCTTCTCAGGCGGATTCAGCTGGTCCATTGTCTGGAAAAGCGTACTGCCTGTGTACCAGGGCATTTTGTCTGATTTATTGTAGACATTCTCGCCCTTAAGGGCTGCAATGGGAATAAAGTGCACCTTGCTTGGGTTGTATCCTACGCTCTTAAGGAGAGTCTCGACCTCTGCCTTGACCTTATCAAATACAGCCTGTTCATAGTTCTTCATATCCATCTTGTTTACTGCAATGATCAGCTGGTCAACACCGAGTGTCCTGGAAAGGAAGATGTGCTCCTTTGTCTGGGCCATGACACCGTCATTTGCAGCAACAACAACCACAGCTGCCTCAGCCTGGCTTGCGCCGGTGATCATGTTCTTGATGAAGTCCTTGTGGCCTGGTGCATCGATTATTGTGAAATAGTATTTTTCTGTGTCGAACTTCTTGTGGGCAAGATCAATTGTAACGCCCCTTTCCCGCTCTTCTTTTAGGTTGTCCATAACAAAGGCAAACTCGAATCCCGGTTTTCCCAGCTCTTTTGCCTTCTCGGTCAGCTTTCTCATCGTCTGCTCATCGATGTTCTTCGAATCGTAGAGTAACCTGCCAACTGTTGTGGATTTACCATGATCTACGTGACCTATGAATACCAGATTGATATGCACTTTACCTTTTGCCATAATATCCCTCCGTGTTTTTTCGAAGTTGGGGTTTCAGTAGGACTATTTAAATTTTTTTGTTTTAACTCTCGTCCTTCAAACCCTTTCTTCCTCGAATATTGCCAATGGTTTTCTGCTGAAGTTCTTCAGGCAGTTTTTCAAACGACTGATCAACCAATGAATAGCTGCCCCTTCCGGATGTTGCGCTCCTGAGTTCTGAAGCCAGGCCGAACATCTCGCCTACCGGGAGCTTTCCCCTGACAGTGATATGCTCACCCTCCTGCTGGACATCAAGCATCTGTCCCCTTTTGGAAGATATCAGGCTGGATATTCCGCCAAGGAAATCAGCCGGCGCCTCAAACTGGAGGGTCTGGACCGGCTCAAACACCAGCGGCCTTGCCTGCATCATCGCCCCCCTTATACTCTCCCTGAGAGCAGGATATACCTGAGCAGGTCCACGATGGATTGCATCCTCGTGGAGAGTGGTATCCATAAAAGAGACCTTGACCCGTGTACAGGGCTCCCGGGCAAGAGGCCCCGCGCCTATGACATCCTCAAACATATCCATGACCATCTCCATAACCTCACCGATATGGACTATGCCCCTGGTCATGTCCACCAATAGGTTACCATTGTGTATCTCCTTGACCTTGGCTGCGTCTTTTGCAGTCATTCCGCATTCAACAAGAGTATCAATGATGCCCTGATCCTTCTTCTTGATCCTCATCTCGGGCAGCCGCCCGTTTTTTATCGCGGCGGTAATCGAATCATCGAGAACACCGACCTTGAACTTGAATTTGTTGTGCTTATTTGGGGATTTGCCCTCCACCTCTGGGGATTCTTTTGTTACTGTCTCCCTGTATACAACAATGGGGGGGCTGCTTTTTACCTCAACACCCTTTTCAGTAATAATGCGGTTCTCGATCACCTCAAGGTGCAGCTCACCCATGCCGCTGATCAGATGCTCGCCGGTTTCCTCATTGATCTGTATAACTATCGTCGGATCCTCTTTACTGACTGTGCGGAGGACTTCAATGAGCTTTGGCAGGTCGCTCGGCCTTTTTGCCTCAATTGCCTTTGTGACAACCGGCTCGAAGATGTGCTGGATCTTTTCAAAGGGCTCAGATGGGCTGAGTGAAATGGTTTCCCCCGGAATTGCCTGAAGCCCTGCAACACCTACAATATTGCCGGCCGGCACATTTTCCACAATCTCCCTCTTTGCACCATTATAAATAAAGACCTGCTGAACCCTGCACCAGGTTTTTGCCAGATTCAGATAGACGCTGGTTCCCTTTCTGATGCTCCCTGAGAACAGCCGTCCCGCAGCAATCTCGCCTGCCTGCGGATCGACCACAATCTTTGTAATGACAAAGAATACGGGCCCGTTGGCATCACAGCTGATCAGTGCCTTTCCATCTACACTCTCAAGTTCGCCATGCCACAGGCTGGGAACCCTGTATGCCTGGGCATCGACAGGATTTGGCAGGTGCCTGATCACTGCATTCAGGAGCACGGTATGAAGGGGCGCCTTTTTTTTAATCTCATCAACCGTGTCATTTGCATAGGCATCAATAATGTCTTTGAAGCCGATGCCGACCCTCTGCATGTAGAGCAGCGATACTGCCCAGTTGTGGTAGGCTGAACCAAAGCAGACTGACCCGTCCTGGACATTGACCTTCCACTTTTCCTTGTACTCCTTGGGGGCAATGCTCTCAATCAGCTTGTTTACGTGGGCAATCATCTTTATGAAACGGTCCTGCATGCTCTGAGGCGTAAGTTGCAGCTCTTTCAGAAGCCGGTCTACCTTGTTTATGAAAAGTATCGGCTTGACCTTTTCCTTGAGAGCCTGCCTAAGCACGGTCTCTGTCTGCGGCATCACGCCCTCAACAGCGCAGCATAATACAACAACACCATCCACAGCGCGCATAGCCCTTGTTACGTCACCGCCGAAATCCACGTGTCCGGGTGTATCGATAAGATTAATGAGATACTCCTCATCGTTGAGCGAGTGCACCATGGAGACAGAGGCAGAATCAATTGTGATTCCGCGCGTCTGCTCATCCTCATGAAAATCCAGAACAAGCTGCTTTCCTGCCAGCTCTTCAGAGATCATGCCTGCTCCTGCAAGGAGATTCTCTGACAGTGTTGTCTTGCCGTGGTCGATATGTGCTGCTATTCCTATGTTTCTAATATTCTTAGGCCTGTTCATAAGCCTTGTAACCTTGCTAACCATCTTTTCTGACAAATATATCACCTATAATACGTGCTTATCATGTACTGTGGAATATTTATGGAGTTCCGTGTTATTAAACCAGAGCTCAATCTCGGCCTTGGCATTCTCCGCTGAGTCCGAAGCATGCACCAGGTTCTTGATTGGTATGCCCTTGTTGTCTGTGTACGAATATGAGTGGAAAGCATAGTCTCCGCGTATCGTTCCCGGGAGCGCCCTAAGGGGCTCGGTGTCACCGATAAACTTGCGCGCGATTGCCACTGCCTTTATTCCTTCCAGCACCATTGCCACAACCGGCCCGCTCGTCATGAACACTTCCAGACCCGGATAGAAGGGCTTGTCAACATGCGGCGCATAGTGCTTTCTGCAGAACTCCTTATCAACCCAGACCATCTTCAGGCCGATTATCTTAAGGCCGACTGTCTCGAACCGGTTGATAATCTCTCCAACCAGCCCGCGCTCAACAGCATCAGGCTTTACCAGTATCAGTGTTCTTTCTATCATTTTGTACCTTTTCTTTTCGGAAATCATTTGTCCATCTGACTTTCCGGGGCTTTCTTCCCAGCTTCAGGAGGTTTTTCTCGCACTTGGAGGAGCACAAATGCAGAATCTTTCCGCTGGTCCTCACAAAAATCTTTCCGGTACCCTCCCGAATGGTATTGCCGCAAAAATTGCATACTGACATTATACAGTACCTCTCCCACCCTTGTTCAGCTGTTTTGCCTCAAATTCGGTCTCCCGCAGCATCAGGGTGTCCCCAATCTGGACCGGACCCTTGACATTTCGCCTCAGGATCTTGTTTGCGTCCCTGCCTTCCAATACCTTGCATCGCACCTGTATTGCCTCTCCGCGGGTTCCTGTCTGGCCGATAATCTCTTCAACTGTTGCCGGTGTTGCCTCAGTAAACATAATCTTGGCTTTCTTTACTTCCTTTTGTTCAGCCATTTGACCCTCACTTGCCGGTAATTTCCTTTACTGTGTCTTTTGCGTCGCCAGCTTCAACAATGGCAACACTCACCGTTGGGACGTCAAGGCCGGCTGCTGCCCCAAGCTCTTCACGCTTCTCCACCAGCACGCATTTAATGCCCTTTTCTTCGCATAGGGCAGGCAGGTGCATCGTGATCTCAGGAGGATTAACGTCCTTTGCTACAACAACAAGCTTTGCTGTACCCTTTTCGATGCATTTGGTAACCTCGTTTGTGCCTTTCCTTATTTTGCCTGTTGCCTTAGCTACCTCTATGGCCTCAAAGATTTTATCCATTAGCTCATCAGTCATGTTTTTCACCCTCTAATGTAACCATTCCGAAGAATAAGTTACCTCTCCGGGACAGAGCCCCGGTCATCAGTGGATTGAGGGAATTTCCGGCAGTATTTAAAGGTTGCGCTCCGATTCAAGAATGGTGAGCTAAAATGACTACCAAAAAGTTTATATAGGAGTTGGGTATTGTATAATAACAACAAAACCGGCTATCTAATGAGGTGGGGATTGATGGGTAATACATATAACTTATTGTTTTGTCTAATTTGCCTGATATTTCTTGCTGGGTGCAACCTGGTTGCGCCCCAGAATGCACAGGTGTGCATTCCCCCTGAAAAGGCAGAGGAGCTTGGGCTGATCAACTCAACCCAGCCCGCGATAGCGAACATAGTCTTTCCTGATGAGTTGGTCGTTGGGGGTTCCGGGGACCAATTGCCCCCTCCGGCTGAAACAGAGCTGCCGGCAAACCCCGCAACCGGAGAATCGGGATCAGACCTCCCGAAGAAGATGGTCATGGAGGGAGAGCTGGTGAGTTTCCCTAATCTAGCCAGTACTGATGAAGATGGGGATGAGATCACATACACATTTTCAGAGCCACTTGATGAGAAAGGTGAATGGAAGACCCGGATCGGCGATGCAGGCGAATACAGGGTCAGAATCACTGCCTCTGACGGCAAGACGCTCACTGCCCAGGACATACTAATCATCGTACAGGAATCAAACCTTCCTCCGGAAATAGATGTTGAGACTGAAATCACGGTACTTGAGGGGGGGACAGTAATAATTGATCCCATCGTCGAAGACCCCGAGGGCGATGAAGTGGTTGTCAGCTATTCGGGATGGATGACTTCAAGCGCCAGGAACACAACGTATGAGGATGCAGGGGAGTACAACGTAACGATATCTGCAAGCGACGGCACAAACACGGTGGAAAGGAACGTGAAGATCATTGTCCAGAACGTGAACAGGCCGCCGGTTATCAATGAGCTTGGAAAACTGACTGTGCAAGAGGGCGAGTCTGTATCAGTCAGCTCAGTAGCAGTTGACCCCGACGGAGATGAGCTTAGTGTCTCCTATGCGGAGCCGCTGGATGAGAATGGAGAGTGGCAGACTAAGAAGGGCGACAAGGGATCCTATTCAATCGACATCACAGTCTCTGACGGCAATGCCGAGGTTACCAAGGTGCTTTTCGTCGATGTGCTCAGTTCAAATCTCCCGCCGGTGATTGAAAGCATCAGGGTTAACAGCATATCCCTTGCGAACAGGAATGACAGGGAAACAGCAGCCATCACCACTACAGCCAGCGACCCGGAGGGCGAAAATATTACAATAAAGTACAGCGGATGGATGACAGAGGCAACGAGAACTGTCGGCTGGGAAGACGGGGGCGAGCATGCTGTAACAGTGACAGTCTCTGACGGAGAGAACGAGGTCGAACAGGATGTTATCGTCTCGGTTAACAGGGCACCCCAGATTATTATTTAATTTTCTTTATTTAATTTTCTGATTTTCTTAATTCTCTTATGTTATCAATATCCTCGATGCCCTCTGCAATATTAATCCGTATCTTGGGTCCGAAGTGCCGGGTCAGGCGCCCTTCAAGAGCCGCTAACATGACATCGAAGTAACCCCAGCGGGCAGGCCTTCCAAGGATGGCTATTGAGCTGTACCTTAAAACGGTATTATATAAGATCTTAGCAAGGCTTTTCCTTCCGTCGGGCCCAGCTACCCTGCTGAAGTATCGTATTGATTTGAGCGGATGATCCTTGATCTTTCTCATGCTCCAAGCTTCCACAGCACGTTTAAGAGACCCTACAACTGCCTCAGCGCGGAATGAATGCACATCTCCCAACCGGACTGCGAGATCTGCAGAAAACACCAAACCAGGACGCCACAATTCGCTTCTGCCGTGATAGTTGTCTGACCTGGTCCGTACCAGCGTGTAATAGAAGTCCGCCGGGGAACCGTACATTTTAGCCTCTGCAGAAATCCTGCCCCGAACCTGGCGTAAATGGGTTTCTATGGTTGTGCCTGATATTCGCGGAATATCGCATCCGGAGGCCAGGACCCAATCAGAGGGGGATCTTTGATTGCTGTATGCTGCAGCGCTCAGTGTGTTTCTAATGAGGGCGCGCGAATCATTCCCGTCTGTAGGTGCCGGCCGGCCGTCAGACCCGAGCTCATAATCCAGGCAATGCTGGTGCCTCTCAGGTACAATCCGCCTATAAAGTCCGTCTGACTCATCGCAGATATGAACATCAAACCGAGACAGCTCGGCCTGCAGGCTATCCTCAAGCCGCTTCTTCGGACCGCAGACATAGATGCTGTCAACATACGGGCCAAATTGTTCTATGACATGGGCAAGCATTGGCCGGCCGCCATAAGGAACAAGCCCTTTGCAGGCTTCTGTGACCTGACTCCCGCAGCGTTCATAAGCTATGAATCGCTCCGGATTGAAGTAGGTCCCCGATGGTATAACCAAAGGCAATTTCGGTTCAGGCATGACCGTGGTATTGCCCAGAATCTTAAAAATTTTTCTATTGCATTTAAATGAACTGGCTAAGGGCTGTCTGGGGCCCTGCGGCAGGCGTCTTCCTTAATTTACAGGCACTTTC
The DNA here is from genome assembly GCA_043823195.1 of archaeon. Lineage (GTDB taxonomy): Archaea > Nanobdellota > Nanobdellia > Woesearchaeales > JBDRAZ01 > JBDRAZ01. The sequence continues at coordinate 34,182 of JBDRAZ010000038.1, forward strand.
ATCAAACACCGGAAATCCGTATTCGCCGTCATATCCCGGCTTAACTGTGATCTTTCCGGCACGGTTCTTCATTATTGCGTCAACAAGCTTTTCATCTGTCAGCTTCAGGAGTTCATCCGGGGACGCATTTAGGACAGCATCGTATTCAGACCCAAACGGCCTGACAATCTCATTGTAGGCCTTCCAGGTTTTTTGCGTTGCCACACCGCTCCCAATTACAGCAGAAATGATTTCCGAGAGGGGGATTATGGATTTGAATGGCACGGCACCCCGGGGCTTCTGACCCAGTGGCCTGTCGGCAAGCTCATCAACCCGATGCAAAACACCGATAGTTAGCGGCCGCCTGCAGACAGGACAGATGTTATTCTTTTCTATCGCATCCCTGGGCTCGAGGCTTATGTTGCAGGCCCGATGCCCGTCAAAGTGGTACTTGCCGTATCCCGGATCAACCTCAATTGTCTCGGTCAGGCCCTCCTTTGTTTTCAGGGCCTTTAGGAGTGCAGCATAATCCAGCTGCGGCAGGTCAAAGATATTGCATTCTCGCCCTATCCTCCATGGCCAGAAGCTGTGGAGGTCAGAGTTTGAGACCAGGGTGTACTTATCGAGCGCGGAAAGGCGCCAGTTCATTTCCGGATCACTCGAAAGGCCGGTCTCAAGCGCATGGATATGCTTTGCCTGGTCGCCAAAGCATTCTTCAACAGAGGCAAACCCTGATTTTGACCCAAAGAGTCCGAACCAGGGTGTCCAGACGTGGGCAGGTATAATCTCGATATCTGCGTCAATCCCCTTCATAAGCTCAACAAATGCAGGGCAGCTCATACCGAAAATTGGCCGGCCGTCATAATCAGTTCTCCCTATCTTCCGGAGTTCGGTATTGACCTGTTCAACAACCTCAAAGCTTTTTGCCAGCATGACCACATGGACTTTTCTTCCCCTGCCCCCCTGGGAATACATAAGAGAAACCTCTGACTGCAGCACAAAGGGAAAGCCTGATTTTGTTTTGAGTATCCCGCTTCCGTCTTCAGTTAGATTTGCCTTAAGCTCATCAAGCCATCTCGGATGGGTAAAGTCGCCGGTAGCAAGCAGGTTAAGCCCCTTGACTCTTGCGTATTTCTCAAGGTTAGCTACGTTAAGCTCCCCGGAAGTTGCCCGGCTGTATTTGGAATGGATATGCAGATCAGCTATAACCCTCATTTACGGCCATCAGATGCATCCAGTATAAAAAACTTTTTGGTTATGCAAAAGCCAATACTCTCAATTCGCAGAAATCGGAATATTCTGGCATGTTAGGAGGCCTTGCTTCCAGACTGGCCGGAGATGCAGGCCCGCGGGGTCGACCTACATCCAGAGATATAGCCGGTTATATGGGGGAGTCAGGTCATATCTCAATGACATCCATGGATTTTATCGCGCGGTCCACCAGAGCGTTAATATCCATTGAGTTTTCGTCCTGCACAAGATCCTCAGGCAGGACATTTGTTTTCGGCCTTTTTGGTACCACGACACAGCATAGCCCCGGTTCTGAGGAAATTTCAAAGGTCCCTATCTGTTTTGCCAGTTCCACTGTCTCGTTTTTGTCACATGTCAGGAGGGGCCTCAGTATCGGAATCTTTACCGACTGTGATGCAGTGGTCAGGTTTGTAAGGGTCTGCGATGCTACCTGGCCAAGGTTCTCACCTGTTACAAGGCAATCGCATCTTTTGCCGGCAGCAACCCTTTCAGCTGTCCGCAGCATGATTCTCCTGCATAATACGCACTGGTTTCTGCGGTTTGCCGTCTTGATTATCTGCGCCTGGTTTTCGCCATGCTTTACTATGTAGAGCCTGCAGGGCTTTTTGGAGTGTCTCTTAAGAGCCTTAATCAGCCTTATTGTCTTGTCAACACCAGAGCCATCTGTAAACGGCTGGTTGTCAAAGTGAATATAATCCAGAGACACCCCAAGCTTAAGCATGACATAGGATGCAACCGGGCTATCTATCCCTGAGCTTATAAGGCTTAACCCCCTCATTTTCCCGCCTCATAAATGCGCTTGGCTATCTCTTCGATTCTGCATTTGTCTTCCAGCGTCTTGAAGAGAAGCTCGCCATAGTTGTGGACAATGATCTCATCAGCCTCTTTTATTACCAATAATATTGGCGTATCTGCCACGACCGTGAATTTATTTCTGATCTGGTCAAGATCCAGCTGAATGTTCCTTTTCGGCTTAACTGAGTAGGCTGCCTTTGTCTTGCATTTCTGAATGGTGAAACCCAAATCCCCTGATCTGGTACAGGCAGGGCAATTTGGATTCTTTGGCACATGTATTGTCCGGAATTCATTCCTCCATATATCGCAGCGAATCAGCATGCCGGCCTTTTCTCCCACCAGCACCTTTATTGCCTCAGCTGCCTGCAATGCGCCGGTGGCTGCCGCAGCGGCATTGAGAATCCCTGTGTCATTGCAGGCATGGTCCCTTTTGTCTGTGTACATGCACTCAAGGCACGGACCCTCAGGCAAAACTGTGTACACCAGGCCGACAGTCCCGGCGCAGGCCGCATAGACGAGGGGTATCTTTTTTTGCCTGCAATAATCATTCAGGACCCTTGATGTGGCAAGATTATCGGTGCAGTCCAGAATCAGGTCTCCCCAAAGAATGCCAGCATTGTCTGACGTTATGTTGCTCTCGTGCGCTATGACCCTTACACCGGAGTTTACCTTCATCAGGCGCCTCCTGGCTGCCGAAACCTTTGGCTTTCCAATATCGTCTTCAGTGAAAAGCGTTTGCCGCTGCAGATTTGAAGGCTCTACCATGTCCCGGTCTATCAGCGCCAGGGACCCTATACCGGCCCTGGCGAGGAGTTCAGCACAGATTGTCCCCAGCGCACCGACTCCAACAATGGAGACCGAGCGTTTTTCAATTATCCTCTGCCCCTTTTTTCCGATTTGGGGGAGTTTGATGTGTCCGGAGTAGCGCATGGCCGGAGGTTTGATGGTTACTGTTATAAAGATTTCGCAGCAAAGTTTATAAACAAACCAAATACACCATAGGATTGGAGATGTGGGTAGTTGCTCACCTGAATCCATAAGTTGAGTAATAATGGAGGCTAAAAATGGGATTATACAAATATATCAGGGACCTTTGGAAAAAGCCGAAGGACATTGAATTATGGAAACAGCGGTTGGTTGAGTGGAGGCGGGAGCCAAGCACCGTCAGGGTGTTGCGTCCAACACGAATCGACCGGGCTCGTTCTCTTGGATACCGTGCAAAGCCCGGGTTTATTGTTGTCAGGCAGCGGGTAATGCGGGGCGGCCGGAAGAGGGAGACCTTCAAGAGCGGACGCCGGTCCAAGCACCGCGGCATGCGAAAGGTCATTACCAAAAACTACAGGCAGGTAGCTGAGGAGCGCACACAGAAGAAATTCAGGAATTGTGAAGTGCTGAACTCATATTGGGTTGCACAGGATGGCAAATACTACTGGTTTGAGGTCATCCTGCTGGACAGGGCGCACCCTGCCATTCTTGCTGACAAACAAATCAACTGGATCACCCAGAAAAAAGGAAGGGTGTTCCGGGGCCTTACAAGAGCAGGAAAGAAATCCCAGAGATCATAAATCCCCGCCGAGATCCTTTCTCAGCTGCAGGTCATCCCTGGTCACCTCGTTAAGCAGGTCTTGCGCTGTCTTAACGGGCGCTAAGGTGCCGGGGGCTCCGCAGTAGGGACAGTTCTTGGGGATCTTGTTTTTTTCAATCTCATATTTGCATTTGGTGCATCTGAATTTGGCCATAGCCGTTATAGCAAATTTGTAAGTATTTATAGTTTTCCAAGGATTTGCTCAAGAAAGTTTATATAGAATACCAACTCATGACTACTCATGAAGAGATACGAAAAGGACAGGCTGATCATAACTGCATTCATAGTAATAGCGGTCACCAGCATCCTGCTTTATTCAGACAGGGCTGAGTCTGATATCGTTGTGAAGAAGCTGCTTTTTAGTGATATCAACAGCTCGCATTTCTGCATAAGGTTCACAGTTGAGAATCACAGAAACATGAATGCCAACTGCACGACATGGATTCATCTTGAAAATAATGAACATCGGCAGCTGCTCACACATCCCGTAGGTGTCATCTCTGCAAAAGGGGACGAATCATACGGAATCATTGCCTCAATGCCCCCGGGAAACACGGATACGTCAGTGTATGTAAACTGCAGTTGGTTTGCATGATATACTGCACCATGTTTTCAAGCCTCACGCTGCCCACGGGGGCACACCATTACTATTCCGGGGTTTCCCGGCTGCTCAGCGGATTCGGGACGGGCATTGCCTTCAGCAAAATACTCGGGATGAGGCCACAGAGGCAGGACACGGTCCTTGCTAACATCGGCCCGTTCGGATTCATTTACCACTATCTCCGGCAGAGGCATAACCTGCATTTCAGGATTGTAAGGGATGTCCAGGCGCCCCTGCTCTCAAGCTATCTCTTCTGCGAAAACATATGCTCGACCCTAATGGAAGACTATGATGCTGTCCTGTTCCCCTCAGAGTATGCAAGGCAATTGTACATCAGACTGTTCCCGCGGCTCAACTGCAATAATACGTTTGTCTGCTATCCCATTCTGCACAGGTTTCCGGAACAGCAAACACGGCACAGGACCCGGCGGAAGACAATAGGCTGCATCGGGAGGCTCAGCGAAGACAAGAACATTGACCAGCTGCTTGAGGCATTTTTCGGCATGAATGATTTTGACCTGGTTCTGTGCGGGCATCAGGTCCAGCCATACCTGAAAGAGAATATAGTCAGGATGATGCGGAACAGGGGCCTTGAGGAAAGCAGGATAGAATTCACAGAGACCAGCAGCATATGGGAAATCCTGGACCGGATAGACATATTGGCATTTCCGTCAACATCATCAGTGGAGAGCCTGGGAAGAGTCATTATGGAAGCCAGCCACATGGGCATTCCTGTGGTCGCCGCAAACCATGCCGCATCACCGGAACTGCTGCCCGGGAGCAATCTCCTGCATGTTGCATATAATAACGGGCCGGTCAGCCTGGAAAACCCGAAGCCGTTGGGGACCGTCTCGGTTGAAGAGCTCAGGGACAAGCTGAAGACCTCTCAGGCCATTGGAAGCAATGACTATTATCATGACCATGATGCCAAGCTGAAATGCATCCTGGACGGCAGCTGCAGGCCAGATGAAGCCAGGGACCTCGACAGGGAGGTAGTGAGATTTATTGAGGCTGCCAGGGTGCGCCTGAATGACTACCGCATCCCGGCAAGAGAGGCGGTAAAGGCTGCAGTTGCGCATCTGTCAGCCGGCAATTATGCTGATTTTGCAAAGACCGGCTATGAGATAGCTGAGGGGCTCAACTACAGGCCCTATCTGACACTTGCGCTGGATTTGCCAGGGGATCTAGAGCAGAATAGGAGCCGCTGATGAGCCAGGCAGAATACCTGAGCCCTGACATGCACTCCTCCAGATAGGGGCATTGCCTGCACCCGTCTGCCACAATCTCAAGGCTCCTCAGCTGGCGCATTGCTTCTGTGTGCCAGGCATTGTATATTGAATCGCTGAGTGCACTGCCCAGGTCCTTTTTGATAAAATAGCTGGGATGGATCCGCCCCCTTGCATCTACTGCCAGAAGGCTCCTTCCGTCATCATTTATGCCCCCCACAAGCACAGACCTGCTCATCTCTATTTCAGCTGCACAATAGGGCACGGCGTTTGCTATCTGGACATGGATTTTGTATTTATTGTTCAGGCTCCAGATCCTCCTGATTGCTGTTCGGGCATCATCCTGCGACCAGGGATGGGGGTTCGTCTCCGTCGGAACCGGGCGCAGCAGGAACCAATCTGCAGGAATCTGCGAGAAGATCTGATAATAGCTTTCGAGGGTCTTGATATTCCCTGTTGTGAGGATGGTGCAGAAGCTGGCCCTGTAGCCGCTGCGCCCCACAAGGCTGATCTTGCCCTCATCAATATTATGGAAGGAAACCAGAATCTCATCAGCCAGGCCGAGAGCCGGATTCTTGACGGTTGCATTCGTGTTCAGTATGACATAGAGGCCTTTCTTCCTTGCGTATTTTATTATCTCAGGCAGGTCTTCTCTCAGGCAGGGCTCGCCGCCGGTGATCCGTATAGCCTTAACATGAGAATCAGCTATGTTGTCGATAATCCTGATGGCACCTGTTTTCGAGATGTCCGGATACCTTTCAGGGGCGAAGCAGAAGGCGCAATCCAGGTTGCATCGGGTCGTGATCTGGAGCTTGACCTCTTCCGGAACATCGTATTCAGGGCTGGCCCGCCCAATCGTACCTGAACACCCATGCAGGTGCCTGCAGGACATGCAGCCAAGATGCTTGGCAGAACCAGTGGAAAAGCAGAGTGGTTTCATCAGTAGTGCGTATGCGACCCGACAGCGGTATTGCCTGATTTTGCAACAGTAACTACGCCCGCCTTAACGCTTTTAGAGGCAAGGGCCGCAGCAACGGCAGCCGTCCCGATGAATGCGCCGACCGTCACCATGGATTGCTTTGATATCTTGCCCTTTTCTGACTTGACATATGCTGCAAGTTTCTTTTTGATTCTGGGCAGAGTAGTTCTCAAACTATTTCACTCCTTTTTTCCAACCTAAAACCGCTGCTTGAAATATTTAAATGTTTCCCTTTTATCTGACATCTTCTATCCAATCGAGGAATAGGCGCCTGCATTCGCTGCTTTTCAGCATCTTTGAGAAGAGGTAATCAAACTGAAGCTTTGCCAGCCTGCACCGGTCATCATTTGGGAGCTGCGGGATGGGATTTCCTGTCTTTGCGTAGCTGCGTACCGGGCAGATGCCGCAATAGGGCTTCCAGATGCAGGCATCGCAGATCAGGGTTTCATTGACCGAGAGTTCAACCAGGCCCTTTACATCCGGTGATTTGAGCAGATCCCCATATGTGTGCTCCTGCACGTCGCCAACCAGGAAAAAGTCGTCACCGGTCAGCCTGGCCTCATCACAGGAGTAGATATCGCCGTTTGTGTCATAGGCAAGGGTGCCTATCACGGCGCCGCAGGGGCTGTCCATGCAGAGGTAGCGTGGGTTTGCATCTGTCAGGATCTTTTTAAGCATGAAACAGGTTCCCTTTTCCTTCAGGGTTCCCTTCTCAATCAGGCTGTCCATTGCCTTTTTCCAGAACCCGAAATACTCCTCAATTTCATACCCCACCGTCTCCCAGTTCCGGTCCGCGCGGTTAATCCTTGACACCGGCTGCAGCCAAATCCGCTCAAAACCAAGCGATGCGTATTCATCAATGATTTCCTGATGGTACGGAAGCGATGCACGCGTAACCACGAGGAGGGCTTCAATCATCCATGGCTTTTTTTTCTTAACTTCCCTAATCCACTTCACTGCAGCCTCATAGGAGCCTCTGCCGCCGGGATCAGGGCGGTTCATGTCATGCAGCAGCTTATGGCCATCAAGCGAGACCATGATCTTTACGCTTTTCTCCAAACAATAATCCAGAATGCCCTTGCTCATGAGCGTGAGATTTGTGACAATCACAAACTCAATATCCTTGTTGTGCTTGTGGTTGAGTTTTTCGGACAGCTCTATTACTAGTTTCACTATCGGGAAATTGAGCAGCGGCTCGCCGCCCTGGAATTCTATGCGGATGGATTCAGACGGCGTCTGGAAGATGAAATCCACAACCGCCTTTGCCACCTTAGGTGTCATGTCTGTTTCCTCTGCGCCTATTGCCGAATGGCAGTATGTGCAGTTCAGGTTGCAGCGCATGGTCGGGACCACAACATGCAGGGATGGTCCGCCCGACAGGCAGGCATATTTGTTCCTGTACCTCTTCTGAATCTTCTTAAGGCTCTTTTTGGTGAGGATCATGCCATGCTTTTCCAGCTTATCCCCTCCATCCGGATGCCCCTGGCGGTACCTGATGTAGTCCGGCTTGCTGAGGGCCAGCCACTGGCCGCAATCGTTGACAAGAAGATAACGGCTGCCTATGCGTTTCGTCCTGACAATACCCTGACTAGGCATTTTGCATTAATCCCAGAACATAGTTGTAGAATTCATATCCGAGTGTGGAAAGAGCAATGGAACCGGATTTGGGCGAGAGTGAGATGAACAGCTTATTTTTTACATCGCCGTCAAGGGCTACCCAGCAGCTGTCTGTGAAGGCCTGGGATGCCTCGATAATGGCTGAATAATCATATATCCTTGTATCTATGAAAAGCCTGACCTCGTTTTTCGCTTCATCCACCACTATTCCTTCTCCTGCACCCATGGTTTTCTTATGCCTTCCGGATCATCTTCACTGGCCCCAAAATCCTCTTCCTCATCAAGGAGGGTTTTCTCTGCCTGCTTTTTTTCTGCACCTGCTGACAGGGCCTTTTTTACTATCTCTGTGCGGATTTCGTTATTTTTTTCAATCTGCGATTTATATACTGCATAATTCAGAAGCTCATTATTAAACATCCTTCCAATCCTTAGGAGGTCTGCCTTTACTGTCGGCCTTATCTCAACCAGGATCTCCTTATCAGGATCCCCTGTGACAACAATATACGCCCTGTCAATCAGCGTGTAGGCTGCTGAATGAACCACATCCAGCGCATATATTTTCGGATTCACTGATATGACTAGGTAATCTTTGTGAATCTCAAGATTTCCAGCGTATTCCCCCACACCCTCACCCATCGTTCGGGAACTAATCTTTGTATATAAAATCTTCGATTTCAGATAAGGGGCAGGATGTATAGCCTGATGCAGATGAGAAAATCGCCTTGGCACAGCAGAGTAAGGGCGGCCCCAAGAAGCATGAAGGGTGCGAAGGGAAGCGTATGGAAGATTCTTATGGTATGGTCGGGCAGCCTGCCCTGGTTGTGCAGGTCAATTATTTCTGTTATCTGCTTTTTTGTCAGTCCCTCGGTTGTTGCGCCAAACACCAGCCTGGGGGATGCCTGCTGGAACAGGCTTTGAATAAAGCTGTATGATATCCCGCTGCGTTTCCTCAGGATATCGTGATCATCCAGGATATTTTCAGCAAGGTGCATCCCGGGCTTCAGATTCTCAATATATATCTCGGATGTGAGGGCATCATATGAGAGTGTCAGAACATAGTACCTCATGACCAGGAATAATACCAGTATTGTCAAGAATGAGCGGATGTAGGGCATTGTAAGGGTCTCATCATGCCCAAGGGTCAGGGCCAAGACCGACACCAGAATCCCGACCAGGGATATCTTTATGCTGAATTTCTCAAGAATGAAGAGGATTACAAAAAGTATCACTACCATGACAAAGAAATCAAATGGGATATCCATCAGGGCAAAAATCCCTCCGATAATCCATGAGAATCCGAACAGGAACACAGCCATGCCCAGCATCAAGGATGGGCTTAGTATCATCTTCACGGCATTAAGCTGATGCCTGATGCCTGTTTTTATTATAATCCTGAACAAGTAATAGAAAAACAAGGGAACAAATGTGTTTACCAGGAGTGTGAAGGCAGTCAGATAGGGGCTGTGGATTCCGTGAATGTATACTGTCCCGGGAATGAGCGCAGAGTATGCAAGGAAGAGCTTTGCATCGCCTGCAGACCACAACCCGGCAATCCAGATGATAAACCCGTAAAAAAAAGACATGAGCAGATTTATTGCATAGACCAAGAGGGAAGACCCGGTGACCAGTGTGGTGACAAGGGAGTATGCAAGGGCAATCACTATCCACTTGTTCCGTATTATTCCGCGCCGGAAGTCTTCAAATGAGGTTAGAAGACCAAAAAAGACCAGGAACGGAACAAATATAACCGGATGCATCCTATATGCTGCCTTTTCTGAGACCGCCTTTCCTGAGGCTGCCTGCTACTGTAATTGCTTCTATACCAGGCAGGGTACCTTTCTCAATCAGCTCCAGCGTGGCGCCGCCGGCATTGGAGACTGCCGTAAACGAGCCTCGGCTGCCGAACCGGTTTATGACTGCTGTGGTGTCTCCGCCGCCTGCAATAGTTGTTCCTCCGGAGCCCTTTGCCTCGCCGATTGCCTGCAGCACCATTTCATGAACATGGGAAAGTCCTTCTGCCCGCGGATCCTCTATGCTTAAGGGCCCGGCCAGAAGCACAATGCCTGCATCTCTGACCCTGCTGCAGATACTTGCGACGCTCCGGGGGCCCGGTGCTATGCCCAGCCAGCCGGCCGGAATGCCGGCAGCCCTGCCATGGACCACGGCCCTGCAGCCCTTAGGGAGATAGCCGCCCTTGTCAGGGGCCTTGTCCGCGATAACATGATCTTCTGCAAGCATCAGCTGGATCCCTTTATCATTGGCCTTCAGAATCACCCGGGCAGCAAACACTGTCTGCTCCCCTTCCTGGCCCCACCTCATGTAAGAATCACCTATCAGCCCCCTGATGTCACCAGGGGTAATGCCCAGAATCGCCAGAAGCTTGTCAGACTTGGATTTCTGAACCTGCGCCTCACGGTCTGAGGCACGCCGTGATGCATCTGGCTTGCCGTCCTCTTTTATGGCCTTAACCTCCCCGGCCAGTGTTTTGTTATATAAGTCAATGATGCTGCCGGCAGAATCCAGGTTCCCTTTTATCCTGCCAAGAAACTCTTGTGCCACAAGGAAGGTGTAGACAACGGCTCCGCCAACAACCAGTGTGTCTCCGGCCCTCATCTTGTCCATGAGGGCATTGGTGACTGATATTTTTGACGTGATTCCCGGGTCAGTCTCGATCTTCTTGCCCGAAAGGAAGAGTACAAATGAACCCCGGTTTTCATCCTCCAGCCCATGGGACAGGCTGCCCATGTGCCTGACTATTTCAGGGTATCTCAGTCCGAATACAGCCTGCCCTCCATTTGAGACCACATATCGGGGCGTGCTGACTATTGTTGCTTCAGGCCTGTGGTTCTGGGCCTCGGCCTCGTTAACATAAACAGCGCCATGCCCGCCAAGATCTGCTATGAACCTGGCAAAGTCCTGGTCATCTGCATTGGCTTCCGGGTCATACCGCACATTCTCCAGAACGCAAAGCTGCCCCGGCTTAAGCTGGCTCGTTATTTGTTTGACCTCTGCCCTGTTTTTGTTCACGCTTCTCGGTGAAGAGCCATCGAGCGCATTTGGAGCCATCAGAACCGGATGTCTCAGGCAATTGTCTTCTTCCATCAGTTCCTGCAAGCGGATTACAGCAGGGGCCATGCTCAGGTCAGGGTCAGCCCCCTTGGGCCTCCCCAGCCAGCCCGCAGCTACGACCACCCTGCAATTTTTTTCAACCAGGTGTTTAATCGTAGGGAGGACATCCCTTATCCTGGAGTCATCTGATATCCTTTCGGCAGTCAGCAGCTCTTTTGCCGTATCAATAGGCAGGTCAAAAGCAACACGCAGAATCACGCACTTGTCATCAATGTCAACATCCCTGATTGTCTTAAGCTTCAATCTGAACCACCCCCCGCCTAGAGGTGCAATACCTTTCTTATAAGTTTTTTGGTAAAGAGAATTGAGCGGATATAAACCGGCTGCCTCAGCCTGATCGCGTGCTCCGGGCAGAGCTCATAGCAGCAGTAGCACTTGATGCATCTGCCGTACGCTATTCGCGGATATGGCCTCATTGAGATGGCCCCAACCGGGCAGGCCTTCCGGCATTTTTTGCACTGGATGCACAACCGGTCCCTGCATACGGGTCTTGCCAGGATGAGACCCTGGAACAGGCTCAGCAATGCTGCCGGGATTCTGCGGCTGAAAAGCCGGGGCTTGTCGTAGTCAACCCTCTTCGTACTGCCCACCTCTTCCGGCTTATCGGTGAGCCCGCGCTGGAGGCCAAACCTGTTTGTCAGGACATCATCCCTCCCAAAGCCAATCCTTTCCGAGGCTACAATGTCAAGTGCCAGGCAGTCCTGTGATGCAAGGATCAGCCCGGTATTTCGGGGATGCCCCCCCCTTCCGGGGCCGTAGCCCTCAAGGCCGATCACCCCGTCCATTATGGCTATAATAGGGATGTCAAAGGCCGTGTAAATATCCAGCAGAAGCTGTGAAAAGAGCTCTGCGGTCTTGCCGATCCGGTGAAATTCGGATTTTGTGCCTCCCGGAAGGAAGCCATAGAGATTCTTTACCGCTCCGGTGTACCTGGTCAGCGCATGTGTCTTTAGTTTCGGCAGGTTGACTATGTAATCAATTTCCCTGAGGCGGGCTGAAAGGGGAACCTCGCTAAGGACCATTCCCTTGACAGGTTTCCTCTCAATTACCGTATTCTCAAAAAACAGTGGCTCGGCCCTGAATCTCCTGATGACCTCATCCATTCCGGTGATCCGGAATATCTCCCGGCCGGCAGCAAGGGATGGTCCCATGCTCTCGGCAATAATTATCCTGCAGCCACGTTTCCTCAGAAGCCTGCAGACCGCTGCAACAACCGAAGGGTGCGTGGTTATTGCCTCATCAGGGTGCGCTGCGAGAAGAAGATTTGGCTTGATCAGGACTGTGCCCCCGGAAAAGCTGAAGCTGATTTTTTTCAGTGCTGTTTTTATTGCCCTCTCTACGAGAACAGGATCATAGGATGGGCATTCTGCAACTGAAACCTTTGCCATGCATAAATCAAATAAGGAAGAAATATAAAAACCTATAGCAACAGGATGACATCAATCATGCGGTTTGAGTATCCCCATTCATTGTCATACCAGGCGATAAGTTCCACGAAATCATGCTGGATCACCCTGGTGAACTTCGCGTCATAGACTGATGAATGCGGATCACCGATCACATCAGATGAGACCATGTGGTCATCTGAGAATGCCAGGATGCCCTTCAGCTCATTTGATGCCACACACCTGAACAGATGATCCAGCTCTTCCTTTGAGGTGCCTTTCCTGAGGTCTGCAACAAAGTCAATTATGGAGCCGTCCGCACAGGCACCCTCATTGCCATTCCGTCCAGCTTCCCCCTGAGCTCGGGTATGACGTCTGCAACTGCACTTGCCGCACCCGTTGTTGTCGGGACTATGTTCAGAGCAGCAGCCTTCCCCCTTCTCCAGTCCTTGTGCGGCGAATCAACTACGCGCTGATCAGCGGTATACGCATGCACCGTGACCATGAACCCGCGTTCTATCCCGAAATTATCATTTAGTACCTTGGCTATTGGTGCCAGGCAGTTGGTGGTGCAGGATGCGTTGCTGATGATGTGGTGCTTTTCCGGATCATATTCATGCTCATTGACTCCCTTGACAATAGTGATGTCGGGATCCTTGGCAGGGGCACTGATTAGCACTTTTCTTGCACCGGCCCTAATGTGCTTTTCAGCACCCGCGCGGTCCCTGAAAAAACCCGTTGACTCAACTACGACATCAACGCCCTGCCAGGGGAGCTTTTCGGGGTCCCGCTCGGCATAAACCCTGATTGTCTTTCCATCAATAATAAGCGAGTCGTGTGAATATTCAACTGTCCCCGGGAACCTGCCGTGGACGGTGTCTGACTTGAGGAGGTGAGCCATCTCATCAGTGCCAATGAGGTCGTTGATTGCAACAAAGTTCACCTTTTTATAGCCAGCCCTGAAAACCAGCCGGCCTATTCTTCCAAAGCCGTTAATCGCTACATTAACCATTTTTTTCCTCCTCAGCAATCCTGAGCGTGGTCTTTATGACAGTGTCCGGATTAAGTGATATGGAATCTATTCCGCACCTGACAAGGAAGGCCGCAAAATCCGGAAAATCCGACGGCGCCTGGCCGCAGATCCCGATCTTTTTGCCCTTCGCCTTGGCGACTGATATGACCTGGGCAATCAGCCTTGTTACAGCTTCATTGCGCTCATCATAGATATCGGAGACAATCTCTGAATCCCGGTCCAGGCCAAGTGTAAGCTGGGTGAGATCGTTCGAGCCTATCGAAAACCCGTCAAATATCTCGCAGAACTGGTCTGCAAGTATGACATTGCTTGGGATCTCGCACATGACATAGACCTCAAGGCCGTTATCGCCCCTCTTAAGCCCGTTTTCCTCCATGACCCCGAGGACTTTTTTGCCCTCTTCCACGGTCCTGCAGAAGGGCACCATTACCTTGACATTTGTCAGGCCAAAGTCATTCCTGACCCTCCTGAGGGCTGAGCATTCAAGTGCGAACGCACGCCTGTAACCCTCCTTGTAGTAGCGGGAAGCACCCCTCCAGCCAATCATCGGGTTATCTTCCTTTGGCTCAAACATCTTGCCGCCGATAAGGTTGGCATACTCGTTGCTCTTGAAATCAGAAAGCCGCACAATCACATCCTTGGGATAGAATGCTGCTGCAATCCTTGCGATTCCCTGCGAGAGTTTTTCAATGAAAAAGGTCGTCTTATCTTCGTATCCGACAGTCAGCTCATCAATCGCGGCTTTCACATTCGTGTCGGTGATCTTGTCATACTCAATCAGGGCGCGCGGATGTATCCTTATGTATGAGTTGATAATGAACTCCTCCCTGGCCAGCCCAACACCTGAATTGGGAATGAAGCTGAGCTCAAATGCGCTCTCTGGATTGCCGACATTCATCATTATCTTTGTTCTTGTTTCGGGCAGGTTCTTGAGATCTTGCTTGTTGATCTCAAACTTAAGCACGCCCCTGTATACATAGCCCTCGTCACCCTGTGAGCAATCAACCGTAACCCCGGTTCCGGACCCGACTATCTCTGTTGCATTATTGGTACCCACAAGGCACGGTATGCCCAGTTCCCTGCTGATTATGGCTGCATGGCAGGTGCGGCCTCCCCTGTTCGTGACAATGGCGCCTGCGATCTTCATGATAGGCTCCCAGTCCGGATCAGTCATCTCAGTGACCAAGACCTCGCCTTTCCTGAATTCGCCAATGTTATGCGCATCCTTAATCACATGGGCTTTTCCTGCACCGATCTTGTTTCCGACACTGTGCCCCACAACCATGACCTCAGTCTTTTCCTTGAGTTCGTATTCCTCAAGAATTGTATTGTCCTTTTGCGACTGGACGGTCTCAGGCCTGGCCTGAACAATGAACAGCTCGCCTGTCTGCCCGTCCTTTGCCCATTCCAGGTCCATTGGCTTATAGTATCCGGCCTTTTCGCTGTAATGGTCTTCGACAATGCAGGCCCAGTTGGCAAGCGTCAGGATCTCTTCATCAGAAAGGACAAAGCGCCTCCTGTCTTCTTCAGGCACAGGTATGTTTTTTGTGAATTTGTTCCCTTCACGGGCGTAGATCATCTTGATTTTTTTTGCTCCCACTGCTTTGGAGATGATTGGCCTGAAGCCGGCGCGGAGCGTCGGCTTGAATACATAGAACTCATCAGGATTGACGGCCCCCTGGACAACGTTTTCACCCAGGCCATAGGCGCCCGTTATGAACACAACATCCCTGAAGCCTGACTCAGTGTCAATGGAGAACATAACGCCGCTGCAGGCCATATCGCTCCTTACCATCTTTTGCACGCCGATGCTAAGCGCAATCGAGAAATGGTCAAAGCCCTTGTCAACCCGGTACGATATCGCGCGGTTTGTGAAAAGGGAGGCAAAGCAGTTTTTGCAGGCTATGATGAGGTCATGCCCGCCCGTGATGTTAAGGTATGTCTCCTGCTGGCCGGCAAAGGATGCATCAGGAAGATCCTCTGCTGTTGCAGAAGAGCGCACAGCAACATCTGCGTTTTCGCCGTATTGCTTGCAGATGTGGGAATAGGCTTCAACGATTGCATTCCTGAGCTCCTGTGGCAATTCGCACTGCCTGATAAGCGCCCTCACCCTGTGGCCGCGGTCAGCCAGGTTCTCCATGTCAGATGTATCCAGATCCGCAAGTATACTCCTGATCTCATCACGGATGCCTGCCTGCTCCAGCAGGTATCGATAGGCATGAGCTGTTATTGTGAAGCCATTCGGCACCTTCACGCCCTTTCCGGTAAGGTTCCTGTACATCTCACCAAGCGAGGCATTCTTCCCGCCCACATACGGAACATCTTCTATCCCGACCTGATCAAACCACAGAATAAACTCTGAAGACTTATCCATACCCACACCTCTTTAAAAATGTCATTATCAAATCAGTTTATAAACATTTGTCTTAATTGCACAATGGTATGTTCCAGGCGCCTGTTGGGGAAAAATTTTGCAGCCCGGGCCCATGGCTTTGGAACCGCTGAACATGCCGCAGGATACCATGCGCTCTTACCGGGCAGATTTGCAGAGGAAATACCTGAACCCCTTCTCAATTGCCTCAAGGCTTGCTTCAATAATATTTGTTGAAACACCGACCGTTGCCCAGACTGTGTGGTTCCTGAATTCAATGTAAACCCTTACTGATGATTCGGCACCCCTGTCCTGGGCGATCATAACCTTATAGTTGATCAGGCTAATATCCCATATTCCCCTGTGGTTGGTCGCAATCATCTTTTGCAGGGCCTTGTAGAGGGCATCAACAGGGCCGCCATCAACAGGAGCAACAACCTCTCGCTGTTTTCCATCAACTGTGCCGGTGATTACTGCTTCGCTGTATTCCCCGTTTCTCTGCTCACACATAACCTTCCATGTGCGGACTTTAAAGAATTGCCTATCCTCTTTCAGGAATCGCTCTACAAGCAGGAAGTGTTCAGCAGGCAGGCTGCTGATATCATAGCCTGCGTTCTCAAGGCGCCCGACTTCAGCAAGCATCTCACTAACGCCCCTGCTGTTCTTGTCAACTGAGAGGCCCATGCCTTTTGCGATTTCAACTATGCTTGCCTTCCCGGACAGATCGCTCAGTATTATCTGTCGCTTGTTCCCGACAGATGCAGGCTCGATATGCTCATATGATGCCCCTTTAGACATGGCATCGACGTGAACACCCCCCTTGTGCGCAAAGGCGTTCCTGCCAACATACGGCTGTGCGCTGCTGGGCCTAAGGTTTGTAAGGGTATAGGCTTGCTTGCTGAGATTCGTGATCTGATCCAGCCTGACCTTTGGCAATTTGATATCCTTCTTCAGCATAAGATTCGGAACCACCTGGCACAGGTCTGCATTCCCTGCGCGCTCGCCTAACCCATTGACGGTCACGTGGAACTGGGTCAGATGATCTGAGGCAACCACCGAGTTGGCTACTGCACACCCCGAGTCATTGTGCATATGGATCCCCAGGGTTCCCGAGACATTTCTTTTCATAAGCTGCTGATCCACTTCATCAACGATGCGCAGGACTTCATCAGGAAGAAAACCGCCGTTCGTATCGCACAGAATAAGGCGTTCTGCGCCAGCTTCTGCGGCGGTCAGCAGGCACTCAATCGCGTATTCGCTGTCATCTGCATACCCGTCGAAGAAGTGCTCAGCATCATAGAAAACAGCAAGGCCCTTCTTCCTGAGGAATCCGATGCTGTCACGTATCATGCCGAGATTCTGTTCCGGAGTCGCCTTCAGCTGCTTGCCTATGTGGTCTTTGATTGTCTTGCCAAAAATGGTTGCTGTCCTGGCACCGCTCTCTAGAATGGCTGAAAGATTTGGATCATCATCTGGCTTCATGTCCTTTCGTCTTGTGGACCCGAAGGCAACAATCTGCGCATTCCTGAGCTTCAGCCCGGCTGCCTTCTGAAAGCACTGCATGTCCTTTGCATTTGACCCAGGCCAACCCAGCTCAATATAGTCAACCCCAAAATCATCAAGGAGCTGCACAAGCTCAATCTTATCCCTGACAGTAAGGTTGACCTCACCGCCCTGGGTTCCGTCACGCAAGGTGCAATCATATATCTCAGTCATTTTGTTCCTCCAGAATGCACGGGCCGTTATCTGGCCTAAACTAAATAATAATAACAGAAGCAATCTTGTTTTGCATCGCCTGATTCATGTCTGGGTAAGGTTGAGAGGATGTTTATAAATCTTTTGCTGATGGGCCGGATTGTGCCTGCTATTTTCTCTCAATACCCAGTATGCTCAGGAAAAATGAGGAAAAGATTGTCTGCATTCCGATGATAAGCACTGTGAGATTTGTTATTGTGAGCGTGAATCCGGAAACCAGCAAGCCGGTAAGCAGAATCAGGCTTCCAATTATTATCCCTTTCTCGACAGAGATGTGCTTGTTAAGGAGGTCAATCCAGGGGTCATGTTCACCCAGGTGAACAGAGGCATATGTTTTGGCAAATATTCCCAGCAAAAGAATCTGGTAGCCGCCGATTGCCGACAGGCTGAATATGAACGGGACAGGCAAATGCAGCAACCCATCAGACAGTGTGCTGTAGAGCAGCAATGAAAAAGCCAGGACAAGCAGCAGAAATCCCGGAATGATAAACAGATAATCCGGCGAGTACAGCAGCATAAACCTCAGGTGCTTCCAGCCATCCCGGAAGGAGTCCAGCTTTGACTCCCCAACACGGGGATAATATGATATCGGCACCTCGCATACCCGCAGGTCTGCCTTTACTGCCTTAATTATCATCTCTGTTGCAAATTCCATCCCGGTTGTGTTCAGCTTAAGCCTGGCAAGCGCCTCTGCCTTGATTGCGCGCATGCCTGAGTGAACATCGCTCAGCCGTGATCCGAAGAGCAGGTTGGTTATGCCGGACAGGAGGGGATTTCCCAGATACCTATGCAGGAACAGCATTGCGCCTTTCTTGATATCGCCCTTCAGACGCGTGCCAACAACAAGATCACAGCCCTTTATGGCTTTAAGGAATTTTGGAATTTCATTAAAATCGTATGTATTGTCAGCATCCCCGTACAGAATGACGGTGCCCTTTGCGTGCCTGAACCCCTCCAGAAGCGCATTGCCATAGCCCTTGGTGTGCCTGACGACGGTTGCCCCAAGCTTACGCGCAATCCCTGCGGAATCATCATGCGATGAATCGGAGATAATTATCTCCCCGTTTATCTTCTCCCTGGCAAGCACTCCCTGTATCTTCTTTATGCAAAGTCCTACAGTGGCCTCTTCATCCCTGCAGGGAAGTATGACTGAGAGGTACGGATTCATGAGGAACATCCTAGATGCAGAATCTATTTAAATCCTTTCATCATGACGGCGCCTGTTGAAGATATCAACGAACTCAGGCAGGCAGTGCCGGCACTCGGGATAAAAATGCCCGGATTCAAGGCGTTTTCTAAAGGCCTGCATCCGCTCACCCACCCATAATTCCCTAAACGGCCTATCCCGGATATTTCCAATGACGTTTTCGTACATGCTTGCAAGTATGCAGCATGCAAGAACATCGCCCCTTGAATTGACAAAGGCCATGTCCCCCGGGGCATAGCAGAATTCCGGAACATCATGCTCAAAGAGGCCGTGCCTGACCAGGGAGCCGATGTTGGACGCTATTTTTTGCTCAGCCATTGATTTTTGTGCCTCAAGAAGGCACCTGCTGATTTCAGTCTCGGGCAGTCCCCGTAAGGAGAGCTGCCTGTTGGTTGACCATTCCAGGAGCACCGAGAAATAGACAGATGATATGCCTGCGCGCCTTGCAATGCCTGCATAGCCTGCCAGGCTGGCCAGGTTTACCCTGGTGACCACGGCGCCAAGCCTGATAACGGGCTTTTCACTGGCCTGCCTTCTTTTCTCTTCAGAAAGGCTCTTAATTGCCGCATACACCATCCGAAAGACCCCTTTGCCGCGAATCCCGTCATTGTCTGCCTCGGTTGTGCCATCCAGCGAAAAACAGATGTCATCCAGCTGAATATCAACAACCGCTTTAATCAGGGAGCTGTCAAGCATCGTTGCGTTGCTTGTAAGTGAGGTGAAAAGGCCGAGGTCTTTGGACTTCCGAATAATCTCCAGGATGTCCTTTTTCATGAAGGGTTCACCGCCGCCGGTGAGGTCTGCTGATTTTACACCCATTGATCTGGCATCTTCCAGAAGGCTGAATATTTCTTCTTTTGTCAGCTCCTCACCCGCTTTCGCGTTGGGGTCGGTCTTCTTTTCCAGCCTCCAGCAGGTTTTGCATCTAAGATTACATGCATCTGTAGGGCTGATCATAAGCTTGTCAGGGCCCTTCATTTTTCAAGCTCCTTGCGAATTTCAAGATTGTTTGTAACCAGTGTTGTGCAGCATTTCCTGCAGTAGTCGGACAGGCTGCTGTCAAGCATATCCTGCCTGCGTTTCTGAAAATACGGGCCGTACCAGATCTGTTCCAGGGTTCTATTCCTGATGTTCTCGGTGGCTGCCTCATCAAAGAAGCCGCATGGCCCGACCCTGCCATCCACCCTTATGCCCATCCTGTAGAACGGCTCAAAACAGGGCATGTTAACAAAGCCGGCCCTGCCTGTTGAAAGCACCTCTTTCATGCTGCCTGTTTTTTCAACAAGCCTTGTTTCAAAGAACCTGCGCAGATTTGTGGTGATTGCATATTTATCCGCGAGGCCCGCCGCTTTTGTGGCAATCCGGGTGAATTCATGCTGCTGAACGGGATTCAGCCTCAATGCCTCACCCGCTTCAGAATATGAAGTGACCGGCTCGATAAAGACTGCA
This sequence comes from archaeon, assembly GCA_043823195.1. Lineage (GTDB taxonomy): Archaea > Nanobdellota > Nanobdellia > Woesearchaeales > JBDRAZ01 > JBDRAZ01. Next base: position 54,544 of record JBDRAZ010000038.1, read on the forward strand.
TCCGCACCTATATTCTTGGCCAGACTTATTATCTCAGGAACCTGCCCATAGTTGCGGTTAACCAGGACAACACCAATCTCCAGATACGGTTTGCCGGATTTCTGCCTGCGGCTGCTGAAATGCCTGATGTTCTCAACAGCCCTCCTGAATGACCCATTGACACCGGTCAGATAGTCATTGGTCTTGCCATCAGCCCCGTGGAGGCTGACCTTAATATGATCCCACCCCAATCCGACAAGGTCCTCAATCTGTTTGTGCGTGAAGTTTGTGCCATTGGTGCAGAGGTAGCCCTGCATGCCGCGGGCTTTGACAAGCTTCATAATCCCCATAGTGTCTCGACGGACAGTCGCTTCACCGCCCCCGATCACCTTGAACTCCCCAACACCCAGTTTCGCGGCATCTTCGATTATTTCCTTGTATTTGCCCAAAGGCAGCTCTTCGAGATAATCAATATTATCGGCACCCACCCTCCAGCAAAATCTGCATCGGTGGTTGCACCTGAGCGTAGGCGCTATCTCAATCCCCCAGGGAGGGGCACTATGACCCCCGGCCCAGGTCCTGAGGCGCCGGATTACCTCGTTCATGCCCGCCCCCATATGCGGTGCAGCGCCCGGCCAACACCAAAGGCGGCCACTGACTGCCCCAATTCAGCAACCTGATGGAATCTTCCTTTCGAGAGAAGAACCCTGAGACGCCTGTTCTCGTCCTGAATCCAGAGGCTGCACTTTGCACAGTCCGAATGCTTCCGGTTTTGTGATATCTGCAGCCTCATTTTGCTGAAGTACGGACCATACCAGATATCCTTAAGGCTTTTGGCCAGGATGTTGTCGGCATCAGGGTCGTAGATGTTGCAGCAGGGCTGCACAGATCCGTCCGGCCTCACAACCATTTTATGCCAAGGCTGGTAGCAGTAGTAATCCGAAAACCCGTGCGCCTGCCTGTCCGGACCTGTCTCGATGTTTTCAGGATCATGTCTTCCTGAAGAGGGTCTTGCTGATGCATGCCGTGATAGGAAGCTGACATTTGTCGTTATCCTCTGATGATGCGCTGCCACAATGGCGGCATCTATCTCTTCGGGAAGCCTGTCTTTGTCGTCATCGTCGAGGGCCAACCTGCCTGTGTTTGGGTTAGCCACCAGCGGCTCAAAGTTCACCGAATCAGCGCCGTACTTTGCCCCCAGCAGTATCATTTCAGCAAGCTTGCTGCAGTTGTGCCTGTTCACTACCGTGTTTATTCCCAATGCGGGACGTTTCCACCTAGGGTACCGGCAGAGTTTCAGGAGCGCTGAGCAGATTCTATCATAGGATCCCTGCACACCGCAGAGGTAATCATGCGTTCTGCTGTCGGGACCTTCCAGTGATATGAATACGGCATCCCATCTGATACCGACCAAGCCGGGAACCATCCCTGACAGCAGCGTGCCATTGGTCGTTAGCTGGCCCCTCAGCCCCCTTTTTTTTATGTGCTGCATGAGGGGCAGGATTGCCTCCTTTCTGCAAAGGGGTTCTCCGTCACCTGACAGGTGAACCTGCCGCACGCCCATATCAGCCGCATCATCAATAATCTGCAGGCAGCGTCCGGTTGTGAGCTGGTCTTTGCCCTCCCTTGTAGTCCCCCGGAGGCTACCTTCGCAGAATTTGCATTCAAGGTTGCAGCGGTATGTGGGATTCAGGTCAAGAGCGACCGGACCGGCAGGGGTGCCGTTTTTCCATTTCCCAAGCCTGGTTACCTTGTGATACATAGCGATAACTCCTTCTGTATGCCCTGGTTCTGGATTACCTGGCCTGCGTTGCAGATCCTGCAATAGTGCGGCAGGCTTCCGCCCATAATGCTTTGCCGGATGCTGCTGAAATGTGAGCCATACCAGATGGACCTGAGAGACTCGTTTTTGACATTCAGCTTTGGGTCGTCACAGATGCAGCAGGGCCCGGCATTCCCGTCAACCTTGACTACAAGATGGTACCAGGGCTCGTAGCAGGGGATTGAGAGGAAGCCGCGCCCCCTGCAGGCCAATACCTCATCCATTCTGTTGCTGTTCTCGATGTGCTGTTTTGCGAGATGGCTGACATTTGTCGCTATCCCGTATCTGGCTGCCAGCCTGTGGGCTTCGTCCTGATGGGCAGAGACGCCTGTAATGTCGTCGCGCAACTTCAGTTCATTGCCAATCTCTGAGTGGACGGTCAGGGGCTCAAAGCTTACAATCTCGCACCCAACTGAATGCGCAAACTCTATCATCTGCGAGAGCTTTCCGTAATTAACATTGGAAAGGACAGTATTGAATGCAACAACCGGGAATCTGGTTTTATTTGCTTTTTTAGCCTGGTCCAGGAGCTTCAGGCTGCGCTCAACCTTGCGGAAAGTGCCGGTTCCCCGCAGGAAATCATTCGTTGCAGCATCCGGTCCGTCTATGCTAAAGGTAACCTTGTCCCACCTGATCCCAACAAGAGCAGATATGAGCTTTTCTGTAAAGAGCGTGCCATTTGTTGTCATAGAGCCATTCATGCCATGTTCCTTTATGCGCTTCAATAATGCCGGGGTGGCCCGCCGCATGAGTGGCTCGCCGCCGCCGGTAATCTCCCAGTGCACTGCCCCCAGATCCTTCCCCTCATCAATAAGCTCAAGGAGCCTCTTGTCGCTCAGCTGATAGTGCCTGCTGTCAAGCCTGCCCTCAAACCGCTCATTCCTCTGCCAGCAGCTTTTGCACCTGAGGTTGCAGTAATCTGTGGGGCTGAGGTCTATTATGTACGGGGGTGCAAGTGTCCCCTTTGCGCATGATACCAGCCTATTGATTATTTCTGACTGCATTTCTCAGCATACCCCTGATCTGCCTGTTGGACGCAACTGTCCCGGGATTGCACTGCCTGCAATAATCCAGCAATTCGCCCCTCAATAGCCGCTCCCGTACAAGGTTAAAGTGCCTGCCCTGCCAGATATCGGCCAATGATTTGTCATGAACATACTCGCCGCTTTCATCAAACATGCAGCACGGTCCGGCGCGCCCGTTTGGCCTTATAACCATGTTATGGAAAGGCTCATAGCAGGCCGCCGACAGCAGGCCGCCCCCATCCTGCTGCTTGAGATCCCCCTCTATGACCTTGTCCATTTCATTGGTCTTGTCCACAACTTCGCAGCTGAGGTCTGCCAGGTTGTATTCCAGCCCCAGCCTGTCGCAGAGCGCAGCTGCTTTTGGCCTGAGCCTCTGAAACTCCGCCTGCTCATCTTTTGTCATCTTAAGGCGCTTGCCCAAATCAGTAAACACCGAGACATTGACGATCGGCTCAAAGAATATGTTTGCCGCACCGATGGTGTGGGCAAGCTGCACCATCTCCACTATCTGTGCGTGGTTCCTGTTGCACACCACATAGTGTATGCATATCTTGGGAACTGCCATGCCGGACCTGCCCTTGAGCAGGGAAAACTGCCTGATTGCGCCAACGGTCTTGTCAAAGCAGCCCCGGTCGTTCCTGAGGTACTCGTGCGTCTCCCTGTCAGGAGAATCCAGGCTGAAGATGACCTCATCCCATCCTGATTCAATCATGGCCACGGCATCGGTCTCCTGCAGGAGTGTGCCGTTGGTAATCAGTGTGCCACGCATTCCATGGCCCTTTATCTGCCGCATAATCTTAAGGAATGCCTCTTTGCGGCACAACGGCTCACCCCCTCCGGTAACTGTAACCTCTTTAACCCCCATATCCGCCGCCTCATCGATAATGGCTGCGTACCTCTGGTCTGAAATCTCATTATCATAGCTGACCCTCTCGGTATCCTGCTGCCAGCAGAACCTGCAGTGAAGGTTGCACCGTTCAGTGGGATTGATCTGCAGCCTGACAGGTCCGGGCCTGGATCCCGGCCATCCTGCAAGGCGTTCAACTGTTGCATTCATCATGATTACTGCTGCACCCCCCAATGTAATTCCTGATATCCCTTTTCCTGTCAAAGATTGAATAAAGGTAAAAGATCCTGTAAAAGTGATTATGCGTGTTGTCAAATTGTGGATTAAACACCTGTTTTCTCATTTGCTCATATTGTCTGAAGGCGAGCCAGGCCTGTTGTTTCTTATCCTCCCATTTGGCGCCGTCCACTTCATCAAAGGCCAGACCCTCCGCCTGATCATCCTGCGTCTCTCTTATCTTTGTTATTCCATACTTTAAAGGATTGCTTGTGAGAAGGCTCTGAGTAAGATAGAACCTAGTGAGATAGAAGTAATCAATTTGCCTGCGGTTCTCAGCAAGGAATTGCATTGACAAGTCCCTGTCTTCTTGAGTCTCATGCGGCAGCCCGCAAACCATTTCCAGCTCGTTCCAGATATTAAGTTTATGAGAATGTTTCAGCAGGGCCGATGCCTGAGCCAGATTGACATTCTTGTTCAGGTATTTTTGCATTCGGGGAGATGCACATTCCAGACCGAATAGCAGCCTCCGTGCACCAGCAACGTATAGCTTTGACAATATGGACTTATCCATTGAATTGAAGGCTGCGCAGTCGAACCACTGCACATTTACATCATTTTTAATCATCTGATCTGAAAACTCGGCCGCATAATTTTTTGTTGGGTTAACACTGGTATTGGTGAATATGAAATGATTGGCCCCATGCTTTTTTGACAGCATCTTCAGTTCTTCTGCAACGGCACCAGGATCCTTTGTGAGAAAAATATCTGACTGCGAATCTTTGCAGAATATGCATCTGTTTGGACATCCGAAGACAAAGTAATAGGGAAGGATCTGAATCTTCTTTGTTGACAACCCATTCTCAGCAACATCCGTTGGTATGTACCGATAGAGTTCCAATGGAAGCCCGTCAAAATCCGGTACGGGGAATATAACTTCATCAGTATAGTATTCCGTCGGTATTTTCCGTGATTGAAGTACAGGATAGCCTGCCAAATCAAGGTGCCTGGCAATTTTTTCTTCGTTAAATACTATGCTAGGGAACAATTCCCTCTTTGACAACTGCCTTGACTCGATGCAGTCAAGAAGCCTTATGAACTCGAAATGGTTAGTCAGGAAACAAAAGAAATCCACAAACGGCACGTCTTCAAACGGCACACCGGCAATAGTCCTATCATGATGGCCTCCGCCTGCGGAGATCAGAACATCATCGCGGTCTTTTAGTATTTTTGACATAACCATTGCCGCCCCGATTGATGCAAATTTCCAGCAGTGCCCAAAGGAAAAAGCGACCATGTCATACCCCTTCGTTTTTGTCTTCTTAAGCATCTTTTCCGCATTCTGCTCCAGCTCGTCATCACTGCCCCGCGTTATATAATCCGCTATTCTCGCCTTATCCTGAAACAGGGCCATGTCCACGCGCCTGTTATCAAGGCCGTGCAAATTATCATGGTACACCTTCGCGTCGAGGTCATCCTGGTGTGCTGTGAAACCATGCTTCTCAAGGTATGACTTGATGACCGGGAGACTGATGAGCGGAAATTTTGGCGGCTCACGGGTGCTGTTTTCATCCTCAGCCGAATAGAATTCGGGAGAGTATATCAGTTTCAGCCTCATTGGCAGATCATAACCCCCATCCGTTTGCGGAAACATAATCCATTATCTCGGATTTTGAGTCAAAAACAGTGTACAGATAAAAAAGCTTGTAAAAATGCATCGCAGATAAATCAAGGCCGGGGCTGATAACATCCCGCCTGAGCTGTTCATAGGTGCGATATGAGGCATCCTGCTGCATTTTCTTATCCTTCCATTTGAGGCCGTCAATCTCGTCAAAGGCCATGCCCTCGCCGTTTCCGGCGGGCCTTATGTTGGCAATTCCGTATCTGGCGGGATTCTGAAGCATCCTGCTGCCGGTGAGGTAAAATTTGGTCAGATAAAAAAAATTTATGGTCTGCTTGTTTCGCCTCAGGAAATCCAGCGAGGCTTTCAGGTCGCTGTCCTTTTCATGGGGCAGCCCGCAGATAACCTCAATCTCATTCCATATGCCGAGTTTGTGCGCCGCCGTCAGAACGGCCTGCGCATCAGGCAGGACAACGTTTTTCTCCAGGAATCCCTGCATTGCAGGGGATGCGCATTCCAGCCCGTAAACGAGGCGGCGCGCACCGGACTGGTGCAGTTTCGATAGCAGTTTTGCATCCAGATTATTGAATGTTGCGCAGTCAAACCAAAGCAGATCAAGGTTCTTGCGGATTATTGTGTCGGCAAAGTCAAGAGCGTGCCTGTATGTTGGATTAATGGAGGTATTGGAGAAGACAAAGCATCTTGTCCTGTACTTTCTGGAAAGGTATGTGAGGTCATCTGCAACCTGCTCCGGGTCCTTGACAAAGAAGTGGTTTATGTGGGAGTCCTTGCAGAAAATGCATTTGTTCGGACAGCCATAAATGTGAAAGTAGGGCAGGACCAGAAGTTTTTTTTGGGAGATCCCGTTGTCAAGGATATCCTGCGGGACGTACCGGTAGAGGTCAAGAGGCAGCCCGTCAAAATCGGGCACGGGAAAAAGGACCTCCGGATCCTTATGCGTGGCTGGGTAGCCTTTTATTGTCTCCTTTTGATCCGGGGAAAATTCCCGGTTGAATATTATTTCTGAGCAAAGCTCCTTTTTTGGCATCCTGCCGTCCAGATAAAGGAGCAGCTTGCAGAACTCGTAGTGGTTTGTGAAGCAGATTATGTCGAAACATCCAGTCTTGGCTATCGGGACGCCCGCTATCGATTCCTTAAAGAGAGCCCCGCCCAGGATAATGGGGATATCATATTTCTCCCTTATTATCCCTGACATGACAATTGCGGCGCCAAGGGGGGCCAGTGTCCAGCAACTGATCGGCGCACATGCGAAGATGTCATAGCCCTTCCAGTCAGTGAGGGAGAGTATACGCAACGCATGCTCTTCAAGCTGCTCATCATTCCCGGTCCTTATGTAGCCGGCAATCCTGGCGGGATCGTCAAAAAGGCTCATGTCAACCGGATGCCCGGATTGCTTGCTGGAGTTGAACACCTTTATGTCAAGGTCATCCTGCGAAACCTTAAACCCGTACTTCTCCAGAAAGGATTTTATGACCGGAAGACTGACCAGCGGCAGCCTCGCTGGCTCTTTAGGATACCCTTCCTTTTTGTCTGTGCAGAATTCCGGCAGGTAGCAGATCTTAACCTTCATAAGGATCGTCCCCCGGATGGCCCGGCAACGTTGATTTCCTGTATATTTCAACTGTTGCATCAGCCACATTAACGGCTGATATTTTTGTGAACAGATGCCGCTCTTTGTTAAATGCCTGGTGCATGAGCAGCATGGACTCCTCTTTATCAGAATTGGCACTGCCGGGATTGACAGAATCCTGTATCAATACTATCTCAGCATCAGCTGCCATATCGGCGTATGCCTGATAATCCAGGATGCATGCACCGAGCCCGCATTGCCCGTAAGGCTCATGCATCCTGACAGTAAGGTTTCGCAAGGCAAATTCATCCCCTGCCCCGGTCCCAACATAATACTGCCACTGAGACAGATGGTATATGCCTGAATCCAGGAACAGGCAGATATCGATCCCGAGATTTTCCAGGCCCCCCATGGCCTCTGCCAGGTAAGGGCTCACCTGGTCTGAGACCACATTGGGATTGCTCCTGAACAATCCGTATGCCTCCCTATCGTGACAGGTCACTATAACACCTGCGAAAGGGTCAGAAACATGGTATGATGCCCAATAAACCTGGCCCAGGCCAACGGCAATAACGAGCAGAATGGCCGACTTCCTGAATTGTGGTTTCCTAATGTGCTGGATCATCAATGAGACCAGTACGGCAAAGGAAGGCAGGTAAGGAACAACGAATCTGGGACTCATCAGACCCGAGGCAGTTGACACCACAGTGAATATGAAGAACGATGACGTAAACCACAGATGGATCAGCATATACTTTCTGCGGAAAAGGAAAAACAGGCTCATCATCGACATAACAAAAAAGAGAGGGCCCAGCTGGCAGCAGAACATATGGTAAAGATAATCCGAAGAGACACGCAGCCAGGAGATAACCAGAGACTGGCCCCCGGCGCCGATCTCTGGCCCGTCCCTTTGCCCGCTGAATATCTCGATCCTGGCGGCTACAGTCATAATGTGTGAAGGATACCAGAGAGAAGCCAGCAGCGCCATTATCAATGCGGCGAACGCCAGGTTTATCATTCGTTCACGCAAACGGCACATTCCCCTGTGTCCGGTGATGCGGGTGCATAGGAGAGAATAGAGCGCCGGCCCAATGATGAATAAGCCAAAACTCCACTTTGTCAGCAGACCGAGACCGCAGACGATTCCAAAAAAGGCAGAGTATTTGCGGTCAGAAAATCCCCGGGTTCTCAGCAGAACGCCGATGGACAGGGCCACCATTGCGGTTAATGCAAATTCGATCATGTACAGCCTTGAGAATCCGATTATGGAATTGAATGCAGTCACGAGGAATGCCGCCAGCAATCCTGTTGCCCTGTCACGCAGCTGGAAACCGATGGAATATATGCCAAAGACCAGTACAAAAAGAAAGATTGCATTTGTCATGACCGCGACATCTTCACTGACACCGAAGAGCGCAAACATAACCTGGGTCGCGTAATACAGCAGGGGCGGATACTCAGTCAGATGGGCCGGGTACGGCTGCTGATCCGGCATATGATTAAACAGGAATGCACTGGCATAAAAATTACCCATCATGTCGCCGCACAGCTCAGTTTTGTCATGCTCAAGAATGTAGTAGTTGTGCATGGCGTTAAATAGGACAATAAGCAGCAGTGCCAGAAGGGTCAGCCTCCGGCTATTGAGTATGTTGTTTCCATGCATATGATGCTCTTGGATCCGGCTTACAGATTGTCCTGCAACCGATGCATAATGGCATCTCTCAGTTTCTGGTTTTCGACAAATTCATTTGCACCGCAGTTCCTGCAGTACTCAGGGAGCTTATGGTCGATGAGACGCTTCCGCGTATTGTTGTAGTAATCCCCGTACCAGATATCGCCAAGGGACTGCGTATGCAAAGAGGTGCCCTCATCGCCGAAAAGCCGGCAGCTGCCCACGATCCCGTTGGCCCTGACCGTGACCAGGTACCATGGCTCAAAACAGTGGGTTCCCAGGAAGCCATCCTGCCTGGCGCCCATGAGGTCCGTCATCTGGCTTAGCTCATTTGATTTGTCCATGAGCATGGCGTCCTGGTATTCCCCAAGGTTCGTGCGGATGCCGTACCTCATGCACTGTTTTATGTACTTCCTGACAAGCCCTGCAAACTCCTTTCTTTTTTCCTCATCCAGCGCCCACTTTTTTTCCTCATTGTCATAGAGGATTATGGTCTGCACGTTGAGCAGGCAGCCGCCAAGCTCATGAAGAAGCCCGATGATTTCAGAGAACTGCGCATAATTGACGCTGTTTATCACCGTATTGAAACCGATTTCCGGTCTGACGGCCCCCAGCCGGCCTTTCCATTTTTTTATCAGCCCAAGGGATCTGACTGCACGGTCAAATGCCCCGGGAAGCTGCACAATGTAATCGTGTGTGCCTGCAACCGGGCCATTGATGCTGACCCTGATTCTGTCCCAGCCCGCCTGCACCAGGCTTTCTGCCGCGGATTCAGTAAACAGTGTGCCGTTCGTGATAATGTCGCCCTCCATTCCAAGCCGCTTGATTCTTTCCATGACCCTGACCGCAGCATCACCGCGGATCATGGGCTCGCCGCCGCCGGACAGGAGCCAGTCCCTTACCCCCAGTTCTGCGGCCTCATCCACAAGATCAAGGAGGCGCTGATCGCTCAGCTCGTTTTTAAGGTCAACCCAGCCTTTCCGCTCATGGCTTCTCTGCCAGCAGAACCTGCATCTGAGGTTGCACCTGTTTGAGGTATCGAGGTGAATGCTTGACGGCCCGGGCCTATCACCATGATGCCAGTCCAGCATCCGTTTCACTCTTTCTTCCATCATCTTGCGCATCCCTTCAGTCCCTCTCTTAGCTCTCTCGTGGCCGATAGGGTCCAGGGATTGCACCGGGAACAGTCATCGGTTAATTTCCGGTCTGCAATTTCCTGACGTTTTCTGGTGAAATAATTGCCGTGCCAGACCTCGGCAAGGGACCTGCAGGCGACTGAATCGCCTTTTTCCTGAAGCAGGAAACAGGGCTGGGCAGAGCCGTCTGCAAAAATCGAAATGTTATACCAGGGATGGAAACAGGGAATTGACCAGAACTCCTGTGCCTGAAGATTGCCGGTGTCTGATATGAAGGTATCCTGCATTCTATTGGCGCTCTGGAAGAGGTCTGAATCAAGGAACATGGGAATGTTTGTGGAGACCTGGAGTTCCTCTGCTGCCGCCTGCGCTTTCTTCAGGTGAGCATATAAGCCCGGGACCTGCCGTGGGCCGAGCGCCAGTTTTTTTATCTTGCCCGACCAGATGTTCATCGCATTGATAAGCACTTCATTGCAGCCGGTCTTAGAGGCAAATGTTATCAGATCCTCAATGTGATCATGGTTCCTGTTGCAGATGACCGCATGGATGCATATTTGCGGCCGGTCCCTGCCCAGGGATTTCTTTGCCTCTGCGAGGCACGCTATGCCGTGCTTTACCCGCCTAAAGGTTCCCGGAACTCCTCTGAGGCTGTCGTGCGTCTGTTCGTCAGATGAGTCCAGGCTAATCGTGATCTTGTTCCAGCCGGCATCGACCAGCTGCATGGCCGTGTCCCTTGATATAAAGGTCCCGTTTGTGATGCACTCACCTAAAAGCCCTGCCTTTTTGATATGCCCCATGATCTGAAGGGCATCGGGACGGAAGAGGGGCTCGCCGCCGCCGCAGATATGCCATTCCCTAACCCCCATTCCGGCACTTTCATCGATGAGAGACAGCCACCGCTCCAGAGGCAGCTCGTTTTCCCTTTTCAGGTCCTCTTCCCTGACAAGCGTCCTGGTAGGGCAGAACAGGCAGCTCAGGTTGCAGAAATTGGTTAGGTGAACCTGGATCTGAGTAGGCGATTGAGCTATGCCACCCCCCCATCCGGCCAGCCTGGCCACACGTTCATCCATTATGACCACCGGAGAACAAAGAACATAATTTAAATGTTGCTGTGATTCACTAATGCAGGTATATGTTATCGATATGGACCACGTTTGATTCGGGGCCGGCCTCGAATGCAAACATTGCACGGTTAATATCATCGTAATCCTGTTTTCCGTTCCCTATCGGATGGCCTTCCACCGGATACATGTCTTTGAGCGGAACCGTGACCAAATACCACTTGTTGCCCTCCAGCAGCCTCATGTTAACAAACCACCAGAAGTCCCCAATGACAGAGTTCCTGTCCCTGTCTTCGATGACAAAGGCCAGCAGCCTGGTGTCCTTTTCAGCCATGAATAAAAATGAGACATAGCTAAACTGACTCCAATCATGGGTTCCCGGATAATTCAGCCTGGCTGTATGAAACCCTGCACCAGTCCCATGGGAATAGCTAATCCTCAGGTGCCTTCCGCAGATGCCGCCGGTATCAACCGATGCTTCCATCCTGCTGTCCTCCTTTTCAAGCAGATAGGCCCTGAGATCGCCTTCATAATCCTCGAACAGGTAACCCGGCCCTTCCGCATCGCATGAGCCTGCCTCAGCGACTGTGCCGATCTCATGATACTGGCTGTTGACAGAGGGATCCTGACCGCTGATTTCATCAGTGCCGGTCACCTCAAAAACGGCCGGCTGGTCCAGAACATCAATGCGCCTTGTTATTGCGCCGGTAATGTCACCGACAGCAGATGTCCTGTAGAAAAGTATTCCTGCAGCAGTCAGGTTAAGGACTATCAATACAATAAGAATCCAACTCCGAAGTGTTAGTTTCATTCCCCCGATCGGGATATTTTGTGGCATTACTGCTATATAAAGGTTTCCATCGAAAATCCTGCTTCTGTTGTCCCGAAACTGCTAGACAACACGAAACTGCTAGACACTTATGAGCTCCTGCCATACTTCTGCTGGTGTTTTGTTGTTTAGGCTCAGGTGTGGCCTGTCTGTGTTGTAATGCATAATGAAGTCTTTTATGTTTTTGAACGTGATAGTTAAAACGTGATAGCACAATCGGAAATCCTGCTGAGACCTGCTTACGGCCGGGGCTGACGCCATCCCCGCGCCATATCCCTTAGCCCAGCCCTTTAAGTATCACGCCTGCAAGATTCTCTGCAATAAGCCGGTTTCCTTCTGTTGTTGCATGGCCGAAAGTACCTGCAAAACGGTCTATAAACAAATCATCGTATGAACAGTTGATAAGGGCGCTGTTGAAATTTGCCTCGTTAGATACGAGCATAACATCCTCATCATCCAAGATGCGCCTTACCGGATCAACGCTCAAAGTAGGATACTGCATGGCCACGTACCTGATCCCGCGTTCATTAAGAATCTGGTGCAGCATCCGGTAATGGTATGCAGTGATGTTCTCTTTTGAATCCGTGCGAGGAACAACCAGAGACAGGCCATGATTATGCAGATAATCTTCTACCTCACCCGCTGAAACGCCCTGATTAAGCATGATTTCAGCTGCGAGGTGGTGAAAATCAACACAGTTAGGTGCGTATTGCGTAAAATCCAGGGACCAGTTAGGCATATAGCCTGGATTGCTCTCAAGGTCCTGAGTCCTTGCAAATTCATAATATGCATATCTGGCGGTATCATTAATATTTAGGGCGTTAGTGAGAATTCTCCGAGCAGATGAAAACCGACCCTGATTAGCGTACTCGGCAGCAAGAGCAATATGAAAATCGTACAGCTGGTCTTTCATGCCCCTTGGCATGGACCAATTATCAGATGACAGACCCTCTTGCGCCGGACCATATAATGACCTGACAATCTTGTCATCTATTAAACATGCATCATTCCCGGGGCGGGGAGGACTGATAAAGGAATATGTTTTGCCCTCAGAGAACCTGTTTAACCAAGACAAGTACAACCACACCGCCAATTTGTAAAGCCTGAAATCCTGCATGGCTAACATGGAATTGGTTTTTAAACTGCCTTCATATTTCAGCAGAACATGGGTGCGGTCGTTTACACCCATCATTGATACAACCAAATCAGGCTTGAAAGCATCAAGATTATCCCTGATTTCCTGCAGCACTTTTGCAGTTGTTATGCTTCCTCTTGCGACGTTGATAACCCTGAATCTTTTTTCAGCGGAACGATTATTCAGGATGCGCTCCAGTTGACGAGGCCAGGATTCACAGCATTTGAATATGTCTGCGGTTGTTGATTCGCCGAGAGCCAGAATTACATAAGGGTCGCCATCAGATTCAGCGACAACGGGATCATTATGGGGTACAAAGACAAGGCATGCAAAACCCGCAACCCTAAGAGACAACTCGATCAGAACCAGGGTGAGCATGACGCTGAAAAGAAGCATGAAAACTTTCTGAATCAATGATGTCTTCATGCTATTGCCTGCTGATCTTGAATATATATAGTTAATGGTTCCTTTGGCTGTATGATCCGGCCGGCCATGCTCAGGGCATGGGAAACGAATAAATAATAAAGGCATATCTGGGGCGCATATGAATGAAATAGTGCTCATTAATCCAAGGACCGGCGTCGACATAGGTGCCGGCCTGTCGCCGCCCGCAGCCCTGTTAAGCATAGCGGGCGAGCTCCCTGGCTACAGGGTAAGGATTATTGACCAGCGTGTGGAACCTGACTGGAAAGGCCTTGTCAGAAAGGCAATTAGCAATAGCCCGCTGTGCGTTGGAATAACGAGCTTTTGCGGTAAGCAGATATCAAACGGCCTGGAAATCTCAAGATTTGTCAAGAACATTGATAGGGGCGTTCAGATTGCCTGGGGCGGCATCCATCCAACACTCTTCCCTGAGCAGACACTCAGGAACAGCTATGTTGACTTTGTCATAAGGGGAGAGGGCGAACGCACTTTTGCGGAGCTGGCCAGGGCCATTGAAAAGGGACATGGGTTTAGCGGCATTGCAGGACTGAGCTATAAGGCAGGCAACAGGCCCGGGCACAACAAGCCCCGGCCGTTTATTGACCTTGACTCGCTGCAGCCAACGCCCTGGCACCTTGTCGACACTGAGAAATACATACACAGAAACATGTTCATCAAAGGCAGCAGGAGAGAGATGGATATCGGCATGACTTCCAGGGGCTGTGCGGAGGGATGCAGATTCTGCCTGAATGCAGTATACAACAGGGGCAAATGGAGGGCTATGTCGCCCGCAAAGACCGTGCAAAAAATCATCAGGGATGCAAAAATGCTGCACCTTGACGCAGTCTGGCTCAGGGATGATAATTTTTTTGCGGATCTGGGGCGCGCAGAAAAGATAAGCAGGGAACTGATCAGCAGGAATGCAAATGTGAGGTGGTATACATCCGGCATCCGCATAGATACTTTCAATCGGATGCCGCGCACCCTAATCAAGCTGATAAAGCAAAGCGGCTGCAGCTCATTCAGGTTCGGGGTCGAATCCGGCTCCCAGCGCATGCTGGACATGATAGGCAAGAAAATTTCTGTTTCAGATGTATTGTCGGCAAACAGGAAGGCAGGGGAGCATGGGGTGATACCCTACTATTCTTTCATGTGCGGGATTCCCACGGAAACAAGGGAGGATATTCTCAGGACCGTAAGGCTCACAAAGAGGCTAAAGGCTGAGAATCCGAATGCAAAGATTGCGGAGTTTACGCTGTACATACCTCTCCCGGAAACCGAGCTCCTTGCGGTCTGCATCAAAAAAGGGCTCAGGATGCCCGACAGCCTTGAAGAATGGGGGCGAATCGACCATGCCAAATCCATCGGCATTGCAAAGATGCCTTACCTGAAAAAGCATGACCTGCGCTACATAAGCAATGTCCTGAATACGTCACTGATTGTCTCAGATATGGTGTGGGATATACTGCCTCCGGGTTACAGGGCCGCACTGTATCCGATGAAGAAATGGGCCGAGTTCCGCTGGAACCGGCTATGGTTCAGGTATGCCCCAGAAATCAATATGTGGACTGGCCTGAGCGGGCGTTTTCTTGAAAACTGACATGCGCAAAAACGACCGGACCGGCCGGGTTTCATCCATCATAAAAATCCGCCGCAGACCTCCCAACATGCAGGGCTTCAGAGGCAAATTTCAATAAGTATATATAGAATCAATTGCCAAGCCTTTGCTTGCGGTCTTATCAGAAAATGCTGAGCATCAGGAATAAAATATCCTATATCTCAAGGCAACCGGCCCATTTCCTGATACTTGCAGCGATAATAGCGTTTCACCTCATTAACAACATCATAGTAATCTCAAATCATGTGGCATATCCGTACGAGAGCGTAGGTGCCTATTTGTCGAATACAATGCAGTTGTCAGACAGCATTTCAGGCCCATTGCCTGATGTCATGCAGGCATTGCAGCGCTTTAATTATCCGCTCGGCTATTTTGCCCTCTCTGTTCCCCTTTATCTGGCGTTTGGTATGGGTGCCCTCAGATACTGCGCAATAAATACGGGCTTTTTTGTCTTGCTGCTTTTTTCTGTTTATCAGCTTGGGCGTTTGCTGCTCTCAAGGAATGCAGGCCTTTTGGCGGCGTTCCTGGTCTCTTTCTTCCCTGCGGGATTTGCAGCATCCAGATACTACCTGCCGGATTATGCTTTCATGTGCTGCATCAGCCTTTCAATATACCTGATGCTCAAGACAGACAATTTCACAAACGAGAAATTCTCAACACTATTTGGACTCTCGCTCGGGCTGGCTGCATCAATAAGGGTGCCAGCCTACATATACATCCTGGGTCCTGCAGTGATATTCTGCATTGGTGCTTTTGCGGCGGGCAAGAAGGGACACATGCGGCTTTCGGCACGCAACCTCGGGCTGGCGGTGCTCATCGCTGTCCTGGCGGCGCTCCCCTTTTACCTGCCTGTGTTTATCAACATAGTCCAGCACCATGCCCTGGCTGTCGGATTTGGTGAGGCTAGCGCATCCGCAATGACAGCGGATAACATACTTTATTACCCCAGGCTCATGGCCGGCTCTATGATAATGCCGTTGTTTTTTCTGGTCTTTCTTTGCTCATTCCTCGCGTTTTTCCTTGTCCGTGACCGGCGGCTTATGATCGTGCTGGCATGGATTCTGGTGCCCTACCTGTTCTTCACGTTTCTGGTGCCCTACAACAAGAGCCCCAGATTCATGCTGCCCGTCCTCCCGGCGGTCTCGCTGCTGATGGCGGTCTTCATAGGCAGCATCAGGCGGGCCCGGCTAAGGCATGCCATGACCCTGCTGATTATCATTGCGGGAGTCAGCCAGTTCTTTCTGACAAGCTATTTTCCCCAGAGCTATCATGTGATTGCGTCGGTCAGCAATCTCGGCCACGGCCCGGCCGGGCGTTATTTTAACCTGGACGCCTTCCCCTATATATTTTATGCAGACGACGGGCTGGGCATGTTCCCGCCGGCTACCGCACAGTTTGGTTTGCTTCACTCGATAAGGACGGATTGGGGGATAAGGGAAGCCGGGGAGGTAATCAGGAATCGGGCAGGAGCCAGCCCGGCCAGGCCCATTGCAGTTGAAACCTTCAACCAGATTGTCTCGATGCCCCTGAAATACTATGTTGAAACAGAGGGCATCCCGGCATCTGTCATGGACTCGGAACACAGGCCCCCTTCTGAGGGGTTTGGCAGCCCGGATGTGGTTATCGTCACAAACATGACCCGCATGCACGAGTTTACCGGCATAGAGTATCTGGAGCGGATTAACATTCATATGGCAAAATTCAGGCAGGAAAGCGGGTACGCAAATGTCCGTAACATATCGCTGCCGGACGGGTCAGCTATGCAGATATACAAAAGAATGAAGAATTAATAAAGCAGAGAATGGGGAATTAGGAGAATGACGGCAGGATCATGAGAATAGGAACATATTATGCCATACTGAAGACGATCGTCAATATATATGCCCCCCGGCTGTTCGGCAATCCGCTTATCCTTCATATAGACATTACGAACAGATGCAACTTAAAATGCAGACACTGCGACGTGTGGAAGTGCAGGAAAAAAAGGGACATGCCACTGAAGGTTTTTACAGAGCTTATTGGCCAGGCCGGCAGGATGGGGCTGAAAATGGTTGCCATCTCCGGCGGCGAGCCGTTCCTGCATCCGCAATTGCTGCAGATGATATCATACCTGAAGCAGAAGGGGATATTCGCAACTATCTCGACAAACGGGACATTGCTTAATTCCGGCAATTGCAGAATGCTGAAGACAATTGGGCTTGATCAGCTGGTTATATCGATGGAGGCTGCCGGTGACAGGTACGATGAATTCAGGGGGATTAAGGGGGGTTACAAAGGTGTCCTTAAAGCTATCGGACTCGCCAGGGCGAGCGGCCTTAACCATGCAATCGGGACCTGCATAACAAAACAGAATTTCCGGGATTTGCCGGGGCTTGCGGCTGAGCTCAGCAGAATGCAGGTCCCCAGGATGTACCTGTACCCATTCTACCTTAGTCCCAGGAACATTGCCGGGAACAAGACTGACCTGCTCCGGTTCAGTCATGAGGATATTGAAGAGTACAAATTAATTGTCCGCAGGCTCGTCAGATACAGGATGGTGGACAGGATATCCGGATATATCCTGATCAAAAGCGTCGACTATTTTAGCGGAAAGGGCATTTTGCTGGACGACATTCCATGCTATGCGCCGCTGTTTTCGTGCATCATAGGATTTGAGGGGGATGTCTCGCCATGCTGGTATTCTGACAAGGTTCTCGGGAATGTCTATGAAGATGATTTTGCAGACATATGGAACTCCGGAGAATTCGGGATTATAAGGAATAAGGCACGGAAGAAGATTTGCAGCAAACGTCCGCACTGCCTGACGATAAATAGGGAGATAAGCGCCAGGATGCACCCCGGAGTACAGCTAAGGGCCTTGTTCACAAAATGGCCATGACAGCCGCAACGATATCATGCAATTTATCATGCAATTGGCCCTGCATCAACTATCCGCGATGCCGGGGCATTCCGGCCGCCGGTTAAGGGCAGGATTGCTGCAGCAGCGCTTTCTGCAATCAGCCTGCTCCCTTCTGTTGTTGTATGGCCAAAGCTGCCCGCAATCCGGTCTGTAAACAGGTCATCGTAACCCTTCTCCTGAAGGGCGTTAATGAAGGCGTATTCGTTCGTGACAAAGATTACGCCTTCAGATTCAGTGAACATGGCTTTAATGGGTTCAATACTCATTCCCGGGTACTGCATGGCAACATACCTGATCCCGCGCCCATCCAGGATTTCATAGAACAGGCGATAATGGTAGGCTGTCAGCGCTTCATTGGGTGTCTGAGCGGGCATCAAAAAATGCATGTTGTTTGAGTTCAGGAAGGCCTGAACCTGGTCATCCGGAATTCCTAGGCTGGTTAGCAGTTCAGCAACCAGGTGATAGTAATCTACGCAATTGGGTGCAGATTGCGCATGGCCCGGCGGTCTGCTGTGCCCAATGCCTTGCGTCCGGCCGGTTAAGCCTGATGACTTCAGGAGGCTGCCGTAGGCGGCCATCTCGCTATTATTTATCCTGAATGCATTGTCCAGTATGCGGCTTGCCATCGAGGACTGCCCATGTTCAATGTATTCCCTGGCAAGAGAGGTGTGGAATTCATAGAACCGGGTCTTAAGGCCGGCCGGTATAGCTGACCTGTTATCATCGCTGTGCTGCATCTGACGGATCAGCGAGTCAACGAGCCTGACATCAATGCTGCATAGCCCCCCGCCGGCCACAGGAGGAGAGGCAAATGAATAGACTGGAGCATCAGAATGGCTGCCCATCCAGGACAGATACAGCTCGATAGCCAACCTGTACAGCCTGAGATCCTGCAGGGCCAGCAAGAAGCCTGTCCGGCTGCTGTCATCGTACCTAAGGAGCAGGTGGTCGCGGTCGTTGATCCCCATCATGGAAATCACCATGTCAGGTTCATACCTGTCAAGGTTGGCTCCTAGCTCATGCAGTATTTTCGCTGTTGTCACCCCGCCCCTGGCGGCATTTATCACCCGGTATCTGGTCTGATTTGAGCGGTCATTGAGTATCTGCTCAAGCTGGCTGGGCCAGGATTCATGGTCCATGGAATCACGTGCGGTTGTTGATTCACCAACAGCCATTATGCGGTATGCGCCTTCCGGATATTCAGCTGATACGTAGCCTGTGATTTGGTCCGGGCCATCCGATGCAGCGAGATAAAGGCTGCCGGCAATACGAAGAGAGATCTCCAGAATCATAAGTCCTGCCAGGATGCCTGACAATACCAGGACGGCCTTCAGAATCCAGCCGGCTTGCATGAAAAGCCTTGTTCTTCTCTGATTAATAAATATTGGTGTTTTTGCCTGGTTCACAATAAGCTTAAATCTGCAGGGCTGCGCCTGCCTCTCAGGAACGCAAGCCAGAGTGCTGCTGTATCATGCGCCCTGCGGACCAGCATGCTGAATGATTCTGCGGCCAGGATGTGCTTTGCCAAGAGGCGGGGCCTCAGATAGAAACGCCTGAATGCAAGGTCATGCCATTTCCGCAGCCCGGCCGGACTGATCTGGCACAGGTCTGCATCATCTATAGGGGAATTCGGGTATCTTAAAAAAACGTCAAATGAAGCGTACAAGGGATCCAGTTCAATGGCAAATTCTATGGTCTGCCCTATTGTTTCATCTGTGTCCCCCGGATTGCCGATTATGAAATGGGCAAGCGTGCCTACGCCTTCATCATGGCACAGCTGAAAGGCCCTTCTTATCTGGGAAACCGCAATCCGTTTGTTTATTTTTTTCAGGATTGTATCATTTCCGGACTCCACCCCAAACTTGACGAGGTGGCACCCGGCTTTTCTCATGGCCCGGATCACCTGGCCATTTACCGTGTCAGCCCGTGAGTTGCATATCCAGGTGAGGCCCGGCTTCATCTCCGCCATTTTTTTGCAGAGCGCAAGAATGAAAGCCCCGTCCAGAGTCAGGTTCTCATCCCTGAATAATATTTCCCGGTAGCCCTCTTTTTGCAGAACAGACAGCTCACCAATAACACTCCCCACGCTCCTTCGGCGGTATTTGCTGCCGTAAACCAGGGGCACTGTGCAAAAAGAGCAGGAGTACGGGCATCCCCTTGAGACCAGCATCGTGGTGAAGGGGGCGCTAATGGCCAGGGGGTTGCTGTATTTTGGCGCATCGGCCAGGGGCCTTTTGGGGACAGGGAGAGAATCCAGGTTGCTGACAAGGGCTGTCTTTTTGCTTATGTGACGGCCAAAGCATACGCCATCCAGCCCCTTAAGAAAACGCGGGCTCTCCAGATTACCGATGAGGTCTGCAACCACCGCCTCAGGCTCTCCGCGTATGACATAATCTGCACCCCTCCTCAGGCATTCTGCAGGTTCACCTGCTGTGCACTCACCGTACATGATGACGGGTGCAGAGCACTTTAGTGACTTAAGAAACTCAAGATCATCATCCATGGTGAATGTTCCCGAACCAAGTACAATGACATCAGGCCTGAATGCCCTGATGGCAGAGACAACATGGCCGCGGCCCAGAATTGTGCCGTCCAGGATCAGCACAGCATGCTCATCCAGGATGGCGGCCAGCTGATACAGGCCGATCGGCGGCCAGGAGTAGGAGAGGAATTTTCTTCTATGCCAGCAACCATAGTAGACGTCCCGGATAAAGCCCTTTTTGTTTGGTGGTATCAGAAGCAATATGTTCATAAGTTATATAAACCCGGCACCGTATATAAAGATTATGCTCAGGGAGATCCGGGACTTCATCAGGTTTGAGGCCAGCCACGGCGCGAGGGTCTTATTTGCTGATCTCATCAGCGTGAATCTCAGTTGGGGACAGGATGACGCGATATCGGCTATTCTGGATTGCGCCCGTAGGAACAGGATGAGGTTCACTTTTTTTGTCTCAGCCAAGACAGTTGCCAAGCGCATAAGCGTTGTCCGGCAAATGATGAAAGGCGGGCATGAGATTGCGTCACACGGGTACAGCCACGTGCTGTATGAGCGGCTGGAACCGGCGGCGATCAGGTCTGAATTTGAGATTGCCGCCGCTGAATTCTCAAGGCACGGCATAACTGTCCGCGGATTTCGGCCTCCCTTCCTCAGCTGCAGGGAAGAGGTCATCAAAATGCTTCCTGACTATGGATTCAGCTATATATCTTCAGAGATCGGCGGAAAGAGCAGACTGTATGCAAACCGGGTCATGCAGGTCCCGGTGGTCAAGCCTTATGACTGGCAGGGAATGAGGGTTGAGGGGAAAAGCATGGACGAGCTGATTAGGGCCTGGGGGCAGATAGATGGCTCCTGCCTGCTATTTCATCCGTGGATCATGAAGAAATATGTGGAAGCCATCCCGAGGATATTGGAAAAAGGCAGGGATTACAGGATATCCGGCAACCTGAATGGGCCGGCAGCGTCATTTGACGTGTACTAGCGCTTCCTTGCCCTATCGGAAAGCCTGCTGAGAATCTTTACAAAATCTCTCTTGAGGAAGTACAGCTGCACTGCAATGATAAGGCATGCCAGCGCTATTGGTGCCTGACTCAGGATGATCGCGGTTACAGTATCCACCTTAGTGCCCCTCCAGGCCACGGAGCAATTTTCTCAGTGCAGACCGGATAACCCAGATCTCTGCAATGATAAATGCGCAGACGAATGCATAGGGAATATGCGTAATCATCAGCGCCTGCGGAGTATCCATGCAGCGTTTTTCTGCAGAATTAGTATTTAAAGTTTATTATTCCGGCCCACGTGATCCGCCGGGATGCATAATGTTTTTATAGTCCGGCCCGGCAATCCATGTGATCAGGCCAGGGGGGGTGTGCATGTGCGGCATTTATGGTTTTGCTGGTTTCCCGGATCAGAATCTGCTAAGACAGATGGGACGGGTCCTTCGTCACAGGGGGCCTGACCAGCAGGGAGAATACTCAGATAAGAGCATCTCCATGGGATGCCAGAGGCTGAGCATTGTTGATATTTCGGGCGGAAAGCAGCCGATCTTCAATGAGGACCGGTCCATCGCTGTGGTAAACAACGGCGAGATATACAACCACGGCCTTCTCAGGGCGCAGCTCGAACAGAGGGGCCACAGATTTTGCACTGAGAGCGATACTGAGGTTATTGTCCATGCATATGAGGAATACGGCACCGAGTGTATTTCGCTCCTGAACGGCATGTTTGCTTTTGCCCTATGGGACTCAGCCAGGAAAACCCTGCTTCTGGCCAGGGACCGCATAGGAATAAAGCCGCTTTTCTACTGGTCATCCGGCGGCAAACTGGTTTTTGCATCAGAGATAAAGGCAATCCTGCAGTGCCCGGATGTCTGCAGAAAGGTTAATCTGGCCGGAATGAGCCAGCTGCTCTGCAACAGGCATGTCCAGGGCAAGGATACCCTGTTCGAGCAGGTTTACAGGGTGCTTCCCGGACATTGTATGGCCTTTTGCAGGGGCAGGATTGCCATCATGGAGTACCCGAAAGAAAAACCATGCCACGGCGGGAGGGGGTTCAGGGACCTCAGCAGGCAGATCTGCGGGCTACTGTCGAACTCTGTCCGGATGAGGATGATGGCTGATGTGCCTGTAGGAGCAATGATCTCCGGCGGCCTCGATTCCACCGCCGTCCTTGCGATGATGGACAGCGAGAACATAAAAACATTCTCTGTGGGGTTCCATGAAGACAGAATTGATGATCTTAAATACGCCCGCATGGCATCTGACCATTACGGGACAGATCATCATGAAATAATTGCTGAGCCCGCCCATATACGGAAGCTCCCGGGAATGATCTGGCACCTGGACGACCTGGTCACGGATCCTGTTGTTATCCCCAACCATATCCTGTCGGAGCTGGCAGGCAAGCATGTCAAGGTTGTACTCTCCGGTGAAGGGGCTGATGAGATATTTGCCGGATATGCCCATCACCAAGATCTGCATTACGGCCGATTCATCGGCAGAATATTGCCAAGGCCTGCATTGCGGGTCATGTCGGGGCTTGCGGGAATGACTCCGCCCGGACTCCTCGGGCCCTTTTTCCGTTATCCTGCCGAGCTGGGATTCACGGGGAGGGAGCGCGCAGCAAGGATTCTTGCCAGCCTGAAAAATCCTGCCCGGTGTTATCTGTATCATACGTCAATCTTCACTCCTGATGAGGCCAGCCAAATCCTTGGAAAGGCATACCGCCCGCAGAAGGCTGCCCCAATTAAAGGGCTCGACAGTGTTCTCCTCCACGAATCGAGAACCTGGCTTCCCAATTATATCCTTAGCAAGTATGACTCACTGACAATGGCGAACTCTGTAGAAGGCAGGGTGCCGTTTCTTGACCGGGACCTCATGTCCGCCTGCATGGAGATTCCTGCAAGGTACAAGGTTCGCCTCGGAAGGGAAAAGCACATCCTGCGGCAGGCACTCAGGAGTTATGTGCCAAAGGAGATATTGCTCAGAAAGAAACAGCCCTACTTCATGCCGCTTAACGGGCATTACCTAACCAGCCTAAGAGAGCTTTTCGCAGATGTATTCTCCAATCCTGAAGTCAGGAAAAGACCCTATTACAGGCCCCGGCAGATAGAGAAGATCGCCAGTTCTGGCGAATTCATCCGCACGAAGCAGCTGTTCTCACTTCTATCCCTGGAACTGTGGTTCCGCACATACATAGACAGGGATAAATGCTCCATTCCACTGAAGGCGATATGAGGCGGCACGGTATCAGCGGGATGGCTGATCCGGCTCAGCTGCCCCCCAATGAGGAAGAATCCGTTGCCACCGAATCAGGGGGGCATGAGCCGGACAAAGGGACACAAACACAAAGATTTTATACACGTCCCCGCCATGATGGCTGATCAGGCCGCGGACGTGCTGAACAGGGAAATTGCTGACCGGAAAAATGGAGATCAAAAAGCTGTGGCAAAGAACATGGATGATGCTTCGCTCCCATAGGCATGCTATAGCTTTGATTGCAATTATCTTATTTCACACAGCAAATAACTACGCTGTTGCTGCAAATAACAGGGCACCATTGTACCATTATGCCGGCGGCCTTCTAATTGAGCAGGATAAACTATGTAAGACAATATCTGAATACGGCCTCGGTCTGAATTATTTTGCAGACACCAGGTATCCTGCGCTGCTGGCTGCTGCCCTTTACCCGTATTACACAATTGCCGGGGTAACACAACTCTCTTTGGTAATGAGCAACACCCTTTTCCTCTGCCTCATGCTGTTCTCGGTTTATGGCATAGGGAAACTGGTTAATTCAAGGGATACCGGGCTGCTGGCCGCATTCATTTTGCCGGCATTTCCGCAGATATTCGGCCTGAGCAGGCATTACGACCTGAGGTTCCAGATGGCGGCTGTTGCGTCGGCCAGCATTTATTTGCTGCTTAAGTCAGATGGTCTTGCCAGATACTTATACACGTTCCTGTTCGGGTTGTCGGTCGGGATCGGGATTTCCATAAAGCCCGAATACTCGGTTTATGTAATTGGCCCGTGGGCCATAATAATGCTAAGGTCGGTTGCCGGCAAACAGCACACCAGGTTAACCCTGCTGGCTGGACTCCTTGTCTGCTCCCTCGGGTTATGCGCCGGGCTCTTTGCCAACGGCGGGCTAGATCTCCAGGCAATTGACCATGCATTGTTTGCCATGTCGCCTACGGATGAGGCCAGGCAGGTCAACCCTGCATATTACATAAAATCCCTGATCGGGATACAGGCCCTCCATTTTTATTCTGCCCTGTTTGCGCTATCTGCCCTCTACTTCATATACAGGAAACATCATAATATCTTGCTGGCATGGTTCGCTGTGCCGCTCCTTTTTTTCACATTTGCCGCCTACAGAAACCTTAATATTGTTTTCATGACACCTGCGCTTCCTGCTGTTTCGCTGATGGTATCGGCATTCATAACCGGCGTGAAGAGAAAAACAGCGAAAAGAACGCTTGTCTCCCTTGCGGTCCTCACCGGACTCGCGCAGATTCTTTTAATATCCTATTTTCCGGAATCCTATCCCGCAATCAGCCGGATCAATTCATTTATCGGAATAGAAAAGATTCAGCTTGAGCAAAATCAGGACATACTTTATTATGATAGTGTGCATGGGTCTTTCCCCGGGCATGTGCGCCATATCGGATATCTGCACGCGTTTGGGTCCGACTGGGGAATCAACCATGTTTCGGAGCTGATAAGTAATCACAGCAGCAGGGGGCCGTATGTCATTGTGCTGGATGCTGATATCCACCATATAATCTCCCAGCCCCTGGGCTATAAACTATACGAGCATGGCATAACTGAAAGCAAGATTATTGCCCTCGAAGATTCCATATTTGAGGGACAGATCCCCGAGAATGACAGCGGGACAGCCCCGGGTTCTGCTGACTTTGTTGTCTTCACAAGCAGGGGCAGCCGCCTTGCTTCAATACGGGAGCTGATTAAGGTGACCACCAGAACATACAGCCCCATTGGACAGGCAACGCTGCCGGACGGCAATGTGGTCTTTGTGCACAAAAAAAATGACAGCGGCAGGACAACATATGGATTGCTCAGCTAAAAAGAGGATAATATGGGCCTTGGCGCTATTGGTGTGTTTTCACACGGCGAACAACTATGCAATTGCCGCCTCGAACAAGGCGCCACTTTATCACAACTCGGGCGATCATCTGGTCAATCAGAACATACAGTTTCAGGAGATATCTGAATGGGAATGGCATGCCAATTTCTTTGCCGGCAGATATCCTGCAATACTCACAATACTCCTTTATCCATACTATTGGGCGGCGGGCATAAACCAGACCTCGGTTATCATGAGCAATGCCCTGTTCCTTGCCATACTGGTGGCATCTGTGTACGGAATCGGGAAAAGGCTGCATTCATGCAAGGCAGGATTGCTGGCGGCCTTTACGGTTACCGTATTTCCGCAGGTGTTCGGATTGTCAAGGGACTATGACATGAGGTTCCACCTTGCTGCAATGGTCTGCCTTAGCATATATCTCATGCTCAGGTCAGATGGCTTCACCAGAACATGGTATTCCCTGCTATTTGGCATGGCTGCAGGTTTTGGCGCAGGGATCAAGCCGGAGTTTTCCCTGTTTGTCATAGGACCGTTCATAGGCATTATTGCCCGGTCAATGCATAAGGAAATAAGCAAAGGCAGGCAATTCCTGCCCGCGCTGCTCAAGAACCTGGGCGTTTCGCTGGCCGGATTCATGCTGGTGTATATTATTAACGGGGGATTGAATCCATACAGCCTTCAGCACAGCCTGTATGCAATATCACCCTATAAGGATAGTGTTTCCCCAGATGCGCTTTTTTACGTAAAATCACTGGTCGGGATTCAGGTCCTTCATTATTTTTCAGCCCTGCTGATTGCGGCAATTGCATATGCAATCCTGCGGAGGAGGTATTCCCTTTTGCTGACCTGGTTCTTTGTGCCCCTGCTGTTCTTTACTGTAGTAGCCTATGCCAACCCCAGCATCATATTCATGGTTTCAGCAATGCCGGCCGTGGCCCTCCTGATCAGCGTGTTTATCTGCTCTGCCAGGAGCGCGAACCTGCGCAAAACCATGGCCTATACGGTGATCCTGGTCGGACTGGCGCAGTTTTTTGTTATCTCCTATGTTCCGACGGCGTATCCGGGTATCAGCAGAGTAAACCGCGCACTGGGAATCACGAACATCCAGCCTAACCTGCCCCAGGATTTTCTGGACTATGACGGCATGTCCTTTCCCGCCCAGACACAGTATATTGGATTTCTTCATGCGTACAGGCATGACTGGGGAATCAATAGTGTATCCTCAATGATCAGCTATGAGGCAGCCGGCAATGGCACCCACGTGACTGTTATCGTGATCGACTCGGCAGTCAACCATGTTATTGCACAGCCCCTGAGGTACGGGCTGTATCTGCAGGGCATAAGAAATGCAGAGGTCATCCCAATCGAGGATTATGATTTCCAGCGTCCTGCCGGCTACCGGGGCTCCGTCAATCCACGGGAATTGCTGGCAGATGCAGATTATTTTGTCTTGACAGACGTGACCCCCCAGATGAAAAGTGCACAGGAAATGGCTGCCGGGATCCGCAAAACCCATAGGCACGCCGGGGATACACTGCTGCCAAACGGCATCTTAATATCAGTCTACAAGAACTCATTCAAATGAATTTGCGCTTCTTTCGCAGGGAATTCGTAAGCGTCAGGCTCCTGCCGTTGGTAAGCATCGAGAGGGCCGCAACTGCACCTTTCCTGATTATGCTTGCATCCCGATGCCTGATCAGGCTTGACAGCACATGGCCCGGCCTGAAATA
Organism: archaeon; assembly: GCA_043823195.1. Classification (GTDB taxonomy): domain Archaea; phylum Nanobdellota; class Nanobdellia; order Woesearchaeales; family JBDRAZ01; genus JBDRAZ01. Next base: position 81,751 of record JBDRAZ010000038.1, read on the forward strand.
AAATGACCTGTAGGCCTTCAGGGTCAGCATGTTCACCTCATCTTCTGAAAGTTCGGTATGCAAATTCCTCCTCGGCAGTTTGTAGTTTTCATCGAGGATGTATCTGCGCCACATGTCGTAGCCCAGCTCATGCTTAAGTTCCGGGTAGTATCCGCTTACTTCAGGGGGATAGGCATCATGCCGCCCCCGGCATACAAGGCTGCGGCGTCCCAGACCCAGGCTATGTGCAAAGCGAATAGTCTCCTGGGCGGTCTCCCTGGTTTCGCCCGGAACCCCGATCATAAAAAAGCCGTAGGCTTCCATCCCGAGTTTTTTTGTAAAATATACTGACTCCCTGATCTTATCAAGCGTCACGCCCTTGCCCAGCCGGTCGAGTATCTCCTGTGAACCTGATTCTATTCCGTATTTTATGTGGACACAGCCGGCCTGCTTCATCTGCTTCAGGAGGGGCTCATTGACAAGGTCGGCCCGGGTCATGCAGCTCCACCGGATCAGGCGGTTCAGTCCCTTCTTTGCCATATGGGCACAGAGCCTCTGTGTACGCTTCCGGTCCATGGTAAAGGTATTGTCCTTGAAGTCAATCTCCCTGACCCCGTGTTGCGCATAACAGACCCTCATTTCATTGACAACGTCCTCAACCGGACGGTATACCAGCGGATCCAGGCGGCTGGCGCAGAATTTGCAGTTGTACCTGCATCCGGTGCTGGCCAGCATTATTGTGAAGTTCCTTTTCTTTGTATAAAACTCAAAGTACCTGTCGTTAGGAAGCAGGTGCCTGGCAGGCAAGGGCAGTTTGTTCAGATCCTTGGTACTGAACTTCCTGCGCTCAGAAAAGGGATTGACTGTCACCCTGCTGCCTGACCTGAAGGCCAGGCCCTCAATCCTATCGAGACTGCCATCGCTGATGATGGCGCCAATCAGCCCCAGGAGAGTCTGCTGATCATGGCCGACAACCCCATAATCTATCTCCCTGAAAGAGAGGACTTCATGCGGATAATGGCTCATGATTGTCCCGCCCACAACAATATCGGCTTTCAGGTGGCGCTTGATAACCCTCGCCCATTTTATTGTCTCGCGCCACATCACAACACTCGACGAGATGCCAATTATCCGCGGATTGAATTTTTTAAGCTGTTGCACGGCATCCCCCATGCCAAGATTCAGGGCGTTAACATCTATTATCTTTGCCGCATGGCCGGCTTTCTCAAGCACAGCCCCCAGATAGGCCAGCTGGAGCGGGGGGAAAACACCCCCCTGGCTGTCTACAGCAGGAGCCTCTGCTGATGCCTCATTTGTCTGTGTCGGCAGGAAGAGAAGCGCTACGTTGATATCATTCACCCAATCCAGCAGTTAAGGGGCATGGTATATATATTTTACCTGTCCGTAGACAGCACATTACAGGTCCGGCAGGGTATCATGCTGCTAATGTGACGCGGATATCCCACCAATTCCCCGATAGCCGGCGCATCTTACGGAAAACTATCATCTTTCCTGTTGCCTTTTCTTAAATACCTCTATGCCGGATCCCAGAGAGCCGTTCAGGGTTTTTACCAAAATATAATCACCTGAGAGGTTATTGGTCCAGTGGCTGTAGGTCAGATGCCGGCCATAGGGGTTTTCTACAATCTCCCCGGTAAGGTCGCTTTCTTTCTTAAAGACAACCAGCGAAGATTCCCTCAGCCATTCTCTGCAGAGTTCAGGATCAGTCCACAGTGCACCCTTCCCGCTCGAGTTTCGCCACGCCTGGTAACACAGCCTGACCTTATAAGGCTCATCTCCAGGGTTCAGAATATTTTCCCTCAGGATATGTGTCTGCAATATTTCATAAACAGGGTCCATGCTGAAAAAGAATACCGCAGCGCCTCTGTTCTGATCGACCAGCGCCAACAATTCCCCGTAATCCCATTCAGGTTCCAGGGGGGTAAACCTGCCCACAAAATTGGCGGTCTCACTATCATTGGGAAACACGTTGGGCCTCGGACACATCCCGAAAAAGAAACTGCAGGAGATGAAGTTGAACAACCCAGACAGAATAACAGCTAAGATCAGTACAGCCTGAATCATCCGGTGATCCAGGGTTCTGCTGAGCCGCGATGGTGCAGGATCTGGCCCGGAATCAGCCAGGGAGCCGCGGGCAGAAGAGCAAAATTTGGTAAGGAAGAGGGCCATAATAAGGGCAAACGCCGGAAGGCATATGATCAGCTGCCTGACTATCATCCAGTGCCAATCCCCGTAATCAGCCAGGTAGTTGACAAACAGGATAGGGACCGGCACAATGATCCAGGCCAGTAGCACCGAGCCATGCCTTGTCTTTTGCATCAGAAACCAGACCAGCGAAAGCATAAACAGTATCAGATAAAAACTGCCAAGAAGATACTGGAACGAACCCCAGATCGCCTTAAAAGTAATCCCCCCGTATATGTCCCCTGCAAAAAGCATCTTCAATGAGGCCCCGAGTGTCCATAGCCTCATGGCAAAATAATCCGTATTGGATGAATGGATAAGATATTGGGGCAGACCAAGCACAAAGGAGATGGCTGCCATGTAAGCCATGTTTGGCAGCACGCATTTCCTGGCGGCCTTCGTAGCCCTTAGGCCGGACAAAAGAGCGACCAGAAACGGACCGATCAGATAAATTGAGAATGATGGCCGGGTATAGAATGACAGAACGGAAGAGAGCGCAAACAGTACGGCATATTTCCGGTTCATAAACCCGTTGGTTCTTATAAGCAGGTAAATATTGAGGGATATCATGGCTGTCAGCCCAAAGACCGGAACAAATGCCCTGCTTGAGGCATAGACAGCAGGCATCAGGATGCATACGGATGCGGCAACAAATCCGGTTGCCTGGTCATGGATTAATTTTCCTATGCCGTAAACAGAGAACCCCAGAATGACGAGAAAAAAGAGGTTTGCCATGATTGCGGCGTCATGACCTGGTCCGGACATGAGGTAGATTGGGTATGTTAACAGCACAAGGGTTTTTGCTTTTTCAGAACTCATTGCATCCCTGGCAACAGCTTCGACCTTGTCCTGAAGCGGACGGCCATCGATATGAAATAAACTGTTTACGCTTTCATAAAGAAAGAGGCTGTTCTGATACCAGCCGGATGCTTCCCTGGTTAAGGGGATATTATCCTTTTCAAGGGTAACATAGTTCCCTATCGCCACAAATACCAGCAGCACAGCAAGGGCATACCTGCCGGTCCAGAAGCTGGGTTTCTGAGGATTGGTCATAAAAGATACCTATGCATGCCAAACCCCAACAGGGACCAGTTCCATATTAATCTTACTATATTAGCCCTGACTTAACCATGCCGGCCGGCTGAATTGGGCTGCCTGGCCGGGCGCAGATAACAAAAAACCACTGCCGGCTCTGCAGGTGCAGGGTTTTTGAGCCGGCGCAATTTCCAAAAAAACCGAAAAGCATATAAATGAAAAAAAAAAGGGATCCTTAGGTGATGGATAATGGCAAACTGTGATCTCTGTGGCAAGCCTGTTGAAAAAAGTGCCTTAAAAAACGTAGCTGTTCATCCAAAGTGCTTCGGAAAGGTAGCAAAGCTGGATTACGGGCATTTTCTTCGGCATACCATATGGCCCAGGATGAAGTAATCAACGCTGCAGGACAAATTCCGCGGCAGTGATTAGTTTTTTTACGTCTGCATAAGATTTTATGCTCATAAAAGATTGTATTATATGCCGCGGCGACATATAGATTTCCCGGTATGCATTGTTCATCATGCTGATTAGTTCCTTCTCATTGAAGTGTTCTGACACGTTGAATGTCGCCGACCTGTGGGTCATGTTTAGGTAATGCGAATCGGCAATTGTCCCGTGCACCCTTTCAAAGAGCTGGGCCCCGGGATAGGGATTTACTATGGTAAAGGTGACCACGTGAGGATTCAACTCCTTTGCGAATTCTATTGTTTTTCGGATATCCGCCTTATCCTGCCAGGGATAGCCAAGAGTAAAATAGCACTTTACCTCAATTTCTGCCTTCTTTGTTATCCGCACCGCCTTTCTGATATTTTCTATGGTATAGTTCTTGCCAATCCTGTCCAGTGTCTCCTGGCTTCCGGCCTCAATTCCGTAGCCGATCTGATAGCATCCGTTTTCGTGCATAATTCCCAGCAGCTCCTCATCAACAGTATCGCACCTCGTGGTTATGTTCCAGGCAAAACCCAGGTCGCCCAGCAGCCGGCTTACCATTTTCGTGTGCTCACGATTTCCGGCAAAATTTATATCCACGAAATTAATATCCCTTATCCTGTTATTCTTAAGAATCTGCAGTTCTTTTCTGATCTGGTGCATAGCATGCGGCCGGAAGCCCCTGCCGAAGATGGCAGCTGATGCGCAGAATATACAGCTGTTCGGACAGCCCCTGCTGATCATGGTTGAAACAGAGGGCTCCATCCGGTAACTGGCTGGTGACGGCCTATATTTTTTTATGTCAACCAGGTGCCAGGACCTGACCGGCAGATCAGATAATTTTGTTATTATCTCGGGCCTATTGATGCGGCATCTTCCATCCTTTATGCAGCACACTCCGGGTATCTCATCATCTTTCCCTGCGCACAGGTTGTCGACAAGCTGTGCAAAGCTGTATTCGCCCTCACCTGCAACGACATAGTCGAACAACCCGGCATCCAGGCAGTCCCTGGTCATTGCTGTCGCATGCATGCCACCCAAGACAATTAATGCCCTGCACCGTTTCCTTAGGCAGGAGGCGATTTCTGTCGCCATGCAGAAATTTGATGACATGGAGGTTATCCCGATAACATCGGGACTGCCTTCAAGGACCATGCCGGCTGTTGCTTCAGCCCCGTATTGATTGGCTGCCGCGTCGATGATCTGCACAGCGTGCCCCCGGTCTTCAAGAACTGCAGAAATATTCATCAAACCCAGCGGCGGGAGGGTTCCGGTCACCCGCAGGGTGCATTCATCCAGGGCCAGCGGCGGATTAATCAGGGCTATTTTCATGCCTCAACCTCTGATCCAGCCCCTGGGGCCTAAAACGGAAATCAGTCACAAGCCCAGAAATATCATATGAGCTGTTTTGCATGGCCCTTACCAGTTCTTCCCTGTCCGGAATGCTGGAGCCAGGCCGTGAAAAATTGGCCAAAAACAGAGCCAGTTTTGCCGGCACCGGAATAAACACACGTTTCAGATGCAGGAAATCTGCCAGCTGGACCATCAGGTCTCTGAACATGACGGGATCGGGCCCGGCTAGATTATAGCATTTGTTGTAAGCCCCCTTGTTTAAGATGGATCTTGACAGGATCCCTGCTGCGTCATCCCTGTGCAGGGGCTGGACACAGAAATGACCGCCCGCCAGCAAAGGAACAAGCCGGAATCTGATAAGCAGGTTCTTCAGCCGGGATAGGTTGTTGTCTGTATGCAGGTCATAAATCATATGCCCCCGGAAAATCGTATAGGAGAATCCATTTTTTTTTGCTGCCTGCACGATGAGGTCTTCAGCTTTTTTTTTTGTGCGTGCATAGCAGCCTGCAGGAGCAATTCTGTATTCCTCTCTGATCCTTGCGCCGGGGGGTATCCGGTCATATACCGCACACGAACTCATGAAAATGAGGTGTTCGGTCCGGGTTTTCTGAACCGCCCCGATTAGGCTGCGCGTCCCTTCAACATTTATCCTGTGCATGTCGGTTTCATTGCCATGCATGACCGCCGCGAGATGTACAATGGCCCTGGGCCTGGTTTTTTGAACCAGGCGCAGGACATCCTGCTTTTGCCGCAGATCGCAGCAGTGAAAATGCTCAGATGAAGAGCTGATTGGCCTGCTGAAATACTGGCCGTGCAGGACATAAGGCGAGGACCGGAGGCATCTGATGAGTGCCTTACCAACCAGCCCGCTTGCGCCGGTCACCAATATATTTTGCCTCATTTTGCAGTCATAGCCAGGGCACGCACTCTGGCCCCGGCATATTAAGCATGTCCATTGGTGATTGCTATTTAAAGCTTTGGTCGATTATGAGGCCGATTATGAGGATGTGATACCCATTATCGGCCCATGCGTGACTAAGCGCGTTTTAATGCATATTCAGGCACGGCCCAGCAGCAGCCAGACCAAAAGATATAAATAATCAGTTTTGGTCTCCTCTGCCGGGGGTTTCAGTAACCAGGGAAACGTGCGCCGGACTCAGCACGGAATTCCATAACATGGACAGCCACATAAAGGAACGCCGGGCATACCGGCAGAGAAAATCTGTTAATATCCTTATTCTAGCTACCGTAATCCTGGCATTCCTGCTGGTTGCCGAGCTCGTGTCAAGGAATGTCCATGAATCAGCCTCGCAGATTGTCAGGCTAAGCAGCGAGGTCCATCCAACCTACGCCAATTACGTGATATCCAGGGACAGGGAACTCATTTATGAAGGCACGTACAGGTATAACAGGTATCTGAACCCGGACAACATCGGCAGGCTAAGGGCCAAACCGGAAGGGGTTTACCGGATTCTTGTGGTTGGAGACTCTGTTGCTGCGTCGTTTATCAATGGAATCCATCAGTACTTTTCAGAAGAACTTGAGCAAAGGCTCAACGCGCAGACAGACAGAAAAATTGAGGTAATCAACTCGGCTGTGGGCGGATATAATATTGTCCAGGAATCCAGATATCTGGAGATCAGGGGTCTGCAGACCAACCCCGACATGATATTGCTGGTGCTTTGCAAAAATGATTTCGACTGGCTGAGTGCAGCCATAGAAAATCCGGATGAGACTACCCAGATTATATCATACAAACGGAGTGTTCCAAGAATATTCAGCAACCGGCTTGACCGATACCTGATAATGCGGTCCGCCTTCTACAGGTTTTCAACGGGCATGGCTTTGCGAATTGCCGAGAAAGCAGGCATATCGGTTCAATCAGAGGAGTTGCTCTTCAGCCAGGAGAAAAATCGCGAGGCATTGCAGAAGATCATTGACCTGTCCAGGAGGCACGGCACAGAATTAGTTATAGTAATCTTCCCGTCTCTTGATGATTTTGAGCATTATCCAAACTTTGACTTTCATGACCAGATAAGGGATGTTGCATCTGACGGCCAGGTGCCGGTGGTTGACCTGTATAGCTCTTTCAGCCGATACAGCCACCTGGCCCTGAGGCTATCGCCGGATGATGATACGCACCCTAACAAGCTCGGATATGATATAGCAGTCGAGCAGATACAGGAATTTATCCGGGGCTCACAATTGTTAAAATGAAGATAGTATTGGCAAATTGCCCGCCATGGACTGAGAAGACGCCGCCCCTGCATCTGGGATACCTGACTGCATACCTGAGGGCAAAGGGACATGATGTAATCCCCTTTGACTTTAATATTGAGGCCTACATCAGATCAGGCCCTGAGGAGAAGTACATCTGGTCAAGGGACCTGGACGGGCGCTGGATAAGGGACAAATCCTCATTCCTGAGACGGGAGATAAACAGATGGACAAACGCCGTGATTAAAACCGGTGCTGCCGCAGTGGGCATATCGGTGTTCTATGACTCCCGTCATATCTGCATAGAATTTGCCAAGGAGATCAAAAGGCGGAATACAAAAATAATGGTAATATTCGGTGGCCCCCAGTGCCACAGGGGATTTATATGCGATGAGCTCCTGAACGAGAAGAGCGCTGATGCCTATGTTACCGGTGAGGGCGAAGAAACCCTAAACCAGCTGCTAATGCAGCTGGAGAAATACGGCAGGGTCGCAAAATGCAGAGGTGCGATAATACGCAATGGGAAAGACCTCAGCGACTGCGGCGACCGGGCGCCGCTGGCAGACCTTGACTCAATTCCGTTTCCCGATTACAGTGACCTGCCTGTTGAAAAATATGCAAAGCCGAATATGATTGCCCTTCTGGGCAGCAGAGGGTGCATATCCCACTGCGCATTCTGCCAGGACCCGAACAATGTCAAGAAGTACAGGTCAAGAAGCGGGAGGAACATTTTCAGGGAATTCAGGCTCCGGTATGACCAGGGATACAGGGAGTTCTATTTCAACGATCTTGCCATGAATGGCGACATCGCGGCATTGGCCGAGCTATGCGATATGATAATCCAGGACGGCGGCCTGAAGAGCATTAATATCGGAGGACAGATGAAATGCCGGCCCGAGATGACCAGGGAGATCTATGGAAAGCTCAGACAGGCGGGATGCCACCAGATAATGTTCGGGGTCGAGTCAGGATCACAAAAAATACTCAATGCAATGAGGAAAGCCATTACTGTCAAATCCATTGAAAAGAACCTGAGATACTGCACCGAAGCAGGAATTAAGGCAGAGGTGGCCCTGATCGTCGGATTTCCGGGGGAGACAGAGGATACCTTCTCAGAAACCATCAGGCTCATTGAGAACAATTTCAGACATATTGACACAATAGCTGCGCTCTATGCCCTTGACCTGCGAAGAGGCAGCGATATTGCCAATGACCTGGAGAAATACGGGATTGTGCGTGAATCAGATGAATGGTACTGGCATACCAAGGACGGGAAAAACACATTTGAATGGCGCCTGAGCCTCATTTACAGGGTCATAAAGGCCGCCAACCGGCTGGGGATAAAGCTCGGCTTCGATGATGCGCATTTCTATTTTTACCACGCCGTGCGGTACTTCCATCTGTACAAGAAAGATTACACGAAATCCTTTGAGGTAATGGAGGATGCGCTGCAGTACCTGAGCACAAAAATAAAGGCTCTTGAAAAAAAGGTTACGGTGAAGGAAGAGGTGGGAAAACGCCTGAGGGGCGTGATCGAATTAAGGAATGAGGAAATGCACAGAACCCGTGATGGACGAAAGAATTAGAAGACTCAGGGAATGGAGCACGGGAAATCCGAAAGGCCCCTATAAGGTGCAGCTGAACCCCACTAACCGCTGCAACCTGAACTGCATAAGCTGCACTGCGAGAGGCAGGGCCAGGTATGTCCCCGGGGAGGAAGTCTCTATCAGGCGGTATCTCGGGCTGATCGGGGAGGCAGCTGCGCTCGGTGCCGTTTATTGCGACATCTGCGGCGGGGGAGAGCCGCTGCGCAGGCCGGGCATCATGGGCATCATAAAGGAGATCAAGAAGCACAGGATGGTGGGCAGCCTGATATCCAATGGCACCCTTCTCACCGAGAGCAGGATCAGGGATATGATAATGACTGAATGGGATTTTGTAAACCTGAGCCTCGACGGGCCGACACCAGGGATCAATGACCCGCTGAGAGGAAAGGGCACCTTTGCCAAGGTGGCGACGGCCCTTGAGATATTTCAGAGCCTGAAAAAAGGGCTTGGCGCAAAAAAGCCTGATGTGTGCGTCTATTCTGTGCTGAGCAGCAAAAATTATCAGCATATCCCAGGGATGATTGACCTGGCCAGGAGGCTGGGGCTTGAAGGGCTATACTTCCAGCCGGTGACGGCATCAGATAAAAGCTATGGCCTGGATATCACTGATGCCCGGGCCTACAACAAGATGCTCACCGAAGGAAGGAAACTGCTGGCTGAAACCGGCATCAAAACAAATATTGAGCTGATTGAGGATATCCCCGGCCAGCCAGGGAGCATGCAAGATGATGAAAGGCCGAAGACAGCGGATGTGCCCCTAAAAATGCCCTGCTACTCCCCATGGCTGACTGCCGTTATCCGGGCAGACGGCACCTGCGGGCCGTGCCCCCCGGGCGTGGAATTTGTCCAAGGATGCAATATTAAAAACCAGAGCCTCAAGGAGGTCTGGTTTGGCAGGGTGTTCAGTGAATTCAGGGAGAAGCTGAAGGCAGGCACAAGAATGGAATGCTGCGGCAACTGCGGCTCAATGGAAAGAATTGCCAACAGGGATACCGGCCTCTCAGCGGAGGCTGAGCATTATGAATGACGCTGTTGCAGGGCATATGCTGCCCTGGGCAAGGGGGGGCCGGGCCGGGCCGTATGAGGTAGAGATAAGGATCACGCGCAAATGCAACCTCAATTGCTTCTTCTGCCCGGGGCATGACGAGAGAATATCGGATGAGGACCTTGACCTGAACACCTGGCTGAGGATAGCAAGGGAATCCGGGGAGCTCGGCGTTTCTGAATTCCAGGTCTTTGCAGAGGGTGAGCCTTTTGCTGCAGATGAGGCCCTGCCAATCATGAAAGAGGTAAAGAGGCTCGGGATGATGGGCAAGACAGCCACAAACGGAACACTGATAACCGCTGAAAAGGCAAAAGAACTGGTAGAAATAGGTTGGGACCAGGTTTATTTCAGCATCGACGGGCCTGATCCGAAAAGCCATGACCATATAAGGGGAAAGGGCATCCTTGAACTGGTTAAAAAAAACATCAGGCAAATTAACAAAGAAAAGGACAGGCAGGGCAGCCAGGTGCCAATGCTGCTGATTAACTCGGTAATAACCAGCCTGAACCATAACAAGCTTGAAAAGATGATCCGATTCGCCCACGAATTCCGGATACATACCGTCATATTTCATCCGCTTAACAACTGGACCGAGGATGCGAAGAGGCTTGCCCTCAGCAGGGAGCAGGGCGCCGCCATGCAAAAGGAACTGAGGAGGGCCCAGACTGCTGCAGACCGGCTGGGGATACAGAACAACCTGGAGGTATACCGCGAGGCCGGCTGGGTAGAGGATGCGGGCAGAAAGAAAAGGGAGGTCAGAAAGAAATCAGGTAAACACAAGAACCCTTTCATGTCTGCTGCCTGCTATCTGCCGTGGTATTTCATCTCAGTCAGCCAGGACGGACGGGTGAACCCTTGCCATTCCATACACAGCGATGCCGAGAACATAAGGAGGAAATCCTTAAGGGACATATGGTACGGGAAGAGCTTCCAGAAAATCCGGAAGCATCTGCTGGACAAGCAGATACCTGCTGACTGCTCCACGACCTGCTGCGCCATGCAGGCCACAGAGCACCAGGGATTTAGGGATGTCCTTAGGCGGGAATATGAAAAATGAGGGTTATGCTTGCGCTCTGCCCGGTGTGGCACACTAAAACACCGCCCCTTGGAATTGCGTATCTTAGTGCATTCCTTAGGGCCAGGGGGCACCAGGTGAGAACCCTGGATCTTAATATTGACCTGTATCGCAAAACCAGGGATAAATATGGGGATAAATGCAGAGATAAGTCCGGGGATAAAACCATCGATAGTGCCGGGCCTGCTGACTGGTGGGACTTCACGATACCCGAGGCTGAAAGGATCTCGAGGCTTAACCATGAGGAATTCTGCAGTGATGGGTTCCTGGATTCAGAGATCAACGGGTGGGTCAGAAGAATAGCTGAATTCAATCCGGATGTTCTTGGGCTGTCAGCCTATGCTGAATCGAGGGAATTCAGCCTGGAGCTGGCACAAAGGGTTAAAGCAGAAGCGCCAAAAGTCAGGATTGTGTTCGGCGGCCCTTTATGCAGAGCCAGCATCTCTGATTCAGAATGGTTTGCCCATGAGAGGCAGCTGGATGCCATGGTAATAGGGGAAGGCGAACTAACCTGCCAGGCTTTGCTTGAAATGTGGGAGAAAGGCAGGGGAGGTGAATTGCCGGGGGCCATCACCAGGACCAACGGAAAAATTGCTGCAGGAGGGTTGCGCGACCCGTTGCCTGACCTTGACATTAACCTGCCGTTTCCTGATTACTGCGATTTTCCGCTGGAGGAATACACTAAACGCAACATGATCCTGATACAGGGAAGCCGTGGCTGCGTAGGCAGCTGCGGATTCTGCCATGACCGCGTGGCAGGCAAGAGATACAGGTGCCGCAGCCCGGGAAATATATTCACGGAAATGCTTCTTCGAATAGGGCAGGGGTATGACAGCTTTGAATTCTGTGATCTTGTCCTTAACGCCGATGTAAAGAGGCTTGAAAAACTGTGTGAGCTGATTATTGATAAAAACCTCGGAATCCACTGGGGGGGGCCGATCAGATGCAGTCCCGGGATGACATTGGGCGTATTTAAAAAAATGAGCATGGCCGGTGCCGGCAGGGTCAATATCGGCATGGAATCCGGGTGCCAGAAAATGCTGGACAGCATGAGAAAGGGATTCAGGATCAGGGATATGGAGCAGAATCTCAGGGACATGCATGATGCCGGCATTGACTCCTCGGTTAACATCCTGATTGGGTACCCGGGTGAGACAAACGAGACAGTCGCAGAGACAATGGGATTCATAAGAAGAAACAGAAGACACATAAAACATGTGTCCAGCCTGACACCCATGTACCTGATGCCCGGGACATATGCCGCAGAGCATACGGCAGACTACGGGATTTCGCCGGGAGGGGATCTGAATTCATGGTCATGCGAGCAGAACACGCACAAATGGAGAATTGAGCAGTGCATGAAGGTCTACAACCTGATAAACAGGCTGGGTATCGGGCATGAATGCAGCCAGTTCAGAAAAGATATCAAATCACTGGGATGACAAAAGCTTTCAATAATCCCCTTAAGAAATCCGTGGCAGATGCGGTGTCATGCATCTCAGATAACCCGCTGCTGATACACATGGCCCTGATTGCTTTTCATTCCTGTCTTAATTACTGGGTCATCACGGAAAACAAACTGCCCATGTTCGGGGATGATGCTGCACAGGCGGTAACTGCAATACGGATGGCGGAAGACATCAGGAACGGCCAGGCCATGCAGATATTGAATTACGGCATAAGCCAGCCTATGCTGCACGTCCTGCTGGGCTCATGGGTCGTCATCCTCTTCGGCGCATCAGATAAGGCGCTTATCCTGCTAAACATCCCGTTCATGGCGATCCTTGTCTTTTCCATATTCGGGATCGGGCGGATGCTGCATTCAAAGGGCGCGGGGGTGCTGGCGGCAATCGTGGTTATGTCATTCCCCCACGTCTTCGGGTTATCCAGGGTATTCTTTTACGACTACCCGTTTATGTGCTCAGTAACGCTCGCAATTTATGCAATGCTCAAGACTGACAGTTACAGGTCAAGAAAATGGTGCATTATGTTCGGGCTTGCTTTGGCACTGGCAGCAGACCTCAAAACAACAGCCTCCGTATACCTGGCCGGGCCGATAATATGGCATGCCTTCATTGCCGTGAAGAAAGGGGAGATGAGGCCCAAGATTGCCAATGCTGCCATGACAGCACTCGGTTTTGTTATCGGAACAGCACCGTTTTACCTGCCGGCCATCGGCAGCCTGTCCAGGCATGCGCTGGAGGCAGTCACTGTTGATATGACGCCGCAGCAGAACATGGGGCCGGTCGGGCTTTTTTTGTTTGGCATCAGATACTACGTAGGAAACCTGGCAGGATACCAGATTCTGCACTTTTATTTCATAATTCTTGCGGCTGGCGCATGCTTCCTGGCCATCCGGAGAAGATGGCTTCTGCTGTGCTGGATGCTGATCCCCATCGTGTTCTTCAGCCTGGTAAGCAACAACCTGGATGTCAGGTTCACCCTGCCGATACTTCCGGCTGCTGCACTCATCATATCCATATTTGCATATGAACCTAGGCCGCACCACCGCCCAATCATCGCCGTGATCGCGGCTGTTGGCTTATTGCAGACCGTATATGTAAGCGCGGCCACGAATCATGACGCTTTGGGGATGATGAACAGGGAACTGATGCTCAGCGGAATGACCGTTCAGATGTTCCAGCATGAGCAGTATGGGCCTAATCCTTTTGATATGCACATGAGGGGCCTGGCATACCCTGTGCAGTACACCTGGAATACTGATGATATCATGGAAATCCTGGAAAGCTATCATGACCCCCTGAAACATGAGAAAGTGCTGGCTTACAGCACGCCGCTTGGTTTTGCGCTTGACTACCTGCTTGTATCAGGAGACAGCGGAATGAGCATATTATGCACCGATTGCGGCACGAGCAGAGATCTCATCCGGCAGGCAGACTATGTCCTGAGGTCAGATATAGACCAAATGCAGGATAAGGAGGTTCATCAGGATGTCCTCCGCAACAACCCGGGTTATCAGAACTTCTCACCTGAAGGCTTTTCAGCTGTTGGCGCTGTCCCTTACCCGGGAGTCACATTATACATCTATAAGAGGATATACTGAGCTTCGCCAACCGTTTTTTGGCACACACCGCGCGTTATGCCGGCGGCCGACCAAAAACTATATAAAAATCCGGCATTTGCCAGATCATGGGGCAAATAATGGATGATCTGGTTAACAGGCTTTTAAAATGGGCTAATGGCGGGCGGGAGGCACCGCAGAGGGTACTCGTGTATCCCACGAACACATGCAATCTCAAATGCGTATTCTGCTACCAGCGCCTTGATCCCTACGATTTCTCTGACATAATGCCCAAAAGTAAATGGGTCGCCCTGACTGAGGAATTATGCCGGATGGGTGTGCAGACTGTGCAGATCAGCGGTGGCGGAGAACCGATGCTGGCCTCCGGAACAGTGCTTGAAATGATGAAAATTATCAAGCAGAACGGGGTTATCGGGCGCCTGGTTACAAACGGGACTGCGGTCGATGCTGCCCTTGCAGAAAAGATAATCAGCACGGGATGGGACAACGTAATATTCAGCATCGACGGCGCCAATGCCGAGACCCATGATTTCATGCGAGGTGTTCCCGGTTCGTTTGATAAGACTGTTAAGGGCATTAGTCATTTTCGGGACATCAAGGAACAAAGGAATACTGAAAAACCATTACTTGAGTTCAGTTCAGTTCTGTGCAAGAAGAACTACAGGCAGATCGAAGGCGTAATCAGGCTCGCCCATGATACCGGAGCCAAGGTAATAACATTTGAGCCGGTCTTTGTAAGCAATCCGTATGTTCATGAGATTAAGATGGATGAAACCCAGCGCATTGAGTTCATGACCAAAATTATCCCGCCCGCCATAAGGCTTTCAGAATCGCTAGGAATAATAACAAACCTAAAGACCCTGATCGACCTGAAGGTGGTTGAGAAAACCGGGGACCTGAGGGGAGAGATTCTCAAAGAGGAAAAAAAGGAGAGCACCGGGCAGGGAGCCTCAAACCCGTTCTTTGACCTGCCGTGCTTTGAACCATGGTGCTGGCCAAAGATCGAGGCCAACGGCGATGTTGGGCCATGCAGCTCGAATATAGTGGATGGGGCAAACCTGAAGGGACGGAGTTTTGCAGATGTATGGTACGGCAGGGAATTCAGGGACTTCAGAAAGGCCATTGCCGAGGGGAGGCTCCCGGATGGCTGTGCGAACTGCGTCTCGACCCATGTGCCCATGAACAAGAGAATCAGGAATGAGCTGGTTAGGCATGCGCCGGCAGACAATCAGCACTTTTGATATGTATTGGGGAAAGCTTTATATTGCCGCCAAATCCCCCTGAACTGAGGGGGGATGCAGTTTAAGATGGATGAAAGAGTTGGCAGGATTACCAAGTGGTTAGGTGGGGGTTTTGCATATCCATTCAAGGTTGATGTATTCATTAGTGAGAAATGCAACCTGAACTGCGTTTTCTGCGGATTTGCCAGGACTGACAAAAGGAAGAAAGAGCTTACACCTGAGCAGCTGATTAGCATAGTTGATGAAGCAGGCAGGATGGGTGCCGGGGTTTTCGGGATTCTCGGGGGTGAGCCCTTTGCCCGCAGGGATGCCATTCTTGAGGTCATGAGCAGGATCAAGGAATATGGAATGGACGGTTCAATAGTCACCAACGGAACCCTGCTCAATGATGAAGCGATAAATACGGTCATCAGGATTGGCTGGGACCTGATACGATTCAGCATTGATGGGTCCGTAAGCGGCATCCATGACAAATTAAGAGGACAGGATGGGGCTTTCGACAGGGCCGTAAAGGCAGTGACGCGGATGCAGGAACTGAAAAAGCAGCTTGACACAAACAAGCCGACCGTTGAGATAAATACCGTCTTCTGCAGAGAAAATATCGATGATCTCCCGAACATATACAGAATGGCCGGGGGCTTGGGTGTCGGCAGGGTATACCTTTTGCCAATGATCGAGCTGGTCCCTGAGCTGGAGCACCTGAAAATAACCAGGGAAGACGGTACCAGGGTGGCTGAATCGATACGAAAGGCAAAAAAGATCTGCAATGAATATGGAATTTTATCCAACCTGAAGGAAATAGAGGGCAACTACCTGTTCACCAAATCCAATGAAATGGATGAAGTCATACTCAAGAAGGCTGAAATGCAGAAGCAGATTCCGTGCTTCCTCCCCTGGTATGGCATGTGCGTTTCCGCAGACGGCGGGGTGACACCGTGCGCAGTGCTCAGCGGGGACGAATCCTACGGGAATGTCAATTACAACACGCTCAATGAGATATGGATAGGCGAACCCTTTTCTAAGCTGAGGTCAGACATGAAAGAGAGGCGGCTCCCGAAGGCATGCTCCAGGTGCTGCATGCCCCTGGTTGACGAGAATAACATGATAAGGGAAGAGTTGTCAAGGATGCAGGTGAAATAAGTGGATCCCCGTAGTGTCCCGAAAGAGCTTTTCAAGTACAACAACTGGCGCTATGTTGACAAGATCGACAGGCTGTACAGGTGGATGAACGGTGAGACCGCACCACCCTACAAAATCATTATTGTCCCGACCAACAGGTGCAACCTCAATTGCTTCTGCTGCCCCAACTCCTTTGCCCGGACACAGGGCAGGTTCAGGGCTGAGGATGAGCTCACAAAGGATGAATGGATGGAGGTCATTGACACGGGACTGGGTGTGGGTGTGAAAGAGTGGTATTTCCTTGGCGGCGGAGAGCCCATGCTTCATAAGGGTACAGTTATAGATGCCGTAACCAGAATAAAGAGGGACCATGAAGAGAACATCTGTGAGATAATAAGCAACGGGACACTGTTTGAGAAGGGCATGATACAGGACCTGGTCAAGCTGAAACTGAACCGGCTCCTTCTTTCAATTGACGGGCACAATTCTGAGATTCATGATTATGTAAGGAGAAAGGACGGGGCGTTCAAAAGAGCAAGGGAAACCCTGAGGCTCTTTGCGAAATACAAGAAAAAGCTGAAAAGCGACAAGCCCGTATTGCAGATGAACTGCGTCATCTCCAGCAGGAACTATGACAAAATTGCCGAGATTACGGAGTTTGCAATTGAGAATGATGTCAATGAGCTGGCGCTCCACCCCATGCGGGAATATGAGGAAACCCGGCACCAGGTCCAGCATCTGAAACTTAATAGGGAGCAGGAAAAAGCCATGTTCGAGGGCATTGCAAAGGCCCGGAAAATAGCCGGCAAATCACAGATGTCATTTAACAACAGCATGGTTGAAGAGAGCTACGGCGGTTGTGAAGAGGACGAGGAAGAAACGGAGATCATCAGTATGGATGATGAGCAGATCGAGCGGAAATACCTGTCCGCAAGGTGCTATGAGCCGTTCTATTCAATGTTCATCGACCCGAAGGGCAATGCCAATTTCTGCTGTGCTGCCGGAGACGGCAGGGATGAGAATAACATAAGGCAGGGGCTTGAGAAGGTCTGGTACGGGGCTTTCTTCAACAGGATCCGTGAGAAGGTCAGGAGGAATGAAGCTACCGAGAAGTGCCATAACTGCGGCCTGCTTGACATGACCAGGGAACTCAGAGAGGACCTGAGAAAATATGTATATTACCTGAAGAATGGTTGAAGAGAAAAGGGTTATCCAGAATTATGCAAAGTGGCTGGGCAAGAGGCCGTTTGAGCCGCTGGAAATTGAGATCAAGCCCACAAACAACTGCAACCTCAACTGCATGTCATGCAGGGTGATGGGGAATCTCGAATATGACCCAAATGAGGAAATAGGGCACCGGGCATACACTGACTCACTCAAAGAGCTCGGAACAAGCGGCCTGAAGGTCCACATAACGGGCGGTGGCGAGCCATTCGCGTATCCGGGGATTACCGGGCTTGTAAGTGCGTTGGCGCAATCTGGCATAAGCAGTTCCGTGACCACAAACGGCACGCTGATAACCGGTGAGCAGATCGATATAATGGTAAGTCACCGGTGGCGACATATATTCTTCAGCCTGGATGCGCCTGATGCCGAAACCCATGACAAACTGAGGGGAAAGAAGGGGACGTTTGAGAGGGTCGTGAGCACAATTGAGAAAATAAATGAAAAGAAGAAAGCTCTGAAAAGCGACCTTCCTAGCATTGAGCTTGGCCTGGTATTGAGCGAGTATAACGCTGATGCCATCGGGGATTACATTGACATGGGCATCAGACTGCATGTGAAAAACATAACCCTTCAGCCGCTAAGGGTTGAGGTCAGGGATAATTTTGGCCTGACACTTTCGGACGAAACCAGGAAGAGGTTTATGGGGCGGCTGGCCGGGCTCAGGATGAAATGCGATGAGCATAACATAATTTCAAATCTCGGGCATTTTGACGATATGCTGATCGGGAAAACCCGGGGGATAACAAAGGTGATTGAATCATACACCCGGGATAAGCTGCCGATTCACTGCTTCCATCCGTGGTTTTTCATGAGTGTTCACCCGAATGGAGACATTTTCCCCTGCAGCTTCAAGCTGGATGAGCCTTTCGGCAACATTGGCAGAAATTCGCTGAAGGCAACCTGGGAAAGCGCGCCATTTGAATTGTTCAGGAAGCGATTTCATGAAGGCGGGCTTCCGCCGTTCTGCAACATGTGCTGCGGAACAAATATCACGGTCATGAAGGATATCAGGGAACAATATGAAAATTAAACTTTTTTTTGCTCCAAGGCTGTATAGCCAGGAGCATGGGTTTGGGTATCAGGGCAGGAGCAGCTGCGTCCCTCCGCTTGGCCTGCCGATGATCAAGTCCTATCTGGAATCCAGGGGATATCAGGCGGAGCAGGATGACCTGGACATCAAGGCCTGGAACCGGAACCTCACAGCCCAGAAAATTGACATGCGGCCATTTGATGACAGGGAGAGGATCGGCAGGTATATGGAATGCGGCAAAGACCCGGGGCTTGAAAAAGAGGCGCGCAAGATACTGGACATGACGGATTACCGGGGATTTGACGTATACGGCTTTTCCATTGCCGATGACCATAACTTCTCTGCAATCGGATCAACCGTCGTGTTGTCAAAGATTATCAAAGAGGAAACAGGAGGGATAATTGTAGTTGGGGGCCTGCGGCATACCCGAAAGATCCACGAGACAAAGCTGACAGACCTGGATTACATTGACTACCTGGTCCTTGAGGACCATGTAACATTTCACAGGCTGCTGACCAACCTGAGGAAGGGGGATGAGAATGAGAGGCATTGGCGGCACATAGCATCCGGAAAGCGGCGCCGTATGAATTGCCAATCCGGAGGGCAATTGCTAAGGGACGATGTTGACAACCGCTGGGACCTGGGTGATGAGGAATCTGTCCTTCCTGTCCCGGATTTCCGTGGTCTCCCGCTGGAAAAATACAGGACAAATGACAGGGCATCCGGTGTGCTTATCATGCCATACAGCTTTGCAGTTGGATGCAATAACGGGTGCGCATTCTGTCCAAATTCATATGACCCGCACTTTGCTGAAAAAAGCCCGGCTAGTGTTGTCAGGGACCTGAGCAGGCTGGCCAAAACGTGCAATACCGGATTCTTTCTGTTCATGAACACCAACATCAATCCAAGCACGGGATATTGCGAGGCGCTTGCTGACCGGATTATTGAGAGCAAGCTTAATATCAAATGGATGTCCTGTGCCAACCTAATCCACCTGAATGAGAGGTTGCTTGAGAAGCTGAAAAGGGCAGGCGCCATCAAACTGATATTCGGCCTTGAGAGCGCCAGTCCGCATCTGCTGAAATATATCAGGAAGGGCATAACAACGGGCAGGGCTGAAAGCCTGCTCAGATGCTCACATGAGCTTGGCATCTGGAACGAGGTTGAGCTTATTGCCGGGCTGCCCCATGAAACAGATGAGGATATCCAAAACACCGTGGATTTTATCAGGCGCAACAATAAGTATATTGATTACTTCCACCTTGCAAAATTCATTCTGATGGATTCGGCATTTACAGCAGACCCGGAGAGATTCGGCATGAAGAACATCAGGGAGAACATGAATGGGTTAAGGGATATGAAGCACTTCTACAGGTCATTTGATGAGATCGGAGGGCTTGCCTGGCAGGAAAAAGAAAAGCAGATCGAGGAATCCCACCGGAGGATAAGTAACGCCATATCATGGCCCGGCGAAGGCAATGCTTTTGCAGAGCAGAGTGGTTACAGGGGTGCAGAGGACACTCACCTGCTGTTTCATCTTTATGGCAAATATGGTGACAAGATGAAGGTTCGGGAGGCGCTGCAGAATGGAGTTTGACCGGCCCAACCCGGCAGCCAATGTAATGCTCTTCAAGAAAGAGCTCTGGATACGGGAGTATTCAACAAGGATGCAGAGGTTCCTTTCGGGCGAGAAGCTTGCACCGGTCAGGATTGACGCTGAACTGCACAGAAGGTGCAATCTTGGCTGTGTCCATTGCATCAGGCGATCATCTGATCATGACATGACAGAGGAATCCAAGCGGATAGAGGTCCCTGAAAGGAGATGGGTGGAGATCGCCAGGGAATCAGGCAGGATGGGAACCAGGGCATGGAATATCGCCGGCATCGGTGAGCCCATGTGCAAGCCTGAACTCACGCTAAAGGTAATGAAGACGATAAAAGAGCATAAGATGTTCGGCGAACTTACAACCAACGGCACGCTCTGGGATGACAGCCAGATCAGGACGGCGGTAAGGATCGGGTGGGACAGTATCGGATTCAGTGTCGATGCGGCTGATGCAGGGACGCACGACCGGATAAGGAACAAAACCGGGGTTTTTGAGAAGGTAACGGGAACCATAAGGCGGTTTGATCTGTACCGGAAGGAAATCGGGACAGACAAGCCCGGCCTGACTGTGAACATGGTGCTTAATGCGCTGAACTACAGGATGCTGCCTGACATGATCAGGATGACAGCAAGGCTGGGAGCAGACGCAATATTTGTTGAACCGATGATAGTCCACTCTGATAAGGGCGAAGAGATCAGGATCAGAGGTGAGGCACTCAGGGAGCTGCCCGGGATCATTGATAAGGCGCAGAACCTGGCCAAGGAACTCAACATACTGACATACATAACATGCCTGGATGGCGATGATGAAAAGAAGGAGTTCAACAGCGAGCTTGTTGAAAAGACAAGCGACATCCGGGAAGTAATAATCAACGCAGCGCAGGAGAAGAAGGAAAAGGCGGTAGCTGAAAAACTGCGAGACCTGTTTTCGAGAAAAGAGGAGTACAAGCCCCGGATATCTGATGATGCAAAAGAGATTCTTGAGATACCCTGCTATTATCCATGGTTCTACCTGATGATAAACGCTGACGGCAGCGTTGTGCACTGCGGCGAATGCCGGGATTTCCGGGATAATATCAGGGAAAGCAGCCTGGAGCAGATATGGTTCGGGGAGCATCTTCAGGAGCTGCGCGCAAGCTACAGAAACAGGGAACTCCCGCAGTACTGCCGAAGGTGCAGGCCCAATGTCATAGGTGACATGAAGCTTGTCAGGAAGAGCATAAAGGAATACACTGATGTTGAGCATATGCAGAGAAAGCTTGTCAGCCTGTTCAAGGACAATATCCTCCTGAAGGAGGGGCTGTATTATGCAAAAACAGGGAAAGAGCCCTGGGTGAAGGAAAGAAGGGCGCTCCTGGAAAAGGCCAGGGTGTTCAGGTTTTAAGATGAATGAGGCTATCGTAAAGCTCAGGGCATGGGCAAAGGGCGATGCTGCACCACCGGATGAGGTACAGATTTATCCGACAAACAGATGCAACCTCAGGTGCGTTTTCTGCTTCCAGCAGCTTAAGGAATATGACCTGAATGACACGGTCCCGGACAAGAGATGGCTGGAAATAGCTGAAGAGCTATGCGAGATGGGCGTCCCTAAAATCCTTATCAGCGGCGGCGGAGAGCCCATGATGTCAGATGCCACCATCCAGATGATGAGGATATTCAAGTCCCATGGCGTGCGCGGCCGGATGATAAACAACGGCACCAGGTGGACTGCCGAGACCATAAGAGAGGCCGTTAAGATGGGATGGGACCACATAACATTCAGCCTGGATGGCCCTGATGCTGCCACCCATGACCGCCTGAGGGGAGGGGGATTTGACAAGATTATCCGGAGCATCAAAGGCTTCAATGAAATCCAGAAAGGGCGGGGCCTTGACAGGCCGAGAAAGGAGATTGTGACTGTGCTCTGCAGGGAAAATTACAGGAAGATTGCAGAGATGGTTGAGCTTGCGCATGACCTGGCGGTTCCGCACTACAGTGCTGAACCGGTATGTGTGAATAACACAGGGGTGGAAAAAATTAAGCTAAGCGAGGAAGAGGGCAGGGAGTTCCTGGATGAAATAATTCCCGGGGCGCAGGAGCTGGCAGAGAAATACAATATCAGCACGAATTTCGGGAAGCTGCTCAGTGTGAGGTGCATTGACAAGACAGGTGACCTAAAAGAGGTCATCCTTAGAAGGCATGAGGAGCAGAGGCATGATGAAGCGGGGGGCAGCAGCAAACACCTGTTTGATGTCCCGTGCTATGAGCCATGGATCTGGCCAAAGATCGAGGCAAACGGGGATGTGTGGCCCTGTTCCACCACGCCCCTGAAGGCCAATATCCGCAAAAGGAGCTTTAGTGAGATATGGACCGGGCCTGAGTTCACCGCTTTCAGGAAGCAGATTGCTGGAGGCGTGCTGAGCGAATCCTGCTCAAACTGCGTGCTTACACACCTGGATACCAACCGGCGGATCAGGGAGGAGCTAAAAGATGCATGACAGGGATAAGGCAATGAATGTGATCAGGTGGCTCAAGGGCGGGAAGATACCCCCGTACCAGATTGAGATTATCCCGACGAACGGATGCAACCTTGACTGCAGCCACTGCGTCCTGCGGGGAAAGCCTGAACACAAGCCCGAAGAGGAGATGAGCGATGCAGAGATATCCCGGGTTGTAGCCGAGGCAGCCTGCCTGGGTGTTAAATATGTCCACATTTCCGGGGGCGGGGAGCCGCTATTCAGGAAGGAAACAGCAATCAGCATGATCCGCGAGATCAGGAAGAAAGGGATGATGTGCTCCATGGTTACGAACGGCACGCTGTTTGATGAAGAATCGGTCAGGGAGCTGGTCGAAATCGGCATGAACCAGATTGTGTTCAGCATTAACGGTGCAGATGACAAGACTGATGACATAATCCGCTGCAGAGAGGGGGCATTTGCGTTATCATCAGGCGCCGTAAAGCTGTTTGCCGGGTGGAAGGAAAGGCTTAACAGGGTTGAGCCGAAACTGATTGTGGCACCGGTAATCTCAAGCCAGAATTACAGGTCACTTCCGCAGATGGCAAAGAATGCTGCCTCCTGGGGTGCGCAGGAGCTTCTTGCCCAGCCCATGACTGTCAGGGATACCCCTGAGGGAAGGAAGCTTATGCTTGATGACAGGATGAAAGAGGAGTTCGCTGCCATTGTTGAAGAAGCTAAAGCGGTTGCTGACTCCCTCGGAATCTGCACAAACCTCAGCCAGATTGACAGCCTCGTCATTGACAAGAGCACCCATATGGATGAGGTTGTAAGGGCTGACTCTGAAAAGAACCCCGGTGACGAGCTGCTGTCCATCCCGTGCTACACGCCATGGTTCTTCATGAACATAAGAAGCAACGGCCTGGTGGAGCCCTGCGGCGTTCATGCGGAATCCTCGGAGAGCATCAGGGAAAAGAGCCTTGAGGCCATATGGTACGGCAGGTACTTCGATGAATTCAGAAAGCAGCTTATGGCAGGTAGCATACCCAAGAGATGCGAACGCTGCTGTGCTGCTTCAGTTCTGGGCATGACAAGGCAGCTGAGGGATGAATTTGTGCGCCTGAGGGACAGGAACCATTAGCCAGAGATCATGGAACCATTGGCAGAATCATTCAGAAATTCCGCGAAGGTTTTGTGCTTGAATCCTGCAGCAGCCCTATTGCCTGGCGTATACATAGACAACCGTTGCATCCGGCAGCGCAACCCACCCCAAGGGAGTCTCTTTTGTTGCGTTTATGATCTGCGCAACCTCCGGCACTTCGCTGCCCATGCTAGTGAAGATTACAAAATCCGAGGCTGCCAGAATTTTCTGAATGAGGCCCGCGGCATCCTGGGGCGAGGCAGGATTCTCCAGAATCAGGTCTTCCAGGGGTACAATGTCATGGGTCTGGTGGCCCAGTTCATACAGCTTATAGCCCAATGGATGATAGATTATGTGATAGATTCCTGCATCAATAACCGCAATATGCAGCCTTTTGCCCCCTGAATTGTTCATTATCAGGCTTGAGATGTAGCCGATGCCCCAGTCGGAATTGTAGGGATGAAGAAATCCCATATACTGTACCTGGCCCGGGAAAGACCCGGCCATCTCATCATAATGCAGGATATCATGCATGGGACCCATCTGGATGCGCCCTATGCCGGCAGCTGAATTCACCGCTTCAAAGGCAGGGTATGATTGCGGAACATAGGAGAGCAGGAAAAACTGAAACAGGCAAATACAAATAATTGCGGCGATCATCAGGCGGCGTATCCTGACATTCCTGATGCCATGGACAAACAGGGCCGTCAGCACGGCAGCGGCCGGCAGGGCAGGCGTCATAAAATTAATGTCCAGGTTCGTGTATACGACGAATGTGAAAAAGGCAAACGGCAAGAAGAACCACGCCAGCACAACGTAATTCTGCCTGCGATACAAAAAATATGCCGATGCCGCCAGAATGAGGGGTGAGAGGAGGAACAGGGTCTGAAATCCAAGCAGAGACCTAAGATAAAAAAAGTAATCGGGGGTTGTGCCTGTGACGGGAAAGGACATGGCAAAAAGCACGTGAGCAATATTCCGGAGGTTCAGGCCGCCGTTTCCGAGGACAGCCAGGCTGAAACCCAGGGATGCGGCCAGGAGATTTGTCAGCAGGACCATCCTTTTGCCGGCCGACTCAGCAGACAATGCGGCTTTTATAAGGACAACTGCGAAAGGCCCAATCAGATAGATGCTGTATTCGGGTTTTATTGATATCCCAATCCCGACAGAGATCCCAAAGAGCAGAGAATAGACATGCCTGCTTAATCCCCCTGATTTCAGGAGGAGGTAGATGCCGGCTGAGGCTGCTGCAGCAAGGTGCAGCCTTAGGTCATAGTGCCTGCTCAGGCCCAGGATCTGCGGAAATGCCGTGACAATAAACGCGGCCAGCAGCCCGGTCTTTGCTGAGTGCAGCTTCTTCCCAATGGCGAAGACAGACAGGACAAGCACAGCCAGGAACAGGGTGTTGCCCATTATTACAGAAACCTGCGTAACACCGACCAGCCAATAGTACGGATAGAGAATGAACACCAAAAGAGCAGGGTATGAATTCTGCAGAAAGTAATGGATGCCAGCCCCGCCATCTGCCAGGATGGCCAGGAGCCTGTCCTGCTCGATTATTGCCGAACCTGCATAATGGTATGGGGGTGCCCGGTTAGCTGAAACAATTATGTAGTTATTCACCGCATGAAAGACAATCAGAAGCAGCAGGGCAATCAGATATGCCTTTGAACGCGACAGGTGTATCCTTGAACATAATGCTGCGCATGCCTTTTGCAAATGACGTACGTTCCGGGCAATCAACAGGATGCACCTATGACAATGATGACCAGCGCATGACGGCCGATGTATGGGGGCAAGAGCATAACAGCAAGAGCATGACAGCAAGTGCATGAGTACCAGTGTGCCGTGTCATTGCCTGGTGCAGCACAGATTGCCGGCGATGTATATATTATTTGCGTTTCTGGGGCTCGATTGCAAGTTTTCTGAGAATAGGTTAATATAGGGTCTCCCCGCTTTAATTTGAATTCTCGAAATCCAAAGTGTTGGGGGGGAGGACCCCGGATGAGAACTTACGATGTTGACCTTAATAAAGTTGTTGGTAAGAC
>JBDRAZ010000039.1:0-3224 GCA_043823195.1 archaeon
GGGAATCTCGTGCTACATGATCTACCTGATAGCAAAAAGGATCTTTGATCAAAAGACTGCGCTCATCTCAGCGGGAATATATGCACTTTATCCGCATGCGATAAGATATGCTGGCCACCTGAACACCGAGCCAATGTTCACACTGCTTCTGCTTATTTCAATCCATTACCTAACTGTACTCATCTACTGGAGAAGCTATAAATATGCTGCACTCACAGGCCTGTTCCTGGGACTGGCGACGCTCACAAGAGTCACCACGCAAGCTTTTCCCCTGTTTATTCTGGGAATCCTGCTCCTCAGAAAACCGTGGCAGTCCCTGAAACTGTTTATTGTACTCGTCCTTGTGATGTCATTTGTGATAAGCCCCTGGACCATGAGGAACTACGCGATTACCGGAAAAATAATACCTGTCAGGCTTGCGACTGATACGATATACACAGAAGCCGACACGACAGGCAGCGAGGTCCAGGAAGATTCCTTGATAGCAGCAGACACCGCACAATACATATCTAATCTTGTATCATTGTTGTCTTTCAGGGGGATATCTGTTGTGCTTGATCACGGAACAAAGTTCTGGTATTGGGGGCAATCAAGAATAACAAATTATGCAAGCATCATGGTACAATCGCTCCTGATTATCCCGGCAGTGATAGGGATTGGATTTTCGGTAAAGAAAAAAAAGAAGGTATCTGCGCTGCTCCTAATTATTCTCTATTTCTGGGTGCTTCATTCAGTCTTTTGGGGAGGAAGGGTCAGGTATGCTGTACCCATCATGCCCTATGTGATAATGTTTGCTGCCTATGCTGTTAGAAATTACTGCTGTATAAGAAAACATTATTATACTAGAAAAAATATCGCCTGTCGGGGGTAGATATGAAGGTTGTTATACTTGCGGGCGGATTCGGCACCAGGTTTTCTGAGGAAACACATAAGATACCCAAACCAATGGTTGAGATAGGAGATAAACCGTTACTATGGCATATCATGAAAATATACTCCCATCAGGGCTATAATGACTTTATAATTTGCCTGGGCTACAGAGGATACATAATCAAGGAGTATTTCGCAAACTACTTCCTTCACAACAGCGATGCAACAATAGACCTTAAAAACAACGAGATCAAGGTCCACAAAGCCCACGGTGACAACTGGAAAGTCACCTTGGTTAATACAGGCATGAACACGCTCACCGGCGGAAGAATAAAGCGCGTGGCGGATTTCATCGGAGGTGAGACCTTTATGCTCACTTATGGGGATGGTGTAGCAGACGTAAACATCCCAAAGCTTGTTGATTTCCACAAAAAAAAGGGGAAACTGGCAACCCTGACATGCGTGCAGCCCGAGGGCAGGTTCGGTGCTCTCACAATAAAGGATGATCATGTACATGACTTCTCGGAAAAAAAAGACAATCACGGAAGATGGATAAACGGCGGATTCTTTGTGCTTGAGCCGGAGACGCTTGACTACATACAAGGAGATCACATATCATGGGAAAAGGAACCGCTGGAAAGGCTGGCCAGGGAAGGCCAACTCGCTGCGTTCCATCATACCGGCTTCTGGGCTGCGATGGACAAACTACATGACAAGATGAGACTTGAGGACCTCTGGAATTCAGGGGATTCTCCCTGGAAGACATGGAATGACTGAGACAATACTTCTAACGGGCGCCACAGGATTTATCGGTAGCCACCTTCTGGAGGCGTTGCTTAAGAAGGACTGTAAGATCATCATACTGAAAAGGAGCTTCTCAGACACTTGGAGGATTAAAAGCCTGCTTCCCAAGGTAACCAGTTATGATATCGACAAGACAGATATTGAAGATGTATTCAAGCACAAAATTGACAAAGTTGTGCATCTGGCAACATACTATCACAAGTTTGGCGGGGATACCAAGCTCTTTGCCGAAGCTAATATAGAATTTCCAATGCTACTTCTTGATCAGATGGCAAAAAAAGGTGTTAAGTTCTTTATAAATACAGGCACCTTCGTCGAATATGAGACCGGCGGTATTATCAGCGAATCAACCCAGAAGAAGGCCTATAACCTATATGCTGCCTCAAAGATGGCATTTGCAGAGATTCTGAAGTACTACTGCAGCACAGGAAAGGTTAAAGCACTGGACCTTAAGCTTTTTTCACCATACGGCCCAAAAGACAATGAGAAGCTGTTTGTGTACATGATAAAGAGCTTTATTAAAAAAACAATATTTGAGATTACCAAGGGAGAGCAGAGATGGAACTGGACATACGTTAAAGACATCGTCAGTGCATATCTTAAGGCACTGGATGCGATAGAGGGCATTGATCAATCCTATTCGGAACTGTGCATTGGCACCAATAAGGTCTATTCTATCAGAGAAGTGGTCACAATTCTGGAGAATATTTCGGGAATAAAGAGTCTGGCCTCATTCTCCAGGAAATACCCGGAGAATGAGATATTTTACGCTAATTGCGACAATTCCAGAGCCAGAAGCCTTTTGGGATGGGAACCGAAATATGACCTGATAAAAGGCCTGAGAGAGACATATTCATACTACGGGGGGGGTTAGGATGAAGGAAAAATTCTATGGTGTTAAGGGAGAAATCAAGGGAGTTACGGTAAAACGACTAAACATAATCCCTGACGAAAGGGGGTCCATATTCCACATGCTGAGAAATGATGATGAATTCTTCGAAGAATTCGGTGAAATTTACTTCTCAACTGTTCACCCAGAGGCAATCAAGGGGTGGCATCTGCATACAAAGATGACCCTTAACTATGCAGTCATATCCGGAATGATAAAACTGGTACTGTATGATGACAGGGAAGGTTCAATGACCAAGGGCAATATTATGGAGATATTTATGGGTGAGCAGAACTATATTCTTGCAAAAATACCTGCCAACATCTGGAACGGATTCAAAGGAATAGGCACCTGTACAGCAATTGTAGCCAATTGTGCAACAATACCGCATGACCCCAATGAAATAAAGAGGATGGACCCGTTCAGCGATATCATCTCCTACGACTGGAACCTTAAGAATGGATGAATTTAAACTGTACAAGGGCAAACGTGTTTTAATCACAGGTCACACCGGTTTCAAGGGCAGTTGGCTCACTCAGATCCTCATTAAGTGCGGAGCCATTGTCTCAGGATATGCTTTGTCACCTGCGACGAATCCATCCCTATTCAAAGTTCTTGGATTGCAGGAGAAAATCGGCAGCCATTTCGGAGATATAAGAGA
>JBDRAZ010000040.1:0-4267 GCA_043823195.1 archaeon
CGATTGAGTTCAACAATCGCACGGCAATCCCGCTGTGTATCCACGGCCGAACGTACGGCTGGGCTGATGCGCCGCTTCGCGCGGCCCATCAGTTTTCTTCTTAGAATTCAATGGTTATCAATTTTTCCGGATGAAGCCCCATATGACCTACTCCCCAATATAAGTATTGTAGTATCTCTTAGGGGAGGCGACCAGAAAAGCCCATTTATCTAATCTGTTCGGAAACCAAGCGTCCTAACATGCCAGAAACTTTTTATTTCTGAGCATTAAGACTAAAGTGTTGGCTTTCCTGGGTATCATTTGTGGTTCAAAGCCCTCTGAATCTCCATGCATCTCTTAGCATATTTCTTCTTTTCAACTGCCGGAAGGCCCTTGTACATTGCACGGATTATTTTATAGACATCCCTTGCGCTGGCTATATCACCGTTCTCAATATGTTTTTCAGCAACAGTAATATGTCCATCAATTTCTGTTGTCGGACTTGCAGGCCCCTTTGGCTTCATTTCCGCTTCCAGTTCCTTTTCACTTACAAACTCGATTTTATACTTCTTTGGCTTTTTGCCCAGTTTTTTCCACTGGGCTTCCAACCTGGGAGTCAGGCCTTCAAGATAGATATCTACCATGTTGAAGTTGCCTGCCTTGACTTTGTCAGATGCAAGCTTCAGGTCAAGCTCAAGGTCAAAGGTATCAATACCCTCTTCCTTAAACTGCTTAATCTGCCACTCAAGGTCATCAACCAGATCATTGTATTTGTTATAGTTTGACAAATCCTCAGCAGTCAGGGGCTGAGGCTGATGCAATATCGAACGGAATGAAACAAAATATGGTTTTCCCTGGTTGTACGACGAATTCTCAATCATGCCAGTTCCAACATTAGCCTTGACAACTGATTTCAGTATATTATCACCGTATCCTTCTGTCAGTTTCCTCATATCCCCTTCATCTCTTGTTCTCAACAGAATCTCGGTATTAATGTTAGCAAGAACCTCTGGTGGAAAATCACTTTGCACCTGGCTGATCATCAAGAGACCGACACCCCACTTTCTGAACTCTCTTGCTGCTCTTTCCAGCTGTATGAATACCTTGCCCGAGCCCCCGAATTTCGGAAGCAGGGTATGAATGCCATCGTAGACGACGAGTGTCTTTAGCTGCGGGCTCTCAGGAAGGTTGGCATGGAAAATTGCACGAATCGTGTTCGCAACAAAGAGTTCGCTCTCTTCAATACCAAGCTTATTTGTAACAAATACGTTAATCTCACCAGGCTTCATGAATTTCCCTATCGCTAGTTTCTCCCGGGCGTCGGTTACCTGCCTGATATTGCCGTTAAAGGCTCTTGCGTCCCCACGCTTCATCCCATATTGCCTATACGTCTTAAGCATCACAGGATCCTCGCATTTTCTCAGGAATCCCGTCCAGTGAGCAGTTGGGTCAAACACAATAACCGACACATCCTTAAGAAGTGCCTCCTCTACAATATCCTGAGCTGCAACGGTTTTGCCTGATCCGCTTGATCCTGCAATCAGGGTGTGGACTTGCAGCTGATCCAGATCAAAATAGGTTTTTGATGACGTCTCTGCAATCAGGCCAATGTAAGCAGATCTGGGACCCTTTACAGGAAGGTGTGAAGTATCAAATTCAGCCATGTACCTCTTCTTGGCCTTGGCTTTTTTCTTGTACATCATTGTCGAATAAGTGATAGTGGAAAGAAGAGCAGCAGCTGCAAGAATCATCCATAGCGGTATCAGTCCAAACATCGCATATTTGTAGAAAGGCTGGACAACCTGTATTAGAACCTGTTTTATTGAGGTATATCCCAGGTATTTGGCCTCAGCAATCAATGCATATTCACCAGGCTCAAGATCTGGAGGAATAATCAAGCTATTCTGTAGGGAATGAGACGTAAGCACAACTGTCTCCTCGTCCTCAATGAAAAATGTATTGTTGTTTTCCAGACTCTGAAGATAGTATGACAACGAAACCAGATACCGTTCCTCTGCAAGCATATTCTGAAGATCGACCCGATACTTGAGTTCATCACCTGGTGACACCCGCTTCTGCAGCGGTATCAGATCGAACACCAGTGCCTCAATATCGAGTTTATCTTTAGGGTAAATCAGCACATTAATAATAATCGTTTCCTGAATATCCCCTGATATGATTAGTTCTCCCTCATATACTCCGGACTCCACATTACCCAGTATAACCACATTCAGTCGTTCTTCAGAACTGGGCCCAATTGCCATGCTCTCATGGTCAAGCTTAATCAGCGGAGCAACCTCACCGGTAACATCAAAATTCAGGGTTATTGCCTCATCGCGGTAATTGGATATGTAAACCGGCACCTCAACATATGTGCCTTTACTGAGCTTTTTAAGGATATGCTTTAGCGAAATCCGGTGCTCGGTTATTTCAACCGGGGCCTCAAGAATAGGTGCTCGTTCAATTCCAGTTCCAGACCCCTGGCCGCTGCCCTTGCCAGCACCCTTTCCTGCTCCGCTTCCGGAGCCTGAACCCGCACCAGCGCCCGGACCTGCACCCGGCGGAAGAGTCACAGTCATCGCTATGTCATGCACGGTTGTGTTGTCCTGACTAATATTGACAAGGGCAATGTAGTTATCGTACCCCTCCCGCACAGCCACAAGGTTATAGGTCCCCTCCAGAACGGTGAGTGAATAGTTGCCGGAGGCATTTGTAACTGCAGACATTCCGCCAACGCTTACAGTCACCCGGTCAAGGGGCACTCCTAAAGTGGTTGTAACAACTCCCCGGATATGCCCTGATCCCAGGATTGAATAGTACTCTATGGGCTTAAGCTCGATGTCATGGCGCACTGCCTCCACATAGCCCACGGCACCCCCGGGACAAACCTGGACTGTTGCCAGGTAAGGCAGATAGCCTCCCTTTGTTGAGATTATGGTCTGCTCCCCGCAAAGTGAGCTGATACGGTAACCACCAGAGGCATCACTCAGGTTAATATGGCCTGTGATAACAACAGTTGCATCCTTGACAGTTGTATTAGTACCCTTAACCGTCACCCGGCCGTAGACTATTCCGGTCTTCATGCCGATCACATAAGTGGAGAAATGCCCGATTTTGGTCACCACCATGTTGCGGCTCTCATCAACAGCTGAGCGCTGCTCCTCCCACTTAAGCGTGCGCGGGTTGAAATAGAATATAGCCAGGTATCTCTCATCAAAATAGGGGGGCAGCTCAAGGTCTTCATAGCTGATATTATAGCTGATGTTTATGATTGTTGAGGCATTGATGTTGCTTGTAAAGGTATAGTATTTGCCCAGGTGCAGGAAATCCGGGTCATCCACGCCGGGAGGCGATGCCTGGTAGAGGTCGAGCTGAACATATATGCCCGTCTGGTTCCGGTTAGCCAGGACATATGCCCTTGATGACATGTTCTCTGTAAAGTTGAAGAGGGTATTCACATATTCAGTGATGTTCCGGATGATCCGCTCCGAGATTGCCGGCCGGGTCACGTTAATGATCGGCACCATGGGCTGCATGGTAAAGTTATAGCTCACAGCCGAATTGGGAATGATTGTTACAGAGCCGATGTGCGACATGTAGCCTGACCTGTATGCTGCCACGGCATGGCTGCCTTCCACTGCCGACAGGTTATAGTATCCTGAAGCGCCTGATACAGCTGACGAGCCCGCAATGCTGACAGTCACATCCCCAAGATAAAGCCCGGTGGAATTGTCAAAGGCATAACCAAAAACAGTCCCGTTCAGCCTCTCCTCCTTTATTGCTGTCATATTGATGCTATGGGTCACTATCCTGCCTGACCCAACTGAAACGTTGCTGACATAGTTTGCATAGCCTCCCTTTGTTGCAGCAATTGTATGGGTACCAGTCAGGACCTCGAAATTGAACCAGCCGCCCGAACCGGAGTAACTGACAACACCCCCTGCACTAACCATTACGCCTGCCAGGGGTTTATTGGCAGACCTGTCCATGACAATGCCGGTTACATTGCCGTAAGCATAGGCCATCGTAATATTCTGGCGGAGCGTAAGGCCCGACCCAATGTCAATTCTCTTCAGGAACGTGCCATACCCGGATAAATTGGCCAGCAAATAATACGACCCGATCGG
Source organism: archaeon (assembly GCA_043823195.1). Lineage (GTDB taxonomy): Archaea > Nanobdellota > Nanobdellia > Woesearchaeales > JBDRAZ01 > JBDRAZ01. The sequence goes on from JBDRAZ010000040.1 coordinate 4,107, forward strand.
GAGGCTGAATGAATAGCTCCCATTGGCAGCAGAGAGCCCGTCAAGGCCTGCAACCCTGACACTGGCTCCGGGTATCGGAAGCCCAGTGTAATTGTTAACCACATAGCCGCTGACTGTGCCATTGAGGGCGCTCATCGACACATTATGCCAGGTTATGTTTG
>JBDRAZ010000041.1:0-13338 GCA_043823195.1 archaeon
TCTGGACTGCCAGGGCAGTCCCAACCGGAAAAGATATATTGTTGTTCGGTGTAATACTCTCTTGTACTCTTAGGGTTGTTTGTTTCATTGCAGACTCAGACAACCTAAGAGTACTTTTCTATTTATCTGTCAAAGTTGGGCTACAGGAGAATGACACACGAATTGCGTCGTCGGGGCAAGCTGGTAAATCACAAGCGAGTCCTTCGTCTGATGAAGGAAGAGAATATCCTTGTGCGAAGGAAGAGATATACTCCGAAAACAACGCAATCCAAACACAGTCTGCGAAAGCACCCCAATCTGGTAAAGGACATTGTTCTGAATGGAATAAACCAGGCTGTGGTAAGCGATATCACTTATATCCGCCTGTTCTATGGCTTTGTGTATCTGGCAGGATCATGGACCTCTTCAGCAGGAGATGCATAGGTTGGTCACTGAGCAGAAACCCAGACGCACAACTCACCCTGGACGCCCTCAATAAAGCTATACGGCTGAGGAACGCATCAAGCCTCAGAGGTTGTATCCATCATTCAGACCAAGGCGTACAGTATGCGGCCACAGCATATGTACAGCGGTTAAGAGAAGTCGGTATGCGACCCAGCATGGGAGAGCAAGGAAACAGCTATGAAAACGCCCATGCGGAGAGTTTCATCAATACAATCAAATACGAGGAGGTGTATATGAATGAGTATGAAAACATAGAAGAGGTCCATACAAACATCAATCAGTTTATTGAAGAGGTGTATAACAAGAAACGGCTGCATAGTAGCATCGGCTACAAGCCGCCGATCGAATTTGAGAAGGAAACAAAGGAGGTTTTAAATACCAGATTAGAAGCTTAACCGAATGTGAACTTAAAGGGGTTCACTCCATGATATTGTTTACAAGATTTATGGGATAACCGATGAAGAAAAGAAAATTATTGAGGAAAGCCTGAAATGAATAGGGATAAACTAACTTTACAAGAACATGTATATTTGGGAAATTGTTTGAGAGTTGCTTTAGATAAACTAACCACCAAAGTCTCCAACATAAAACCCAAAAATATAGCAAGAGTATCAAAAGAAGGCAAAGCAATCAAATTGATTAACGAATTAAGAAGCAGTTTAGAAGATATTATGTTTCAAGATTATGGTGAAGAATGCGATAGGAAATTTAGCAAGTCTACTTGGTGGCAGGATATTTACTATGGAAATGCTGGAAGAAGAAAAAATGAGTGAGGATTGGCAAAAATGACCAAAATACTCCAATTAAAGATAACTCTGAACGGAATAACCCCCGAGATATGGAGGAGGTTCTTAGTAAAGGATAATATCAAGTTTAAGGAGTTGCATGAGATTATCCAGACGGTAATGGGATGGGGGGATTACCACCTTTATGAGTTCAAAATAGATGATGTGAGCCTTACCCCAGATGAACATGGGTATAACGCTGCTGAGGCAAGTTTTAAGACTCTTTTTCAGTCGCCACAGTTTATGAAGATGCTTGAAAAGTCAGACCTCAAAAAAGGCTCAGCAACTTTAGATATCAATAAGATGAATAAAATATTGAAGGATGCCGAAAATAATAAAGTTAAAAACAAGTACAGCTTAAAAACCAAATTAAGCGAAATGCTTACAAAGGAGAAACAGGAGTTTTATTATATTTATGACTTTGGAGATAATTGGGAACATACCATAATAGTTGAAAAAATATTAGATGAAGCAAAAGAATGCCCTGTTTGCCTTGAGGGAGAACGAGCTTGCCCGCCTGAAGACTGCGGAAGCGTAGATGGGTATTATGAACTAGTCAAAATAAAGAAGAATAAGAATCACAAGTACTACAAGGAAAGAATTGTTGAATGGCTTGGGGAAGACCATGATTTTGAGTTGTTCAATCTGAAAGATATAAACAAGAAATTGCTTAAGCATTCCATCAAGATAGATGGAAGAACAAGATATTGGGTGCCAAAATGAGAATTGGAAGAAATGAACCGTGCCCATGTGGTTCCGGCATGAAATATAAGAAATGCTGCTTATCTAGAGAAATGGAAATGAACGCCCTAACAGGAGAATCCTTGCCTGTTTACAAATGCTGGATTTCACTTCCAGAAGGCAGCAGGATAGCAGTTATATCCAGGATTAAACCTAACCGAAATTATGAAATGGTGTCTATCCTAGTAGATGAATGGAAGATGGGACTAAAGGATGCATTTGGGAATTTTAATATGCCCAAGGAACAGCTTGATGAATATATAAGGGGGGGAGATTTTAGAGAAGCCGATATAGATGAGTGCAAAAAACTTATCAAAAGGGGCATTTTAATAGCAAAAGGCCTTGGGCTTGGGCTACCGAAGGAATATGGGCAATGTAAGGGAATAGCAGGCAATATTGAAAGCATCGAGATAAGTGGTTCTCTATACAAATGCTATGCTTGCGGAGAAAATGATTTAAGTGAAGAAACTATTTCTCTAATAAAAGAAGTAACATTAAAAGATGTAAGAAAAGGAGTTTGTGGAACACCTCAGGAAACCGAACTCTATTTTACCTGTGAGGATTGCAAAGGAAAAAATAGTTGGGAAGCAAATACGGGGGATCATGAAGATGGGACAACAGAAGATAATATTTGGTCAAAAGGTTATTTCGCAGAAACATTGAGCCCCAGCGAGATAAAAGAAAAAGAAAAGACAATCCATATGGGGCATGGCGAAGACATGAGGTTTAATTGCAAAAAATGCAAAGCAAAGATATCCGCACATAACAGGGACTGGCACAACGGCATGTGTGACGAGTGCTTCAACAAGGAGTATCACCCAGATGATTAGGAGATGATAGACACAACTTTAATTGATAAGCTGAAAGTCCTTGCAGACAAGGAACGAAAGATAAAGGAGTTCAAAAGAAGGCTAAGGATTAAGGGAAAGGTCACGGCAAAAGGCATCACAAAAAAAGGGAATAAAACGTTAACAATAAAAAGGATGAGGATGACTATAAATTCACAGTCCTTAAATCACATAAGGAAAGCTTCATGCTGGCAAATAAGCTCAAAATCGGAAATAGTGTTTCAATTGAGGGAATACAAAAATTTAGAATGATAATATGCACAAGGCTTAAACTCCTCAACAAAGGGGTTGATGAAGGTAAGCAAATTAAGATTAGTAGTTTTACTTAAAATGCCAAAAAAGAAATCCGTTCATGTCGAAATTGAGGCAAAAGTAATAGAATGGGCTATTGATAGCTCTGGATGGGCAAGAGAGGATATACTTAAAAAACTAAAAATCAGCCAAAGCACATTCAATGGGTGGCTTACAAAGCAGATTAAGCCCACAATACAGGAATTGGAAGAGCTTTCAAAGCTGGTAAAAAGACCACTGGCTGTTTTCTTTCTTTCTGAGCCACCAAAGGAGAAGCCTTTGCCTAAAGATTATAGGATGCTTCCTGATAAGGAAGGCAAGTTTGACAAGGTAACTCTTTTAGCCATCAGGAAAGCAAGAAATCTTCAGAGGCTTAGCAGGGAGCTTTCAGAAAACCTTAGCACATTAATCAAGACAGCAATTCCAACAGCTAAGATTAATGAGAACCCCATAAAAATAGCTGAGAAATACAGGACAGAGTTCAACATTTCAGCTACTCCTTTTAAAAACCCAAACGAGCTTTTTAATTTCCTCAGAGAAACAATAGAGGATAGGAACGTCCTTGTTTTCCAATTTCCTATGCCTGTTCAGGATGCAAGGGGCTTCTCGCTTGTGGATGAAGAGCCTTCTGTAATTGTTGTGAACAGTAAAGACAGCATTGAAGCAAGGATATTTACTCTGGCGCATGAATTTGGGCATGTCATTCTAAAGGAATCAGAGATAGGTATGCCAGAAAACAGCCTCTTTTTTAAGACCCAAAATAATGTTGAGAAATGGTGTAACGAATTTGCTTCAAGCTTTCTTCTTCCAGAGCAGCTAGCAAGGGAAGAATTTTCAAGCAATAAAGACGTAATCCTAGAAACTGTCACTTTAAACAAGCTGTCCAGAAAATTCAGGGTAAGCAAGTTTATGATAATCTATAATATGTACAAATTGGGGTTTATTTCAAGGCTTCAATATGACTCAGTTCTTCAAAGACCTCAAAAGGTAGAAGATAAACCAAAAGGGAAAAAAGGGGGTTTTGCCCAAAGCAGCGACAAGAAATGCCTTAGCGAAAGGGGGCAGAAGTTTGTCTCGCTTGTTACAACAAACATTGAGAAAGGATTTATCACTCATAGCGATGCTCTTGAATACCTATCGGTCAAAACCAAGAATTTTGATAAGGTAATTGGCAGGGCTAAAAAATGAAGACCATTAATTTCTATATCATGGACACTAGCTCGCTAATTGAATTGAACAGGCGTTACCCAATAGATGTTTTCCCTTCACTCTGGAAGAATGTTGAGGAGCTAATCAACAAAGGCATGTTAATATCCCATCGGGAGGTATTGAAGGAAATTTCTGTCAAGGACGATGCTTTGAAAAAGTGGGCAGTCAAGCAAAAAAATCTTTTTAGGGACACCGATGAAAAGCAGGCAGCCATTGTAAAGGAAATCCTAAAAAAATATCCTTCCCTGATAAATTCGGATGGCGAACTTTCTGGAGCAGACCCATTCATAATTGCCTTAGCTGTTTCCTTAGATGATGGGAAACAGAAAACATTAGTACCAACCTCAAAAAGCAAGATTATTGTTACAGAGGAAAAGCTTAGAGGGGCAAAGATAAGAATCCCCTACGTTTCAAAAGAGTATAGCATCGATTGTATCAATATGATTGAGATGTGCAGGGCTGAAGGCTGGAAATTCTAAGAATTCGATACTTTTTTGCTCTCGGCTCACAGAAGATAGAAAATAAACACAAGTTTTATAAAATTTTATCCCCTAATTGCCTGTTACATATATAAAACAAAAGCTCAAAAACCAAGGAAACAGTTTTGCGCCAAAAACCCCAAAATCATGCGTCAAAGGTTTTGGCAGAGTTTTGCGCACAATGGCAAGGCTGTCGTCGGAATTCTATGGTTTCGGGGCAGATAACAACCATTTAGTAGTTACATACCGAAACATTTATAATTGACGGCCGATTTTCATGGGTCATGAAACGGATAATCGGCGTTCACTGGCTGCCCAAGGATAGCTATGGTAATCTCATAAGATTGATCATCCGGTCAAACCCGGAGACCGTCGGCCTGGGTGTCAATGAAGATCACAAATACACCGGAGGCATCGTTGACGATTTCTTTGATCCTTTGGCTCTCCAGCTGGCAATTGATCTTAGAAGTGACGGACGGTCTGTTGTGCCGCTGTGCGACACAGAGTCTGATTTTCTCTGGCGTGCATACGGCAAGGGATGGGGTTTCTTCCGGGGGCCTGATGCTGCCTACGCCTCAATCGAAGCAGAGATTGAGCATCTGGTACAACAGCGGGGATGGGCCGCAGCAAATGGATTTTACCGTGCCGTGAACCGTGTGCAGAATCTCATTGAGCTCTGTACCGATGCCTGCCGGGTACGCTCGCTTGCCGCGCAAGTGCCCATTGGGCAGGATTGGATGGCCGTCATTATAGCAAATGAGGAAGCTCTCCTGGAAAACACCCTGCAAGCCCAGCCGGACGTGGCTGTTGTCCGCGGCCAGCACCTCTCGGCCCTTGAGTACCGCCTTCCCGGCTATCAGGCAATCAACTTTCCCCGCCAGATGAATCTTTAATAAAATTTATAAAGCGCGGAATCTTACGTTCCCCGGGTGATGGGAATGATGAATCAGCTTAAGACAGTGATCCTTCTTGCTGCACTTACAGGTCTCCTTTTGTTTGTTGGGCAGCTTGTGGGCGGCCCGCAGGGGCTCGTCATCGGGCTGGTCTTTGCAATGGTCATGAACTTCGGGTCATACTGGTTTTCGGATAAGATTGTCCTGATGATGTACCGCGCAAAAGAGGTAAAGGAATCTGAGCAGCCTGAGCTCCACGCTATTGTCCGCGAGGTTGTGCACCTTGCCAACATCCCAATGCCGAAGGTCTATATCATACCGGATGAGAGCCCGAACGCATTTGCCACAGGCAGGAACCCGAATAATGCAGCTGTAGCCTGCACACGGGGAATACTCGACCTCCTGAGCAGGGACGAGCTCAAGGGTGTGATTGCCCACGAAATCAGCCACATAAAGAACCGCGACATACTTATTGCAACAATTGCCGCAACAATTGCGGGCGTAATTTCATACGTTGCCTTCTTTGCAAGGTGGGGTGCAATGTTTGGCGGCTTTGGGCGTGACCGGGAGGGCAGCAACATGTTTGAGCTCCTGGCTCTGGCAATTCTTACGCCGCTTCTGGCCACAATAATCCAGCTGGCAATATCAAGAAGCCGCGAATACCTTGCAGATGAGTCTGCCGCAAAGACGCTCCATTCAGGACAGGGCCTGGCAAGTGCGCTTGAGAAGCTCCAGGCGGGGATATCCCATAATCCATTCAGGTGGGGCAACAGGGCCGCAGCATCACTCTTTATTGCAAACCCGTTCAGGGGGGGGAGTTTCCTGAACCTGTTCAGCACTCATCCGCCGATGAAAGAAAGAATAAAAAGGCTTAGGGATATGAATCCCTAAATCAGTTTGCGCTTAAAGCAACATTAATTGCCTTGGGGCCCCTGTCTCCTTCTGTAACCTCGAAGGTAACCTCATCATTCTCGTGCAGGGTCGTTCCCTCGCTGAGTCCTGTTATGTGCACAAAATACTCTTTTCCGTCTTCTCCTGCAATGAAGCCGAATCCCTTCATTTCATTAAAGAATTTTACTTTTCCTTTCATTTTATTCCTCCTTGTTCAACCTGGCCGGATAATCCCTGCAATAGATGCCAGCAGATTCTCCGCGGTTAACATAATTTTGCATTATCTGCAAATACCTGTAATCCATTTTTTACCAGAAATAGCGTGCTTTCTGATTGGAGCTGGGAAAAATGAGTTTATTTATAAAGCCTTCCTTTTTCAGGCCTTTCCAATGCCCCACATTATCTCAAAGTAGCTCTGGAATGATTTAACCATCTCTCTTCCCTGGACGGCAAGGCCGACATTGTTGCCAAGATCGAGGCGGAAAGCCATGCAAAGCTCAACGAGTTCATCCAGAACAAGATCAGGATAACTGAGCACATTGAGAAGACGGAGACGCTTGTTGTAGGCGGCATGGCTGATGAAGAAAAGGAACGGGAGCCGGATGACTAGAACTCATACCTGGCGTCCATAACCTCGCGGATCTTCTTCGCCTTCTTCTCACCGATAAGGTCGACCTTCCTGAGCTTGTCCTCTTTTGCGTTTAGGATCTTCTTTACAGACCCAAACGCCCGCAGTAGCGGCTTTGCGAGGGTGCCGCCTATGCCGGGAAGTGCGCTTACGATGTACTCCTGCTGCTCTCTAAGTGTCAGCGGCTTTCTGCCATGCGGCGTAAAGTCCCGCCCGGCCTCATCCTGCTCCCGCCTGGCAATATTATACAGGAATGATGCAGACTCCTTGTGGTTCTTTGTGCGGATGATCGCCACCCCATAGTTCACGGCAATTGTGATCATGACCCCCTGTATTGCGTTTGCATGAACCCTCCTTATCGAATATATGTCCTCAACGCCTTCGACAATGATGAGGGGCCTTTCATAGCTGTCTTTCATCGCCCTTACCTGCTGCAGAAGCCGTCCGTCGACAATCGAGTCAACAAAGTCATGCACTGTCTTGTACTCAACTGCAACCCTGCTGGACATGATATAGTCCGCAATGGGGAGCATCTGGAGCGAGATTTCCGCACCCAGATCAATCAGCTCCCTGATGACGCCCGACCCCTTTTCCCTGTTGTCTGCAAAGACCCTGTACTTCTCGCCAATGAAGCTTGTGAGCTTGGGCTGTCGTGCCTCCATGAATGTCAGGGCCAGCTTTTCCTTCAGCTGCATGAGGGTCTTCTTCATGTTCTTTTCCTTTCTGACCGCAGACCATATGTAAGCCTCGTCCCTGGTGTTCTTTGCTATCAGGACCTTGACGCTGCCCTTCTCAAGGCGCCCCGTCCTTCCCCGCCTCTGTATGTGCCTTATTGCTGAGGGTATGGGCTCATAGAAAATCACGAGGTCAACCTGGGGTATGTCAAGCCCCTCCTCGCCAACTGCAGTCGATACAAGGACATTGAATGCCCCCTTCCTGAACTCATCAAGCATCTCGATCTGCTTCTTCTGCGACAGCCCTGTGTCGCCCTTTTTTGCCTGCCCGACAAAGAGCCGTGCCGAGATGCCTGCCCCTTCCAGTTCGCCAACAATCTTCTCGGCGCTGTCCCTGTACTGGTTGAACACAATGGTCTTGACATTCCCTGCCTCCTTGATAATCTGTTTCAGTTTCTCAAGCTTGGGGTGCTCAAAGCCCTTCTCATAAAGGGTTGCCGTTTTCACAAGCGCAGACCTGAAATCAACATCCCTCGCCAGGTTCTTGACTGCCTTTACCTTGGTTGAGAACGACTCAGTGTTCAGCCTGTCCATGTATCTGTGCAGGGCAGAAATCCCCTGCGACTCCAGGAGTTCATACGCATGGTGCAGCTTCATTATCTCTGCAAGGACAGAAAGCGAGCTCCACAGCGTAGGCTCCTTCTCACCCGAAGAGACCCTTGCCTGAAGCTCCCTCTGAAGTCCGATCAGGTCCTTCCTGTTGACATACTGCATGTTCCTGATTGTCCCCCATTCCTTCAGCTTCTCCAGTTTGCCTTTCAGGCACCTGTCCAGGTAGCCCTTGACTTCCATGAACTCCTTCGGGAGTTCAAGCTTGACCCATTCCAGGCCCACATCCTGGATATAGGGCGCCATATCAGGGTCACTTTCGGTCCTGACCTCGACATCCTCTATCATGAGGTTTGCGCATACCTCCCTAATCTTTTCAAGGTCTGATCCGGGCGAGGCAGTAAGTGCAAGGATCCGTGGGTACTTGGCTGTTTTCTGGTACTGCTTTGCCAGGAAAACATAGGCATAATCACCCACAGCACGGTGTGACTCATCAAACACAAGAAGGGAAGCATCCTCCATGGGTATCCTTCCCGATATGACATCGTTCTCAAGGCCCTGCGGCGTAGAAAATATGAATCTTGCTTTCTTCCATTCAGAGGCCCGGGTCTCAGGTTTTACAAGCCCGGTGAACATGACGAACTCAGACTCGTCTGCCTTAAGGTGCCTCTTGAAATAGTTCAGGTGCTGCTCAACAAGCGGCCTTGTCGGCGCAAGAAAAACGACCTTGGACTGCGGAAAGTTGTTCAGCCTCTGGACAGCAAGCATAAGTGCGATCGGTGTCTTGCCCATTCCGGTTGGGATGACAACCAGGGTGTTTTTCTCATTGCAGGTGGCGAGTATCGTTTCCTGATAGAGGCGCGGCTTGAAGTCCTTGATCATGGCGCGGGTATAATCTGTATGTATTTAAAGAAATCCATTTTCATCTGAAAAATATTCAGTACTCATGCCCGCAGGCAAGAACCCGGTAGTTATAGGCCACGAGCCTGTTCAGGCTTCTCTGCATCTCCCCTGGAACAGATGTCGGCAGGTCTGTCCTTCCGTGCCCCTTGTTGAGGAGCGTATCTCCGGTAAACAGCACCCCCTCTTTTGCAAACCAGAAACACACAGATCCCCGGGTATGCCCGGGCGTCTGTATCACCTCAAGGCCCTCAATCTCCGGAATGGGCTTTAATTCAACATTGAACTTATCCATGAAACTGTCGTCTGCAAGCGTTGCGCCCCTCGGGCTCTTCCTGAAATCCTCAATCTCGGCTTCTGATGCAAAGAACCCGGCATTCGGGAACAGGTCGAAGTTGCCGATATGGTCATAGTGCAGGTGCGTGAAGAACACTTTCTTCACTTCGCTGAAATCAACAGCCTTTGAAAGGAACATATCAAGAAGATACCTGTTTGCCCTGCTGCCCGTGTCAATGATTATTCTCTCCGGGTACTCCAGCATGTAGATGTTTGAGTCTGCAGGGACCTTCCACACGCTGTCAGATATCTTTGTAATCATCACCAGTTCTCCTTTTCAAAGAGGAAGTGGTATGCAAGGTGTGCAGCGACTCCGATTAACAGTGCGAGTATCAGTGAGAATATGTTTAGGAGGAAAAGCACAACATAGCCGAAAACGATGCCGAAGCAGAATGCATACCCCAGCCTTGTGCCGAAGTAAAGCAGCATCCCGTCCATCGGGGGTACAGGAAGCATTGTAAAGAATGCAATAAGGAAGTTTATGAAGATCAGCTGGTCCATGAGCGGGTTTGCAAAGCCGAACATATTCATCACCTGCTTTGTGAACATGCCAAGCAGGACATTTGCTCCCGGGCCTGATGCCGCAATCCATCCCATTGTCCCGTAGTTCAGGCCGTACCTGAATCTTCCGAGCCTGTGGGTGGGGAGTATCGATACAAGGATTCCTCCCGGAAGGAAAAAGAACAGGTTCCCTTTTGATGAGATTGCCAGTATTACGCCGATGGCCAGGCCAAAGCTCCACATCCTGTACTCTGCCTTGTGCCCGGTCCAGACGGCAATGAACTTCTGCACACCGACATGCACAAGGAAGGCAAGCGTAACAATCAGGAACATGTTGAAGAAGTTGAAGAGCCATCTTGAGGCATTGATCTCGCTGCTCCCGTCATTGAAGCCGAAGATGAAGGTGACCACCAGGATGGTAACAAGTAGCTCGCTCACCTCCCTTCCCGTGAACCCAAAATGAACCTTGACCCTTTCAATGAGTTCAGACATAATTGCCTGATCCAGTGTTATGATTATTTAAATGTTGTTTTTTGTAAATCATTCAAATAGATAAGGAAATTATTTAGTTATTTGTGTTATAAAATACCTTTATTGATGTATTATTTATTATTAATCTTGTACCATTGTAGTTTATTTCAAATAACTGTGTTGTTAATTTATAGAATTGTGGTATTAAGTAATTTATTTATTGTACTAAATGATCTGTATCTTCATACTCAACACTGAAGCTGTATCCGAACCGGGCCTTTAGGAGGCTGATTATATCCTCCTCATGGCCCGCCCCTACAACCGCGAGTATCCTGCTGTCCGGGTGCGCAGCCATTATCCTGGAGAGGTTTGCCGCCATCACGCGGTTCCGCTCGTCAATAAGGACCTTGTGTACATTGGGAAAGCGCACCTTTAGCTGGCCAATTAATTTTCGGATCATCTCCTTGTCCGGTACTTTCCTCAGGTCAAGCCCCTTTATTCCCAGCCCTTCCATAACCTTGTCCCTGAAGAACAGTCCCCTGATCAAGTCAGCAACAAAGTTCCACTTCTCTCTCCACGTGAGCTCTGCAGAAAACCGCTTCAGGGTTATTTCTATATCCTGGTCAATGAGCGCCACCTTCAGGTTGTTCTTTCTCGCGAGCCTGTAGGCTGTCTTCATCTCGCTTCCGGGCGCAACGCCCACAAGCTTTCCCAGCTTTTTTGACGCCCATGATCCAATAACGCTAAAAAGATATCCCTTGATGCCGATCTTCCATATTGGAAAGCTGCCCTTGGCATCATGGAGAAGACCGTACAGCCTCCTTGGGTCAAGCTCAAGCGCAACAATGTCGGGCTTTTCGTTTTCAATGTGGGCTCTGACCTCATTGAGGGATTGCCTTGCAATGTGGCTGCTTCCGATGATGTGCAGGTTTCTGTAGTGCATCCGGAGGGGAACACGGGCATATTTTAAAAAGCTTTAGAAATCTCAGTAGGTTTCAGAAGGAAACATTTATATGGTTATTTCCTTTTCAAAAGGAAACAGCTAAACTTTCAAAAGTTTTATATATTAAAAAACATTTATGATTGCGGAGGGGTTAAACATGCTAAAGATGAAAAGAATTTCCGAAACTTACGACATGAAGGTATTTACCGATACAGGCGATTATTTCGGTGATGTCGAGGAGTCAATACTCACACAGAACAAGATTTTCGGCTGGCGCGTAAAGTCAACAAAGAACTCGTTTCTGAACAAGGTGCTTGGAAGCGCAAAAGGCGTGATCGTCCCCCACCAGCTTGTTAAAAGCATCGGCGACATCTTCATAATAAGCAAGGCCGCCATTCCAAGCTACAGCCCGGAAGAAGAAGAAGACGACAACTAGTTGTTAGTGGTATTTTACTCAGATAATAAGCTGAATATTCTTATTGATAATTAAAAAACGGCTTTTTTATGCTTCTTTTAATTACTGATGATCAATAAGCTTAAATATTAGTTTGCATATCCAAACTAAAATGCAGGATAAGGGGGATCGGGTATTGGGGCCATTTTTTCTTAGCACGAAGCACTGGCATTTTGATGAGTTGGTAAAAACAGCAGGAGTAAGCAGATCTCAACTGTCTATGTGGCTTACAAAATTTCAGAAGCAAGACCTAGTCAAGCGAGTTAAACCGAAAGGGAGGATGCCTTATTATGTATCTAATCTGACAAATCCAATTGTCATGAATAAAAAAAGACTATTTGGCCTGAAAAAGCTTACAGAAAGCGGATTGTTTGATCATCTGGTCTCCTTAGCAGGCGCAAAGGTGATAATACTTTTTGGCAGTTTTGCCCGCTCAGACTGGTATCGGCAAAGCGATATCGACATTTTCATCTATGGGGATGACGACAATTTCGAGCAGGGCAAGTATGAGTTGAAACTCAACAGGGAAATCCAGGTACATAATGCAAGAAACAGAAGTGACCTGAAAAAAATGGCTAATCTGCTTCCCCACATTATCTCTGGAATCTTTATTAAAGGATCAATCTCAGATCTGGGGGTGACGATCAGTGCCTAAGCATAAAACCCTAAAGGAATGCTACGACTCATGTGAAGCCCAGGGTTTCATAGAGATAAAGGATGAGATCAACACAGAGAAGATCCGTTCAAATTTGCTGATTGCTGAAGAGGACATGGAGACTGCTAAGGATGCAGTCAGAAACAAGCGCTGGAATTCGGTTTACAAATTGTACTATGATGTCCTGCACGTCTTGGTGGAATCATATCTGGTTTTTGACAAGGTCAAATCACTAAACCACCAATGCCTGTTTGCCTGCCTATGTACCAAGCATCTTGAGCTAAGCTGGGACTTCTTTGAGAAAATAAGAACCAAAAGAAACGGCATCAATTACTACGGCCAGCCAGTCTGTCATGAAGACTGGCGAACTGTGGAGCTACAATTCAGTCTCTACATCTCAACGCTACGAAAAGCGATAGAGAACAAGCTATAGCGGCTCGATTGCAAGTTTTCTGAGAATATGTTAATATAGGGTCTCCCCCTTTAACTTGAATTACAGACATCCAAAGTGTTGGGGGGGAGGACCCCGGATGAGGACATACGATGTTGACCTTAATAAAGTTGTTGCTAAGACCTTTGATTTTTG
>JBDRAZ010000042.1:0-21035 GCA_043823195.1 archaeon
AAGGCAAACCGAGGGAGCTTCTGAGACAGATTATTTGCGGGAAATTAAGACTGATTCTATCATCAGATCAGTTAGAGGAAATTATAAGAGTGCTGAATTATCCAAGATTCTCTTTTACAAATTATCAGAAAAATAACGTAATAAGCCTAATAATCACGATTGCTGAACTCGTTGAAATTAATAACAACCTAAAAATGACAAGAGATAGGACTGACAATAAGATTATTGAAAGCGCGTTAGAGGGTAAAGCTGATTTTATAATTACCGGCGATAAGGACCTCTTGGTTCTGAAGAAGTATGCAAATATAATAATAGTCAAGGCAAATGATTTTATTAATAACTGCCAATAAACTATTTATACCTGTTCTTATTTCCCCATAGTAACGGGGGTATAAAGCATGGTTGAGCGTATTGTGGGTACAGTTTTTGGCGAGAATCTTGGCGGGAAGACATTCAAGGGAGACCTGTACAAGGTCATTCATGATGATGAGACAGATGAAACTAAGCTAGTGAGGGTTGCCTCTGTTACAACTTCTACAGACCTGGGGAGGGCTGACTGCAAACTGGAGTTTCAGGTCCTGGATTCTGACGGAACAGTTATTGCTGAGAGAACTGTAGAAGGCACATACCACAGTCATATGGATGCCATTGACCAATCCTTTGACACCTTTGTGGATTTTGCTGTGATTGATTCGCCTGAAGAGATCACAATGGCCACATTCAAGGGCACCCATCCCGGTTTAAATCACCTTTATCAGATGGAGGTTACCGCAGATTATGTAAAGGGATTTCTTGACCACGGCTTGTTGCTTCCGCATAATATCTTCTACGGGAACACCATGAGACAGCAGATGGAAGCCAAACCATGGATGAAGATTTACACGCGAAATGAACCATTAACACATGCAGGCATGGCAGACCATGTAACAATAATGTCGCTTCCCCTTGCCATTCAGAAAAGGTATGGTTTTCAGAAAGTTGCCTACCACGGTGCAGCATATGAGAGTGTTGCAGAGCAGCTGCCGGGAGCGCTCAGGGATCTCGGGCTGGAGAGCATACTGAAAAATGAAACAGTAATTGCGATCCACGCAGCGTTAGGGAGCAGCCTGTCGCTTGCCCTGAGAGAGTATACCATGGATGGCGACAGCTTTGCCACCCAGATCCTGAACGGTGTCGGCATTACCGGAAGGACAATAGACAGCACATTCGGAATGGGAGCAAGCGAGGGCCTTATACAGTGCCAGAGGCTGTCTGGCGATGTCCCGCCGGACTCATTTGAATACCTTGTTCAGAGGATGACTGATGATTTCATTAATAATAACCCGGACACGGTCGCGCCCTGGCGAGAAGGCATCACCAATCTTTCGGAAACCTGGCAGCAATGTAAACAAGCTGTGGATGAGTACTTTGAGAAAATCATCAATAGACCTGATGCGGACTGGAGCATGCAAGAAGAGGAGATTCCAGCTAATCAGCTCGACACATACCTGGCTCGACTGATAGTAGAGAAACATGTACGGAACCGAGCCATGAAAATGATCACAAAGGAATCAGGTATGCAAGGGATGAGTGCCAACCCAGAATCCCAGGGCAACCTGAGAGATATCTACAACGCAGCTGAAAGGGACGATGTAAACTCGAGGAGAGCACTGGATGCATGGTACCACAGAGCCAGATACCACATAGGCGGACTGAAGGCAGTTGCAGGCGCTCCGCTTGATGTTGTTACGCTAAGTGCTGGAACTGGTGAAAAGGGCATAGAGATGAGGGCTGCATTATTCAGCGGGATGTCCCATGAAGGTTTTGAGATTGACACAGTGAAAAATAATACCCAATCAACCGAACCCTACCTAATTACGACACCTGAGTCCACACCAATAATCGTCATTACTGCCAGAGAGAATGACATCGTAGCCAGGGACTGCTGGAACGCATACCAGAGCAAATACGAGGGCGGCAGGTTTTTCGTGAAGTAATCATCTCCCAGGAAACGCCGACTTAAGCGGGCTCAGGAGCATTAGCGCAAGCTCGCCAACCCTCATTGCCTCAGGATTGTTCCTTTCAGCTATCGAATAAACTGCCCATTTCTGCTGATACTCAAGCGAGTCATACTGCGGGTAGCGTTGTGCTTCAGCAAGCACGCGGTTCTGCAACATCAGAGCTCGTGCTGCTAGATGCTGCAATTCGTGGACATACCGGGCAACTGGCTGAGGCAGATCATCAATTGAACCCACCTTAGACTGAACTGTCAGCGCATCTTGAAGATAATTCATTGCCAGCCGATCCCACCCCTCATTGGTAAAGGGCCCACGGGATACATAGCAATCATCAAATTGATCAAATTTGTCCAGTTCCAGCAGACGCCCGAACATTGAGGATGGAAAATAAATTGAATTAGAACCTGTTATTGTCTCTCCCTCTTCAAACTGGGCATGCTCCGGCAAATTAGTGATATCAATTTCACCTCGCGTCCTGAGCTTTCTCATCCCGCTCTCCAAACGCCCCACATAAAAATCCAGGCTGCCGAGAAACGGAAAGTCCAATTCTCTGATTGCGGCAATCGCCTCCTGGACCATGTGCGAGACTTCACCTTCCAGGCGCTTGATCAGTTCCGCATATATCGCAATCTCTTCAGTGAAGAGCTCATCACGCAACGGTGAGTATCTGCCTGATACCAACTCACGGTATTTTGCCGAAACCTCTGCCAGCCTTTGAGGATCAATTATGCTTGGATGCTGCACCAGTTCCATAAAAGTCTCGAATGTTACTTGGTAATCTCCTCCATCACCCTCAGTCAGTTGCAGCGCATAATGTTCAAAGTCGGGGAAGGCCTCAGAGAGTATTTCCTCTCTGGCTGCTATGAACCTGTCCCAATAGTCGGTCGCCCGTCTGGTGAGGTCTTCGGGGAACGGGATTTCTGACTCCTTATCCAGAAGGCAGAACCTGAGAATGTTGTTATCAGTAGCCAATTTATCTTTATTTGTCTCAAACACTTCAAGATGCTGTTCATGCTCGAACATAGCTCGTCTGAGGAGATCTACCAGATAAACCATATAGGACGGGAATACCAATATAGTTATTAAACTTATCTTTTTTGTCATTGTTAAGTGATCATCAGGGGGGATTGAGTGCGAGATACCATCTTATTTTCCAATATGGTTAACTATTTATAAGCCGGATTTTTTCCAAATTGCATGAAAAACATCGTGATCAAGGGTGCCCGGGAGCATAATCTTCAGAATATCAGCCTTGAGCTTCCCAGGGATAAGTTCATTGTGATTACTGGTCTTTCCGGCTCAGGCAAGTCAACCCTGGCATTTGACACACTGTATGCGGAGGGTCAAAGACGCTATGTTGAATCGCTGTCTGCATATGCCCGGCAGTTTCTCGGGTTAATGAACAAGCCCGACGTAGACTCCATCGACGGACTTAGCCCCGCGATCTCGATCGAGCAGAAAACTACAAGCAAGAATCCAAGAAGCACTGTTGGGACTGTTACTGAAATCTATGATTATCTTAGACTGTTGTTCGCACGGGTTGGTGTCCCCTACTGCCCGGACCATAACATAAGGATTGAATCGCAGAGCGCTCAGAAAATCGCAGAGCAGATCAGCAAGGATTTTGATGATGTGATAATACTCGCACCCGTGGTCAGGCAGAAGAAAGGCACCTATGAGAAGCTTATCGAGGAGATAGGGGAGAAGGGCTACACCAGGGTCAGGGTCAACGGCAGCATACAGAGGACTGATGAGAAGGTTAAGCTTGAAAGGTACAAGAAACATGACATTGATATTGTCATTGACCGTACTAATGTTAAAGACGATTCCAGGCTAAATGAGGCAGTTGAGGATGCCCTTGACAAGGGTGATGGGCTTGTAATTGCCCTTGACAAGAATGAGAAACTCTATTCTGCCAGGATGGCCTGTCCAAAATGCGGAATGACGTTTGAGGAACTGCAGCCAAGGATGTTTTCGTTCAACAGCCCATTTGGCGCATGCGAAAAGTGCCACGGGCTCGGGATACAGATGGATTTTGATCCAGACCTGATCATACCTGACAAGGACAGGTGCATAGCAGACGGCGGGATCGCGGTCTACAGAAATGCAATAGACGGATGGCGCGGGCAGTACCTGGGTGCTGTTGCAAAGCACTTCGGCTACAGTGTCCTCACACCCATCAAGGAGCTGTCAGAGGAGCAATACAATGTCCTCATGCATGGCTCACCTGAAAGAATCCAGTTCTCGATGAGCATGAAAAACGGAGAGGCCAACTGGTCCCATAAGGGGACATGGGAGGGGCTTGTCCCGCAATGCGAGAGGCTGTACCAGCAGACCCAGTCAGACTACAGGAGGAGGGAGCTTGAGAAATTCATGAGGATCTCGCCCTGCCCGGATTGCGCGGGAAAGAGGCTGAAGAAAAAGGTGCTTGCTGTGAAGATAGGAGACAAATCAATCATAGATGTAACTGATATGTCGATCACAGAATGCCTTGCGTTTTTCAAAAGCCTGGAGCTTACTGAAAAGGAGCAGGAGATAGCAAAGCTTATCCTGAAAGAGCTTGTCGAAAGGCTTCAGTTCCTGGACAAGGTCGGTCTCAGCTACCTGACGCTGTCAAGGAACGCAGGAACGCTTTCCGGCGGTGAGGCGCAGAGGATACGCCTGGCTACGCAGATCGGATCGAACCTAATGGGTGTTCTCTACATCCTTGACGAGCCATCCATCGGCCTCCACCAAAGAGATAACAGCAAGCTCATTGAGACCCTGCGCAGGTTGCGGGATCTTGGAAATACGCTCATTGTTGTTGAGCATGACGAGGATACCATACGCAACGCAGACTATGTTGTTGACATGGGCCCTGGCGCGGGCCTGCACGGCGGAAGGGTTGTTGCAGTCGGAACCCCGGAAGAGATTGAGAAGAATAAGGATTCGCTGACTGGCCAATACCTTGCAAGGACACTTAGGATCGAGACGCCGCAAAAGAGAAGGAAAGGCAAACGATTCATCCGGCTGCTGGGGTGCAGCGAGCATAACCTGAAAGGCATTGATGTTGAGATCCCGATGGGACTCTTAACCCTCATAACCGGGGTTTCGGGATCAGGAAAGTCCACCCTTGTCTATGACATATTGTATAGGGCGCTGATGAAGAAGATACACAAGTCCAAGGCAATCCCGGGCAGGCATAAGGCTATTGAGTTTGACTCTGAGATTGACAAGGTCATTGTCATTGACCAGAGCCCGATCGGAAAGACGCCAAGAAGCAACCCCGCAACATACACAAAGGTATTTGGTGAGATCAGAAAGATATTTGCCCTGACCGAGGAAGCAAAACTCAGAGGATACAAACCCGGCAGGTTTTCTTTTAACGTCAAGGGCGGAAGATGCGAGGCGTGCCAGGGGGACGGTGTCATCAGGATCGAGATGAATTTCCTGCCTGATGTCTATGTTGAGTGCGAGGAGTGCAAGGGAAGGCGTTACAACAAAGAAACCCTCAGTGTCAGCTACAAGGGCAAATCTATTGCAGATGTCCTCGATCTGACTGTAGAAGAGGCACTTGTGCTGTTCGAGAACATACCCCCGGTCAGGAGCAAGATCAAAACCCTTTCAAGGGTAGGGCTTGACTATGTCAGGCTTGGCCAGAGCTCAACAACGCTTTCAGGCGGAGAGGCCCAGAGGATCAAGCTCACGAGAGAGCTTGCAAAAAAGGCTACCGGAAAAACAATCTACCTCCTGGATGAGCCAACAACGGGGCTGCATTTCCATGACACAAAGAAACTAATCAAGGTGCTCAACGACCTGGTTGAGAAGGGCAACACTGTTGTTGTAATTGAGCATAACCTGGATGTCATTAAGTCGGCAGACCACATCATTGACCTTGGGCCTGAGGGCGGGGATGCGGGCGGCGAGATTATTGCGGCCGGAACACCTGAGGAGATCACCAGAACAAAAAGCTATACGGGCGAGTTTCTTAAGAAGATCCTTTGAGCGCGTCGCGGATTATGCCGTACACTTCCGGATAAAGATCTGTGTCCCTGATATCAACATGCAGAGGCCTTAACGTGCTCCTGCAGGTGCCGTTTATGATGTAGTTTTCTGCACCTGCAAGCAATGCGTTCCGTTCCAGCACAACACCATCACCCTGTTCACCATCCATGCTGCAGCCTGTGCCCACTATGTTGTGGATCGGAATGCCCGGAAGAGGTACGCGGTTCAGCTTGTTCATGAAGAGGCTGTTGGCATTCATGTCCCTGCATTCCAGCTTCTCTCCGACAATTGGACAGACATCTGAAACGGTTCCCTCTATGCCCCTGTTCGGCACACCAATCAGAACCATCACCTCAACATCCTGCTCCCCAAATATCTGCACATAGCGGCGGGCAACAAGCCCGCCCATGCTGTACGCAACAATCCTGACCTTCGGACGCCCCGTCCTGAACTTGACAATATCAACAAGCTCCTTCAGGCGAATAGCATATGTCTCGATGCTTTCGCTCTTGGCCTGGACGATCTCGAGCTCTTCCGGACCGCTGAAATAGTCAAAGTAGTAGTTGATGCCGACAACAACCGGGACATCCGGGTAGCCCCACGACTCAAGCGGTGCTGAATTCAGGGTTATCGAACCTGCGTTCAGGAAGCCGTCGCGCTTCAGGCTGGCTCTAATCTTGCCATAGCCCTCCAGGCTGTATTCTGCAGACATTCCCTTGCTCACAGCATGGCCGTGAAGCAGGATCACGGGAAATTTTGCTTGATCATTCCTGCAAGCCCCCCCGGTACAGCAGGGCATGCAGTTGCCAAAGACACAGCATACCGGTGCAGGTGTACCAAACTCATAATACTCCGGCTCAGCCGGATGAAAGAATAATTTGCTTGCGGTTATTTCAGTGATTTCTGAAGGATATCCGCCGGATATGGTGCAGTTGGGCAGCTCACTTGCAAGCTTTTGGATCAGTGCAGCAGTAAGGTTTGCGCTGTCAGAGGAATTAATATCAGACAGGGACGAATTCAACCGTATGCTATCCATGATTTCAGATAAAAGCTGTGCGGCACGGTCCAGCCCATGAGTCAGGTTGCCGCTGAGTGAACTGTTCAGTTCAAGGACAGTTCTCCTGTGGTCTGCAATTTGCGCACAGGTGGTTTCCAGATCGCCGGGGTTAGGCGCACCTGCCGGACAGATGCCT
Source organism: archaeon (assembly GCA_043823195.1). GTDB lineage: Archaea > Nanobdellota > Nanobdellia > Woesearchaeales > JBDRAZ01 > JBDRAZ01. Next base: position 7,175 of record JBDRAZ010000042.1, read on the forward strand.
GAAATCTCGCAGAGAGCCAGCTGTGAGGCATACAGTTCCATTTTCTTTTCCTGCACCTGCATCTGGATCTCGTTCTCCAGCTCAGCAACATTGGCTGCAATTCTTTCCACTGCCCCCTCCTTCTCGCTCATGATGCTCCTGTTGACCAGGAGGGCTGCGGCAGAGTTGAATTCGCTAATTGCGCTGTTAAGGACAGATAGCCCCGAATCGGTGTGTCTTATGGTCCGGAGATGCATGAGCTTTTCCCGGACCGTAGACAAATTGTCAACCTGCCGGTTATATATTTGCACGCCTGCTGAGAGGCTCCTGTTTATGCTCTGGACCTGGACAGCAGTCCCGGCCAGCCTCGGTGGCAGCAATCCAATCTCATCCAGAAGCCTGCTGTAATCCTCACTCAGCCACAGGGCATCAAGGCCGTCCATATCCTGGCTGTACTGAACAAGCTCGGTTTCGACCTGAGCTATCCAGGATTCAAGAATAGAAATAGAAACCACCCGGTTAAACTCAGCAACTCCGAGAGATAAGCCCTCTAGCAAAGCATCCAGAGCTCCCAGCTGTTCAGCAAGGCCCGCCAGGTTTTCCTGAGACCGTTCTTTCATATCCTGTTCCTCGGGAGTCAGGTTGTAAAAGACAGTAAGGAGCTTGCTATCGGCAGTATAAACCTCATTGGTGTGGCAGAGAAATGTCCTCATGCTGATGCAGCTTATGTCAAACCTGTATAGCCGCATGCCTGTTCCAAGGCCGCTTACCACGAGGTCATAGGTTTTTGAAACTGGTGACGCTGGAGCAAGCATGAACTGATCGGCATCAAGAGTCCTATTTGCGCTGACATCAGTAAAGGTATAGCTGCAGTCTGCTGAGCAGAAGGGATTGGTTACAACAGATGCCTCATAAACAATGGGGTGCTGTTGATCCTTAATCACAGTCAGCGATTCATCGGTAACTGACAGCCTGACTATTATGTCATTGCCGAGAAAGACCCGGAGGTAAAGCCAGAATTTTATGCCAAGGAAGAACAGGACAATCAAGAGCAACCCAGCAATCAGCCATATCTTTCTCATGCACAGATAAAATGGCATTCAGTATATAAATTAATCGCGATAGGCGGACACGGCAGGATTTATAAACCAGTCCTGCGTTCCCAATTCAATGGATCTTTCAAATTTGCCCAGGAACCCCGGATGCTACCTGTTCAGAGATGCATCCGGAAAAGTCATCTATGTGGGAAAGGCAAAGGACCTGAAGAAACGGGTAGCCAGCTACTTCCAGAAGAAGGAACACGATCCAAAGACACAGGGCCTTGTTGACAATATTGACGGGGTTGATTTCATTGTCACCAACACCGAGGCTGAGGCACTGATCCTTGAGAACAACCTGATAAAGGAAAACAAGCCCAAGTACAATATTGACCTGCGCGATTCCAAGCGGTATTCCTACATTGAACTGACATCTGAAGACTTTCCCAGGCTATTAATCGCAAGGCTGCGGAAAGACGGCATGTATTTTGGGCCGTTTGTCTCAGCTGAGCAGAGGGATTATGTTATAACTTTCCTGCGAAGGCTTTTTCAGATAAGAACATGCAAGAGAATGCCGAAGAGGCCATGCCTTAGGCATCACATCAGGCTCTGCAGTGCTCCGTGCGCTGGCCGCATATCAAAAGAGGACTACGGGAAAAGGATTGATGCCTGTAAACTAATCCTGAAGGGCCGGGTAGATGAGCTGGTAAAGGGGCTGGAGGGCGAGATGGACACATTCTCATCTGCCCAGGATTATGAGCGGGCGTTGGAGGTCAGGGAGAGGATTGGAGCTCTGCAAAGGCTGTCGGAGCGCCAGACAATGGAGCGGCAGAGGAAGTATGATGAGGACATAATAAACTGGAAGACTATAGACGGCAGGGTGTTCCTCATACTATTCAACGTACACAAGGGCATACTATGCAACAAGCAGGAGTTCGAGTTCGATTACATCAGGGGTTTCCTTGAGGACTTCATTGTGCAGTATTATTCAGAAAATCCGGTGCCGGAAGAGATCATACTCCCAGAGAAGATCAATCCCGTGCTAATTGGGTTTCTTGAGGAGAAGAGAGGCAGCAGGGTCAGGGCCGTAGTTCCGAGGATAGGTGAGAAGAGACAATTGCTCGAACTGGTGGACAAGAACATCGAGATTTCTTTCTTTGGGAACATTACCAAGGTCAAGGCGTTGAGAAAGGCGCTGAAGCTTGCTGATAATCCATATGTAGTTGAATGCTTCGACATCTCGCATCTGTCCGGAACCTCAACTGCTGGCTCAATGGTGCAGTTCAGGAACGGCAAGCCAGACAAGAGCAATTACAGGAGGTTCCGGATACGGACAGTTGAGGGTGTTGATGATTTTGCTGCGATCTCAGAGGTCGTGAGGAGACGGTATTCCCGGCTGAAGCAGGAAGACTCGCGCATGCCTGACCTGATTATTATCGACGGGGGGAAAGGGCAGCTTATGAGCGCCCTCAAGGAGATAAACCGCCTTGGCCTCAAGATCCCCATCATATCAATAGCTAAGAGGCTTGAAGAGGTCTACGTACCGGGATTATCGTTTCCTATTAATGTCAAAAACTCTGCCCTTCTGTTCATAAGAGAAGTCCGGGATGAGGCGCACAGGTTTGCGATCGCGTACAACAGGCTGCTACGGAAAAAGGAACTGTAACTAATCTCCCAGTAATTCAATCAATTCCCTTGTTGTGAAGACTTCCACCATATCCTGCTCCTTGAAGTGCTTGTCATTAGACCAGATGGGAACCCCTGTTCTGTACGCTAATGCCAGATAGACTATATCTTTTGGATCTGAGATTTCAGCAGATAACTTCTTTATTTCTGAGGCATAATGGCCCACCTCTAAGAATGCAACCTTTTCCTTCAGCAACTCAATTATTGAATCAAAGGATTCCCCTGATTTATTCACCAGGTCTTTCTTGTATTTTATTAATTCATAAAATGAAAAATCCGGTGCTAGAAGTTTAAGTGAAAAACGGGACACAAGTTCGTTTGCAGCGCTAGATGGCTTTGCCATTGCAAACAATACATTTGCATCAACAACTAACTTAACCATCATTTCACACGTTTGGCAATTCCTGCATTGACCTTTCGCCCCATGTCAACAGCCCAATCCTCGAATTCTCTATCTTGATTAAGTTTTTCCAGCATCTCTTCTTTCCAGGATAACTGCTTGGCTTTTTTCTCAATTGAAGTACGGATAAATCCGGACCAGTTTATCTCCGGAAAGCGGTTCATGAGCTCCTTTGTTTCCTTGGGAATGGATAATGTTACAGACACCATTTTGAAAACCTCCTGTTACACACAAAAGCCGGCAAGCACTTCAACGCTGATGATAATTGGCTTTTGGTGTACTGAAAATTATGGTTTTGTATAGGCCGAGCCCCATTTTTTATGATTGAAACCAGGTGCCTACCATAACTTTTTTTACGTTAAAACACAGTAATACGTTAAAATATATAAATGTTATGTTTGCTTAGGACAGGATTTTTATACTTCTGAATAATTCCTGACCACATGGAATTTAAACTTGAGTCGGGTTTTGAGCCGAAAGGATCACAGCCTGAAGCTATTGCGAAGCTTGTCAAAGGGCTAAGGAAAAAGTACCGGCACCAGACGCTTTTGGGTGTTACTGGATCTGGTAAGAGTCTTGATTATGCTGAAGAGATCGTTATTAGAGATGATAACAGTATTGAATGTATAGAGATTGGAAAATTTGTTGAAAGAAACCTAAGATATCCCAAAAAGCTTGGTAATTCGGAATATCAGAAAATTTCTGGATATAAGATTTTATCATTTAATCCAACAAATTATAAGATAAGTGAAAACTACATAACTGAAGTTTCAAAGCATAAAGAGAAGTATGTCTATCAAATAACTCTGGACGATTACTCAACTATAAGAGTCTCTGCGCACCACAATTGTTATAAGTTTGGCAATTTGAAATTCGAATTGTGCAAAACAAGTGAACTCTCAATTGGCGATTTTCTTCCACTTTCCAATAGAATACTTAAACCCAAAAGTAAGAAGAGATATTTGAATGTATTGGAATATAATCCAAATGCGAAATTAGCGATAAATAAGCTAATAGGCAGATATGATCCTGACCTAAAAAAATTATCTCAGTATTTTAGGAAAGAGTACCCTGCAGGCAAGTGGAAATTAAATGAAATACGAAAATGCTCTAACAACAGAGGAGTTTTACAGAGACAAGTTAAGGAGATATTATCATTATTGAATGTATCTCTGATAATGGCAAATAAATATATTAATATAATAACGAAAAAAAGAGATACTGTTCGTCCGTTAATACCAATAGATGACAAATTCTTAACATTTTCAGGTCTCTATGTATCTGAAGGACATAATACGGGACAATACATATTAATCTCGAATTCAAATAGAGGGTTGCAATCAATATGCAAATCATTTTACAATTCCTTGGGATTAAAATATTATCAGAGAAACAAAAATGACATTGCTTATCATTCTACATTGTTATGCTCCTTTTTTAGCTGTTTTGGCCATAGTGCCCATACAAAGACCATACCAAACATTGTGTATGAATTATCGGATAAGCAACTTTCAATATTTCTAAGGTCTGTGTTCGACGGCGATGGATGGGTTGAGCAAAATTCAGTACATATAGGTTCAGTTTCTAATCGATTGATCAACAATCTGCGTAGGCTACTGCTAAGATATGATATTACATCCAGAATTAGAATTAAGCAAAGTCGAGGTGAATTTTTTATCTTAAACATTTCAGGAAAAAGAAATATTAGCTTATTTCGCAAATACATAGGATTCTCGATTCAGTCTAAGAAGGAGAAACTGAATATGATCCAAAAAGAATGTGCTAATACTAATGTTGACATAATTCCTGATTGCGCAGATTTCCTGTCTAGGATCAGAATGGATCATTCATTGTATCAAAAAGACATGGCCCAGATTGCAGGCTGTAACAGAAGTTACATATCCATGATAGAAAATGGAAAAAGACACCCATCAAAGAGAGTTTTCGGTAAGATAATTGAATGGTTTATCAGTAAAAACGAAAGATACAAGGAATTGCAAAACATACTGACTTTTAATTACCGGCGAATTATAAAGATTCAGAGAATAAGAACTACAAATAATTATGTTTATGATCTATCCGTGGCAAGAAATGAAAACTTCATGGCAGGTAATGGCAATGTTTTTGTTCATAATACATTTACTATGGCCCATGTTGTCAATGAAATCAAGAAACCTACGCTTGTCCTTGCCCATAACAAGACTCTCGCTGCACAGCTGTACAATGAGTTCAGAGAGCTGTTCCCTGCCAACAGGGTAGAGTATTTTGTCTCATATTATGACTACTACCAGCCGGAGTCATACCTGCCGCAGAAGGACCAGTACATTGAGAAGGATGCAGACATCAACCCCAAGCTTGACCAGATGAGGCAGTCTGCAACTGCATCGCTTCTGTCAAGGGAAGATGTGATCATTGTATCGTCTGTATCCTGCATTTACGGCCTGGGAAACCCCGAGAACTATAAGAACCTGGGATTTGAACTGTCGACGGGGCAGAAAATCGGCCGAAATGAGATTCTTAAGAAACTGGTTGCAATACAGTATGAGCGAAATAACATGGAGCTGTTGTCAGGCAGATTCAGGGCAAAGGGAGACACAATCGATATCGTTCCGGGATATTACAACAATATCATCCGAATTGAAATGTGCGGTGATGAGATCGAAAGGATTGTTGAGATTGAGAAAAAGACCGGGAGACCCAAGGAGCCAATGAAATACTACTATGTATTTCCTGCCAGGCATTTTGTCATACCGGATGAGATCAAGGAACAGGCGATAGAATCAATAAAGGAGGAGCTTGAGGAGAGCCTGCCAAAGCTCGGGATGATTGAGGCGCATAGGCTGAAGAAACGGACGCTATTTGACATTGAGATGATTGAGGAGACGGGATACTGCAAGGGGATTGAAAATTATTCAAGGCATTTTGACGGCCGGAAATCCGGTGAGAAACCGTACTGCCTGCTGGATTATTTTCCGGATGATTTTCTCATGATAATCGACGAAAGCCACCAGAGCATCCCGCAGGTCCACGGAATGTTCAACGGCGACAGGTCAAGGAAGAAGACGCTCATAGATTACGGCTTCAGGCTTAATAGTGCCTATGACAACAGGCCTCTGCGCTTTGAGGAGTTTGAAGGCTACATGAAGAATGTTGTTTTTGTGTCTGCTACACCCGGGCAGTATGAGCTGGAGAAGTCATCGCAGGTGGTTGAACAGATTATCAGGCCGACCGGGCTGATTGATCCTGAGGTTATGGTAAGGCCTATTGACGGGCAGATAGAGGACCTGAAGAAAGAGATTCGAGCCACGGTTGAGCGTGGTGATCGGGTGCTTGTCACGACGCTTACTAAAAAGCTTGCAGAAGAGCTGACTGAGTTCCTTTCTGAAGGCGAAATCAAGACAAGATACCTGCATTCTGAGATTGATACACTTGAACGGACGGAAATAATCAGGCAGCTTCGATTGGGGAAGTTTGACGTGCTTGTTGGAATTAATCTGCTGCGTGAGGGGCTTGACATTCCTGAGGTTGGCTTTATCGGAATACTTGATGCTGACAAAGAGGGTTTCTTGCGGGATGCTAAAAGTTTGATCCAGATAATAGGAAGGGCAGCACGGAACGTGAATTCAAGCGTTGTGCTTTATGCAGACAACATGACTGACTCAATCATTAAAGCAATTGATGAGACAAACCGGAGAAGGGCACTGCAGATGGAGCATAATAAGAAGAATGGGATTACGCCGCAGACAATAGTAAAACCTGTGAAAGAGAAGGAAGTGGATGTTAAGGACACAAAACACATCCCTAAAAAGGAGATCCCAAACCTGATAATCGAACTTGATTCTGAGATGAAAGAGGCTGCCGAGCTGCTTGATTTCGAAAGGGCGATTGAGTTGCGTGAGAGGATTAAGGGTTTGGAGAAGCGAAAGAGCTAGGTTCGTGTGTGACCTGACATAGGATCAAGCATAGTATTTTTGTACAATGCTCATTTAATATTGCCTGACAGAAATAGAAAACTCTTTATCTATCACGCACCCTACACATCTATATGAATATCAATAGCGCGCTGCCTGAGCTGAAAAAGCTCACAGAGAAATGGGGATTAACTAGAGATGACTGGGCCCTGATGCTGCATTTTTCAGACATACTTCTCGGTTATGATCTGAAGTATCCAAGAGATAACCATCTTCATATCATAATCAGGGAAGGTCCCGTGCGTTGTAGGGACAAGAATCGCCACCCGGGTGCTGAAGAATGATGACTCGGTGGTTGTTGACGGTTCGAAGGGCATGATCATCCGGTGACAAGCCGCTTCTGCTCCTTTTTTTCGCGGTAGGTGTATGGCACATATACCTTCTCTTTTGTGCTGGGATCAAGGCCGGTGTAGTACATGCAGGTTGATACTGTCATGGGCGTGGGAGTGAACACCTGGACTGCCTCTGCGTTTTTGAGACTCCTTATTGCGTCAGCCAGTTCTTTTGCCTCTTTCATTCCGGAGCCCGGATGGGCAGTCATGAAATAGAATGAGAGCTCTTTACCTGTTTTTTTGAACTTCCGCATGAAATTCTTCAGGTTGCCGAAATCCTTATTCATTAGTTTCAGGACATTTCTGTTAACGTGTTCAGGTGCGATTTTCAGTCTACCTGAGACATGGCGTGTTAATTCACCGAGGTATTCATCAGATACAAGGTCATACCTAATCCCGCTTCTGATGAAGACGTTTTTTACGCCCTTGATGGCCCTTGCCTTTTTCAGCAGCTCTATAACCCTCCTGTTGCTCCTGTCAAGCTTCCGGCAGTCCAGGCAGCTTTTGTTGCAGAGGTTACAGTCCATGCCGTACATGTTGGCTGCAGGGCCGCCAAGGTCGTCAATCACACCCCTGAAATGCGGCATCCCGGAAATCGTGCGGATCTCCCTGATTATTGAACCCTCGGACCTTGAGACAATCCTCCTGCCCTGGGTAAGGGTAAGGGAACAGAAACTGCAGTTGCCGATGCATCCGCGATGTGTGACAACGCTGAACTCAAAGCCGCTTAGGCGCTTGCCTGCCTTGCGCGAGAAGGGAAGCTCGTAATAGCTGTCAAGATCTGCTGTCGTGTATTGAGGGCTCCTGAACTGGACCGCATACCTGTTGTCTATCTTCTGGCAGAGGTCTGCCTCATTGGTCAGCATGTTCTGCATGTCGCAGAAACTCTCCTTTGACCTGCTGACCTCGTCAAAAGAGGGCAGTTGAAGCCCGGCGGGTGTTCTTCCGACCACGCATGTCCCGGCGATGCCCAGCAGCGGTTCTCCAGCCCTGATGCGCCCTGCGATCTCTAGCACCTGCTTCTCTGCGCTGCCGTAGGCAAGGATGTCGGCCCTTGAGTCAAAGAGCACAGGTTTTCTTAGGCGGTTCTGCCAGTAGTCATAATGCACGAACCTGCGCAGGCTTGCCTCTGTCCCGCCGAGGACGATCACCGCATCCGGGAAAAGGTGCCTTACCCAGTTGCTGTAGACGATCACTGCCCGGTCCGGCACCTGCTTATCGTAGGAGAGGTTTTTGTCTTCTTCCCGCAATTTCTTAAGGGGGGTGTAGTTTCTCACCAGGGAGTCAATGCTGCCCGCGCTCACCCCGAAAAACAATCGTGGTTTGCCAAGTTTGGCAACATCTGCCTCTTTTCGGGGCATCTCGATTATGCCGACAGAAAGGTTATGCTTCTCAAGGAGCCTCTTGAGTATTGCAGCGCCGCAGAGCGGGCTGTCGAAGAATGCTTCACCGGTGACGAAAATGATATCGTAAACCATAACAGCATAAGGATTGATGCAGGTTTTAAAGCTTTGGTCTGGCCACAAGATTATTACACACCAACAGAGGATTCAGATTCCCCGTAGTTGTACAGTACATCAATTAAGGTGAGATATAACAGCTACGATGTACAGTACAACTAAGTCGTACAATACAACAGTAAAGTTTAAATAAGAGAGATAACTTGTACAGTACATCATGGACGAAAGGGGCGCCATACTTACTGAAAACGTGGAAGAGTATTACTCAGAAGCAAACAAGGCCTTAAAGAATCAGAAATGGAACACTGCGACTACTCTGTACTTCAAAGCCATGGCTGCGCTGTGCGACCTTTTCTTACTCAAGAAAGAGGGTTCAATTCCAAGATCGTACACCCACAGATTCAGGATTCTCGAGAAATACAAAGAAGTATATAATATAATTGACAAAGACTTTCCGTTCTACCAGGACAGCTATACACACCGAATGGATAAAGAAACCGCTGAACTCTTAAAAGAAGATGTTGACAGAATTAAAGAGATTGCTAATTACTGAAAAAAAAAATAAGAACATTTTTGACATCGTAATATATGGATCTATTGCCAAGGGCAAGGAAACTCCAAATGATATTGACATAGTGGTTGTTTTTCTCTCGGGGAGCCTCAGGCAGAGGATGGACAGACTGCAGGAGATAAAACAAAAGGCAAGGAAATTCGATAAGCTGGATATGAAGCAAATACTGTTACATGAGCTGTTCTCTGCTGCATTCATGGCGCGAACCGGGATATTAGAGGAAGGGATAAGCGTATTTCAAAACCGTAAGTTCTCGGAGACTCTTGGATTCAGATCATATACCCTGTTTTCCTATAGTCTCAAGGGGCTTTCACATTCAGAAAAAGTCAGGTTCAACTACCTCTTGGCCGGTCGGACAGTGAAAGGAATTATCAACCAGCTGAAGGGAGAAAGGATAGTCAATGGGGCTGTAAAAATACCTGTTGAGAACACGTTAGTTTTTGAAGACATCCTGAAAAGATACAGGATTAGTTATAACATAAAGAGCATTCTTGAGGAGATATAAGTGCGACGGCTGAGATGCGCTAGAATCAGAGATTCACTGATCCCAGCAGGAAGAAGGAAGGAAAAGAAAGGATGCGCCGGCTGGGCACCAACCGTATGGTTTAATGTGACAGCAACATTTTGGGCATTTTGAAGGAATAGATCATACAAGGTCAATAATAATATTTAAACATTATGAATTTGCGTAAATACTGGGTCAGTTAAGCACGTGATTGTATCACAGGTTTTCTAATTATCATATATATTCTGACACAGCTATACACTTCCCCCCCTTTTGTCCTGTTTCTTGGACCAGCTTTTATTAACTGGGTCCACAGCATTGTTTTATTCTATGGATCAGAAGTTCATGCAATATCTAACAATAAATAACGATGCAGCTTTGATTAATTCGAGTATCCTGATCTCCATCATTGAGATCCAACCAATAAATCTTTCAAAATTGGCTGGGGGGGCAAAAACTGAATTAATCCATCAGTACCGCTATTTTCTGAGGTCACTCCTGTACCCAATCCAGATCGTTCTTCGGTTTGTTAACATTGACGCACCTAAATTCCTTCATCGGAAACACATGGCCAGAACAGAACATGAAATCAAATCCCTGGCCGACACAAAGAACATCATTGCTGAAGCTGAAGAATTCAAGACTTGGCTTAAATATTATCTTGAACAGAACATAAGGCCTAATCTTGTTTGTTATCTGGTTATCCCTGTGTCTGCTTCTAATAATCTGTTGAAAAACGAAACAGCATATACTGAGGCATTACAGCTTCTTAGCAAACGCACTGACGATTGCATTACCCGGTTATCATCTATTAATGTCAAACAAGAGCTTAAACCAGTTAAAACAAAACATCCCTGGGAAACAACTGTTCTCGCAGATATCCAGGAAAAGAAAGCTATGTTGGGGCTCAGGTTGTACAAGCAAGGAACCAAGGTCTATTCATTAGACAGTTTACAACCAGTACCTAATGCCAAGGCCAGGATTAAGGACTATATTAAGAAACATACATTTGATGAACTTGTTTCTGTAAAACAACAACATCTAGTTCTTAAAAGGCTTAATGATGCACAGATCAAGAACCTGTTTGAATCCTATCAAAAGGATACGATTGCTCTGTTTCGTGGCGATGGCTGGAATTACCTATCAATTACTGAATTGTTTACTTTATGGCTGGGAGGTGCTAAATGAAATTGTTCAGAAAAGTTAAGGCTTTCATGTTAGGCAAAGATGAAATAGAAATCATAACAGGCCAGATCAGTAATTATATACTCAAAAACAAATTGGTTTACCTGTCAGAACTGGATCTGTTTTTCAAAGGAATAACCAATGCTGAGAAACTAAGAATCCTTGAAACCCTAAAGAACAAACCTGGCCTGAAATTTGAGGATGACATGATCCAGTACCAGGAGAATGAATCTGATATGACGGTTTCCCAGAAAAACCTTCTCAGCGCACTGATCAAACCTGATTATGTTGACACAAAACAACATTATGTGCAGATCAGTTCAAAGTTTTACCAGGGAATGACTTGTGTTGGGTTGCCTGAGACTGTAACAGAAGACTGGTTGTCCGGTATGACCCGTGAACGCAGTGATGTGGATTATTCAATTTTCATTGAACCCTCAAGTGTTGAAGCACTACAGGAATACCTGACTACAGAATTAAGGAAAGTAAGGAGTGATATCTATATGTATGAATCCCGTGGTGAAACTAACCCGATCCTTGAGCAGAAATTTGATGAACTGACTGAGAACCTTCGCAACATCTCAAAAGGCAGCTACAAATTGTATCGGACACACATCCACCTGGTGTCAAAAGGTGTTACCTCAGAAGACGCTGTTGCGTTGTCAAAGAAAGTGCAGTCATCATTGAAATCGTTCGGCATAATAACAAAGGTCACAACAAATTATCAGGAACAACTCCTTAAATCAGTTATCCCGACATCAATCAATCATGTTAAGGATAAAGGTATCCTTGTGCCGGATGATGCACTTGCTGCTTCGTTTCCGTTCTCAAGCCCGTTTTATGATGTAGATGAAGAGCAAGGTGTTCTGTTGGGTTGGGGCCCGAACAATTTGCCGGTTGCGAGATGTTTATGGAATGAAGAGTCATATTCAGGCTGTATAATAGGTGGGACAGGCACGGGAAAATCTATGACCAACAAATACTTCATAGATCAAGAACATTCAATCCGTGGCACTAAGATCATAGTTATTGATCCCGCTGCAACCCTCGGTGCAGTACCTGAATACAAACGCATGTGTGAAAAGAAAAACGGCAGTTACATTTCCTTTGGAAAAGATTCAAAGAATATCCCGGCGATAATGGGGTTGTATACCGGCGATTTCCTTGAAGATGTGTTTGCTATTGAACATATCCTGAGCGTCATGCTTGGCGGTGAAGTGGGCATAACAAAAGCTCAGGAACCCTGGCTTGAAAAGGCAATTATTATGGCGTTTGAGATGGAAGGGATTACCGCTGACAACCCGCAATCCTGGAAAAAGAAACCGCCCAGGCTTGATAACCTGAAAATTGCGTTAACCAAATTGTTCAGCGAAGCCAAATCAGAAAACGCAAGAATGAGCATTGAAGCACTGTTGTCTAGGTTGTCAAGGTTCACTGGTGACGGTATGTATTCATTTATTGACCAGGAAGGATCTGAATTATCACTTGACAACTCGTTCACAGTTTTTGAATTCAAGAACACCCCATCACAGATCAAGGAAACCCTGACAGCTATTGTAATGAATTTTGTTCGGGCTAAGGCTATGGGTAACATGGATCGGACATTGATTGTTCTTGAGGAAGCACCATTATGGCTTAAGCATGAGGTCCTCGCAGATTTCCTGGCAACAATGATTGTTTTGGTAAGGAAATCCAACACCGGAATGATACTTGTCCTGCAGGATCTGGCACAACTGAACAATTGTCAGCAAGGTGAAACATTGCTTGGTAATCTGATGTTCACTTACTTAATGGGCTGCAAAAAGAACCTGATCAGAAAAACCGCATCAACCTTTGACCTGAACGATAAGGAACAGGAGATACTGTTGCACAGCGGTACAGGTGAAGGAATCCTGATCTGGAACAAGGAACGGTTTCACGTGACAATCAAAATTGATCCTGAGACATATAAACTCATAACAACTAATCCCAATGATTTGGAGGCCTATGAACAGGAAGAAGATAACCTGCGGGAACAGAAATTGTTAGAACTGTTCAAGCAAGACATTGGGTATGATAACACAATCAAAGATTCAATCAAGATCCTTGCGAGGAAAATCATTGATGAGAAACTGAAAAAGTCATTAATAACCAAATACCCAACCGATGTCCAGAAAAAGATTCTTAAGGAACTCGGTAAAGAGAAACTTAAACGTAAAGACTTGCTGAACATTGATCGAAACGCAACCAAACTGCTTGATTTCTGGTTGACGCAAGGCAGGAAAAACATTATGCCGAAAGACGGTTCAATAGAAGTCAATGAAACAATCAGGCTGAGAGCTGAACGTGATTATGACATCATAAAAAAAGCTGAGACCTATTATCGTAACCATGAATACAACACCAAACCTTTCCATTTGACTAAACGTGAAGAAAACCTTTATGACAAAGTTGCTGCGAGAATGAAGGATTATTTGAAACAGAAAGAGGAAAAAGTAAAGACAAAGAAAGAAGTTGTCAAAGAGATAAGCGAAAAGAAAGGAACTCAAAAAGAAAGTAAGGAAAAGATAAAGGAGTTAACCAGGCAAATAATACATTTCAAAAAGGATCTTTCAAAAGAAGACACCACAATACTTAAATCACTAGGATATAAAGAATCAGAAAATGATATCTTCAATTTTTATGGAAAACTGATAACCGTTTTAGGGAAGATTCAAGGCCAGGAAACACTTCAACACTTAACTTACAAACACCTT
>JBDRAZ010000043.1:0-6265 GCA_043823195.1 archaeon
GCTGCCGTTGTCTTCATTTCTTGCCTGGTTAGGAATTATCGAAACAATAATAGGATTGGTGTTGTTGATGGTGAAGTTGCCTGATTGCCGGGTTGATGTGTTCTGGTCTGATGCAACAACACTCCATTGCCATGTTCCGACTTTGTTTACAGTGAAGGACTGTGAATTGCGCAGTCCTGCAATAATTGTCGCGTTAACATTATCTACTATTTTTGATCCTGTTGGGTTAGTAACAGTGTAGTTTACAGAGAAAAGTCCGGTATCATCAGTTACATTGGTTTTGATAAATGTCACATTGCCAAATTCAGGCACGGACGGCACTAAGCTAACCTCATGAATTACAGGCGGAGCTGCATCAACGCCGATGCTAACTATAAGTGCAAAAAACAACATTATTAACAGGTATCTCATACTCATTTTCAACCCCCACGTCTACCCTGGGTTTCCAGGGAAAAATGCAATCAGTCATAGACGGTTAATCCAGCTAATATTTAAATGTTTCGCCCAGTCAGTATTCCCGAGTAGTAAACACGTGTGATTATCTAGTAATAATCCTTTGGGCGAGAAGAGTCATTGGGCGCTGCATCTTCTTCATTTTCGTCATTTGGCGGCTTTTCCTGGGTCTTAATCCGTGATTTGGGTATGGCAAGCACGCCAAGAACGACAATTATGACAGTGACAAACACCATTACACTTACAATCCATGCTACACCCGTCCCGCCCTCTTCACCCTGATCTGCCGCCTCAAGCAAATCAGTGACAATAACCTGCGGTCCCGGGCGGCCTGGTCCGGTGGACTGCCGTGGCAACATAAACTCATCCCCTTTATCGTCGCCAGTTACCAGATCGCCCACAGATCCACCCCCGGTTTCTGTCACGGCACCGCACTCAGTGACAGTAAGCTTGGGTATACGGACATCGCTGATCTGGCTAAAGTCATAGTAGCTCCTGATATCGATATTGTACGTTCCTGTTTTGGTATTATCAGGAACATTGATTGCATATGTTCGCTCAAAAACATTATCACTGTCTCCGATGCGGTTATCCAGGCTCATGCTCTCCCTGACATTGAGGTCAAGCGCATCACTCCTTACGCTGAGAATTCCCAAATCCTCATCCCTCTTTCCCTGGTTCATTACCTGCACAAACAGTGATGATGACTGCCCGCATTTTACAGTAAGCGGGTTGAGTTCTGCCCGCCTGATTTTCAGATCATGGGTCTTCTTGTCAACTGTTATTGAAATCTCTTGCGTGTCGTAATGCTTACCCCCTTTCTCGTCAACACCCTCTGCCGTGACAACAATATCATATTCATCTCCATCTACGTTTAACGGGATATCAAACTCAAATTTTACACGGATGTCCTTTGCAGCAGCCAAGTCAAATGAACTACTCTCATCCTCAAGGTCATCACCCTCATCTATATACTTAATAAGGGCAGTCACAGTAATGTCGTTAATGTCAATATCATCACTCCCCGTGAAGGTGTTATCAATCTTCACGTCAATAATAAGTTCACTCTCGGGCTTAACATCAGAGTCCACCTTTTCTGCATCCTTAAGGTTATATGATGTGTCACCATCAATTGTTAAGTCGAAGTCGGTGATCTCAAGCCTGCTTTCCAATCTTGCAGTAATCGGTATGCTCCATGCCGTGCTGGCAGCTGTTATGGCCACTGCTCCAACATTTATTTCCCCGGTATCAGAATTCTGCGGAACATGAATCCTCAGTTCAAAGGCCCGGGTATGATTCACAGCAAGGGATGCTATTGTTTCGTTGAAGGAGCCAGTATACCCCCCCTCAAAATTTGCCACGGCTGACATGCCTGACAAGTTGAAATTCCCATTATTAGTAATTCTGAAGGCCATGGCCGGAGAGGAATTACGACTGATGCTGCCGAAATTGAGCTCTGCGGGAGTAATGGCGAGACTTGGATTCTGCAGAATATTCAGTGAAACAGGAAGAGATGCTGAGTAGCCGCCCCCGTGCAGATGAACTGCACCCGTGTATAGCCCAGCCATTTGGTAAGCAGGAATCGCAAGGCGGACAGACACATTAGTTGTCATGTTAGGCATTAGCTCTATTGCGGCAATTGGATCAATCATTACAGCATACTGTCCGCTTGTGAGAGTAAAATTTGAGAAGGTCACATTCATTCCTAAGGTTCCATTATTTGTAACTCCTATTACGGATGTCACCGTCCGGTTAACGCCGCTGCTTAGCTGAAGGGAGCCAACACCCATAAGAATATCTGCATTAGCCAATTGTACGCAGACAAGCGCCAGAACCACCGGTAAAAAATTATGTCTGATATGTATCCCCCGCCCACTTCCCACTTAAAAGTAGGAAATACCACTTAGTTCTTTGAAATGGTATATAAACCTTTCTAAATTTTCCGGGCCAGAACCATTGCATAAGCTTTTATTTGTTCCCGTAATTGAAGAGTTTTGTCAGATCAGTCATCTCTTTCTCTTCCTTTGTAAGGGTGGCCCTTCTCTCTTTTTTCTCAGGGATATTTTCACATGCCGGTGCCGGCACCCGGACAGAATCCTCAGGTTGAGGTATGGATTCCCTTGACAGCTCTTCATCAGTAATCCTTCCATCCTCGCGCAGTTCATCCTCTGTCTTAACCATATCAACATCCGGTGACTCGCCGCTGTAAGTCTCAGAATCATCTGATCCATAGATGTGCGTAGCATCCTCTTCCATCAGCTCTCGCAGACTTATATCCTCATAAAGAACTTGCCCATCATCCTCCTTCTGATGCCCATTATTAGCCGGCTGGCTTGCGGCCATCTCAATTTTTCCCGGAGCTGGCAGATCTGCGCCATCCCGGGCTTCTTCTGCAGCACCCTTCAGCTGAGCATCCGCTGCTCCCGGCGTAATCCCGGAATCCGGCGTGCCCTTTTCTGCAGCTTCCTCTGATACGGCCTCGTATTCTCCGTCAGGCACGGGGAGAGGACTTGCTTCAGGCTTGTCCGCTGCTGTCTCGGACATTGATTCCTGTTCTGCTTGCTGTTCTTGGTCACCCGCCGCATTGTCAGCTGGTCCTCCTTCCAGGGTCTTATTGCTAACGCCGATAATGCTTTGGGCCTTCTCCATTGCCTCTACCATTGAAGCAGCCAGACCGCTGCTCTTTAGGGTTTTGGCAAGTTGTGTTATCTGGTCATTTTTTTCTTGCATGGTAAAGATTTGATACATGTAAAAACTATATAAATTTTGTTAATTTACAGTTGTGAATTCCGCCCCGCCCATATGAAGAATGCGCCTGCCCTCATGTATTGTCCTTGAATTGACTACCTTTCCTATGATCATCACATGATCGCCCCCCTCAAATTCATTTACTGTTTCGCACTCCATGTACGCAAGAGCTTCCGCAATAACCGGGCAGTCTATGCGTTCCGCCTCTGAAAAAGTAAGTCCTGTTTTTCCCAATTTGTCAACATGGCAGCCCGATTGCCTTCCGCAGCAGAGTACTTCACTCCAAAGATCGAAAGGCATGAAGTTTACTGCAAAGACCCCGCTTTTTCTGATAAGCTTAAGCGAGAATCTGTTCTTTGCCAGCGCAATTGCATACAGGAACGGTTCCTGCGACAGTGGCGTATGCCAGTCCACTGCCATCGCATTGTCTTTGTTTACTGATTTTCCCATAATCTCGGTTACTGCTCTGCTGGTAACCAAGACTGTTTGCCTTGGATGATAGATAGCCACATTCATCGCCTCCCTGCTGAGATTACAATATCAGGGCCACAGTCAACCCTGGTAAGGTCAAATAGGCCTTTTTCAATCAATTTGATTATACGGTCCTTTTCTCTGCTCTTCGAAAGTATAGCAAATCCGAATCTGCTTTTTCCGACCCGCAGCATCTCCCTGAATCCCGCCTCGATATCTCCAAAATTATGCATTGAGGTGACCGATATGACAACATCGCAACTCCTGTCTTTCAGCGGGATGCACTCTGCCGTGGCGCAGATAAGCCCCTTTGCCTCCGACTGCCCCAATAGCTTTAAGGCTGGATCAATGCCAATGTAGTTGCACTTGAAATGCCGCCGGGCAAGCCCGGTCCCGCAGCCCACATCCAGAAGAATATCCAATCCGGCTGTTTTCAAAAGCCCTTTTAATATGATATACTTGCGTTCCTGTTCTTCACCATACAGCCTGTTGTACCCGGATGAAATATTGTCATAATAGCTGTCCATGGCATCACCAAAGCGCTTTACTTGTATATAAAACTTATTTTCTATATAGAAATTTATTTAAATATCCAGATTACAATTAGGATTTATGAGCAAAGGGCGCCCGGTTCATTCAGAAATACGGCAGAAGATTATCGAAATACTGTTCTTCATGAAGAAGGGGTACGGTTACGAGATTTATAAGGTATACGCAGAACTGTTTCCCAAGGTAACCATGCGATCGATATATTATAACCTAAGCAAGGGTGTCCAGCTTGGCGAGTTAAAGGTATCTAAGGTCAAGCTTGAAAAGGGCGACTACAGCTGGGGCACCCACGCAGAAAAAGTGTATTATGCTCTGGGGCGGGCAGCCAATCCGAAAATAGATCCCAGGGTGAAGGCTTACTTTGAATCAGATGGGCCCGTAGCTCAGACCGGCTAGAGCATCGGTCTCGCTAACCGAAGGCCCCGGGTTCAAATCAGGGTACTGGAACTCCAGCCTGTGAACGTCCCGGCGGGTCCATAATGAAGTCAAAGCATAAAAAACTCGGGCTGCTGCTTGTGCTGATAATAGCAGTAGCTCTATATTTTTCTCCTGTCAGAGACCTGTTCACGCAAAAAGAGCTAATAGTCGACTTTATATTGGGTTTTGGTGTTTTCGGGCCCATTGCAATGGTTCTGCTTCAGGCATTCCAGGCGCTTCTTCCCATAATACCCGGACAGGTCCTCTCTGTATCCGGCGGCTATCTGTTCGGGTTCATTCCCGGGACAGTATATAACACAATTGGCACCATGATAGGGTCAAGCCTCTGCTATTTTCTGTCAAAGATCTACGGCAGGAAATTTGTCCTGCGCTTTGTTGACGAGCGCGAATTGAAGCATCTGGACGCTTTTTTCAGCAAGCGTGGCTGGCTATCACTGATTATTGCACGGTCCCTTCCCTTCTTTCCCAATGATGCGGTCAGCATATGCGCCGGAATATCAAAAATGCGATTCAGAGAATTCTTCATTGGAAGCCTCATAGGATTTCTGCCGCATTTTCTCTTGCTCAACTACTTTGGCGAGGAATTATTCCAGGGTCAGCTGAATTGGTTGTCTGTAATCATTATCGGCCTGTTTTCCGCCCTGGCCTTTATATACATTTTCAGGCACCAGCTCAAGATTATGCTGTTTGAAGAGATACGGGCTGTTGAAAAAGACTTAAAGATTGCTGAGAAAGAAGAGCATTTTTTGGTCAGAAAGATCCGTAACTGGTTCAGGTAGGGCTACTTGCTCTCAGCATTTTCGGGCCTGAGCGTTACTTTAACATGCTGAGTTCCTGTTGCAGCCCTCAATCCGCCAACCCTAAAGTGAACAGGTTTGTATCCCTCTGCCCGGACGTCTCCGCCAACAACATCATAAGGCGGAGATGCATTCAAATAATATGTGCCATCCTGATTGACCACACACCAGCTATCGCTAAAATCATCATTAACCTCAGCACCCTCAAAAGGATTTCCGTTCTCATCAACGACAGAGACAATAATTGGTTTATTCGACGTATAGCGCTGCATGGCTGTCTCGAGGGAATCCTTTCCAGCCCTTACCGCAACGAGCAATTCAGCCATCTGCTCCAGGCTGTCTCTCAGGGCGGCGTTTGCACCATGAGCCGAATCTGTTCTTGCAATAAGTGCAGCTCTTTCCCTTGTCAAATAATCATGCATATCATCAATTTTAGAAGGATCAATCTCAGGCTCACCGGCACAGCCAGTGAGAAGACGGGCAATGGTATACGCAGCCAGCGTCCTGTAAAAGCCATTTGCTGAAAACATACAGCGTGTTATGAAGTATCTCCGATGAGAAATAACTACTTCTGAATTAAAAGAAAAGCCTATGCAGGCGAACCTGCATAGACCTTTCTATCCAATAGAATGAAACTGCTAAATACCTTCCTAAATAAATCTCTTTCGCTTTTGCGGCTTGGAGACAACTGGTTTGCCAGGCTTCTGGGCGCAATTGCTGAAGCCAGTAGAACCATTAGCTATGTTGAAACAGTTGCTCCTTCCCAGGCTGATAGCCTCCATCAGGCAATCAAGTCAAGCGACATCCGG
>JBDRAZ010000044.1:0-16475 GCA_043823195.1 archaeon
TGCACCAGGGTGCGGCGAATCAGGAGCAGGGGGGGTGAATATGACTAAAGAACCAAGTAAGGGGCTAGTGTAATCAGCTGCAAAGCCGGCATACTAATGATGCGGCTTTATATGTATCGGAGATACTGACTGCACAGACAAATTTATATACTTCCCCCACCCGAAAGGCGAGAATGGCCCTTAATTCCAAACTAAAAAACTGGCTGAAAAACGAGGTCCTGTCCTGGAGGAAAAAGGGAATTATCTCCGAGCAACAGACAACAAGGATCTTAAATCAATACAGCATAAGCTATGAACCGCCCAAATCTGAGCCAGTCAATGTCATCAAAGTGCTATCCATAATCGGTGCAGTTCTCCTGGGGCTGGGTGTAATTCTTTTTGTTGCAGCAAACTGGGATAAAATCCCCGACACCATAAAAACACTGATGCTTCTTGTTGTTACTTTCGGAACATTCTACCTTGGGTACCATTTCAGCTATCAGGGAACTGGCCTTCCCAACCTGGGAAAAACCCTTATGTTCCTCTCAACCATGTTTTACGGCGGTAGCGTCTTTTTAATATCCCAGACTTACAACATCACTGCAAACTCGCACTGGCTAGTGCTCATGTGGGCAGCATCAATACTTCCTGTGGCATACTTCTTCAGCTCTATGCCCGCATACATCCTCACAAGCATTCTCTTTGTCATCTGGGATGGTCTATTTACATTTAAGACAGAGATACCCAACTACTTCTACCCCGTCATCATGTTCGCGATCCTAATACCAATGGCAAAAGGGAAAGAGGAACTAAACATTGCAAATTATTTTGGTCTTGGAATTGCACAGGCCTACGCTCTTGCCAATCAGAGCCACTGGCTTGTTCTCTTGTGGGCGCTTGGTGCTTTAGCCTACTACATCATGAAGCAAAAGCAGATTTACTTAATCATGCTGTCAATACTCTTTATCATCTGGGACATCTCCTTATTCACAATATACGCTGATTTTCCAAATTACATCTATATCCTTCCCTTAATCGGCCTTTTTTATCTCTCAAACCGAGACAGGTCTTTGGCTGTCTTTGCAATAAACGTTTTTGGCTTTCTCATCTGGATCAACCTTTTCATTTACAGCCTTGCACAGATATCCCTTGTTGAAAAATACCAGCTCCTGCCAATAGCCATCCTGCAGTCATTCATCGGCCTTACCCTTTATGCCCTTGGAATCTACCACAAAGCAATTAAGCATCCATTCGCCCTTATCCTCCAGCTGTTTGGCTTCATAATCACGACTCTCGTGGCCTATATCCTCTCATTTAAGGCAATCCTGGAAGAATTTTCCAAAAGCGACTTTCACGTCTATTTCTTTTCCTCGGTCGTCTTTTGTGCAATTAACATAATAGTCATCACCGCAACCCAGTTCAAAGGCGGGTTCAGCACAAAATCAGGCAGGCTTGAGCTTTTGCCGATAATAGCAATCAGTGCAGTAAACTTGTTTGTGCTCTTCGTGCCGAATCCCTTTTTTGCCACCATTTTAATGAACTTAGCCCTATTTGTACTCTCAATCGTGGCTGTGCTGTATGGCTTTGAATCCCACAATGCAGTTGTCTTCAACATTGGTGTTTTTATGTTTGTAGCCTTCATTGTCACCCGATACTTTGATGTTTTCTGGAGGCTTCTGCCGCGCTCCCTCTTTTTTATTGTCGGCGGCACCCTGATGATAATCGGGTCAATTTTCCTTGAAAAGAAGAGAAGAAAAACCCTTGCTGAAATGTAATATGGATAAGAAGAGGGCATTTACCATAATTTTCGTTGCATGGCTGGCTCTTATGCTGGCCTTTATTGGCATTAAGGAGTTCACAATCCAATCGGGAACAAAGGTCCTGCTAAAGACCAGGCCAGTCGACCCAAGAGATATGTTCAGGGGAGACTATGTCGCCCTTAGCTATGAGATATCCGGATTAGATGCCGGCCCTGAAGTCCATAACGGGGACACAGTTTACGTTTATCTGGAAAACCAGGGGTTTCACCATGCTGTAAAAGAATATTCCACAGAAAAAAAGCAGGGCCTTTTCATCAAAGGAAAGGTTGAGTCTGCAGGAGACCGGATTTCCGTAAAATACGGCATTGAGAGCTATTTTGTACCGGAAGGCAAGGGCAGAGAAATTGAAATGCTCCAGAACACCGGCGACCTGTATGTCATGGTTTCAGTTGACCGGTTCGGTAACGCTGTAATAACAGACCTCTTTGTCAATGATACTAAAATATCTTATACACAAACCACAGGAAAATAAGGAATCCAACGACAATCAGGACATTTACAAGAACAATCACCGCGCCCCAGGCTACATGCATCCTGAAGGCCTTATTTGGGTCCTTCATCCACCTCTCCCAGACTGGCTGAGGCCTCATGATGCTGGCCGAGTCATTGATATATATAAATATTGGGCAAAATTTATATAATAACGCCGCATAAGACCACTAAAAAGGTGAATTCTCATGAAACTAAATGAGTTAAAGGAAGAACCCACCCAATTGGCTCCCAAAATGACAGTTGAGCAACACTACATACGGCCTCAGCTGCAGGCAGATTTAGGCTATTCAGAACTGGGCGAGCCCGAAGAGGCAATCCAGGATCATCCATACAACTATGACTAGGTGATACAATGAAGAAACAGGACACAAAAACAGACACATACAGCTACAGGGGCTGGCTGATATCAGACAACTTCATGAAGAGGTGCTTTGCTGTCCTCGGATATTCGATGGTTGGGAGCCTTATTGTCTATGGGGCAATATTGGCCGTATTATTGGTGTTTGGATTGATTTTTGGCATGATAGCCTTGCTAGCATCGCTTGCCTAATCCAGAATAAGTCCGCAGGCCTCGCAGTAGTTCTCGCCGTTTTTGTAGCCTACTTTTTTGCTGCCGCAGTCAGGGCACTTCTTAATCTTTGCCTCTTGTTCCAGTCCCTGAAGTGATTTTTCATGCCCCATTCCATAATATTGAATAGCGGGAACAGTATTTAAGTTTTACGCTTGGGCAACCCGCTTTTTGATGATTTTAAGGCGGGAAAAATTCTCCCTCTCCATCTCCTCAAGACGCATCCGTATATAGACAATTTCCCTGTTCAGGCGGGGTATAAGGATCCTTTCCAGGGCATTTACCTTGCGCTTTGTCCTCTTGATCTCTTCAGCGAGCCTTTTTACTGTCGCTTCAGCCTCTGCGAGTTTCACAATCACGTCCATGACCTGGTTGAAATTTTCTGCTGCGGTGTCCAGCTCAAGCGACGTGGAAACAAGGCTGTACCCCCTGCTTCCGGTCCTGGAATATGAAAAGACCGGAACCCTTACCCCCATTATGTTGTTCTGGGAAAACTGGAGGGCGCCCGCCGAGCCGGTTGCTGCTGCAGCTGTCTCGATCTCCTCAACACCGGATATTGCCTGCGCTAATATAAGTGATCTGTATGCAACCGCAATCTTGCCCTCCATCTCCTGCCTTATGGCCTTGAGGCCATCAATCAGCTTGAAGAACTCAGAAACCAGGGCATCCCTCTTCTGCTTGAGAAGCTTATGGCCCTTGGCAGCTAGCGTGACCTTTTTCTTGAGCCTCAGTAGCTCCATCCTTGTGGCTGCTTTGATCTGCGACATCTTAGGTCTTCAGGTGTTTCTTAATGTGCTCAAGCTTGAGTTTCTTGAGTTCCTCAACAGGAATGAGCTTGAACAGGTCCCAGCCGATCTTGAGCGAGGCCTCAATATCCCTATCCTCATCCTTCCGCTGCCGTATGAACTTATCCTCAAAACCCTCAGCCATCTTCAGGAACTTCTTATCCCGCTCAGAAAGTGCCTCCTCACCTACAACTGCAACCAAGTCCCTAAGGTCGTTGCCCTCTGCATATCCCGCATACAGCTGGTTTGATACGCCTGAATGATCCTCCCTGGTCTTGCCCTCGCCTATGCCTTCGTTCATAAGCCTTGAAAGCGACGGAAGTGGATTGATTGGCGGATAAATTCCTTTCCTGTGAAGCTCCTTGCTGACCACAATCTGGCCCTCGGTGATATATCCGGTCAGGTCGGGGATCGGGTGGCTTATATCGCCCTGCGGCATTGTAAGGATAGGAATCTGCGTAACCGACCCCTTCTTCCCCTTGATCTTTCCTGCACGCTCATAATTCATTGCCAAGTCAGTATACATGTAACCTGGATAGCCCCGCCTCCCCGGAATCTCGTTGCGCGCAGCTGCAATCTCGCGCAGTGCTTCGCAATAGTTGGTCATGTCAGTGAGGATTACCAGGATATGCATGTCCTGCTCAAATGCCAGGTACTCGGCTGTTGTCAGGGCAATTCTCGGCGTAATAATGCGCTCAATCGCAGGATCATCTGCAAGGTTGATGAACGCAACCATGTTCTCAATCGCACCCGTCCTCTCAAAGTCATTCATGAAGAACTTCGACTCCTCAAAGGTTATGCCCATCGCTACAAAGATAACTGCAAACTTGTCCTTGCCCTTGACCTTTGCCTGCCTTGCTATCTGCGCAGCAAGCTCGTTGTGCGGCAGGCCCGCTTCGGAAAACAAAGGCAGTTTCTGCCCCCTTACAAGGGTGTTCATCACATCAATCGTGCTTATGCCGGTCTGTATAAACTCCTCAGGAAAATCCCTTGCAGTCGGGTTGATGGCCAGGCCGTTCACGTCCATTTTCTTATCCGCAACAATCTCGGGGCTCCCGTCGATCGGCTTGCCAAGGCCGTTGAAGATCCTTCCGATAACCTCCCTCGAGAGGCCAATCTTCATTGTATCCCCTGTGAACCTCACTCTCGTGCCCTTTGTTGCAAGGCCCCTTGTTCCCTCAAAAACCTGGATAATGGCAATGTCTTCGCGTGCCTCAAGGACCTGGCCCGTCCTTCTCTCCTTGCCGGTCCTGATCTCCACCAGTTCGCCGTAGGACACACCCTTCACCTTCTCAACAATCATCAAGGGACCTGCAATCTCACTGATGCTGCTGTATTCCACTATCTTACTCATGTGAACCACCTGAGATTTTTGAAAAT
The DNA here is from genome assembly GCA_043823195.1 of archaeon. Lineage (GTDB taxonomy): Archaea > Nanobdellota > Nanobdellia > Woesearchaeales > JBDRAZ01 > JBDRAZ01. Next base: position 5,025 of record JBDRAZ010000044.1, read on the forward strand.
TCTGATTTCATTGTCTTCTTGAGCTCCTCATAATGCTTTTCAAATGTCTCGTTCTTATGCTCCTTCATCCTTGCTATCTGGTCCTTTATCTTCAGGCTTCCGATGGCAGCAACCTCGGTGCCACCCTTCAGTGCCTGCTGCGCAAGGTCATTGAACTCAAGTATCAGCTTGAGCATCAGGGTCTGCTTTTTGATGGTGCAGAAGGCATCAACCTCATGGTACGCGTTCTGCTGAAGGAAATCCTCCCGGATCATCTTGGTCACTTCAAGCAAAATTCTTTCGGAATCAGGAAGGGCATCCGGACCAACAAGCTGCACAATCTCCTGGAGCTGCTCCTCCTTCTGCAGAAGCCCCATTGCCTTGTCCCTTAATTGCCTCCAGTTTTCGCCCGAGTTCTTGACAAACCAGTCACTCACCGATTCAAGATACAGCGAGTAGGAGGTAAGCCAGTTAATGGCCGGGAAATGCCTTCGCGAGGCAAGGCTCTTGTCAAGCGCCCAGAAGGTCTTGTTGACACGCAGGGTGTTTTGGGTCACCGGCTCTGAAAAGTCGCCGCCCGGAGGGCTTATGGCCCCGATCACTGAGACAGATCCCTCTTTCCCGGACAGCGTCTTCACACGTCCTGCCCGTTCATAGAACTGCGAAAGCCTTGTTGCAAGGTAAGCGGGATAGCCCTCTTCACCAGGCATCTCTTCAAGCCTTGATGAGATTTCTCTCATTGCCTCGGCCCACCTTGATGTGGAATCAGCCATCAGGGCAACATCATAGCCCATGTCCCTGAAGTATTCAGCAATGGTAATTCCGGTATAGACGCTTGCCTCTCTTGCCGCAACCGGCATGTTAGATGTGTTGGCAATGATGACTGTCCTTTCCAGAAGCGGCTTTCCGCTCCTTGGGTCGAGAAGCGACGGGAATGTCCTGAGCACATCCGTCATCTCGTTGCCACGTTCACCGCACCCGATGTAGACAATTATGTCTGCATCGCACCACTTGGCAAGGCTCTGCTGGGTAACGGTCTTTCCTGTGCCAAACCCGCCGGGAATGGCTGCCGTCCCCCCCTTTGCAACCGGGTTGAATGTATCAAGGATCCTTTGTCCGGTAATAAGCGGGATTGTCGGCTCTTCCTTGTCTTTGTTCGGCCGCGGTATTCTCACCGGCCATTTCTGCATGAGCCTCAGCTCCCTTACTCCGGATGCGGTCTTGACCTTGGCAATCACGTCCGTTACCCTATATTCTCCGCGTGCAACAACCTGGGTGATCTCTCCCTCGCAATCAGGCGGAACCATTATCCTCTGCTTAACCATTGAGGTCTCATCAACCTCGCCGACAATCTGCCCCGGCGTAACGTGGTCGCCCTTCTGCATGGTGGGTGTGAACTCCCATTTCTTGTCGTGATCGATGCTGTCCGCCTCTACGCCCCTCTCGATGAAATCGCCAGATTTCTCCCGTATTATGTTAAGCGGCCTCATGATCCCGTCATAGATATTGCCCATGATTCCGGGCCCGAGTTCAACAGACAGAGATGACCCTGTAGCCACAACCTCTGCACCGGGAGCAATCCCTGAGGTTTCCTCATAGACCTGTATTGTTGCTGTGTCGCCGGCCAACTCAATGACCTCGCCAATGAGGCCGGCCTCGCCGACTCTCACGACCTCATACATCTTAACACCGCCCATGCCCGATGCCACTACAACCGGACCGGCGATCTTTATTATTTTGCCTTTCATATCATTCACCTTTGAGTTTTACACCAATTGCTTCTTCAAATAATCTTGAGATCTCCTTTTGAGCATGTCCTGTACTGCCCGCCTTGTCAGGTATCTTAACGATCACGCCGCTGAATTTCCTGTCAAGATTCCTGTTTCTCACTGCTTCAGAAACCCTCTCAGTCAGGATAAGAATCTTTGCATCCCCGAACCGTTCCATGTCCTGTGCAATGGTCTCTTCACTGTATTCTGCCGCACGCGTTATGCCTGCAAGCTTGAAACCAAGCAATGCATCCTTGTCTGCGATTATTGCTATTTCCATTTTTCGACATCCATTTCACATTACCAGATTTGGCCGTATTTCATCAGCTGAAAAATTCTCTGTCTTGAGCTTGATTACCGTATTGAGGTTTCTCACCTCAATCTCCTTCAGGAGCATAAACCGGACAACTGTCCCGGACTTGATTGTGTACTTGGCTGCCGCATTCTTAGCCAGCTCAAAAATGCATTTATACAGGCCGTTTTCAACATTAATGTTGGTAACCGTGCCGATATACTCCCCGTACCTGCCGTTTGAAAGGGTGCTTTCGAGCTGGACCGGGTCAGTGATCCCCGCCAGCTCACCTGGATCCATGTTGCCTCCGACAATAAGGGGCTCGTCTGACTTGGCGCGGATCCTCCTCACCATCAGGCGGACATTGTACAGGTCAACAAGTGTCCTGGCATAGTCCTGGAAAGGCGCAACTGACTCCTTGTCCTTGATCAGCCCAATTGCCTTGATCAGGGCAGCAACATAGTGCTTATCCAGAAGGGTATTGATCTCTCCAAGATCTCCCATCGTTCTGGTCTGAAATATCTGTGCATACTCGGAATCTTCAACCGCAACAACCAGTGACTGGAAATCCTTTGACCCCTCAATCTTCAGCCTGAGATCATAATTCTCCACGAATTCAAGCTCCCTTATGTCCCGTCCGCTCTTGAGATCATTCAGGGCCCTTTTTATGTCAGCCACCTCAAACCTCATCTTCACGGCCTTTATGACCGGGACCAGTTTTTCAGGGACTATCGTTGCAAGCCAACGGTATGTCCTGTAAAAATCGCGCTCCAGGGCCGCTGAAAAGCCAAAGAACTCCCGGGAGTGCTCAACAATGCCCCCGTAATACGTGTCCTCCAGGAGCGCAAAGAGCTCCTCTGTGCTTGTCGCAGCCAGGAGTTCCTCAAAAACCTTCTTGGATAGGAGCGAACCCGAGCGTGAAGCGCACCGCGTGTTCGCATAAAGGTGGGGGTATATGTCCAAAGCATACTTCGTAGCCGGTGCAATTACAGCAACGCCTGCAAGGCCTGCTGCCCCCACAATAAAAGGTATTGTAATATCCACTATTGCCCACCCAGCGTTTCAACAGCCATCTGCCTGATTAGATCCATCAGTCTCTCGGTCCTGATGCCAAGCGTCTCATCAATCCTCTTTCCGGATGAATCCTCAAAAATCAATCCTCCCGCGACATCTGCAACTGCTATGGTCACCCTGCCCTTAATCAGCCTTTTTACAAGGGCCCTATCCCCGGCATTGCAGCTTACTTTCACTTTGCCGGTGAGAGACTTCAGATTCTGCGCGACCATCATCTTCATACAGGCTGAATACGCCTTGGAAGAATGGTCGATGCCCTCGGCTGCAGCACCGAGGAGTTCAGTAATGATTGTTTCTCTTTCCTTTAGAAACTGGCGCTTTACCTTTAAGCGCTCCTGTGCCAGCGTTTTGCTCTCAAACAGCCTGACGTTTCTTTCGAGATCCCTCTTCTTTTCCTGCGAATAATCCTGACATTCCTTTTCGCTTCGCTTATGGATCCTCTCAACTTCCTTTTTGGCTCCGGCCATGATTTTTTCAGCCTCTGCCTTTGCTTCCTCCAGAATTTTGCCCTTGATTTTTTCAGCGCCAGTCATGATTCATCACCCTCATATGAGTTTTAGTCCCAACAGTAGCAGTATTGATATAAGCAGCCCGAAGATTGCATAGGTTTCAGGAATAACGCTTAAGACCAGGCTTTTACCGGTGGATTTCCTGTCCCTGACCGCGGCCCCGATTGATGACGATGAAACAATCCCCTGGCCTACCGCGGATACCGCTGCAAATCCCATTGCAATGCCTGCGCCAATGCCCCCGACACCCTGGGTCAGCGTAACGCCCGCCTTAATGGCGCCGAACATTCCAACCCCGGTCAGCAGGAGTATTGAGATTATGATTCCGTAAAGTGCCTGCGTCTCTGACAGTATTGTGAAAAGGATTGATATTCCAAATAGCTTGGGTCTCTCAAGGATGCTCCCAATCCCTGAGGATGCCGCTACGCCGATTCCGAGAGCAGAGAAAGCTGCAACACCCACAGAAATGCCCGCGCCTACAGCAATAAGACCGACAGGGATTGTGAGGTTCGGCGAAGCTGTGCCCATGATGCCTCCGGTAATGAGCAGCAAAATAGCGATTAAAAACCCGTTGAGGGCCTGAGTTTCGGGAATGACGCTGAACAAAATGGACTTGCCGAAGGTTTTTGGGTCTTCTGCAGAGGCAGTAGCGCCGGATCCCGCAGCAATCCCCTGGCCAATAGCAGATATTGCCGAAAGCCCGACTGCGAGCCCAGCACCTATCGCAACCAGCCCGATCGGAAGCGTGATGTCCGGCCTTGCAGCACCGATCAGCCCCCCGCCGACCAGCAGGAGTATCGAAACAAGGAAGCCGTAGAGGCTTTGTGTCTGGGGCAGCACCGAAAAGAGAAGCGACTTCCCAAAGTTCTTGCTGTCCCTGGTGGTTGCGGCAATGCCGCTGGAAACAACAAAGCCCTGGCCAAATGCCGATATCGCAGCAAGCCCGACTGCGAGCCCAGCACCTATCGCCATAAAGCCGTGCGGCAGAGCCATGGACATCTTAATGCCGCCCATCAGGCCCGAGCCGATCATGATGAGGATAGCGATCAGGAAACCCATCAGGGCCTGGGTCTCCGGGATAATCGAGAAAATGATGCTCTTTCCAAACATCTTGGCACTCTCAGATACCGCGGAAATGCCTGAAGCCGCGCTCATTCCCTGGCCGATGGCGGAAACGCCTGCAAGGCCGACTGCCAGGCTGGCGCCCAGCGCAATGATCCCGATAGGCGTGGTAACCCCGGCCTGCACAGCGCCCAGAAGTCCGCCGCCGACAAGCAGAAGGACCGCTATCAGGAAGCCGTAAAGCGCCTGAGTCTCGGGAAACACGCTGAACAGAATAGACCTTCCGAACATTTTTTCCTTTTCTGCTGTTGCAGCAATGCCTGAGGATGCAGCGATTCCCTGGCCAACTGCAGATACAGCTGCAAGCCCGACTGCAAGCCCTGCCCCGACTGCGACCAGGCCCATTCCGGTCGTGAGCCCGCTCGCGGCAGAACCAATGATTCCGCCGCCAACCATAAGGAGGATGGCGATAAGGAAGCCGTACAACGCCTGCGTCTCGGGAAGCACTGAAAACAGGATGGATTTGCCGAAGGTCTTTGGCTTGATGGATAGCGCACTGATTCCTGACGATGCTGCCAGCCCCTGGCCGATGGCGGAAACGCCTGCAAGCCCTGTTGCAAGGCCGGCGCCAATTGCGATGAGGCCCACCGAGAGGTCAAGCCCCTGTTTCGCCGCGCCCAGAAGTCCGCCCCCAACCATAAGGAGGATTGCGATAAGGAAGCCGTACAACGCCTGAGTCTCAGGAAGCACTGAAAACAAGATGGATTTGCCGAACGACTTTTCATCTTTTGAGACCGCATCAATGCCCGAAGATGCCGCAAGCCCCTGGCCGATGGCGGAAACTGCAGCAAGGCCCGTTGCAAGGCCGGCGCCAACAGCAATAAGACCCATATGAAGGCCTATGCCCACCTTCGCGGACCCCAGGATTCCCCCGCCGACAAGAAGGAGGATGGCGATAAGGAAGCCGTACAATGCCTGAGTCTCGGGAAGCACTGAAAACAAGATGGATTTGCCGAATGACTTTGGCTTTTCTGATACTGCGGTTATGCCGGATGACGCAGCAATGCCCTGCCCGATGGCGGAAACGCCTGCAACACCCACGGCTATCCCTGCACCAATCGCAATTACGCCCATTGATGTGGAGACGCCCTCGCGCGCTGCCCCGAGAACCCCGGCACCAACAAGCAGAAGCACCGCAATAAGGAAGCCATAAAGCGCCTGAGTCTCGGGAAGCACTGAAAACAAGATGGATTTGCCGAATGACTTGTCATTGCTGGCTGCAGCATTTACGCCCGATGCTGCGGCAATCCCCTGACCGATAGCTGATACCGCAGCAAACCCGATTGAAAGCCCGGCACCGATCGCAAAGAGCGAAACCCCAAAAGTAAGGCCCGTCTTCGGGGTTCCTATTATTCCGAATCCGATAAGTATCAATACGCTGATTATGAACCCATAGAGGGCCTGCGTCTCAGGAAGGACGGCAAAGATGATGGATTTGCCGAACGCCTTGCTTTTCTCAAGAACGGCGCCTATGCTGCTCGCTGCGGCAATCCCCTGCCCGATGGCCGAGATTCCTGCCAGGCCGATTGCGAGCCCCGCCCCAATAGCAGCCCATCCTGCAGCAACCGGGATATCAACCTTGGCGGACCCAAAAAGACCAAAGCCTACAAGGATAAGTATGGCGATAAGGAACCCGTACAACGCCTGCGTCTCGGGAAGCACTGAAAACAAGATGGATTTGCCGAACATCTTCCTGTCCTTTGACGTTGCGCCCACACCCGATGATGCGGCAATCCCCTGGCCGATAGCTGATACCGCAGCCATGCCCACAGCCAGGCCGGCACCCAGGGCGCCAAGCCCCTGTGCAAGCGTAATCTCCTTTGCAACGCCGATGACACCCGCCCCAAGCATTATCAGTATTGCAATGAGAAAGCCATAGATTCCCTGTGTCTGCGGCAGCGCCTGGAAGAGGAGCGCCGTTGAGAACTTCTTCGGATCCTCTGCACTTTCCCTTGCGCCGGTCGCACCTACTATCCCTGCACCGATCGCAGAGGCTATGCCTGCTGCGGATACAGCAACAGCTGCACCGATAACTGCGACGGTTTTTCCGGAAACGGCAGCCAGGTCAATCACTTTCTAACCTCTGTATAATATCTCTCTTCCCTAAGCGGAGTAAACCTGTCTCCCCCTCCCTCATAGAACCTGCCGAAAAATTCCACAAACTGCAGCCTCAGCGAATGCACAAAACTGCCAATCGAGTTCATCACAAATCCGAACATGTGGCCAATGATGAACACGATTGCCGCAAGTATGATGCCGACCCACGGAAATCCGACAACCAGGTTTGCGAGCAGGTTCACTGCAAGGGCAATTCCTGCGGTGGATAGTGAGAGCGCGAACAGGCGTGAAAACGAAATCATATCCCCCATCAGGCCGGTTATTCCGAGCAGCCCCAGGGGGCCGTGTGTGATTATTATTGACAGGATCGTAAGTATGATTATCAATACTGCAAGACCTATGTCCTTTCCCATGACCGTGAACAAATAAGGGTTAATGCCAAGCGCCACCAGTGCAATGCCCGCCTGGATAAGGAACCAGACAATCCTTTCCTTAAACATGGTCTTAAAGTCCCGTTTCCTGAAGTCCTCAACCGCCCCGAGCACGAAACCCACGTTCAGATAGACCACAGCAACTCCGATTGCCAGGACCAGGAAATACAGCGGGTCGGCCAGGGGGTCTTTCCAGAGCGCCAGATGATCTGGCTCGATACCCCACAGGTACTTGGGAAAATCCCCGAAGTATGAGCCGGTCAGGATTCCGAAGAATACAGTCAGGACCCCCATCCCGGTTATTATAATGGAAACCTGCTTAAGCCCCTCGTTGTACTTAGCGAATTTCAGCAGCATATAGGCGCCCATCATCACCAGGAAAGCGCCGTAAATTGCATCAGTCAGCATGAACGCAGCAAATACCAGAAACACCGGACCGACTATGAACGTGGGATCAATGTCCCTGTATTTTGGGAGTGCATAGAGTTCAGTCAGCATCTCAAACGGCCTTAGGATGCTGCCGTTGGAAAGCTCAATCGGTACTTCATCCTCCGGTCCCGGATCTTCAGAGACAACCGCGGCCTTGCTTGAAAGCGCAAGTTCAACCTTGGCAACCATGTCTTCCCTTGCCCAGCCCCGCATGACAAAGAACTTTTGCGAGTCAAGCATGGAGTGTATGGTCTCATATCTCTGCTTGAGAACCTCAAGCTCCTCCCTCAGCACAACAGAATCCTCATAGATTTCTTTTCGCATCCTTGCTATCTGCTTGAGGATTCCCCGTCTCTCCGACTCCAGCCGGGATAGCTCCTGGATGATATAGCCGGCGGGTGCCTTCTTCATACCCCAGGAAGGGATCGTGAAGACCGAAACACTGTACTTCTTAAGCAGGAAGCTTACGTCTGCGGCATGCTCCTTCAGGCAGACTATTGTTACTACTGATTCTTTTTTATTATGGACGCCGGAAATAAAATGGACATGCTCATCGAGTTTCTGCCTCAGTTCTTTTTCAAGCTGGCCCCTGAACTCTGTTGCCATCTTGCCGGTGACAATCGAGAGCCTCTTGGTGCTCTCAAGGTGCTCCATGGGGATGCTGAGCCTTCCAAAGAGATCAACAACGCCCTTGAAATCCCTGAGCTCTTCCTCCCTCTCCCGGAGTTCATTGTGCTGCTCTTCGAGTTGCACAAGCCCGGCCTCATGTTTCTTCAGGAAGGACTCAGAATCGTCAAGCACGTGCCTGTTTTTCTCAACGACCCTCTTATCAAGCAAGTCAAGCCCGAGCACATTTTGGATAAAACCCTGTTTCTGGGGTGCCAGCTTCAGGACATTAACAAGCCTGGATACCCGGATCAGGTTATCCGAGGCCAGTTTCAGCGTCTTAACATCAAGGGGCTTGTTCAGGTCATCCTGCCGTTTAAGCTCCATTGGCTGAAAAAGGCCGGTTTCCTGGACCCTTGCAAGAATCGCTTCCCTGTCCTGCTTAAGGCCAAAAATCGTAACCTTTGATATCTTATGGGGTCTGAGCATTTGATTCTAGAACAATCTTTTTAATATCCCTTATTATGCCTGGCCTGTTGTCCTCGGACTTTCTCCTCAGATCTGACAACTGCCTGGTTGCATCTTCCTCTATGCGGGCAATCTCGGTTTCAAGGCGCTTTTTTGCCTTTTCCATCGCTTCCTTGCCCTCTTTGTCGCATTCTTTCCTGAGTTCATCCATGCGGCCCCCTCTTTTTTGCTCTGCGTCTTTTATCCTCTGCTCAGCATCTGCTGAGGCCCTGGATATCATTTCGGCCGCCTCTTTCTCGGAGTTCTTAAGATCTTTCAAAACATCGTACATATTTCCCGCCCCCACGCACCAATTAGACTAATTGGGGTGAATTTTGAGAGGTAAAATGGTCGTTTATAAATATTTGGTATTTACACTAAATACATAGTAAATATTAGCTGTCTGACCTGGTTACCCTCTCAGTTACAGACCAGTCAATAAGCATCTCTGAAATATCGATCAGGCATCGCCGGACTCTTCTTTGGTCATATGTGTTGAGATCAACCACCCTGACCATCTTCATGGCCGTTACTCTCTTCGCGAAACGAAGCGCGCCCCGATAGTCAATGTCGCAGGTATCCCCGCCCAGCCTGGCCACAATCTCCTTGAGGTCCTCAAGAGTGCCCGCCACAATATCAAAGAATTTCGTCTCTGTCTTATCCACGAAAGTAAGATAATCGACAAGCATCTCCAGGCTTCTTGATATTATTGAGGTATAATGCAGATCAATCGGCTTGAGGTTGGTAATTGAATGGAAGGTAAGTGAATTTACCACCGCCTTGCTGACAAGAATCTTGCTCTTGTCAATTTCATCCTCATAGCGCGCGATCAGCTCAGCATCATACCTGTCCCTCATCACCTGAACAAGGTTGCTGATTTTCCTGACCATGTTCCTGAGCAGCGTGAGGGGGTTCTCAACAGAAACATAGGACTCGCAGGTGAGGTGGTCTTCGGTGAACTCCACAAACTCCAGGCTCCTGAGGCTTTTCTTCTGCCTAAGAAGGCGCTTCAGGTTCACGCCTTCGCCGAACTCTATTTTAAAGGATTCCAGGGGGTTGATGTAGCAGGCGATCATCAGCTTATCTGTTACATCCTGCTCCTCTTTAGAGATGTTGAACACAATGCTTTTGGGCTTCTTTTTGCGTGGGCACGGATAGACAGTCAGGGACCCGTCATTGTTCAGCTCAAGATTGGCCTGTGATGCAGAGGTTACGTTGTTCTTCCTGCACCATTTCGTGGGCAGGTAGATATAGAACATCTTGCCGGTCTTCTGAATGTTTCGGACATCCATAAGGCCACGTGCCTGCCGTTATTATATAAATATTTGTATAATTTGTATATAGTATATTTATAGTGTATGCATTTTTGCGTTTACTTTATCCTGTACCTTAGAATTGCCCCCACGCCCCCGAGCCCCGCAAGCTTCTTCCCGGCCTCATGCTCAGTGCCGATAATATGCACCTGGCCCTTCGACCGCTCAACCCCCTTCATAAGCTGGTCCAGCTCCGCACGCCCCGCCGGGTCCTGTATCTGGGCATCAGTAACGAGAAGGATCTTCACTGCCCCTGCTGCCCCCGCCTCAGAGACATCGGCACGGCCATAGGCTGCAATGTCATTTGATACAGCCAGCAGCAGATCCTCCACCAGGTTGGTCTCCTGGCTAATCCTCTCCTCTTTAAGAAGCGTCTGCAGCTCGGGCCTCCTTAGTATCTCCCCGATCGCAGCCCTGCCCACTGAAGAGCACGTGGCAGAGATGCTCTTCTTCTTGAGTTCATCTGTCAGGCTGTCAAAGAGATAGTCCTTCCAGAATGCCGGGCTTGCAATGACAATCCTGTCCGGGCCAAGCCGCCGGTCATAATCCCCAAGCGCCTTTGCAATCTCTGAATAGAAATCAGATGCCTTCACATCATAGTCCTTTTTTGCAACTGCGCCACGGAGTTCCGTCAGGAATTCGTAGCCGTACTTCTTGTTCAGAGCAAAAAGCGCGTTTTCCCGGTCAAATATGCAGATGAGGATCTTCGGCCCCTTATCCGATGCCGCCTCTTTAAGTTTCTGCAGCTGGTACTGCAGCCACTCTTCTTTTGTTATTGTTATGGTTGTGTTCTCACACACGTTGAATGTGTGGTGCGTGCCCCGGGCAACATCCTCCGGGCCGTCTGCGATTGTGCCGCTTATCCTAAGGGTATCAGAGTGCTTGTGGAATTCAGCCTTCTCGACCAGGATGGTGATATTCACTATTTTTTTCACTACCTGCGTCTTGCGGTCCTCTGATGAGCCGATCCTTATCTTTCTTTCAGTCCTGCCGCCGACCCGATCGCCCGGGTCAACAATCTGGCTGAGATACCACAGGTCATCCAGGTTCTCCACCCTCAGCTTCACGTGCCCTTTCCTGACATTCTGGTCTAGTATATGCATGGTGCCTCAAGGTCGCCGACACTATAAAAATGTTTCCCCCCCTCGCTAAAATTGTGCTATCACGTTTTAACTAGACACACATAGCTATCTTCGGTGATAGCTATGTACAAACTTACTGTTAAGAAACGTGTTTGGATTGTTAAGCAATATTTGAAAGGAACTTCTGTGTCAAGTATCACTCTAGCTCAGAAGATACACAGAAGTGCACTGTACCAAATGATTGAGAAATACAAGTTTCACGGCTGGGATGGCTTGAAAG
>JBDRAZ010000045.1:0-32168 GCA_043823195.1 archaeon
ACGAGATTCTGCGGCTAGGCAGGGAAATCACAAAGAAAACAGGGAAAAGAGCAACTTTCCAAAATTGTCTACTGAATGCTGAAATCACCATTCAGTCCCAGCGAAATCGCCGGAAACGCGGTTTTCAGGATGAAGCCGGAAGGATTAATAAATCCGGGCTCTGGATCTTGTCAGATGGCAGATGTATGCCCGGTGGAAAAGGCCGGATTTCTCGACAATGCTTTTCGCAGGTGGGTCCATAACCCGGAAAAGATACTCAGGGGGCTAGTGAAGCCAGGCATGACTGTGCTTGACTTTGGCTGCGGGCCGGGTGTTTTTTCTGTTGCCATGGCGCAGATGGTTGGCAAGTGCGGCAGGGTTATTGCGGCTGACCTTCAGCAGGGCATGCTTGATAAGCTGCAGGACAAGATCAGGAGGGCCGGCGTTGGCAACATATGCGTCCACAAGTGCGAAAAAAACAAAATTGGGATAACAGAAAAGGTTGATTTTGCGCTTGCTTTCTATGTTGTACATGAGGTGCCTGACCAGATGGAGTTGTTCAGGGAGCTCAAGTCGCTGCTCAGGACAGGAGGCATGGTTCTTGTTGTTGAGCCTAAGATGCATGTGAATGCATGTGCATTTGAGAAAACAGTGAACACAGCAATCTCCGCAGGACTGGCTGCAGTGGAAAGGAGAGGGATATTCCTAAGCTGGGGCATGGCCTTTCAGAGTACCTAGCTTTGCTGCCAGCCTGACAAAAATTGATTCTATGCGGGGGTTCGTGTTTATTACCGGGGTCAGACTGACTAGTGCTGACACAAACGATATGTCGTACGGGATTCTGGTAAGCACCTTCGAAGCCTCAACTCTTGCAGATATCTTCCTGTTCAGGTCATACTTGTTGATTACAATGCCATAAGGAATCCTGAAATGCTGCACAATCTCAATTGCCCTCTTCATGTCAGCAAGGGCGCTGGGTGTAGGCTCTGTGACAATGACTGCATAATCGCTTCCTGCGACTGATGCAATAACAGGACAGCCTATTCCGGCAGCCGAGTCAACCAGCATGATATCCGCTGTGTAGCCGGCTGCTCTGGTAATCACCTCAGTGACGACTCTTCCGGAGCCGGATTCCCCAATTTTGAGCTGTGCTGATACGACACTAAATCCATAGCTGGTCATGCCTTCCATGATGGTTGCGTTGTTGTATGGCACAAGCTTGACAGACTTTTCCGGGCACACCATTTCGCATACTCCGCACCCCTCGCAACTAAATTTTTTCAGAGATGGCCTGCCGTACCACTCTATTGCATTGAAGTAACAGCATTCAAGGCATTTTCTGCACGAACTGCGGGTGCAGTGCCTGAAACTGGCCTTTTTGCTGGTGGATATTGCCTTCACACTGCATTCTTTCAAACCGAGAACCAAAGCCAGATTTGCTGCATCAACATCGCAGTCAGCGCAGATTATGCTATGCCTTCTTGAGAGCGCTATTGCCAGTGACGCAGCAATGCTGCTTTTTCCTACTCCCCCCTTGCCTGACAAGACTGTTATTCTCATAGCTTCTCTGCAAGGTTTATAATATGCCTGTTCTGAACCGGTACGCCGTTAGTATAATCGTTGATCAGCTTTTTTGAATACGGGATTTCGGCCAGGACAGATGTCTTGTAATCCGCCATTAGGGGAATAATTAAGCTGGCATCTCCCATATCTGACCTGTTAATGATGACCTGAGACCTCTTCTTCATAAGTCTCAACAGTTCTAGAATGAGCTTCAGGTCATGTGCTCCGAGGGGTGTTGGCTCTGTCACAGCAAGGACCCTGTCGCAGATCTCCAGAGCAGCAATAATGGGGCAATGCGTTCCTGCAGATGTATCAACCATTACATATTCATAATTCTGCCTTAATCTTTCAATGAGCCTGTTTAGGGCGTTAACCACCAATTCGGATGCTGGTTCATTTGTTTTTAGCTCTCCGGATAGTAGCCTTATTCCGTGCCTGCTCCCGAGATACAGCCAGCCGACCTGCTTTGCTGTCCATGTTATTGCCTTTTCTGGGCATTGGATCTGGCAGGCTCCGCAACCATTGCACTGCTCTTTGTTCAGATAGGGCATTCCCTTTATTGAGACAATTGCGTTTCGTCTGCACGCAGGTGAGCATGCACCGCAGCCGGTGCATTTTTCAGAGAATTCCGGAATCCTCTGTTCAACTGGCGAGTATCTCTTTCTTTCTATGCCGAGGAGCAAATGGTCATCTGGGCAGTCCACGTCGGCATCAACCAGAAGTACGGTACTGCGTTTTCCCAGCTCAACGGCCAGGGATGTGGCAATCGTCGATTTTCCGGTCCCGCCTTTGCCTCCGGTAACGCCAATGATCATGTGTGGTGCTCATGCCCGCAGCTTTGTGCCAGGTCTTCCATGGCTTCTAAGCTGTTTACCGCGTCCCTTACTGTATCAGACTTTCCAGTCTTCAGGGCAATTCCCTTTTCGCCAATTAGGCTTATTGCTCTTGCGCCGATTCCCTTTGCGAAAATGGTATCCGGATGGACTGCTTCTTCGATCTGGTCAATTGGTGATTTCTCAGGATTTGCATGATCCAATGTATTTTCTGCTATAGCAAGCTCCTTCTTTGAAGTGTCATACAGACCGAAAAACGGGGCATGGCCGAAATGCGGACAGATCTCAGAGTCCAGGCCGTTGTTGTTGAGGAGGGGGAAATAAATTCTCTCGCCGGTGCCTTTGCTAACGAACACGGGCTCAGGACTTTTGGTTATCTCATCAAGCTTGCCATCTGCAAATGCGCTGATTGCCTCTTCGACATTTCCTGATGCCTGGTAGGCCCTTATTCCAAATCTCTGCAGGATGTCCAGGGCTTTTGGGCCGACGTTTCCGGTCAGCACTGCCTGAATGCCAAGGTTGCCAATCTGCTCTGCTGCCTTTACGCCGGCACCGTGCCCCTGTATGTTGCCTGCGTTTTCAATTGCCTCTGGCTGGCTTTTCTTTTCTGTGTCTGCTATGATAAAAAACCGGCATCTGCCAAACCTCCCATCAACAGTGCAGCCTGTACTGCGGCCTGCTGAACCTACAGCTATTTTCATGTGTTTCACCCATCTGTTTTTAAGTCTGTATTCTAATATCTCCTCTGACCATCATGCTTCCGCATTTAGGACATCTTCGCGTAATGCAGGGCTGGCCTCTGATGTGCGGTATTTCCTCACCGCAACCGGAGCATCTGCATGTTTCAGGGGCGCCTCTTCCATATCCCCTGCCGCGACCCTGTCCCCCGGGTCCTCTTCCGTTGCCAGGCATCTTGTATTCACCTCCGTGAATCTTTATTGCCTTACCATTTACAAGGGCATCAGTAACCTTTTCCCGTGCCCTGTTAAGTGTCCTTTGGAAGGTAGACTGATGAATCCTCATCCTGAATGCAGCATCAGTCTGGTTCAGGTTCTCGATGCTGGACAGCCTGAGTGTCTCAAGCTCATCAAATGTTATTTCAACCTCCTCAAGTTCGCTAAGAGGGATCGCCCTGGGCTTGAAGTATGTTATTTCCGGCTCAAAACCCACTACCTTCACCTTTCTTGGCCTGACCATTATGCATAATAATGCATAATCATATATAAATTTATCGCAAAAAGAGAGATCAATGGCTGTGGGCAGGCCCGTAATATGTCACAAGGTATATCAGCAAAATCCCGATAATTATTGCAAGAATATGAATTATTGTGTCCTTTATCTTGCAGTGCCTGTGAAGCTGAGGCACAAGGTTTGAGGCTGCAATGTAGATGAAGTTTCCCGCTGCAAAAGGGATGATGAATGCTGAGGACTCATGGGTCTCGATAAGGATAAGGCCCACTATTGCACCGGCTATTGCTGTGGTAGCTGACAGGAAATTGAATACCAGCGCCCTTTTCTTGGACATGCCTGAATATAGAAGGACGCCGAAATCAGCCACCTCCTGCGGGATCTCATGAAATACGATCGATATTGTGGCTGTGATTCCCACGACTGTGCTGACTGCGTAGCTCCCTGCTATGACCAGCCCGTCAAGGAAATTATGGATGCCGTCGCCAATAAGGTTTACGGGTGCCAGCTGGTAGGCATGGCCATGGCCGCAGTCCCCGTCCTCGCATTTCTTGTTATGGTGGTAGTGGACCAGTTTCTCGAGCACAAAAAGAGAGAGGAATCCTGCAAAGATGAGAATCGGGACTCTGCTGTTGTAATGCTCGTAGGCCTCGGGAAGGAAATCCAGGAAAACTGTTGCCAATAAGACACCGACCGAGATGCTCAGAAGAAAGAGCAATAGCCTTTGCGGCACCGTCTTCTTAAGGTATATCGGCAGAACAGCCAGAACCGCAATTAGCGATACAGCCAGAACGCTGACGATTGCATAGATTTGAAAGCCCATGCGGCCATTGAAACTAATTGTCTTTATATATCTTATTGATGCCCGTGCAGTGAGTTCAATGAATGCGGTCCCAGGCCATACCGGGTTTCATGCGCGGCCAGCTCTACTATGTAGTCGTTTATGTACCTTCCACTGGGCGTTTTCTGAACATCCACAGCACCACCTGACTCAATATCGTGGAAAGCAAAGCCCTGGGCGCATTCGCCTCTGGCAATATGGGCTCCTTCAGTCCAGATTACGAAGAATTTAAAACCGAGAGCCTGAAGGTAGGTGTAGGTTGCCTCCCTTAAGCCTGTTCCAATATGCTGCCGGAGGCCATCAGTTTTTTTCCTTCGCGTCCAGGACGGAATAAAGCCTAAATGACCGGTTGTCTGCGGGCATTTTATGGTCTGCTTGCGTCAGTGTATATAAGCTTAAGAAGCTCTTCCATGCCATGGCCTAATGGCATGCCCTTGACTTTCTCGATTCCGTCAATTGCCCGTTTCCCGGGGCTATGCAGGACACACAATACCTGGTCCGCCTCAAGGTCAAACCTTACGTCTGCATATACGCCGGGCGGCTCGTGACCCTCATATACAACCCTGCCCCTGGGCTTTGCTGCGCTGAGCGTTGCACTCTGGTCAGCAGAATCCCTGTTGGGCGTCCAGATGTATTCGACACCAGCGGAGTACAGCCTTGTGGGATGTTCCGCCGACAGCGCAGGGTGGAGGTCGGCGCTTCCGGTGAGGATTATGTTTAGGAATGCTCCGCCTGTAACGCCCCTTTCACCGGCTGCGCAGGAATATGACCGATCAGTAGCT
Source organism: archaeon (assembly GCA_043823195.1). Taxonomy (GTDB): domain Archaea; phylum Nanobdellota; class Nanobdellia; order Woesearchaeales; family JBDRAZ01; genus JBDRAZ01. The sequence goes on from JBDRAZ010000045.1 coordinate 5,187, forward strand.
GCATCATGGGTATAGATCAGATGAGGGTAGCCGTAGCTAATGTAGGCCTCTGAGATATCATGAAATGGCCTGGCTTTTTCCACGATCAGTGCTAAAAAGCCATCGGGTGATATTGGCATTTTGGGTGTGGTTTATTACAATTATTTAAATCTTTGCTTAGGTAGTTACTGGCGGGTGGTTATTGGGGTGTCCGGCTAACCATCCGGGCTGCATAGCGGTCGGTGAGGCTGGATTCCCAGGCCCTGCTCCCATCTTGGGAGAAGGCCGCAAGCCCGTCCTGCTGGCTTGGCCCTGGTCCTGAAATGTTACTGCAGGATTCTGCCAAAGCCCGTCTCTTCATGATGCAGCGGATTTGGCACTAATTAGGGTTTCCATGGGCAACATTTATATATCTCATCTGCGCCATGTTTGGCATGCGACAGATCAGGAATGCAGCAATATTTGGAATCGTTAGTGCGTTTGCTGCAATGCCTGTGATGCTTTTTGAGCTCCTTAAGAGCATGGATAAATTGGGCAGCCTGATGCCGCTTTACGTTTTGTCCTATGCCATATACACTGTCACGTATGTGCTCTTTGTCCGGGGATTCGTTCTCATCGGAAAGAAGATGAAGGTCCCTATGCTTGTTAAGGCAAGCTACTGGATGATTGTTTTTGGTGTTTCCTCATCGCTGCTGATGATTGCTGGAGCTGATGCACTTCTCTATTCCATAATACTGCTCCTGTTACTTGGTGCTGTAACCCTCTTCTTCGGAATAGCCCTCCTGCGGCTGAAGAAACTGGGGGGGATTGCCCGGGCGGCAGGAATTCTTAACATTGTTTCCGGCGCCTCAATGGTCGTCTTCATTTTTGCCTTTCTGGCGCTGATCCTTATGGTGCCAGCCTATATCCTGGAGATAATCCTTCTGTTCAGGGCAGCGAAGAAATAGGCCTTGGAAAATACTTTCACACATGCAGGGTCCGTAATCCTGATGTCCATCTCTGAATCGATGCCCATGGCCAGGATTCCGGCAAGAAGCGTAAGCGCATTGCCCAGGTGCGCGTTTCCAACGGGCTGATTCCGTAGGTTATTCTTGTGTAGCCGGTACCGGCAATCTGCATTATGCTGTTTTTCATGATACTCATGAGACCGGGCCAAAAGAGGTATTATTTAAGGCTTATTGGCCCGGAATGAGCCAATTTTGCTGGATTTCGTGGAAAACTTTAAATATCACTTAGTATAGTATAATATATAGTGGATTTAGTTAGTGTATATTGGGATAGTCTATAACAATGGCTCTGCGAATTGAACCGGCTAATTTACGAACAAGGCTTGACAAGTATAGAAGCAGTCCTGCTGCGGCAACTATGGAGCTTGCTGCCATTGTATGTGAATTGGCTGAGGGTGCAGGTGCTTCACGGAATGGCGAAGAGGTCGTCAGTCTGGTCAGAATTGCAAAACAGGCCCGTGACGTGCCTGCTATGCATGGCATAGCGAGTCTAGCCTATCACGGATATGCATGGAAATCACCTGAGTACTACAAAAGTGTGCTCGCTCTTGGAGATCCGGTTACTGGTCCGGCAGCATATGCAACCGAGGCAACCAGGCTGCCCAATGAAGAGGATATGGCGCTGGCCAGCCTGTATCTTGTTCTTGCCGGCTCAGCAGTTGCTTCACAGGCAAATGATATCAGGGCTTCAAAGGCACTTATTGCTGCAGGAGATCTTGGAGCCCTGCTTTTCCAGAGCACTCCGGATACCTCACGAAGTAAGTATAGAAGCGAGCTGGCCAGGCTCGGACGAAGGAAAAGGGAAACAAGGGCTGATCCGACTGAGACACTGTTCATGAATTTCTATGTTGAGAATGCTCCTCACTGGGTTGATGTGATGAAGCTCGTTAAGGCGCATCCAAGTGGAGACAATGATGGGATGAGGGTGATAAGGACCCTTGTGAGCATGTATCTTGACCCAAAGAAGGTCCAGCCGAAGGAAAGAGAAAAATTCCTCCAGAGCTGCCAGAAAATTCATCAGGTCAGCCCCTCGGAAGTAAATAGATTTGCGCTGTTATACAGGCAGCCAACAAGAGAACGGATTGCCCAGGCTCTTCTGACTGGTGCAGTCGAGGCTGAAACTGCAAAGCAGCTGCTGGTTTATTCGGCCATACCCGGCTCTCTGAGGATTGTTGATAACAAAAAAACCTCATACAACGGTCTTCCGCCTGACCCGGACATTACGCTTCTTGACCTTATGGAGCCCGCCCACTACCAGGCATATAGCCAGGGCCTTACCATGCTGAGAAAAAGTGTGGGTGACGGCAAGGGTAGGGCTGCGCTTTCCTATGTTGTTGAGGGGCTGCTCAGGCCCCATGCTGAGGATGTGAAGGGGAGGCGTCTTGCAGTTCCGCCGCCGATCTTTTATCTTGCAGAAACAGGGATAGAGGATGCGATGGGCACATTCGTAGAATATATGAAGACCCATGCAGATCAGCTTGCAGGCAGGACAATTAATGGTCACATTGGCGAGGCGATAAGGGATTTCTTTCCAAGATATGTGGCAACCCAGGGCAAATACAGGATGCCCGAGCCAAAGGCAATAATTGCTGCAGCACAATTAAGATCAGCAGGAGAAAGCGTGGAAGGGCTCAGGGAAGGGCTGCAGCAACCAGGTGCCTATAGGGCAGTGGAGTAGTCTGCTCCGAGATAGTAGGCTGCAACAGAACTCTGATGGTGTGTCATTCTGTGAAGTTTTTGTGCAAGTGTTGTCCCTCTTTCTCCTAATGAGGCTTGCTGGGCTGGATGAAGGGCTTCTGCCCCTGAGGCAATATGCAGAGTATGTATTGCCTGTTCCCATAATGCAACATTTATCGGGACATAGCCCAGGCTCTCCTCTACCAGCCGATGGACCCCGTCGGTGAATTCGCCCGTGGTTTCCGGGCTGATCCCTCTCGGGTCTTCAACCAACTGATCAACCAGTCCGTTATACGCAGTGCGGAATGCATCAACCTGTGCCAGGTAGTCCGGAGCAGGATGCTCCTGTTCAGTCCCATAGCCTGGAAACTGAACTATGCTACCGCTCATCCTAATACACCATACATGCTAATACCCCCAAACCTCTTTACTGTAACGGTTTGCGTATAAAAGCTTTTGGAAAAAATGACGTAGAACCCATTACTGTTTTAAAGTGGATACACTTTTTTGCTGGTTTCTGTTAATATTGGTTTGCTTTTGTTGCACAAATGTTTTAAGACGGGCACGGTTTCCTGCTGCCAATGATTAATCTGCACACCCACACGCGGTATTCAGACGGCGGGATGCCCATGAGAACTCTCGTGGGCAGGGCTGTCGAGGAGGGCATCTCGGTGCTTGCGATTACTGACCACTATGAGTACTTCCTTGGCTTCAGGCACTGCCGCAGCCTAAGGATGCTGCATAAGCTCCTTATCCATGTCAAGGAGAAGGGGATCTCCTATTGTTCAGACATTTCCAGCTACTTCAGGAAAATTGATGCTCTGAACGGGATATATCCGATAAACATACTGGCCGGGCTTGAGGTTGACCTGGGGACGTTGCGGCTGACAAGGCGTGCAGTGTCAGCGTTCAGCAAATGCGGCCTTGTCCTAGTGGAGAATGTCAGAACAGAAAAGGACCTGATGTGGCTGAGCTGGATGCGCTGCTTGCTTCCGGAGCATGTCTGCCTTGCACATCCCTGGCTGCGGGGTTTTGACAGGGACTACCTTCTTGATTTCCTTGAATCCCATAACATCGGCCTTGAGATGAACACAGCCTGGCATTATGGCAATTCCTTATCATGCGGAAAAGGGTTCCTGTTTGAGGCGCAGGAGGAAATATACAGGGGCATGAGGGGGAGAAGGATACCGCTTTTCATCGGGTCAGATGCCCACCGAAAAAGTGAACCGCTTGATACCGGCGCGACGCAGCGCTTCATCAGGGCCTGGGGTCTTGAGAAGAACGTAATATTTAAATAAGCAGAAGTCTAATTGCACGGCATGGGTGAGCGGCGGATAGTTGACTATTCCATTGTATTCATTGCAGTAGTGCTTTTTGTGCTCGTGCTCAGCACCCTTCAGTCTTTTCTCAGGCCGTTTTTTCTGGCGCTTGTGCTGTCTTTTCTCTTAATGCCGATCATCCGGTGGCTTAAGAAATGGCGGATCCCGCTGTGGCTGACACTGGCGCTTCTCGTTATCCTGGTGCTTTCTTCTGTGTTCCTGCTGGGATCCCTGCTTCAGGATGATACGTCTGCGCTGATTGCTGCAGTCTCAAGAAGGGCGACGCAGATTGACGAGACTATCGCATCACTGAATGAGGCTGCTTCATTGCTGGCTGGCGACGGGGTGGACATTTCCATTTATCTGGACCCGGACAAGGTCAGCGGCATCATTATAGGGTCTGTCAGCACTCTTGTCAGCGGCCTGGGCGTGCTTCTTTCAGAGCTGCTTCTGGTGCTCCTGTTCCTTATGTTTATCATCCCATCATATGACCTGACCGTGACCGGCGCCAAGAGGGACATGAAGGAGATAAATGCTGACCGTCTCCAGTCCATGATCTCGAAGGTAGAGAGGAGCGTTCGGGCCTACCTCGCAACAAAAACACTGATCAGCCTGGCGACTGCTGTGGCGAGCGGCATTCTGCTGACTCTGTTTGGCGCGAAGTTCATTATACTCTTCATGATGCTTACATTCCTGCTTAACTACATTCCGAACATAGGATCCTTTGTGGCAGTCGCCATAACCGTTGCGGTCTATATGATGACTGCGGGCATTGGCTGGCCAGCGGCAATACTCCTTGTTCTTCTTGCAGCAGTGCAGTTTATCTTTGGGAGCATACTGGAGCCCAAGATGGCCGGCAAGAGGCTCAGGCTGTCACCAATGGTAATCCTGCTTGGGCTTCTGTTCTGGGGTTGGGTATGGGGCGTAATCGGCATGCTTCTTGCAGTGCCCCTCACAAGCATCGTAAAGATAATACTAGAACACTTTGAGTCAACCAAGACGATAGCGAAAATAATAAGTTAGCGCGGGGCGCCAATTTTTTCTTTGATCCGTTTATGCACGAATACCGCGAAATTCCTGCGGGGGGTTTAATACCCCGCACCCAGGCACGCAATTATTAGCATCACATTTTCTCAGACTTCTTTCAGCATCTCTTTTAGTTCAGCAAGCTGGTCTTCAATATCTGATATCTTTTCAGAAATCTTCGAGCTTGTGTCTGGCTCCTCGTCTGTGTCATCGCCGGCGTTCTGGACAACGCCCTCGCGTATGAACCTGTAGACGTCCATATCATTCTCAAAGGCAATTACATCGTTGTCCTCAGAGTTCACAAATACGCTGTAGGATATCCCGGCAAAGTCATTCGGGGTTATTGAGAGCATCCAGTAGAGCTTTCCGTCAATCACATAGGGTCTTGGCTCAACGATCTTTGCCGTTGCCCAGTCAATCCTCGGGAACTTCTTCTTGACATAGCTGACGACACGCACAGGGCCTGTTAGGGTCTGGTCCTCATTAAGCTCCAGCATGTCAATCTTTCCTGTAAGCGCATCAACCGAGAAAATCTTGAATATTCCGTAGCTCTGCCCGTATGGCTCGGTGGCGATCATCCATCTGAGGCCATCCTGTGTGGGCATGAGGAACGGCTGCTGGTTTTCCTGGCCATACACATCCGATATCTCGATCTGGTCCTTGTGCAGGAACCAGGCGTTCCATACCCCCAGGTGGTACTTGTATGAGTCTACATAGAGCCGTGTAAGGGATTCCGGAAATGCCCAGTTGTCCTGGAAGAGCGGGAGCTCCCTTAGCTCATCAGGCGTATGGAAATCAATCTCAGAATTCTCGTCCAAAACATAGACGCCCGCAAAGTAGGGTATCATGACCGGGAACCTGAACCTGTACTTTATGACCGGGGCCACTGTCAGAATATTGTCATCCTGCAAAATGTAATATATCTCGTCAATGTCCATGAAAAACGTTTTCTTGTAGAGCTTCCAGAATATGCTGTCGGTTATGCCGATGCCCTCGCCAACACTGATTTCTTTTGTGACCATCATGGTCTTCCTGACGCTCTTGGTTGCATCTGCCACCATGACTCCGTTCACCGGCTGCGTAAGGTACAGGATTGCGCCGTCAGGCACCCTGGGGGCTGTCCAGGCGAGCGTTCCGTTGATGTTCACAATGTCAAGCCCAGCAATCTTCTCCCTTGATTTCTGGAGGCTGTCTTCGAGGAACCTATTGGCAACAGCCTTGGGCAGGATCCGGACCTCGCTTGAGTCAGGAAGCATTGTAACCTTGTTGTATTCATTCATGCTGACGATGTATCTCTGCATTATCACGTTGCTGAATATCAGGATTATGAATGACAGCAGCGTGAGCGCCACAAGCACTGTCCCGGTCTTCTGCTTTCTGCGGAGGAATGCAGCAGCCGAACCCGCTGCCAGCAGGACAAAGGCCAACACCGCCGGTATCCTGTAGAAACCCATGACCAGCTCATGGAACCATGGCCGGAAGAAGTACAGGAGTATTAACACCAGGATTATATGCGCCAGCAGCTGCCATGAGCCCCGGAGCCCTGGAATCTTCAGCCTATTCATATTAATGACTTTCCCGTGCTCAGTCCCAAACGGTTGCGATGATTTCATCCTTAATCCGAGTGCGATGCCAATTAAGATGCCAAAGAACGGCGCACCAACAAGACGGCCCAACATCAGGCCCAGGAATGCACCCGCGAAAATGCGCAGGACCGGCACTCTCCTGGCAACTATCATACCCTTATTACGCAAGAGGTTGTTTATAACTGTTTCTAATTGGTGGGCTGTAAAGTTAGCGTCACCTGACCTGACAGGCCACTAATTGGGCAGCATTGCCCTTAGCACAATCGTGGCATAGCTTCCCTTTTGGAGCTCAAATGAGAGGGTAACCTTGTATTTGCCTGTGTTAAGGTCATCTGGTTTCGGTTTGCCTATCCTTAAGTCCCTTACCGCGGCGTAGATGTCTCTGTCATCCCCTTCAGAGCTTAGCATGGGAATTTTCCTTATTATGAAATCCCGCAGGTGTATGCCGTTCCTGGTGAGAGTCCTCTGTATTGCCTGCCCGATTCTCGGGCTCAGGCCTTCAAGTTCTGTTCCGAACCCGATTAGAGGGATCTTTTCTGCCTTTGGGAGCGGGTCCGGAAATACGAATTCGCCCAGGGAGTACTTTACGCGTTTTGCCTGCGGATTTGCCAGGAAGCCCGAAAGCGTTTCGTTGAATATGTAGCTCTGGACAGAATGGATGTACATGAGGAGTGTGTTTTTGGGTACCGTCCTCATTGCCTGGATGTAGTTATTCCCGGCCAGGTTGCTCATTACGCGCCGCTCATTTTCGCCACGGCCCTGTAATATCAGTTCAACAGCCTTATCAAACCTCTGCTCCAGGATGGCTTTTCCGATGCCAACGTTGTTTGCAGAAAACCTCTGCTCATCAAAGTAGTTGGGGATTCTCGCGACCCTGCTTATCTTCGCAGATGCCATGTTTCTGACAGTTATGGCAAACCTGTTTCCCTTCAGGCAGCCAAGGGAGACCGGCGTGTCCCCAAAGCCAAGGAACTTAAGCTCCAGCTCCTTTTGCTTAAGCTCTCTTCCTTTTCCGGCTATTGAGATTGTCTGAACCGTAACTGCATCCTTGTCTTTTGCTCCGGCATAGCTAATCTGCTTTCTCTGGAGCCTAAGCTCTAATGCTACTGCCTTGATTGCCCTTTCAGTGGTGTATTTCCGCTTTTTCAGGGCATAATATGCAAATCTGCCCCGTTCCTTTATCTCAATGCCGGAGATCTCCTGAACAATGAAATCCTCCGGAATCTGCTTTATAATGTACATAATCAGGCAAAAAAACAAAAAAATATATAATACATTCTGAAAAACCCATCATTAGGGACCCGTAGCCTAGTCTGGATAGGGCGCAAGCCTCCTAAGTTTGAGATCCGGGGTTCGAAATTGCTTAGCAACGAATGTCCCCGCGGGTCCGCTTGTCCCTGAACATGTATGGCGGAATAAGGCAGTTTCTTCGCTCAATACATGTCAGGGCAGTCGGCTTTTATCCTTTCGGCGGAAGTGCCGGACATATCTGCAGGCAGATTGTTGAGGCCTGCTGGAACGGTCGATATTTCCAGACGAGCCTTGGCAACTTTTCTGAGTTCTGGACCCGGGATTTCGGGCTTTGCTGTGGGGCGCTGATGAATCTTGGTTATGGGGATAAGGTAAGGCGAACGTATCAATATGCTTTGGGCGTTTTTAGCAAGAACAACAAAATAACAACGGCGATTGACCCCCGGGGGCGGCCCTTTGATTTTCCATGCTATGCGCCCGATTCACTTGCTTTTCTCCTGCACGGCCTGGTTGCAGCCGGATTTGATATTGAGCCTTACAGGGAATTTCTGAAGAGAATGGTTTGTGATTACCATAGTGTTGTTGTTGGTGAGGATGGCCTGGTTAAGCGCAACACACATTTCTCATCAATGCGGGACCACGCCATCCGTGATTCAGCATGCTATGACAATGTCATGGCTGCATGGGCTGCCGGGAACGCCGAGAAGCTGGGGCTGGGAAAGGCAAGGTTTGACCACAAGAAAATCATCAAGGATAATTTCTGGAACGGCAGATGCTTTATCGATGACCTGTCCGGGAAAAAGATGATTACCGGCGATGCAAATGTCTTTCCCTTCTGGAGCGGCGTGTTTGGTTCAGAGAAGATGATCAGGTCAGCAGTTGATACGCTGAGGGGGCGTGGATTGGACAAGCCTTTTCCGATGAAATACTATCACAACCGGGATTCGCGACAGAAGATGATCTGGGAGAGCGTGTTTGCCCGGAATTATGAGGCTGATGCCATCTGGATGCACCTGGGGCAGGCGTACATTGATGTTGTGATGAAAATCGACCGCAAACTTGCACAAGCATACCTGCGGAAATATGGGGAAACCATTGAGAAATACAGGACCTATGTGGAGGTCTTTGACAGCTCAGGCAAGCCTTATAGGTCTCCTTTCTATTTTGCTGACGAAGGGATGCTCTGGTCAGCAATGTACCTCAATGCGAAAACTATATTAACCAGCTAGTGGTATTACCCTGAAAACATTGGGGGATGATAACAATGCCAGTCAGACTGTCCGTATGCACTGAACTTTTCGCTTTGCTTGAGGGGATGGATTTCTATAAAGTTGTTGATTATGCGCATAACATCGGTGCGGACATTGAGCTTGCGCCTTTTACCGAGGGTGTTCCTGTCACTATGATTGGTGCCGACGAACGCGCCAGAAGGCATGATTACCTGCAGGAGAAGGAAGTCAGATTAGCAGGAATTCACTGGCTCCTTGCCGGCGGGGACAAGATCTTCGGGCCGGAGGGGTATCATATCGATGGCGGGCCTCACCTCACCGCTGAGCCGCTAAAGCGGCGCGTAACAACAGCTGATTATGTTAATGAGGTATTGGGGTATGCTGCAGACCTTAGAGGGCGCGGGAATATCACTGCTGACGACCCGCTGGTTGCTGTGTGGGGTTCACCCCTTCAGAGAAGCATGGAAGGTGGCATGTCGCTTGAGCAGGCTATGTATAATGCTGCCAGTGTATTCAACAGTATAATCAGCGATGACGATACCGGTTCTACTATTGCATTGGAGAGGTTAACCAAAAAACAAGGTGCCGATGGTGAGACTACTTTTGGATACGATCTGATGCAGATTGCTTATCTTGTAGGGATGACCCAGGGATTGCTGCCGCTCAGCAAGCGCGGGCAGATGGCAGCCATGATGGATGTGAAGGCTACTGTTGGCTCTGGCGATGATCCTATTAAGACTTTGAGGGATACCCCATGCATGGTTTATCACGTTCATGTGCAGGATCCAAAATCGCTGGGGCCGCCGGGATATAATGGCAAAGGGACCTTTTTGGGGGATGACTCTTATTCAATAACTCCGCTGTTTAAGCATCTGGAAGCAGTTGCAGAAACCGGTGTACCAGTTACTGCATCGATTGAAGCATTCCAGCCGTTCTATGACCGGAATAAACAGAAGCCGACTGAAACCTATGCCACAAGCATCGGCCTGATGAGGGGCATGTTGAATCCCGAATTGAGAAACTGGGCCGGACACGCTAGAGAAACCCGGTAACCTCAAACCTGTACGGCCTTTCAGGGGGTTGCTGGCCGTTTGCAATCATGTCAAGGAACAGTGCTGTTTTCCAGAGATAGTCGCGCCAGGCTCTTGCTATATTGTTTCTTGTCAGGCTTAGGGTTGCCTTTTTTATCTGCCCTTTATCGGCAGCAATTGCTTCCACACGCCTAATCTTGTCTACAGTGCCTCGACAGAGATCATCGAATGCCTCAACATCAACCTTGGCAAGAGCCAGGACCTCTGTCGGGTCAATAGCATACCGGCCCAGCGGCCGGTCGCACCTGTAAGCGACAACATCCTGGAATTCATGGTCTCTTTTTCCTGATTTTTCGTCGGTGTCGTACATGACGTTTCGCCCCAATCAGCGCAGTCCGTAACTCTAAATTCCAGCCCAATTTCCTGCCCGGCTTCCTGTGTGCCTTCTGAATACCTCTGGCCTGCGCTGTAGTGACCTGCAGCTGACGTGTCGAGGACACCGCTGTGCAGGTCCTTTGAGGCTCTGATCTGCATGATCCAGTAAGTAACGCCATCTTCAACAGTAAAAACGTGGGCATGGAACCCTCCGTGGGGATCGCCGTATTCGTGAACCAGGTCGCGGAGCTTTATTCGTCCTGTCTTTTCACCTGAGGCGTTCAGTACATCCAAATATTCTGGTCCCAGTGTACGGCCATATCTCTCAATCTGCTCGTGACGGAACACATCCAATACGCACGTGTCCAGACCTGCAGTCAGCCCGATATGATCTCCACACTTCCCAATTATTTCATACTTGTCTTTATTGTTACTGCGGAATGGTATTTAAAGATTACTATAGAAGACACGGGCTGGCGGCCATTACAGCCACCCGCAGAAGAACACAGATCACCGATACGTGATTCAAGACTCTTGCATCTTTAAAACTTAAGCAGGTTCAGCGCTGCAGCCAGATCCTTTTCGCTGACAACAAATATCGTGTCTGTCCAGCAGCTAAGTGTTTCAACTATATTGATGCCGTAGCCCATGAACAGCGAGTAGAGGTATCCCATGACCCCTGGAATCGTCTCTATGTCTTCAGAGGTTTTCAGTATGATCATCACAAGGTCCCTTTCTGTTTTGACTGGCGCGAACAGGCGGGATGCCTTAGCGTAATACTTCTCAGACGATACGATGGTTACGACACTTACCCCGTCGATCATGTAGAAAATCCCGCCTGTTTCCTTGACCTCTTTTTCCAGCTTAAGCAATCTGTCACTGAACCTTCTGTCAACAACCATGACAAAAATCCTGTTCTTTATCTCAAGCTCAGACTCCCCGAGGAGCCGGATTATCTTCTGCTCGTTTTTTGGCGACTGGGCAATCTTGTCACGATAGCGCCGGGCGGCAATGAGTATTGCCTCCTTTGTTGTCTTTTTCCTGGAGCTGATTGAGCCGGAGATCAGCCTGGCGAGAGAGCTGTAGTTGACAAGGCCTTTTGCAAGGCAGTCCTGGATGCTTGGGTGCCTTCGGATGTATTCCTCAGTCAGTTCAGTTGTTGTTGGCATTTACCTGCAAAAACACATTTATATTTATAAATGTAACTGATTTGTTCTATATGATACTTTTGTTCCATATGTGACAATTATGTATGTTATTGTTCTGCTGCGGTCACTACGCATATAAACTGCAGCCTATCCCGTAGGTGCGGTGATTATTATGAAAACAATATTGGCTTACAGCGGAGGGCTTGACACATCAGTCATACTTAAGTGGCTGCTTGACAAGGGATATGAAGTAGTCTGCTATATCGCTGACGTGGGACAGGATGAGGATTTTGAGGCGGCAAAGGAAAAGGCATTGAAAATAGGCGCCTCCAAAGTGTACATTGAAGACCTGAAAAAGGAGTTCATCGAAAAATATGTTTTCCAGGCGCTAAAGGCGAATGCTGTCTATGAGGGCAAGTACCTCCTCGGAACGTCGCTTGCCAGACCCATTATTGCAGAAAAGCAGATTGAGCTTGCAAAGGAGGAAGGGACAAAGTGTGTTGCACACGGCGCAACCGGCAAGGGCAATGACCAGGTGAGATTTGAACTCGCTTATCTGAAGCTGATGCCTGACGCCGAAATAATCAGCCCATGGAAGGATCCAGGTTTCCTGAAAACGTTCAAGGGACGCACTGATTTGATAAACTATGCTAGGGAACACGGGATTCCCGTTAGTTCAACTGCAGAAAAGCCGTATAGCATGGATGATAACATCATGCATATAAGCTACGAGGCCGGACAGCTTGAGGACCCCGCTTTCGAGCCGAAGCCTGAGATGTTCAAGAAGACCGCCTCACCCAAGGATGCGCCTGACAAGGAAACAAAGATCGTGATCGAGTTCAAGGCAGGGGCACCTGTAAAGGTTATTAACAAAACTACCGGAGACATGGCTGAAGGACCACTTGAATTGTTCAAGATGCTTAATAAGCTGGGTGCTGAGAACGGAGTCGGAAGAGTGGACCTTGTCGAGAACCGCTTTGTGGGCATGAAATCTCGCGGCGTCTATGAGACCCCTGCCGGTACAATCCTATTAAAAGCCCACCTTGACCTTGAGGGGCTTACGCTGGACCGTGAGGTGTGCCACCTTAAGGATGCCATGATGCCGAAGATCGCCACACTTATCTACAACGGATTCTGGTTCAGTCCGGAGATGGAGTTCCTGATGGCCGCTGTGGACAAGAGCCAGGAAAACGTGGATGGCAAGGTATACCTCACGCTGTACAAGGGCAATGTCATTGTGACTGGCCGCGAGTCTGATAAGTCGCTGTACAATGGGGATATCGCGAGCATGGACAAGCCCGGCGGGTATGACCAGACCGATGCAAAGGGTTTCATAAAGCTTAATGCCCTGAGGTTGATGCTATGAAACACTTTTTGGCGGTTGAGGATTTTAGCCGGGAGGAACTTGAAGAGCTTATTGGTCTGGCCGGCAGGTTTCAGGCAAATCCCTATGGGAACCAGCTGCGCAAGAAAACCCTGGTGACACTGTTCTTTAACCCATCCACCCGTACAATGGCCAGTTTTGACCTTGCGATGCACCAGCTGGGGGGCCACACAATCTGCCTTGAGCCAGGAAAATCGTCATGGGGGATTGAGGTAAATGAGGGGGCAGCAATGGACGGTGAGTCTGAGGAACACCTGAAGGATGCAACCAAAGTCCTGTGCAGGTATGCTGATGCCCTGGCTGTAAGGTGCTTTCCGAGCTTCAAGGACTGGGACGAGGACAAGAAAGACCTTGTTCTTCGCAATATGGCCCGGTGGTCTGATAAGCCGGTTATCAACATGGAGACAATAACACACCCGTGCCAGGCACTGGCCATGATGAAGACCATTAAAGAGAGGGTCGGTGAACCCAAAGGCAAGAAGTTCGTTCTGACCTGGGCATACCACCCGAAGCCGCTTAACAATGCTGTTGCAAACTCAGCCGGGATTGTTGCCAGCATGTTTGGGATGGATGTTGTTGTTGCAAATCCGCCAGGCTACGGCCTGGACAGCAGCTACCTTTGCCAGATGAAGCGGAACTGCAAGAATAACGGCGCAGATTTTTCCGTTGTGCATGATATGTCTGAACTGAAGGATGCGGACTTTGTCTATGCAAAAAGCTGGGGTGCGCTGTCCCAATATGGACGTTTCCAAAAGGATGTGCATGATCTGCATAAGGACTGGATTGTGAGTCCTGATAAGCTTGGAAGCAGGACATATTTCAGCCATTGCCTTCCGGTCAGGCGAAACGTTGTTGCAACAGATGAGGTCATTGATTCAGAACGGTCGCTGGTATATGATGAGGCTGAAAACCGGCTGCATGTTCAAAAGGCAATACTTGCAAAGCTGATTGGAAATGGAACTATTAAGTGATCTGCTGATCGACAGCTACTCGGGGAACTATGAGGCAATCATCAGGGTGATTGCCGGATTCCTCCGGAAAAACACGGATGCATATATTGAGATCCAGGGCAGGCTGGACAAGGGAAACATATTGGCAAAATTCGGTGACCCAAAACTCGTAATAAACTGCCACATGGATACGGTTGCGCCCGGCGACGGCTGGACCCTTGACCCAGTTGGGCTTACACTCAGGGCCGGCAGGGCGTACGGGCTTGGAACTGCGGACACAAAGGGCAACATATATGCCCTTCTTATGGCTGCGGCTTCCTGCGTACCTAAGGATGTAATGCTGCTATTCAGCTATGATGAGGAAGCCGGGATTACAACCGGCGTTTCAGACTTCCTTGAGCCCTCATATGCGGCGGGCATAAAAAAAGCGATAATCTGCGAGCCAACCCGCCTTCAGTATGTAAGCAGGCATAAGGGATACAGCGCGTACGAGATAAAGATAAGCGGCTGCAGTGCCCATTCTTCCCTGGCAAAGAAGAACGTGATCGTTGAGGCGGCCAAGCTGATTGAAAAATTCCAGAAGGCGGGATTCAATGTAGGGACAATCCTGGGAGGGACTGCAGCCAACACGGTTCCGTCAGCATGCACATTTACTGTGTCCTACAGGTCTTACGGCCCTGCCAGGGATATGGTGTACGATCTGGCGGGGAATAAGGCAAAGGTCAGCTGCCTTACTGAAAAGCCGCCGCTCATATCCAGCACAGGCCCCGAAGCTGATTTCTGGACTGAGGCAGCACTGTTCCAAAAGAAGGGCATCTCTGCCCAGGTGTTCGGGGCAGGGGACATAGACCAGGCGCACGCCCCTGATGAGTATGTGGAGGTTTCTGAGCTGAAGAAGGCCCGGGATGCATTCGTGGGGATGCTAACATGAAGCAAATTGTTGAATTTCTTGAAAAAACCGAGCAGAGGGAGTTCAGGATATTTCTGAAGCTGTTTCAAAACCTGCCCCGGTCCAAGTTTGCAGTTGTCAAGATCAGCGGTGCAACCCTTGAGAAGCATATGGATCTCATTGCGGAAGATATCGCGTACCTTAACGGCCTCGGCATTTACCCCATTATTGTGCATGGGGCAGGGTCAGCGCTGGACAGCAGGCTGACCTCAAAAAAGGTGGATGGCCTGCGGATTACGACAGCAGCAGACATGAAGATAGTTGAAGAGGTGTTTGACAGCCTGTCACAGCAGCTGGTGGAGAAAATTGAGTCAAAGGGGGGCGCAGCAAAAAATGTGGCAGGCGTGTTCCGGTGCACAAAAAAACCGGGACTGGGATGTGTGGGAGAGGTTAGGGGCATTGATACGCTGCCAATTGCCCAGGCATTGGACGCTGGCTGCACCCCTATACTGAATCCGCTGGGCCTTGATGGCAAAACAAAACTAAATGTCAACGCAGACACAGCAGCCAGGGAGCTTGTTAAGGCAATATCCCCCATGAAGTTTATCCTGCTCACTGAGACCGGCGGAATACTGGATGAAAAAGGCCGGGTGATCCCCTTTGTCAATATATCAGATAACGGGTGCCAGCTAAGCGGCGGTATGCTGCTGAAGGTAAGGGAAATAACTGAGTTTCTGAGGGAGAAGCCCGGCTGCGCTGTTGTGATTACATCTGCGATGGATCTGTTGAAGGAGATGTTCACGATCAAGGGCAGGGGCACATATATAAAGTTCCATAAGATTGAAGCCACAGGCGATATTGAGACGCTGGATAAGGCCAGGCTCAGGAAGCTGCTTGAGGATGCCTTCGACAAGGTTCTTGCTGAAGACTATTTCAGTTCAGAATTCAGAGAAGTCTTTTACCAACAGGATTATGAGGCTGTAGCAATTATTAAGGATGTCAATGGTGTTCCCTATCTGGACAAGTTTGCAACGGCAAAGTTCTGCCAGGGCACCGGCCTCGGAAAGAGCTTATGGGCGCAGCTGGCCAAGAAGTATCCGGCACTGGTATGGCGTGCAGACCCTGATAATCCGGCCAACAGCTTTTACTGCAATGTATGCGATGGCATGGTGAAAAAACAGGAATGGCACATTTTCTGGAAAGGCATTGATACTGAATGCATTTCTCCAATTATTGGGGATGTGAACCGGCTGGAGAGGACTATGCTATGATCAATGCCGGTGTTGTCGGATCGGGCAATGCGGGTGCAGTCCTGCTCAGCCTTTTGCTTAGGCACCCTAAAGTTAATGTTAACCTGGCTGTAAGCACGTCACATGCAGGCAAGCGCGCAGAGAATGTACTGGGGCTGCAGACTGATCTAGTATTTTCAGAGCTGTCGGTCCCAGATCTGAATAAGCTGGACGTTGTATTCCTGGCAGTGCCGCATGGAAATGCAAAGCATATTTCTGGGAAGCTTGCCTGCCGCGTTATTGACCTGTCCAGCGATAACCGCCTGTCTGCAACCTACGGGCTTCCAGAAATTAACAAGGATGCGATTAAGGCATCAAGGCTCGTGGCAAATCCGGGCTGCTATGCGACGGCCTGCATATTGTCTGCATATCCGCTTAAGGATTATATAGACTCCTGCGTGTTCGACTGCATAAGCGGGTATTCGGGAGGGGGCAAGAATCCGCCATATGACTATAAGGAGAATATAATAGCCTATTCATTAACAGACCATTTCCACCTGGCAGAGATTCAGATGATTATGGGCATGAGTGTTGATTTCACGCCGCATGTTGTTGATGTGTTTAAGGGGCTGATGTGCACGGCACACCTGAAGCTGAAGCAGGAGATGAGGAGGGCTGACATAACGGACAAGTACAGGTTCTATGCGAGGTCTTTCACAGAGGTTGTTGACGGAATCCCAGATGCCAAGGGGATTACTGATACGCCGTATTGCCGAATCGGCGGATTTGCCCAGAAGGGCGAATCACTTGTTATTGTATCTGTTATTGATAATCTCATGAAGGGGGCATCATCACAGGCTATTGAGAATATGAACATAATGTTTGGCCTTGGCCATGAAGAGGGATTGGAATGAAGCTATGGGATAAGGGATATGACATAAACAGGGAAGTTGAAATGTTCACTGTCGGCAATGACTACCTGCTGGACAGGAAACTTGTGAAGCATGACTGCAGGGCGTCGATTGCCCATGCAGAAATGCTGAAGGAGGCGGGCATACTTAATGAGGAAGAGCTTGCACGAATTGTTGAAGCACTTAACGGGATCATTGCCATGGATCTTGAGATCATGCCTGAAGATGAGGACTGCCACACGGCCATTGAAAACCAGCTTACCAAAACGCTTGGGGACCTTGGCAGGAAAATACATACTGCCCGTTCAAGGAATGATCAGGTTGTTGCTGCCCTGCGCCTTTATGCAGATGAGCAGCAGAAGGACATAATTGCTTTATGTGATGAATTCACCAAAACACTTGACCGGCTTGATGATTGCGAGATTCCGGGCTATACGCATACGCGAAAAGCCATGCCGTCGTCTGTGGCAATGTGGGCCGGAGGCTTTGCTGATTCAATGAGGGATAATGCTGCTCTCATGGAGCATGTCAGGAAACGGGTCTTCCAGTCGCCTATTGGCGGCGGTGCCGGGTATGGGGTGCCCCTTGATATTGACCGGGCGCTGCCTGCCAGGATACTGGGATTCAGCAAGGTCCAGAATCCGGTCTATGTGCAGAACAGCCGCGGAAAGTTTGAGGCGGATGTGCTGCACTGCTGTTCACAGGTTATGCTGGACCTCAACAAGATGGCATCAGACCTGATACTGTTCACGATGCCGGAGTTCGGCTACTTCCAGCTGCCTGATGAGTTCTGCACAGGAAGCTCAATAATGCCGCATAAGAAAAATCCGGATGTCCTGGAGCTTGTAAGGGCCAAATACCATGTTGTGTCTTCTTATGAGCAACAGGTGAAGGGAATTGTCTCCAACCTGATATCGGGCTACCACAGGGACCTGCAGCTGACAAAGGAACCGCTGATGAGTGGGCTTGGGGTCACCCGGGACTGCTTGCAGATTATGACTTCTGTGGTGAAAAACCTAAGGATAGACCGGGGCAAGGCCAAGAAGGCCTGCACTGCGGAGTTGTATGCAACAAAGGAGGTATATGAGCTTGTGAAGCAGGGAATCCCGTTCAGGGAGGCTTACAGGAAGGTCTCCGGGAAATACTAGGGCGTGATAATCGAACTGAATAGAAAGAAGTTTACGAGCGAAATTATGGCGGTAAACACAGCCACAATCAGGATCGAGCGCAGGTAGGGCAGTTTCTGGATGATTGTAAGGCCGTTTATCAGCAGGATCAGCCTGTATACCTCTGAGACCAACAGTATAAGGACCCCGAAGGGGAGGGAGACGAAGGCAAGCCCCACCATGACAGGTATCGCTGAGTACATGACAATCTGTGCACTGCTTTCAAGGGTCTCCTGGTTGTTGAACAGGTATCCTATTGCATGAAAGACAAGGATCTGGAAGACAAGGATGACTGGTGTGTATATCAGGGCGTACAGCCTTATTATGGAGAGCGAGCCAGTGAGGGTCTCGATTACAATTGAAAGCAAATAGAATATTGCGTAGATTGTCACCACGTACTTTACAGATTCCCATATGTTGCGCTCATGGCGGACTATCCGTGTGTAAAGCCTATACGGAGAACTAAGCACCTCTTTTGTCTTATACATATACATAGGAGATAATCAGGATGCCCGGGTTTTTAAATTTTTGCATGGCGAAAGACCAGGTTTCTTGGAAAAACTATATAAAGGCACGCGCTAAACCCCCTCTAAAATGGAACGAGTACTAATCAAGGAAGTTAAACCTGAATTGGACAACAAAGAGATTACACTTGCGGGATGGATTCACGACATCAGAGACATGAGCAACATCAAGTTCATCGTGCTTCGTGATGAGAGCGGGATGGTGCAGGTTGTTGCGCCCAAGAATGACGTGGACAGCTCTTTGTTTGATGAGATACCCAGGCTCCAGCAGGAGACGGTAATTTCAGTTGATGGGGTTGTCAAGGCGAGCAAGCAGGCAAAGGCGGGTGTTGAGATCCTGCTGAAAGGCCTCACGGTGCTGAGCAAGTCCGAGCCCTCACTGCCGATCGCCGTTGCAGAAAAAGGGGTTGAGACAGCGCTTTCAAAGAGGCTTGACTACCGGTGCCTGGACCTGAGGAAGCCAAGGAACCGGGCGATATTCAATGTCCAGTCGGCGCTTGTTGCCGGCATGGAAAAGTGGCTTCAGAATAACGGATACATCCAGGTTTTTACCCCGTGCATAATGGGGGCCGCATCTGAGTCCGGGAGCGAGGTCTTCAAGATCCAGTATTATGAAACCCAGGCCTTCCTCAGGCAGGATCCGCAGCTGCACAGGCAGCTGACTATTGCCGGAGGCATTGAAAAGCTATATGACATCGGCCCAAGCTGGAGGGCTGAGAAGTCACATACTACAAAGCATATCTGTGAGCACCGGGCCTGTGCAGTTGAGCAGGCCTTCATCAAGGACGAGTCTGAACTTCTGCGTGCCCAGGAAGCACTGATTGTTTCAGCGCTCACAACGGTCAGGGAGAGATGCTCAAGAGACCTTCAGACGCTTGGTGTTGAAGTCACGGTTCCGAAAACACCATTCCCGGAGCTACGCTTCCCTAAGATATACGAGATTCTTGCAGAGATGGGCAAGAAGTGCGATGGTGACCTTGATACCGAGGCAGAAGGGCTGCTCTGGGAATATGTAAAGAAAAAGTACGGGTGTGAGTTTTATTTTTTTAACCGGTTCCCGTCAAAGATCAAGCCCTTTTACGTCATGTTTGTGGATGAGGACCCGAAGTGGGCAAGGAGCATTGACCTGAACTTCAGGGGAGTTGAACTTTCTTCAGGCGGCCAGCGCGAGCACAGGTATGACAAGATTATGGAGCACGTCAGGGACAAGGGCATGACCCCCGAGAGCGTAAAATGGTTCACGGAATTTTTCAGGTACGGTGTTCCGCCGCACGGCGGGTTTGCCATCGGGATTGAAAGGCTGACGAAGCAGCTCCTGAACCTCGAAAACATCAGGGAAGCAGTCCTGTTCCCAAGGGACCCCGAAAGGCTCGAGCCCTAGTTATCCGCAAGGTCTTCCAGGACGATAAGTGTCTGGGTCCTGTCAATTCCGGGGATATTCCTGAGTTCCCTGATTATAAACCTGTTCAGGGCATTTATGTCGCTGGTGCTGACCCTGATAAGGAGATCTACCTGGCCGGCCAGGATGCTGACCTGCTCAACGAGGGGCAGGTTCCTGATTCGCCTTGCGAGCTCATCCTGGAACATCTTCTCCTTTTTCAGTCCGGCATAATCGACAGTAGTAAGAATATAGGCAGACAGGTTCTTGCCCAGCTTCTTATTGTCAAAGACCACTGTGTATTTCCTTATGATCCCGCTCTTTTCAAGCTTCTTGATCCTGTTATGGACAGTAGTAATCGGTATTGCGGTTGTCTTTGATATCTGCTGGCTCGAGAGCCTTGAATTGTTCTTGAGGACCTCCATAATCTTCAGATCCTTTTCGTCAAGTTCTGCCATATGTGGCATAATTATTTTAGTTATTATAAAAAAGTTGTGATTTTATGCATGGCTTTGTTTGTTATCCGGAATAAAATGACGGCATTTATCTGCCAAAACCTTTTTATATGTCCTCTGAGTACTGATCGCTGCGCGGTAGTCAGATGGCATATATCTCAATACAGGACGCTATTAAGAAGGGAAAGGGAACAGTTGAGCTGCGAGGCTGGGTTTACAGGGAACGCGGTTCTAACAAGATCAGGTTTATAGTCCTTAGGGATTCAACCAACATAATCCAGCTTGTTATTAAGCAGGAGAGTGTTAGTGAGAGTGTCTGGAAGGATGCTGAGAAATCTGCCATTGAGACCAGCCTCCTGGTTAAAGGCACCATAAAAGAGGATAAACGGGCTGTGACCGGATTTGAGGTTGATGTTAAGGAACTAACGGTTGTTGGCGAATCCCAGACGTATCCGATCACCAAAGACCAGAGCACTGAGTTCCTGCTTGACAAGAGGCACCTTTGGCTGAGGAGCAGGAAACTTACTGCCGTGATGAAGGTCAGGAGCACTGTGTTCGGTGCAATTGACAGCCATTTCAGGGGCAGCGGCTACCATGAGATGCCGCCGCCGATTTTCACTCCAAACGCCTGCGAGGGCGGCTCAACCCTCTTTACTGTAAAGTATTTCGATGACAAGGCCTACCTCACCCAGAGCTGGCAACTCTATGCAGAGGCTGCGGTATTTGCGCTTGAAAAAATCTATTGCATAAGCCCGTGCTTTCGTGCAGAAAGGTCAAAGACTTCCAGGCATCTTTCAGAGTTCTGGATGGCTGAGGTTGAGACTGCCTGGATGGACCTTGACGGCCTTGCCAAACAGGGCGAGGAGCTGGTAGCGTTTATTGTCAAAGAGGTTGTTGAAAAAAATGCATCTGAGCTTGAGATCCTGGGCCAGGATATTGCCAAGCTTAAGAAGATCAAGGCGCCGTTTTACAGGAAGACATATACTGAGGTGCTCAAGATTCTGAAGGAGAAGGATGGCCTGGATATTCCATGGGGAAAGGACCTTCGGACAGTTGAGGAAGACAAGATAATGAAGCACTTTGACAGGCCGCTGATTGTGACGCACTATCCTAAGGAGATCATGGCTTTCTATAAGCCTGCTGACCCAAAGGACCCTAAGACAGCACTTTGCTTTGACATGCTTGCCCCTGAGGGCTACGGGGAAATAATCGGCGGAAGCCAGAGGGATGTCGATCTTAACAGCCTTACTGAGGCTCTGAAAAAAGAGGGCGAAAAGCCTGAAAGCTATGACTGGTACCTTGATCTAAGGAGATACGGAAGCGTCCCGCACTCAGGATTCGGGTTGGGTGTAGAGAGGGTTGTGTCGTGGCTGTGCAAACTTGACAACATTAAGGATGCGATCCCCTTCCCCAGAACAATGCTCCGGAAGAGCCCCTAGCATAATTCTCTGCAGCGTCTTAATTGTGTTTTTTGTCATCCCCGAGTAGTAAACTTTATAAAGGGCGGAGTTTTCTCTTCATAACATGACAATAAACCGGATGCTGGTTGTTGAGGATGACGCTCCTGTTATGTGCCTCCTTGAAAAGCAGTTTGCACGTCATCTATGCCCTGAAGTAGATGCAGTGATGGGGGCTGATGCGGCCATCGGGATGCTTGCAGGGGAGCATTATGATCTTGTTGTTTCTGACGGATTGGAAGGGGATTGCTTCAGATTGCGTGATCATGTAGCTGATTTTCCTGATACTGAATTTGTCATTTATTCTTCTAATCCAGATGTGCAGGATAGGGCAGCAGGGGAAGGAACACCATGCTACATAAAGCCCGATGGCTGGAAGGATATTGTAAGGCATTACGGGCAGTAATCTTTATTAACTATCTGCGCTGAATTGACAGCATGAATGCATATAACCTTGAGAGATTCACAGAATTAATCGAATCCTGGGGGATATCTGAGGTGATGCTTCCGTTCCTTCTGCTCTTTATTATATTCTATGCAATGCTCTCAAAATCAAAGGTGCTGGGAGAGGCAAATAAGGGGGCTGCTGTTGTTGCCATTGCCCTTTCACTGACAGTTGTTGTTGTCCATGTAACCCAGGACCTGCTGCCTAACCGTGACCCTGTGGTCATAATTAATAAGGCGATGCCAATAGTTGCAATATACATTGTTGCGCTTGTCATGGCACTGATACTGACATCTGCTTTGGGGAGCGGAAAGGAGGCTTTCGCCAAGCACTATAACCTGATACCCATAATCATTATCAATATCATGGTTGCCAATGTCTATCCGACTATCACCCGATTCATTCTGATTGTATCAATAATCCTTGTCATCAATACGATTATTGGCACCATTGTGTTTAACCGCAGCAGCACATTCTCGTGGTTTGGATCGCTTATCGGGATAACGTTTTTCCTTGTCCTTACTGCGTTTCTTATCGCAGCGGATCCCAGCGGTGAGCTTCCTGATGCACTCCTCTTCCTTGAAAACGATAAGTTCCAGGGGTTTTTCATTTCGGCGCTCGTCATGCTGCTGGTTGTCAGGCTGGTTGCAGGCGACTCATCATCTGAATACGGCGGTGAGACTTACAGAAAGATTTTCAATGATTTTAAATAGGATTTGTGATTTACAGCGGATATGCCCGATACACTGGCACGCATGCACACCGGAGAGCATATATTCTTTAAGTCACTTGAAAACATTACAGGAATCAGGCTTGACAAGATCAAGCTTGATGAAACTGAATCATCGCTCTATATCTTTTCAGAAAGGGTGAGATGGTCTGATGTATTCGAGGCTGAACAAAAAACTAATGGAATTATTCATGAAAACCTTGATGTCCGAACTGAGGACATTACGATTCAGGATGCAAGGGAGCGGGACGATATCAGGATAAAGATTGAGAGGATTACCTCAGCAACTGTAAGGCTTGTCCATATCGGGGATTATGACCATACTGCGTGCAGCGGCAAGCACGTAGCCAACACAACGGAGGTTGGCGGGTTCCTGGTGACAAAGTTCAACTCGCTGGGAAAGGACCGCTGGGAAATTCGATTCAAGGTTGATATTAGTGACGATCTGTTTGGGTTGTCCCGGCTTGCACGGGAACTGCTTTGTGCCCTTGGCACTGAGACGGATACTGCGCTTAAGGCTGTTGTCAACCTCAAAAAGGAGGTTGAGAGGCTCAAGGCCCAGGTCAGGTCGCAGGCAGTTGATAATGAAAAAGAAGTGGTCAACGGAATAAACCTCATTCACGGTGAATACGAGGATTATGACAGCCAGCTGCTCATAAAGCAGGGCAATAGGCAGATGTCCAGGAAAACTGTTGTCTGTTTTCTCAATAAGACTGAAAAGGGGCTCAGCGTCATGCTTATGACCAGCGAGGACATTGGTCTGGATGCGTCAGTAATGCTGAAAAAACTGACTGAGGAATTCGGAGGCCGCGGCGGCGGGAAGAAGAACTTTGCAATGGGGTCTGTTGAGGCGGATTGCGGGCAGGTCATGGATTATGTGAGGAACGGGATCAGATCTTGAGAATCTTTTCAGCCTCTTGCCTAATCCTCTTCTCAAAATCGGCAACCCTTTCATCCTCTTCACGCTCGAGCGCGAGTGCGTCAAGGAGCACCTTTGTTGTTTCTCTTTCCTTCTCAATATCCCATCCCTCTACCTTAGTCTGCCCCAGGTGCTCCTCCAGCAGGGCGTTTTCCACGTCCTGGACTGAGCCGGGCTGCACAACGATTTCCTGGAACTCTTTTGAGGCGAGGGCGTTTGTGTTCTTCATCACAAAGTATGCGCCTTTGTCGTAGAATTTCCTGAACAGCTCCTTGAAGTCTATCTCAGATGGTTTGCCTGACTCAAGTATCCCGTGCAGTCTTATCAGGACAATCATATCAGTGAAATCCCCCTCGGTCTCTTTGCTGAGAAGTTCCTGCACGGCATTTACAGGTTTGTTGCTGCAGTCAACTATTATTGAATGGGCTGCTTTAAGCTTGATGTCAATCCGTTCGAGCCTGCCTTCATCGTAGATAAAAAAGCCGCCGTATTTCAGTTTCTCGAGCTCTGCGAAGTTGTGGGGGAAAAGCGGCCCCGGATATACTATGGGGCTTCTCCCGGGAAGCTCCTGCTGGATTATTGAGTGGACATGGCCGCCTGCATAATAGCTGAATCCCTTTGGAAGGAGCGAGACCGGGGCAGAGTCCATCTTTGACAGCTCAGCGGGCTTAAGCTCTGTAAGAGCTGTATGGAACATGAATATCTTGAAACCCGGCTCCTCTTCGAGGTTTGCCTTGTCCAGGCTTTCGTAAAAGCTTTTTTCCAGCATGCCCTTCTTTCCGATCATGCCGGTAATCTTTGCAGAGGTCTTCGGATCCTGCGTGAAGGCCAGGACGAGCCTGTTGTCCTGCACGCTGCCCTTAACCACATTGTGGCAAAAACCCGCTTCCTCAAGGACATCAAGAACAGTCTTTCCGGAGGGTGAGAAATCGTGGCTTCCGGCAACGTAATAAACCGCGATGCCATGCTGCTTGAGTTCCCTCAGTTTTCGTACTGCGGTCTTCAGGACATCAATTGAGGGAAGGGATGTGTTGAAAAGGTCGCCTGCGATCAGGATAAACTCAACCTTTTTCTCAATGCAGATGTCTATTGCCCTTATGAATGCGCTTACGCTTACATCTGCCAGAAGCTGCTCCCTGAAGCCGCCAACGTGGCAGTCAGCTATGTGTGCGAATCTCATTCTAGTTTTATCCCGCTGAAGTCTTTTGGAATCTTTTTTTCCCGGGCTATGTCATTAAACAGGGGTATTGAGACAGGAACCGCAAACTTTGCAAAGTTGCTTGAGATGATTGCCTCGCCGATGTCAAGGGATGCAATGTTCCTGCTGTAGCTTGTGAGGTCCTGGCTTGCTGACTCAATAATTGCCTGCCTTTCGGGATTCATCTCTATCCCCAGGATGATCTTGGTGTTCATGTTGGCAAGTATCTGCCGCGGTATGAGTGAGGGCAGCTGCGTAATGGCAGTTAATCCCACCTTGAATTTCCTCCCCTCCCTGGCTATTGCCTCGAAAATGTTGCTGCCCTTTTCCAGGACATCTTTGCCAAGCACGCGCGGGGCTTCCTCAAGCACGATTGAGATGACCGGCCTGTCCTTGAGGGTCCCCTTCTGTTTGTAGTAGCGGTACCTCGAGAAGATCTCGCTTGCGATGATGCTCCCGATGATCAGCTCAACCTGGCCTGAAAATGCGGATGTATCTATGATGACGACCTTTGATTTCTCCAGGTCTGAACAGATGTCTTCAATCGTGCTGCTGCCGGCCTGGAGGTCAAATATGCCCCGGGGCGAAATGCTCTTTTCACAGTCAATGCTTAAAAGGGACATCATCCTGCGCCTAAGGACAGAGAGGGTTCCCTCATGGAAATTGACCTCCAGGGCCTGCTCAAGAATAACTGCCTCGATCCATCTTTCGCCGTATTTTCTGTGGTAGGCTGTCATGGCCTGCACCTGAGGATCTGAAAAGTAAACGCCCGAGAAGTGCTCGGGCTTAACAACCTTCAGGTTGATCTTAAGTGTGCGGGTGCCGGGCGGCGGATCCCTTGAGGTGTAATACACTGCTTTCTTTGAACTGTGGTCCTTTAACCCGGCATCATTTGTGCCGTAGTACTCGTTGTGCGGATCAAGGACAAGCATGCCGCAGTAGTCTGACTCAATGGTATTCCATAGCAGGTTCTTTACAAGGACGCTCTTGCCACGGCCGGTGGTTCCTGCGATCAGGATGTGGTGGGCAAGCACCTTGTCGCCCGGGAGATATATGTCAACGTCAAGCACGCGCGATCCGGATCTCAGCTTTCCCATAAGAAGGGGGTTTTTGGGCTTGGTGAGAAAGTCAAGGTCATCCTTGGTCACGTCGTTAACCTCGGAGAAGAAGCCCGGCAGGGTTTTGCACAGCCTGGCAGTGCCCTGCCTTATCGTGACAAGGGGCTTTAGGTAGGCAATCTTGTAGCTTCTGGTGTTCTTGTCGAATATCTCAAGGTCGTTGTCTTCCTCGAGCTTGATTCCGGAGATTAGCTCGAGGTTCTGCTGCGAGAGCTGGCTGCCGTAGACCAGGTCATACGCCTGCAGAATTATCTTTTCATCCTTCCCCTGTGCAACAAGAAGGTCGCCCAGTTCTATTGTCTGGTCTGATTTCTGCCTGACGATTATTTTGTCAAATTCGCCGGAAATCACGTGCCCTTTCATACCCCGGCGAAAGCAGAACAGTATTATAAATGTTTAGGTGCGATGGCTCGATTGCAAGTTCCATCAGTTGCACCTCAATAATATGTTGTGTGTGAAGCATTTCGCGTAGAAATGTCTGGCTTGTTGCCAGACGGTGCGGCCACGCAATGTTTCTCCCATGCCTCTTTTCAGCATGCTGTTTGCAGTCTCTGTCAGCGGTCTTCTTCTGTAGCTTCTTCCTGGCCATTTCCGTCGGAGT
>JBDRAZ010000046.1:0-15085 GCA_043823195.1 archaeon
ACGGCTCAAGAAGCAGAAGAGGAGCAAATGCCACTGCGTTCCTTCTGTCCGTGATTCAAACTCTCCGTCTGAACAAAAAGAACGTGCTCGAAGGACTTCAAGATATTCTAAATATGGCTTCAGGATACTAAAGAATTACGCTAAAACCAAAGCTTTATATTTTAATAATTTGCGCATTCCTCCATGTTTGACACAATAGGGCAGACGGTTGTAGCTGCCCTGGGATTATCCGGATCTTCATTGGCCGAATCTCTTTCATTCTTTGTGGCAGATTCCCTCAAGATAATTGTGCTGATGTTTGCCATGATTGCCGCTGTGGGGTTTATCCGCACATACCTGCCGCAGCGAAAGGTACGGGCCTGGCTGAAGGGAAGCAGGGCAGGCGTTGGCCATGTCATCGCATCTGTCTTCGGGGCGCTCACGCCGTTCTGCTCATGCTCATCCATCCCTGTATTCCTGGGCTTTGTTGAGGCAGGGGTGCCCCTTGGAATTACCATGTCGTTTCTTGTCACATCCCCCCTGGTGAACGAATACCTTGTTGTCCTGATGCTCGGATTCTTCGGCTGGAAGATCACGCTTGCCTATGTAGTTTCAGGCCTCCTCGTTGGAATCATTTCCGGCGCGATCATAGGGAAGCTGGGAATGGAAAAACACCTGATAAGGGACGTGACCGGGGCTTCAAAAGGCAGGGTTTTCGCATCTGTCAGGGAAAGGATTGATTTCGGCCTGAATGAGGCCAAGACCATTGTGAAAAGGATATGGCTCTGGATAGTCGCAGGGATTGCTGTTGGGGCTGCCATCCATAACTATGTGCCCGGCCAGACCATCCAGGGCATCGTTGAGAGCGGCGGCTATTTCTCAGTCCCGCTGGCAGCACTTCTCGGCGTCCCCATGTATGGGTCCTGCGCAGCTATAGTCCCCATTGCACTCGTCCTCTTCAACAAGGGCGTCCCTATCGGGACTGCACTTGCATTCATGATGGCAACCGCCGCCCTGAGTGTGCCTGAGGCTATAATACTAAAGCGTGCGATGAAAACCAGGCTCATAATAGCATTTTTTGCTGTTGTTACTGCAGCAATAATCATAACCGGATATGCATTCAATGTGCTCCAGGTTATATTGACCTGAGAATCAGCTCGTGAACCTGCTCAAGGGATAGCATTTTACCGTTTCGGGTGCACTCGATTCTTACCCAGCCGGGCTCCTTGGAAAGCTCCCTGTACATGTCATCCACCTTTGCCAGGTAGCCCCGGTCCATCTCGTGGATATCCTTCTGCTCCCCTTCGAGATATCCCTTTTTTGGCCTTCCCTCTATCAGCCGGCCGGCAACATGCAGAGGCACATCAAGATAGATGACAACATCCGGTCTTGGCATCCCGAACCTCTCGTATTCAAGCTCCCTTATCCAGGCGACCGCGCTTCTGTCCTTTGCGCCCTGATATGCAAGGTTGGACTCAATATACCGGTCAAGGATGACTGTCTTCCCTGCATCAAGCGCCTCAATGAGCATCTCCTTGGCGCCGAACCGGTCCAGTGCATACAGAAGGGCAGCCATCTGCGGCCTTACGGCATCCAGAGTTCCGTATTCGCCCCTAAGATAACCTGCGACCAGTTTCCCAAAGAAGGAATCATACTGCGGAAAAGAGATTATCATGGAATTCCCAAGCTTTTCATTAAGAAGCCGGGCCTGTGTCCCCTTGCCTGAGGCATCAGTCCCCTCGATAACAATGAGCCTGCCCTTCATGCTGGGGCAAAATGAACCGGGATTTATTAAGGTTTTGCTAATAGCTTCGGCTCTCCCCTGTAAAAGTTAAAGTACTCCTTAAATCCACTATCCGAGCCGGATTTTGAGAAGACAGATATCCTGGATGTCGTAAGATGTGAAAACGATCCGTTTCTTGCACCGCTCATGGCGCACCTGACAGCGTGGTCCATGTACCTGCCGAATTTCTGGTCAAGAGCAAAAACCCTTACGTCCTCGCCAATGGATGCAAAATATATGGCTGCGCTGATGTACGGGGCGTCCTTCACCATGCCTGAGCCCCCGTTCTGGAGATCATATGCCCGCGCATAGAGATTAATAGGGTCCTCAATGGATTTATAATCAGCACCATGCTCTTCCTGATGAGCTGCCATGTAATTCTGCAGTATGTGCGCATGCTTCACAATTGCCAGCAATAGCCTTTGGTTTCCCAGAAGTGTGTCCATTCCAGGCGCACGGGATACCCCCATAAACTCATCTATTGCGCGCCGCAGCCTGCTACGTTCAGGCTCTGGCAGTGTCAGCATGCCCTTTGAGTTGGCATCAAGCTCTTCCTTGATTTTCTCCAGCCGGGGAGGAAAGTGCTGGTATTCCTGAACATTCACCGGAAGAACGCTTGCCCGCCCTATCACCTTATGCAGAGAAAGCTGGTAAAGCATCAGGTCCTCCAGTACCTGCCTGCCAATATCTCCATAGTTGCGGTTATGGCTTGGCAGCAGACCACGATCCAGATCCAGACGCAATACACTATGGTCCAGGATTACGCGGCCTCTCCACTTCTCCACCAAATGTTCCAGGTCTTCTCCCAGTGCAACAATATCGCATTGCATGGCAGATGAAAGAAAACATGGGTTTATAAATGTTTCGGTCAATTAATCATTACACAGTAACAACTAAACCACATCCCGGATTTCCGGAGTTTTAGGCTTTAATGCGCCCCTCCCTTGCGATGCGAAAGGCGGCCCAGTGCTGTTTGTCCCGTTGCTCACAATAGCTTTCTAAGGCTGCTGAGCCTGTTTTTACTAATGGATGAGAATGTGCTTGAATAATGAAAAAAGAGAGAACATTTAAAAATAGGAAAATCCTGCCGCGCAGTCAAGGTGATATTATGAAACTGGCAATTTTAACAATTCTATTTATGCTTACCGCAGGATGCTCAACAGTGCAGGAATCACCGCCAGTGCCGACGACAACCCATGCAATATCAGGAACCCTGGAGCTGGTGCTTGACGGGCAGGATCTGGCACAACTTGGAATGACAAGCGATCTTAATGAATCAGATCGTCAGCTATTCGAGATAAGCAATGGAACTGATTGCCGAACAGATGAAGAATATGCAAATATTGTAGATTCGTCATTAGGTCAATATAGCATTTGTGTCTATAGCATCCCCGGCCTGAACAATACCCAGATAATCATTGAACTGCAGAAATTTGCAGATTACGAAGCCCTAAACGGTTCATACCAATATGGTTCCCTGCACTTGTACAGTGTCGAAGGGCTTATAAGCGAGAATGATTATGGGGATCAGAGCAGATTTCGCGTTAGCAATGAGCACGATTATGGCGGGCAATATAACGCGCCAAATGTCTATCATTATCATCTATGGTTTACCAAAGACCTATACCTCATCCATATTACTTCCATGGGAAGCAAGGATGCTGAAGGGCATGTTGCAAAAATAGGAACCCGGATTTTATCAAAATTCGGGTAAATTTTTGTCTTATTTATGCGGGTCAACTTGCCCATAATCCGGCACAGATTCTGGCTCTCCGGCTGAGGAAGACGACCGCAGAACATTTTCCTCAAGCCTTTCTGCATATATTTCACGGCTGACACATGTCAACCCAGAAAAGACCGTCGTGAGCTCACGCCCTGCATGGGCAACAAATGTTTCGCATCATCACTCAAAAAATGAAAAAAAAATATTTAAAAAATCTTTGCAAACCAGCTTAATATCTTCTCCATCAGTCCCTGTGTCTTTCTCAACTCTTCTGCAATGCTCCCGCATGCCCCGTCAACGCACTGGTTGGACTGGCACTCATAGTTGTTCTGGCAAGCCCCATCAAATGCTGCCTGCTCATGCAGTTCCCTGTCAAGGCCGCAGTAGCCTGGCACATCATCCTGTACGAGCCTTATGCCGTAATCAAGGCACGAATCCTTTACAAGGCAGCCGTTGCAGGTTTCCTTTGTCGGAGTGCATGATTTGCACGGCCCGCCGCAGTCAACGCCCTCTTCGCCGTCGTTCTTTATGCCGTCTGTGCATGTATGCACAATGTTGATTGGCCTCTCCACGCTGTCAGATGAGATGACAATCCCATCCTGTATGAGGACGCTGTCCTTTGTCCCTTCTTCTGCAATGACGCCTGTGCTTATTGTTGCATGATTCAGCACGGTTTCGGTAGATGTTGCCGTAATTTCCGTGCCAGACAGAGCCTCATCAGGATTACCAACAGACAGGATGTAGTCAGGTTCAACATACCTCACTCCCGGCAGTCCCTTCAATTTAGCCATTATGTCTTTCTCAGTGCCGGCTTCCACGCTGAGAACAATGTAATTAAGAACAGCGCTGTAGCTGGTTATTTTGCCGAACGGAGCAACAATATCCCTCGCCTTCACTTCAGTCACGTCAGAACTGAATCCAACAATAAGCCGCCCGGATACATATTCCTGTTTCTGTCCGATCCTTTGGATCCTCAGCCTGACAACATCCTGGCCGTTCTTCCTGCCGATGTACATTGCCGTGAATTTGAGCCTCTGGTCAATCTCAATCTCCTTGCCCTCTTCTATGGTATAGGCAGTCTTCCCGTTCACCATGAGCTTAGCTGTCCCCTGGTCAATGTACAGGGCATTAACACTGTAGCTGACACCGTCAATAGTCACTTTGGCCGTGTCGCCCTCCATGATCGTTACTGAGTTATCATCGCCGTTCACCATTATTGTGCCAGAGCCGATCGTAGCAGAAGCAGTGCCCACGTTTGGGTCATCAATATCCTGGGCAGGCTGTCTAAGCGAAAATCTTACATGGTCAACGCCAGCCTCCTGGCTGATTATAAGGACATCCAGTTCAACACCATAGGCAAGAGCAACTGACCTGCCCTCATCAACCGGCCCATAGGCCTCGCCATTCGCACTGAACTTCACCTGGCCCCCATCAATATACACCGGTGTTATCTCCAGCTTATTGCCTCCAACATCATAGGACCCTGTCTCGCCTTCAGCCAATGCATACGCAACAGGGTGCGAAAGAACATCAATTGTCTCCTCAGGCTTATCAAACTCCCTGTGGCCGGTTTCCCCGCCCTGATTATTGCTGCCGCCTGTACCGCTGCCTGTGCCGGATTCAACCGGATAGATTCCCCCGGTTGCCTGGCCAAGCCTGTACCTGACAGTATCTGTGCCGTCAGAGTCAACTGAAACAATAAGGGCATCAAACACAACACCATACATAAGCTCGATGGACCCTCCCTCTGGGACCGGCCCGTATTCATTGCCGTTAACATTCAGCTTAACCTGGTCGCCGTCCGCATAGGTAAGTGTCACCGCAAGCTTGTTGACACCGACATCATATGTTTTGCTTTCTCCTTCGCGCAGGGTATCCTCATCAGTGATAGCAACTGCTGTCCCTGCGATCAGCAGGACCACCAAAAATACACACCATTTCATTTTAAAAACCTCCAAAAGTTTATGGTATTATGAAAAGCGGAACGCCTTATAAATATTGGCCGGAACAATGCGGAACAATCATTGTTCCACCCCATTGCTGCCCAGAAACCAATCAGTCAGCTCGATATAATTCATCCTGCCGGCGTTCTTCACATGAACGATGCCTTTCATCTCAAGCGATTTTATTATGCGCGAAAGGGTCACTTTTGGAAGGGCAGATTCATAATGGAGCCTTGACTGTGTGGTTTTTCCGCCGCAGTCAACAAGGAGCCCGACCACCTTTTGCTCCCTGCTCCGCAGTGTCTTGACTATATCCTGGCTCCGGGCAGGGAGTACCACGGCTTTGGCACGGGCACCTGCAATGGCCTCAGGCAGAACCCCGGATTTCCTATGATGGAAAACCGAATACCCGAGCATCAGCATCGCAAAGATTCCAAGGACAACAAGCACCCATAGCCTTGGCACATACCGGCTCTCGGAAACCACGCCCTCATTCAGTTGAACCTTCACGCGGTTCATCGTGCCCTGCTCAATTAGAAGGCTTTCCCGGCCAGCATAGCCACCCCCAAGAGCCCGGACAGTGCACTCTCCGGCCGGCACAGCATCAAGAGAAAATGAGCCAAACTCATCAGCTGAAACCGGATAGTCAAGCACATCCGGGCCAGTGCAGCTGAACCTCAGCCTTGCTCCTGCAACCAGATTGTCATAGCGGTCAACAATTGTGCCATGCAACGAACCTACTGCATAGACCATCAGGGATTCATAAGGTTCTGCACCGACATGGATAGTCGCAGCGGCTGCATAATCTGTTCCGGGTGTCCCGAGGTCATCAAATATCATGCGGACAGGATGATACCCCTCCTGGAGTGAGACATGCCAGCGCTCTCCCGGCATAAGATAATTGCTGAGGATCTGGTCCCGTACCTGTGCAGTAAGCAGAACAGCCGGAAGGGACCCATTCTCAACTGTAATAAACCTGAACTCAGCTGCAGAGGCAAAAGATAGCGCCAAAATTGCAGCAATTAGGAAGCAGCACCTCATTCCAGGGTCCAAGACATGATAATATATAAATGTTTATGCAAATCTATACTCTGCCGAACTTTGCCCTGACATCCCCGATCCTGCCGCAGCCCATTTCACCCTCCGGGCAGGGCCCGGATATGCAGCCCGGCCCTGATCTGGCAAAAATTAGGGGCGCAGCCTTCCTGGCCAGCCTCAGCATCTCGGCAGCCATGTCCCGTATCTCCCACTGGGCCCGGTTGCAGCATCTAAGCCTGAAGAAATGCTGCAGTTCCCGTGCGTTCATGGTTATCATGATCTTTGTCTCTGCAGCATTTGGAAGGACATACCTGGCATCCTCTTTCGGAACGGTCTTACGCAAATCACTATAGGCTGTACTCAGATCGTGCATAATCTTTTCATACCTTTCCCTGTCCTGAACAGTTGGCGGGATAATATAAGAAAAGCCATCAGCATCAACATAGCGCTGGCTCTGCTGCGAGAAGGTTGCAATCCTGTGCCGCACAAGCTGGTGTGTAAGCGCCCTGGACACGCCCTCAACCGCAAAGGTAAAAGAGGCATGCTCAAAGGGCGACATATGCCCCATGGCAACAAGCCTCTTAAGGAGCTTGTCGCACTTGTCATCAGTCATCTCCTTCATCAGATCCCCTATGTCTGACTTAAAATAGCACAGCCTTGCAGCCGTTGCTATCGCCCTTTCCGGCTCAGGCGTATGCCTGAGCAGCTTCACATTAAGCCTTGCTTCCATCCCCGGCAGAGTAAAGCAGCCGCATATTTATATTTTTGGAAAACAATATATAGTAGGCAGAATAAGCATGATACATGAAAAGGGGTATTCTGCTTTTGGCAGCATTTCTGGTATTATTGCCCTCTCTATCTGCCCGGAGTATTTATTATCTGGATGAGATGGAACTCAACATCGGCATGTCATCTGAGATGACCATAAAGGAGGTATCCCCAAGGGCACAGATCGACTATGTCAGCGTTAACCTCTCATCCCTTCCGCAGGACAGTGCGTGCCAGAAGGTCATGTCTGTAGAGACCGATCCTGATGCAGTTGTAGCCAGATATGTGCAGTTTTACTGGGACAAGCCAGCCAACCCAGTGATCGGATACAGGCTGGGAACCAGGTTAATCACAAGCCACTGCCTCCCTGAGGTAAAGGAAAAGACCGGCTTCCCCCTAAAAGATGTTTCCGCAGAACTCAGGAAATACACACGGCCCAGCGAGAACATCGATTCGGGCCGCGAGGAGATCATAAGCATGGCTTCAGGCCTTGCGTCAGGCGAAAGCGACCAGTACGCAGTTGTTGTAAAGGTTGCCGACTGGGTCGATAA
Source organism: archaeon (assembly GCA_043823195.1). Lineage (GTDB taxonomy): Archaea > Nanobdellota > Nanobdellia > Woesearchaeales > JBDRAZ01 > JBDRAZ01. The sequence continues at coordinate 7,786 of JBDRAZ010000046.1, forward strand.
GAACATTGCCTACAACCTTTCTACGCTGACCGCCGATGCATCCCAAAAGGCATCGTGGGTCCTGGCCAACCGGTACGGCGTGTGCGATGAGATCAGCACCCTGTTCATAGCGCTCCTGAGGTCTGTCGGCATACCTGCCCGTTATGTGTCAGGCATAGCCTACACAGATATGGAAGGGATTGAGGATTTCGGGCCGCACGGGTGGGCTGAGGTTTATTTCCCGGATGCAGGATGGGTGCCGTTTGACATAACCTACAGCCAGCTCGGATATGTTGATGCATCGCATGTAAAGCTCCAGGATTCTGAGGATTCGCGGACCTCATATGTAGAATACAAATGGCTTGGAAAGTACGTCGACATTGAGGCAAAAAAACTGAGCATCAGGACCACGGTTGTCAGGGAGGGCAGAAGAATAGAGCCGCTTCTCGCAGTCTCGGTCTTGCCTATAAAGAAGATTGTCGGGTTCGGATCATACAATCTGATCGAGGCAAGGATCACAAACCCCAACCCGTATTACGTTGCCACAGTCCTTTCAATATCCAGATCAGAGGGCCTGGTTACGCAGGGTGACGAGCGCCAGACAGCGCTCATGGCGCCCGGGCAGGAAAAAAGGCACTACTGGATCGTCAGAGTGGATGATTCCCTTGACACGGACTACTCCTACAACTTCACGGTGCAGGTGCAGACCTCGCTGAATTCAACCGGCCAGGCATCTTTTTCAGCCAGAAAGTCATCCCCGCGCCACACCCTCTCTGAAACCGAACTGCTGATGGCAAGCCTCAGGGATTCTGAAAATAAGGCATACTCAAAGGAGGTGGAACTACTCTGCAGCGGACCAGCCATGATCTATAAAGACGAGCCAGGCAACCTTGTTTGCTCTGTGAAAAACACGGGAAACACCCCGTTATCAGGCCTCGTGGTCTGCCTGGACGATTGCAGCTCACTGGAGCTGGGCATATCGCAGAAAAAATTCGTAAACTTTTCACTGGCGACCCAGTATACAGGCGGGCATGAAGCTACAGTAACTGCAAAGAACAGCCAGGTATCCAAGGTCGAGGCATTCAGCTACACGGTGACTGAACTGCCTGCGATAGCCATTACTGCCCTCAGCTACCCTGAACAGGTATCTTTCAACGACAATTTCAGGTTAGCATTCAGGCTTCAGAAAAAGACTGATGCAATACCTGAAACAGTCTATGTTTCAATCAGGCTGAAAAACGTGGAGCAGGAGTGGGAGCTTGACCAGCTGTCAGCAGACAGGGATTTCGTGGTTAATCTCAAAGGCAGCTTACTTAAGCCAGGACCCAACCAAATTGAGGTGTCCGCCACCTACAGGGACATGCTTAACAGGGAATATGAGACACAGGAGAGCATTGAGATCAGCCTTGCAAACATCAGCTGGGATCAGCACATAGTTATCTTTTTCAACAGGATCGGTTCTGGCCTGGACCAGTTTGACCTCAAGGTCATGATTGTTGCAGCCTTTGCCTTTGGGATTGTCCTTGGATTTGTCCTTCGAAGGGGGAGGGGCAGATGAAGCCCATTGCCAGAAAAGCGACCCTGCTGAATATTGCAGGAAACCTGTTCCTGTTCATAATCAAGCTGTCTGCAGGGATAGCAGGCAACAGCATCGCAGTAATATCTGATGCAGTCAACTCAATGACTGACACGCTCGCATCGGTTATTGTCTACATCGGAGTAAAAATGGCTAGCAGGCGGGCAGACAAGTGCCACCCGTTCGGCCACCACAGGGCTGAGCCTCTGGCTGCTCTGATGGTTGCAATCTTCACAGCAATCCTCGGGTTCGAGATAATAAAGGCCTCATTGGAGAGGTTCATTTCCGGGCCTGCGGAACCCTCCGGCTCATACCTGATGGTAATCCTGGCAATTAGCATCTGCTGCAAGCTCGCCCTTTACGCATATTCCCGCAAGGCTGCTGCCGCCCTTGGAAGCCCGGCTCTGAGGGCCAGTGCAACAGACCACAGAAACGACACCCTGATCTCGGGGGCAGCGCTCGTTGGGGTCATTGGGTCGCGATACAACAACTACCTGCTGGAGCCGATAGTTGCCGGCATTATCGGCATCTGGATAATCTATTCGGGGTATAATATCGGCAGGAAGAACCTAAGCTATCTGATGGGCGAATCGCCTGGACACGAACTGCTTGCAAGGATAAGGAACCGGGCCATGAAGATACGCGGCGTCCACGGCATCAACACGGTCAAGGCCCACTACGTAGGTGTGCTCCTGCATGTTGAAATCCACATTGAGGTGAGAAGCACCCTCAGCCTTAAGAGGGCCCATACCATAGGCAAGCGGGTTGCAGCCTCGCTGGGAAGGCTGAATGGAATTGACGAGGTCTTTGTGCACATAGACCCGATAGCGCTTAAATCGAAAACAATATAAGACCCCGCGGATTCTATGGTATGCATGGAAAAATCTGTTTCTTTTCTTCCCGACACATCAACCCTGGTAGACGGCATAATTTCCCGCAAGATTAGGAAGAGAGAGATTGTTCCGGACAGGATAATCATCCATGAGGCTGTCGTTGCCGAGCTTGAGCACCTGGCAAACCAGAACAGGGCGGTCGGGCTTGCCGGCCTGCAGGAACTGAAACGCATACGCGAGCTTTCAGACAGCCTCTCGATTGATCTGCAGTTTGGAGGGAGAAGGCCAACTGCATCTGAGATAAAGCTCGCCTCACTGGGTGAGATTGACTCCCTAATCAGAGAGCTGGCGCATGCAGAGAACGGCACGCTTGTAACAAGCGACAAGATCCAGGCTGACATTGCCCGTGCAAAAAAGATAGATGTTATGCTGGTTGATTCAGAGAAGCGACGCTCCAGCACCAGGCTTGATGCCTATTTTGACAGCCAGACAATGAGTGTGCACCTCAAGGAAAAGTGCGCCCCTTCCGCAAAAAAGGGCGTCCCCGGCAACTGGCGGTTCTGCCAGATCCGGGACGGAAAACTGTCCAGAGAAGACATCCAGGGCCTGGCTCAGGAGATAATTGAGGCCACCAGCGTAAGCAGCAACGGCTTTGTTGAAATAGAGAAGACGGGCTCAACCATTATCCAGCTGGGGCAGTACAGGATCGTCATGACCAGGCCGCCGTTATCAGACGGATGGGAAATCACCGCTGTCAGGCCGGTCAGGCATCTCAGCCTCGCGGACTACACACTCTCTGAAAAGCTGCTTTCCAGGATATCTGAAAAAGCCGAGGGCATCCTCATCGGCGGGTCGCCAGGCATGGGAAAGAGCACATTTGCCCAGGCACTGGCAGAATACTATGCAGAAAAGAGCAAGATTGTCAAGACCATTGAGGCCCCAAGGGACCTGGTGCTGCCGGACTCAGTGACCCAATACGCCATATCCCACGCGGATTCAGAAGAGATCCACGATGTGCTTCTCCTTTCAAGGCCCGACTACACAATATTTGATGAGATGCGCAACACCAGGGACTTCCAGCTATACTCTGACCTTCGCCTTGCCGGAATAGGGCTTGCCGGCGTTGTGCACGCAACAAATCCCATTGATGCGATACAGCGCTTTGTTGGAAGGATTGACCTGGGGGTGATCCCGCAGGTGATTGACACGGTGATATTCATAAAAGACGGCAGGGTATCCAAGGCACTGGGCCTCGCAATCACAGTAAAGGTACCCAGCGGGATGACTGAAGCAGACCTGGCACGGCCTGTTGTGGTGGTAACAGACTTCGAGACCAACAGGCTTGAGTATGAGCTCTATTCTTACGGCGAGGAAACAGTGGTAGTCCCTGTAGCCACAGGCAAGTCTCCGAGCATGAAGCTTGCCGAAAAATCTGTTGAGGCAACAATGCACAAATTCAGCGACACCGCCTCAGTGGACATGATCTCAGAAAACAAGTGCATTGTAAGGGTGCCGGAAGAAAACATAGCAAAGATAATCGGAAAGCAGGGCAGGACCATTGCAGGCCTGGAGGAAAACCTGGGCTTAAGCATCGATATCCAGCCCCTTCCCGAGACAGCCGCCGGCGAAGGTATAGAGTTTGAAACCAAGATAACGAAAGACTCAATAAAATTCTGCCTTGACAGCCGGATGAAAAACCAGGACATCGACATGTTCATAGGCGAAGATTATCTTCTTACAGCAAAAGCGGGAAAGAGCTCAGTGATAAGGGTAAACAGGAATAACAAGATAGGCAAGATAATTTCTGATGCCATTGAGAAAGATGAAAGCATAAGGCTAACCGCGAAGTAGCTGCTGCCGGCTCAGCTTGTAAGCAAGCAGAAGCATAAGGTTATTGCCTGCCTTTTCCGGAAGGTCTGCCTCCTGGACCAGCTGCAGTGCGCGCCTTTCAGGGGATGGCACACATTCCTGGCTGCCCGAAAATCTTATTGCGCGCTCATCCAGCGGGATAGTGCACGCGGAGCCATTGCACCCTACAGTGACCTCTTCATCTTCCACCTTAATCCCGTTGTTTTCGAGAATCACCCCGATAACCACACGATCCAGGGCATTTCCTCCATCCAAAAGACGATAGAAGCCCCTGAACTTGCCGGCGGCATCGCTGACACTGGCCGGATGCCATTCCGCAAGCCTATCCGGAACCCTATCACGCGGCGCAAGACCCGGTTCAAGAACATAGAGTCCCAGGGTATACTTCCTTGAATAATAGCCCATCTCACCTGAGCCCTTCCGGGAATCAAGCATCAGCAGAAACTGCCGGTCAGCATGAAAAAGCGAAACACCGTCGTCCCTCCGAACCGCCAGAGAGCCGGCGTCAGCATCCAAGCCAGCCGCACCATCAAGCCCGAAATACCTGCAGAAGCATGAGGACAATTCAGGCGGGTGACCGGCGCTCACAAAATACTCAAGGGCTGCCGGATGAACACCATCGGAAACCGATCCATTGTACATTCCCGTATAGTGTTACCCAAAAATATTTAAACCTGTGCATCATTTATTGCTATAAATATACCAAAAAGTGCAACAAAAATGGTAAAATTAGATGATAAGGACAGAAAAATCATAAGGCAGCTCATTAGAAATCCAAGAAATAGTGATAACAGGATTGCAAAACAGACAGGCATACCTGTCATGACAGTAAACAGGAGGAGAAAAGAGCTTGAGAAAAGGGGAATCCTAAACTATTACGTATATGTAAAGCATAGCGATGAGGGACTCAGGATTTTCGGTGCCAGGCAGATGTATATTATCAAGTTCAAATGCGGGCTAACAAGGGAAGAATACCTCAACAAGATGACCAGTGATACCAAGCTTGAGGAGTTCTATACAGAGCATATTGTCGAGGAACACCTGGGCGAAAGGGACGGCCACCTGGCGCTGGTCATACTGATAGAGGCCGACACAGGATCCTCCCTGGTTGAGTGCTTCAACGGAATAATCGTGCCAAAGCTCAAGCAGAAATTCGGCGCAGACTGCATTGAGGAGATCAGGACCGCAAAGATAACGCATGTTGTCCGGCAGCACCACAACTACCTGCCCGGGATCAACATAAAAGACGGCGTCATAAGGCCTGACTGGCAGGACGAATGGATATTTGTTGACGGGCAATAGGTTTTAATATTATCCCGCAGACCATAAAAATCCGCCGAAAGAGCCCCGCTCTGAAGGGCGGCGTTTCAGACCCAGCACGTCTGGCGACAGTTTTGAGCATGAGAAAAATGGCGGCAGCCGGAAAACCACACAGTACAACTGCACAAACCATCTGCAATAGTTGTTACTACTCCGGAAAGAGTTGCAGTTATCAAAATGTTTATATAACCACAATACATTTGGCATTGCATGATTGAGAAACTGAAGAAGATCGGGATCGTTATCACAATCGCAGTATTGTTCACAATATTCATCTTTGCAATGACCAATGCAGTCTATCCTATGCCGGACTATAATGATTTCTGCAGCAGGGCAGCAACCATTGCCAAGCCCCTTGACAGGGAGAAATGCGGCGAGGTCCTTCCTGAAGCCATGGACTGCCGCGGGCCGGTTGATTATGAATATGATGAAGGGGGCTGCCCGGTCTCAGCAACCTGCAACACCTGCTATAATGAATTCGACAGGTCCATGGAGTCTTACAATATGGTCCTTTTCCTGATATCATCAATAATCGGCGTTATTGCCATACTGTTCGGCCTTTTCTACGGGAAGCACAATTCCTTTTGGGTTCTTGTGAAAGGAGGATTCCTGTTAGGAGGGCTGATTAGCCTGTTCGTGGGCACAAGCATCTACTATCAGGACATGGCCAGGTTCCTGAAGCCGGCTGTGATCCTGGCAGAACTTCTTATTGTATTGGTCGTCAGCTACCGGCTGATCAAAAGCTAGGCATACTGCAAAAGCCTGATCTTAAAGTGCAGAGTCTTCCCGGCCAGAGGCGGATTAAGGTCAAGCACGACCTCCTGGCCAGTGACCTCAACTATCTTTGCCGGGAGTTTCACGCCGTTCTGCAGGCTGATGCCCAGAACAAGTCCGGTCTTCAGCTCCACATTTTCCGGAAATTGCGATCTCGGCATCCTCTTAATGAGATCAGGGTTGTAAGCGCCGTATGCTTTTTCAGGAGGCAGAACAACATCCTTCTCCTGGCCATCCTCCATTCCAAGCACCGCTTCCTCAAAACCCGCTATGACGTTTCCCGCACCAACCTCAAACTCCAGTGGCCTCCCGTGGTTTGCAGAACTGTCAAAGACTGTTCCGTCATCTAATGTGCCCATGTATTCAACCTGCACCTTATTTCCGTGCTCAACAGCCATGATATCACCACCACAGAACAAGCAGGACTCGTTTTGCATTGTCCAAGGAACACAGATATTATTTAAGTTTTTGCACAATGCAAGCAGAAATAAAAAAAAGAGCGAGGGAAGGGACTTGAACCCCTGAATAATCGGTATCAGCAAATCATCAGCTTTCGCCTCATCATACCGCTTTTCCCAGCATATGCTGCAGCCGATCGCCTTAGCCGCTTGGCTACCCTCGCACAAGGACCAGAATTGTGCTGTAACTTATAAAATTTGTTGTTTTTAGCTGGTTGCGACCCTGCGGATGTTTCTCACGACAGCCATATAGTTCAAATCAAGACGATTATTAATGCTTTATTGAACAGAATCATGGGCTCGATTGCAGGTTCCATCAGTTGCACCTCAATAATATGTTGTGTGTGAAACATTTCGCGTAGAAATGTCTGGCTTGTTGCCAGACGGTGCGGCCACGCAATGTTTCTCCCATGCCTCTTTTCAGCATGCTGTTTGCAGTCTCTGTCAGCGGTCTTCTTCTGTAGCTTCTTCCTGGCCATTTCCGTCGGAGT
>JBDRAZ010000047.1:0-32502 GCA_043823195.1 archaeon
ACGGCTCAAGAAGCAGAAGAGGAGCAAATGCCACTGCGTTCCTTCTGTCCGTGATTCAAACTCTCCGTCTGAACAAAAAGAACGTGCTCGAAGGACTTCAAGATATTCTAAATATGGCTTCAGGATACTAAAGAATTACGCATTATCCGCAGATGTCAAGCCTCAGCATGAGGGTTCCTGGGTGAAGGGGTATGGGGAAGATCTTTGACTGCTTTTCACCGCTGCAGTCGCCCTCGGCAATTGGCCCAATTACATCTGCATCTGATCTTTTTGCCGTAAACTCATACTCCTTGTTCCATGAACCGAGTGTTCGTCCAAATAGGGCCGGCAGCTGGGCTTCAAGGTATGCGCACGAGTCAAGAGACGCACCCCCCGGGCCGATGCAGTCAATCCTTGGGGTTGTCGCACAGTCCTGAAAGAGTTCTGTTACGGTTGTTTTGCTGCAGTCGGGGATGTTGGTCTTAAGAAGGGTGCTGAGGATGTTTGATGCCATCTCGCTGTGGGTGAAGCTCTTTTTTGCATCACTGGGTTCAGTCTGCATGCTGAACCTTACAATGAAGAGCATGCCCACTGAAATGAGCAACACTACCACTGCAAGACCCAGCAATTCTGTCTGTGCGCGCTTCATTTGTATGTCTTCATTTGTATAAATACACCTGCATAAGCCCGAAGTAATACTGGCCCAGCTTGGGATCATAGATGCTTGTTGGAATTACTGTTGACTCACGGATTGTCCATCCGTCCGGAATGCGGGCATATAGGGTAGCAGATACGGGGTTGCTGCCGGGGCCCAAAAAAATCCCGGTTTCCGGCTCAGGAAAGACCTGCTCAATCGTGATCTCCGCAAACTGGAACATGTCGTAGTAGAAGATCGGGTTAGCTGTTACAGCATCGCCAAAGGCTTCGATCTTCAGAAGGTCAACACAGTCAAGGACCGGAACATTCTTTGCGCTGCAGCGCAGTTCAGGAAGGAATGCCGCCTTCTGCGCAACCTCAATTGCCTTAAGGGCCATGTTCTCCTCAATCTTGTCCGCTACCGTGCCTTTCTGGATCTTTGTGTAGAAGATCAGCCCAAACACCACCAGAATAAAGAAGATGAAGAGGACAGCGATTGTCTCACCGATCTCGATCTGCCCCTTTTTCATCAGTATATCATCTCGCAGGATTTCAGCTGGAGCAGGCTGTTGTGGTTCTTCAGGCTCTTTGCGGAGTTGTAGATTGCCTGGGCATTTGCCAAGTCACCTGAATTCGCCGTTATTTGATCCAGTTCATCCAAAGAATCCGCATACCTTGGACTGCAGGTGTCGCCGGAAAGGCCGCCATAATAGTCCCTTATCGCCGCGGCACGTGTTTTCAGTATCCCGGTGATGATCGAGAGCCGTTCAAAGGCCTCGTTGACTGAGCATTCATATGACTCTTTGTCCTCTGAGAATACCGCGCCCACAAGGCCGGGAAGCCCGAGCCACGGGCTCTCACCAACAGACACAAGGCCGGTTCCGTCGTATGCAAAGAACTTAACTGTGCCATAGCTATCAATCCCATCATCCATCCCTATCTGAACAGCTGTTATGCCGGTGTCATCTGTTCTCAGGGCCGGAAGAGTATAGCCGCCGGGATCCTCAAAGAAGACAAAGCGAACCTTGTAGTTGTTATTGTCTGTTATTGCCTGAAGCTCATCCCCGGCATCGCCACTGCCGTCTTTATCGGCCACAAGCTCCATTGTGACATTTCCGGGAAATGAGCCAAAGACCTGTCTTGCATGACCGCCTGCATCATCGACAAACACATACCGCACCTCGGGGGTCGAGATGTAGAGGAAGTTTGCAACCTTATAGGGGACGTTCCATTCCATGACCATGATATAGAGCTCTCCGGTGGCAGATTTAAGGAGATCCGGCGCAAATGCGTATTTGAAGCGGGTCGGGGCAAGTTCACCAACTGAAAAGCCGGTGCAGCCGTGGCTGATCTCCGCCCTTGGCACCCGAAGCCTGAAAAGGGTGTTCGGGCTCTGCTGGGCCGTCGTTATTATTGTCCCGAGCCTGAGCTTGAGGTTCACGTCCAGGCCCGTGTCAGATGAACCCTTCTGCTTCTGGATGACAACGACGAAGAATGATAGGATTATTGCTCCGGCTATCAGAATAAATATCCAGTTGAATTGTATTGAAATGAATCCCTTTTTCATGTCCACTGAGAAATCACTGCATGATCCCCCTTGCCCTCAATGCGAAGCCTGACCTTCTCCCCGGAAAGGCAGAGGAACGGGCTTGGATCTGTCTTTACATATGATTTATCGTCATCACCCGCATAGATATACTCCTTTGCAACCTCATCGACTAGGAAAATATTTGCCTTCACGCCATCGTTTAGGAGGTTGAGGATAATTGGGTGATCGCGCCCAAAGCCGTCGGGTGGTAAACCAGGATCAAAGCCTGAATCAACAAAACAAATCTCCTTAAACCCCGGCGGGATGTCTAGGATCTTCTGCCTGACTGTGCCGTGGTCTGAGCTTATCTGCTTAATCATGGATACGGTGCCTGACCTGAATTTTATGAGCATTGTTGTGTCAGAACGCTCCTTGAATACCTTTACAGACTTGTAGCCGTACAAGAGTATGAAGGAAACAATGATCATCCCGAGAATGTAGATGAAGACCTGCTGCACCTGGGAGCGCCTCATTTGCGCTTCTTGGCCTCCTTTTTAACCTTGTCAAGCTCGGAAAACACGTCCCCCTCGCTCTTTGGCAGCTCGTCAAAGATATCCTTTCTCCTGAACTTGTTGATTGCATCCAGGGGCTTCCTGGTTATGGCTGTTTTCATCTGGTCAAGGCTGAGCCATGCCTTGGGCTTTGCCTGTTCCGGTGCTGGTTCCGGTGCTGATTTCGGTATTGATTTTGGTCCCGGGCCGGGTTTTTGCTGCGACGGAGCCGGCTTGGGCACCTGCCTGACCGGCTGCATGACCGGCTTGGGTTCAAAAGCCTCAAGCTCCCTGCGCCTGTCCTGCTGCCGCTGCACAATCCTCTGCCGGGATGCCGGCTGAACAGGCCTGGCAGGGGCCCTCTGCATGGGAGGAGGCATGGACCTCTTCCGGTATTCAGCATAGCCAATATACGCCCCCCCCGAAACAAGTATCAGGACTGCCATTGCAAGCAGGAAGAATGACCAGAAATGTGATTTGGGACGGGATTGCGGATCAAGCGGGTCGAAGCCTTTTGCCAGTTCGGTTGCGTCATCCACGCCGTCGCCATCGGTGTCAGTCATTGTCGGATTTGTATTGAGGCCGTATTCCCTGATGTTGCTGAGCCCCTCGCCGTCAATATCACCTGAGGAATCATCAACTTCCGGGTCCAGGCCGTTCTGGATCTCATACCAGTCAGGCATTCCGTCACCATCTGTATCATCGCTTGCCTCTTCTGCGCATAGGCCGTAGTCGCAGAACACGGAGATGCAGTCAGAATCCTGCCGGCACAGGTGGTTTTCCGGGCAGGCAGGGCAGCTGCCCCCGCAGTCAATGTCTGTCTCATCCTGGTTTCTCCGCTCATCGGCACAGCCGGCCGGGGCACATTCACCCCCTGAACATAAATTGCTGTCACAGTCTGAATCAAAGACGCAGCCTGAGCCATCCGAACAGGGCGGGCATGCTGAGCCGCCGCAGTCAGTGCCGGTCTCATCCTGGTTCCTGACAAGGTCTTCACAGGTGGGAAGCGAGCACAGCTCATCACTGCAGTAGCCGGATGCGCAGTCGGAATCAGAGGTGCACAGATTGCCGGTCCCGCATGGCTGGCAGCTGCCGCCGCAGTCAACATCAGACTCGCCCTCATCGAGGAGGCTGTTCCTGCATTCGGGCGTGCGGCAAACATTGTCTGCACAGCTGCCAACGCAATCGACGTCAGCCCGGCATTGTCTGCCGTCACTGCATTGAGGGCAGCTGCCCCCGCAGTCAACATCGGTCTCGTCCTGGTTCCTGACAAGGTCTGCGCAGGTAGGATTCAGGATTCTCAGGTCAAGGGTTACACCGTCGCTGGAGTTCTGGGCATAGTAGCCCAGCCGGTCATAGGCGCGGACGTTCCAGTAGTATGTCTGCAGATCCACGAGGCTGAGGCCGTAGACAGTAGCGCTCCCTGAAGAGGTCTTTGTCCAGTTGCGGATGTCTGTTGCCCCGGGGCTTGTGCCTATTGAGTATTCATATCCGGAGATGCCTGAAAGCTCATCTGATGCAGTCCAGATTGCATGGAGCTTGTCGGGGAATGCGTCAAAATTGTCATTGACTGCCACTGAGCTCGGCGGAGTCCTGTCCACTGCAAAACTAACCTGGCCGAGAGCCCGCTCTGCAAAGCGCTCGCATCTGACATATGCCCTTGACCTGCCCTCCGGGGCCGTAAGGGTCGCGGAATGATGCATGGTATCGGCTGTTACTGTTGAGAAAATGTTTGTGATGTCATCAATGCCCGGGCCGTAGTAGCATATTGTGCTTCCTGCCTTGTTAGTTGAGACATTAAGCGCTATGCCTGAACGGTTGGTGACGAATCCGTTTTGAGGAGAGACTATTGAGAGGGCAAGCGCTGCAGAGAGGTCAACCTCAAACGAAACCTGTGCTGTGGCGCTCACAAGGCCTGCCTTGTTTGCACAGGCTATCTTGTAGACATGGGTGGCCTTCTCCGGGCCCAGACCGGATATCGCGGCGGCGTTCCCTGTTTTGTAGGATGCTGCAATTAGAGGATCATTGCCGTCAAATGAGCCTTCCATGAGGCTGTATTCTGATTCATTTGCGCTGTAGCGGCAGACAGACGCTTCGTCAGTTGTTACCCTTAGCGTGGTCCTGAGCGGCTCTGTTATGATCTTTTGCGGGTCAGGGAATGCAGATATTATTGCCGGCGGCGTCGTATCCTGGCTGAAAGTGAATTCCCTGTAGCTGCTCTCATAACCGAAACCATCCAGGCACCTCATGTATATGGTCTTAGGGCCGTCTGCAACACTGAAGGATTCGATCGAGTGTTCTGTTCCCCCGGAAACCATGTTTTCTGCCATGTTGGCAAATGCCAGGGGCGAATTAAGGCTGTAGCGGCAAACTGCGGGCCTGTCTGACCGGAAGAGTATGTCAAAGACCGGCTGCTGCGAAACGCCCAGGGGGGGGTCCACCAGGGTGAGGGAAATCGGATTCAGCTCCACCTCAAATGTCTGCGCGGTGATTTCTGGATTCCCGTGGATATCCTCTGCCGTTACTGTAAATGTGTATATGCCGTTTTCCAGGTTGACCGAGGGCCGGTAGATATAATGGCTGTCGTTGACCTTAAGCGAGAGCGCTGAAGGGACAATTCCGCCTGACCCCTCAAGACTTACGCTGATGATTGCTACGGGCTCGTCAAATGTCACTATAATGTTCGGCCTGGGGCTGTCGGTCTTTACGGCCCCTGACGCAATCTGCACAATGAGGGAAATGATTGCTATCAGAATGATGATGGCAAGGATCAGCCTGAATGCGCCTTTTGAGTCCAGGCCGTGCTCAATCATGCTGTCAAATTGCCTATAGCATGAGCTGCTGCAACGCTTTACCCTGTCCGCCAGCTCTTTTTCGTTCATATCAGTGTACTCGGATATTTTTCCAGATAGGCCTCAACAAGCCCCTGAGGCAGGGGAGAGCCCACCTGGAGGTTGAGTATAAGGATTATCTTTCGTTCTGAGACCCAGGATGCAGAGGCCTGGTCGAGGATGTATATTTCATTGCCAGAAACTGTTGTGAAGTTCTTAACTGAGTCAGCAAAGATCCCCGACCGGAGGTCTTCGTTGAACATCGCGGTGATGCTTTTATTATACAGACTGACAGCAACCGTTCTGGTCCCTGAATACGAAAGAGTATAGGCTTTCCTGTCCGGGAATTCGGCATATTCCTCGTTGGCGTCGTACTCAAAGCCGCCGATGTCGTTAAGGATAAGGCAGTCTTCGGTGCATTCCTCTTCAAAACCACAGACAGCATCGCCGCAGAAAGCTTCCATCCGGATTACTGTGGGTGTCCCGCCTTCGATAATGATCTTTGCAGCGGGGCCGGTTGTGTCTACCGGGATTGTGACGTTTCCTGTGTCAAGGTAATTGCCTTCAGCCTGGGTTGCAACGACCCTGAAGGTGTTTGTTCCCTCGGCCAGGGTTGCTGTGATGGTAAAGCTGCCCCCGGTTTCACCAAGCTGGGGCATGAGGTCAGTTGCGGCCCCGTTTGTGATGAACACAGCCGAGGTGAGGGGCTTAGGTGACTGCAGGTGCCCTGCAAAGACAGCGCCCCTGGATGTCAGTGTTGGCGGGTGTGCTGCCGGATAGGCATATGGCTGGGTCAGTGACAGCTCAGGTATCTTTGAGTCAATGATGAAGGATATTGTCTCTTTTGCAGTCCGCCCCTTGGTGTCAACTGCAGTAGCCTCAAGTTGGTAGGGATTATCTGCCAGCTTTGCGAATAAAATGGTGAACTTGTTGCCGTCTGCCCTGTGTGACCCCGCAAGATTGCCTGAAGGGGTTTTCAGCACAAGAGTCGAGCGCCCCATATCAATCTGGCCGTCCCTGGCCTCCAGGGTTACCCAGGCCTGCCCGAGCTCCTTTAGAACAGCGCCGTCATTCGGATATGTGCCTGATATGTAGGGGTCTAGGTTCACCCAGGTAACCGCGCGTTCAACTGAGATTTCATTGCCTGCTGCATCAATGGCCTTTACAGTTACGGCATTTTCACCGTCTCCCACCCGGATTGTGCCAGAGAACCTGCCGCCCGACGCAGGAAGCTCAAAGGTGCCCTCGGGTGTTGTAACCACAACCCTGAAAACGTCCTGGTCAACTGTGCCCGATACCGGAACCTCGGCAAACTCGGTTGTTGCCGGCATATCTATTATGGGTGCAGAGACCGCGAAGTCTGTTGTGAATTCCAATGTTATTGTTGCGGGCTCGTATCCCTGCTCAGAGCGGTCTTCGCAGGTTATGTCAAAGCGATAGGTCAGGCCGTCTTCAATTTCAATTTCTGGCGCGGTGTGCCTGTAGGTCGTGCCACCGGCAGCCGACATCTCAACCGGCGCTTCCCAGATGTCTGAGAGGATCCCCAGAATGCCCGCATATTCCCTGTCAACCATGCATCGTGCGTTATCCATGGTTTCAACATAGATTACGGGCGAACGGGTGTTGGTGGTTCCGTTTGGGCCGGCATCAAGTATGATGACCTGTTTTGAGAGTTCAACCTTGACATTGACCTCCCTGAAGTCAGTAATCCTTCCGGAACGGTCTTCACAGCGGATATAGTACTGGTAGCTGCTGCCGTCTTCAAGCTGGATGAAATCCGTGGAAAGTTCGCGCTGATAGGCTTCCCTGAATCTGCCTGACATTGATTCAAAGTCTGTAACATCGCCGTACCTGCAGTTCACGGGCTCAGTTGCCCGGACTGAGAGGGCAGTATACGGGCTGGCAATGACCAGGTAATCCTTTCTTATTCCTGTTTCTGCGGTAGGGACCGCGTTCTGCGCAGAAAATGCGGCTATTTGCGGTGTTGTCCGGTCCACAATAACCCTGGCTGCGGTTTGGCCTGAATTGCCAATATCATCAGCGCAGATTACGGACAGGATGTTTTCTGTATCAGAGTCTGCTGCTGACTTCAGCGCGTTTGAAAGTGTCAGGCTGTGAGAGAGCCCTGATGTAGCGAGGGGTTCAGTGAACGCCTCGCTAAAGCCTTTGGGCGTATATTCGAGAGTGCAGGATGCTTCTTCATCGGTGAGAATAACGATTTCCGGCTGGTCTGCTGAAGTAAAGTGCGAGCCCGCTATTTCCGGCGGGCTGATTACCGTTACAGCCGGCGCCCTTAGGTCTTTTGTTATTGATATGTTGGCTGTTGCCGAGAGGCCAATCTTATCTGTTGCCTTAATTGATATTTTGTTTACTGTCAGTTCGCCGGGATCGCCCTGCAGGGGCACTTCCATCGTGAATGCGCCAGGGCTATATGCTGCCTGCACTGAGCCTGAGGTGATGGAATCGATATTTGCCTCAGTATAGGCCCCCTTGACTGTTACTAATCCTGCGCTTGTCTTCAGGTCAGCGCCGCGGAGGCTGTTGTCATTGATAAGCGCGGCTGTGTCAATTGTGATTGCCGGCGGCGTTGTGTCAAGGATGATTTCCGCAACTTGGGGTGCTGCGGTGTTGCCTGCCCTGTCCTGGGGCGTTATTGCAACTGTCTTGACCCCGTCCGGGCCGTTGAGCAGGAGGTCTGCTGAATAGGTGCCGGATACCTGGGCCGGGTTAGCTATGCCTGCAAAGCCCGTGGTTGTGCCCCCAATTGCTATGGAATAGATGTTTGCGTCTTCGTATGTCCCGGTGAGGGCCAGGGGCAAGGGCAGGGCCTGCGGCTTTCCGGCAACTGCTCCGACAATCGCCGGCGCATTTATTGTCGCTGCCGGATCATCGCGGTCAAAGACTATTGTCTTTGTGAAGGTTATTTCGTTGCTGTAGCTCAGTACGGCAAGCACGCGCCTTGCCTTAACTGAGACAATGTTCTGGGGGTGGCCAAGGTTTGCTGTAAATGAGATTTCTGCATCGTTCTCATACCCATCCCATATCCCTGCAATGACAGTATCGCCAACCTTGACCTCAGTTACGTCGATTGTCCCTGAAGGGAACTTTACATTGACCTGGACTGAGTCTGATGAGGTGAAGATCCTGTTCGGCTCTTCCCGGTATGTCTTTGATGACGTGGCCGTTATCTCGGGCTCGGGCGGGAGGTCCTGGTCAACTATGAAACTCCATCTTGAGGGGACTGTGTTGCCTGCTGAATCTGTAATAGTGAGCTCGACACTGTTTATGCCGTCATTCCATCGAAGGTTGCGCTCCAGGTCGACTGCAGGATCATACTTAATGAAGTGCTTTCCTGAGGGATCTGCTGCTCCCGGGACGAGGGGAATGGTATTGTCATTGATCCTCAGGCTTGCTGTCTTAATTTCTGAGCCAACATCATATATTGTTGCGGATATCGGGGCGCGGATGTCGCTTATGAAGCCCGTGGGGCTTCTGCTCTCAATGACGGGCGGGCTTGCGTCAAGGCTGATTTTGACCTCTGTGAGCGGGCCGGTGTTGCCGAATGAGTCCTCTGCATAGACATAGAATGTGTTTTGCCCCCCCTGCAGGGTTACCGGGATCTCAAACCAGCCGTCAGGTGTTGGCTGGTCGCATACGACTGTTTCTGCAGCGGACAGGTTGGCTTCCAGGGGATCTGCAAGGATAATCCTGTTTCGGTTGGCTTCTGTGATCCTGTATCGCTTGAAATGTACCCTCTCGTGGGTTTTGAAGCCTAGGTAGCTGTTTACGGCAAATACGCCGTTGTTGTCAACCCGGACTATTGTGTCCCCTTTTGTTCCCGCGGCGGTCTTGCCCGGCTCTGCGCAGGCCTCGGGGGTGCGCCTTGATTCGTACGTTGCCCCGGGGATGTCTGAATATGATTCATCTGCGAGTTTAGCAGTTATTCCTGCCTCGCCATAGTAGCCGATTATTTTCAGGGCGGGATTGTTTGCGATTGCCGGGATTGGCCACAGAACAGGGTTTGCTGGACCGTCGGAGTCAATCTTGAACCTGACCTCTCCTGATTCAGGAGATTCGCCGCCGATCCCCTCAATGCCCACACCATCTTCTGCTTTTGCCGTGAGCGTTTGGTCGCCAGCGGATGCGGCAGCGATTGTCGCTGAGAATGTACCTGTGCCTGCTGCAGGCGAATATGTTCCTGATGTGGTTGCGGTTGCTGCAAGCCCAACACCATTCAGAATGAAATGGATCAGGGTTCCTGCCTCAGCTGTTCCCTGGACAACTATGTTGGAGCTCCCCAGGATGTCGCCTTCTGCAGGCTTTGTTATTATGGGTTTGGCTGGCGGTGTTGTCTCAACACGGAAGGCTATTGTCCCGGTTGCGTCAGCAATTGTTGCCTCCTGAGAGGCGCAGGTTACAGGGATTGAGTAGGTGCCATCGGCAAGACCGGTCAGCTGTTCGCTATGGATGAGGTCGCCGGTGTCAGTAAACCTGACAGCTGCCCCACCGTAAGTGTATTTGCATATGGCTTTCTGGGTTGTCTTAATGCTGACCGTTGTGTCATGGACAGCTATGTATCCGGACGGCCAGGGCTCGCTTGTGAGGAAGGCGTCCACCAGGTTTACAGCTATTGACAGCCCCTTTTTATCGGTGTTTCCTGCCTCATCCTCGCAGGTGACTTCGTAAGCGTATGTGGCAATGCCGGGGCCGTATATCACCTGCCTGACCTTTGGATCCTCAAAGGTTTCAGGATCGCTCAATACGGGTATGGCGCCCTCGGGGCAGTTTGCTGAATCCTTCGTGCAGGTGTAGGTGCACCTGATCTTGTCTGCATCCTCGATGTTATCTGCGACGATCTCTGCCCTGACCTGTCCATTGGTGACGTGCTCAAGAGTGAAGGTTCCTTCTGTTTCAGTTGCGGGCTTGCCCGGCTCTCTTCCGCCCAGGCGCAGATCGGGGGGTATTGTGTCAAGGGAGAAATCCTGGCTCAGGGTTCCCGAAACCCCTGAGAAGCTGCTTGTGCAGGTTATGTCAAGATGGTTCCGGGCATCAATCCTGCCCTGCTGGATCGTGTATGCGAACTCGTGGGTGAGGCCGTCAGTTGAGGCCATTGCATGGGTTCCGACTGCCAGACCAGCATTAATTGTGCAGGCGGATGCAACGTCAGTCGTCGCAACAATCTTTGCCGGGTCTGCATTTGTGTAATACGCATCACCCACCTTCCTGGGATCTGTGAGGGTTATTGCTGGTGCACGCTTGTCCAGCACGAGGAGAATGGTTTTGGTGGCAGCAAGGCCGACTGTGTCGGTTGCTGTTATTGTGATTACCTTCTCCTGGCGGCCGCTGCAGCTGCTGAACACATATTGAGCTGATGCAAACCTGTTTCCGCTCCGGGTGACAGAGAGGCTGCCGCTGTCAACATCAATGAGGACAGTTGATTTCTCGTCAACTGTACCTGAAAATGTCACAATGCAGACCTTGGTCTTCTTCTTGAGGTCGTGTGTGCTTTCATCAGCATAATCAACAACAGTCCCTGTTCCGCCTGAGGGATCTGCTACGGCAAGGTTTGAGATTACGGGCGCCTTCTTGTCGACCTTTATGAGGACTTCTTTCTGGGTCTCATCGCGACCGACATTGCTCCTGGAGCCGTAGCGGAACGTGACTGCGTTCTCTGTGCCGTCAGCAGCTGAGACCAGGACAGGGCCGGCATTGGATGTGCCGTCTCGATAGTTGCAGCCGAATGTCGTGCAGTATTTTGTCCATTCGCAGCCGCTGTCAGGACAGTCAGACTCAAGCCGGACAATTACATTTTCGCCCCATGTGCAGTCCGAATCATCACTGCAGCCGGTGAATGGGTCATCAGAGCCCTCAAGGCCGTACTTTATGTGCGTCTCGGGGGTGTCAGTGTCAACCATTATCCTGCAGGTCTTTTCCTCAGAGGGGTTGCCTGCTGCGTCTCTTGTCCGGTATCTGAGAGTGTGGTCGTATGTTTTATCTCCTTCGGCAGGGCCAAAGGTAACCTGTACGGTGCATGTTGTTGTGCTGCCTGATTTTACACATTTGCCGTCTTCAAACAGGACCGGTTCTTCCGGGAGGGTGCATTCTGCGTCAGCTGCTCCTGTGCAGTAGAATATGCCGACCGGTCCGGTGCCTTCGTCAACAGCTGTGAACGTGACTGTTGGGGCATTGGAGCTCCAGCTATCGCAGAAGACATCTGTTGTGCTGATGGTTGGGGCGGCCTTGTCAATTTTTATTGTGACCTCTGCCGGCGGATGAGAGACGCCTGCATTGTTCTCTGAGGTGTAGCGGATGGTCTTTGCGACAAAGCCATCGGTTTCGATTGTGAATGGGCGGCCTGTGTATTCAATATCGGGTGTGCAGCCAGTGCCTTCGCAGTACAGGGTTTTGGCGCATCGGCCGGCGCAGGCAGAGCCAAGGGTTATTGTCAGGTCTGCGGGCCAGATGCAGTTATTGTTATTGGGACAGGCTGCGGTTAATTCCGGCGGGGTTTCCACATCCGGGAGCCCATAGCTGAGAACTGTTACTGGCAAGCTCTTGTCAATCTTCACATTGCAGGCCTGTACTTGTGAGGGATTGCCTGCCCGGTCGAGGGCAATGAACCTGATTGCGTGGTCATAAGTCTGGACACCAGGATCGGGTCCTATAGGCATGGAGCCTGTGCATTGCCAGACCTGGCCTTCGGGTGGCTGGGCAGGCAGTTCAGAGGGCGGTAACTCATCAGGCGGGGCTGGTTCGGTAGGAGATCCTGCATCGGCCTCCACTTCCCTGCCGCTGCCGGCCCCTCCGGCTGAACCGCCAGATGCTACGAGCTTTGCGCTGATCCCGGCTGTATCTCCAATGCCGGCGGTTTCTGCTTCAGCTGAGCCTGCTTGACTGTCCGCACCTGCATCATCGGCTGCTGGCTCTGCTGGCGCATTTACCAACGCGCAATCAGTCAGCTCACGGCTATCAGAGGGACTATCCCCTGCCGTGGTTATTGTACAGCTTGTTTCTCCGTCTTCACAGTAGAATATCCTGTCAGGTTTTGTGCCGGCGTCAGTTGCAATAAATGTGAATTCCTGGTCTTCAGAGACCCAGGAGCCGCAGTAGCCGTAGGATGTTTCTGCGGCTGGGGCTTCGTTGTCATAGATGACCTCAATGGCCTGTTCTTCTGATGCGCGGCCTGTGCGGTCGTAAGCGAGTGCACGGATGGTCTTTTTGCCTGGAGCCTGGGTTGCGAACTCGAGGTCTGCTGAAAAAGCAACAGCCCCTGCTTTCATGGCGACCTTTTGCTCTTCAGTCAAGCGGATACTCTTTTCCTTAACATCTCCATAGAATTTGATGTATCGGAGATTCTTTTCAACAAATGAACCAGTTACCTTTGGATAGGGTGTATTGGCAGCTTCAAGTGAGTCCAAAGTCAGGACAGGGTCTGTAAGGTCCACAACAAACTGCCTCTTCAGAGTCGCCTGATTGCTCCATCCCTCAGCCGGAGGATTGCCTCTGCATGATTCCTGCAGGCATTTGTACGCTTTGATCTCAAGGGTCTGCTCAGAGACGATTGTCCCCCCGGGCCCCTGGAACTCTTCTCCCAGGTTCCACGAAAAGCCAAGCGTGAAGCGGTCAGGAGATGAGAGGTCGCCAACTTCAACGCGCGTGACTGTTATTGGCGCTGTGCTGAGCGTGGGAGTCTTTGTCACAGCGGGCGTTGAGATATATCTTCCGTTGTCATTCTCAAAATACAGCCCAAGTGCAGGCCTCTGGACAGCCACGTACAGGATGCCGTTATCATCAGATGTGCATGCTGCAGGGTTGCCATCTGAACCAGTGCATCCGCAATTCTCGCAGCTAAGGGTGGGTGTATGCGGGAGCCTGTTGTCAAGGGTGAATGTCCAGGTTTTGGCAGGCATCTCATTTCCTGCAATGTCTGATGCCCCAAGCGTAACTGTATATCTTCCGTCATCAAGGTCGCCATAACCCGGGTCGGCTTCAGCGTCTGTGTCAAACACTGCCCAGCCACGGTTTTCGGTGGTAATCCCGGAATTTAAGTAGACTTCAAACTCCTCTGCTCCGTCTGCACAGCCTGCACCAATATCGCAGCCGCCTGTACAGGTTCGGGTGGACCCGGCCAGATCATCATAATTAATGTCGAGCGTAATTGTGGAACAGTCTATCCCTGATGCTGTGTCAGACAGTTTTGCGATGATCGCGGCAACATCGTCGCCGGTGTAGGTGCCGTCTTCAGGTGTTGCTGCAGTGACCTCAGGGGCAGTTGTATCCTTTACAAATACATACCATTCTGTCGGCTCTCCGGAGTTGCCGTATTCATCGATGGCGCTCATCCTGATTTTGTGGCGGCCCTCATCCGGATTAAAAGTATACTGGAAATAACCTGTGGGATAAGGTGAACTGCAAACCTTGATCTTTGCTCCTGCCGGGATATCTGATTCCAGCCCGTTCAGGAGTTCAAAGACTGCCCTGCCATTTGAGACAGTCTTTGACTGCACATAATAATGGACAAAGGTACTCCTGGGATAATCAGTGAAGAACAACTGACGCTCGGCTAATTGCGCTGCCTCAGGCTGAGTGATCTCAATGGCCTTATCGTTTTCATTTGCCGCCGTGTAGAGAGTGTATTCTGCCTCGAGGCATCCGGCATCTCGCCGGGCTTCCCAGGTATAGGTATTGACCCTCACATCATCCCGGAAATGATCAATAACCACAGTTGAGCCAGGCTCTGCAGTGCCGAATATCCTGGTTTGCCGGCTTGTAAAATATGGGCGGAGCTTACCGTTTTCATCTCTTGATATGAAATCCTGTCCTTCAAATAGGATCGGTGCTGCCGGCCCAAGGGTGTCAATGCGGAATTTCATTGGTTCAAGAGGACCCGTGATCTTGCTTTGTGCGCCTGAGACATGCTGGACCCTGACTCCGTTGTGGTCGTCAATAACAAAGTTGAGGATTGCATCGCCCTCATAACCTGAGAAACACTGGTCTGTTGGGACGAATAGCTCTGCTGACCAGGCGTAGTCATCTTGTTTTGTGATTTCTGTGATGGGAGCCAGGCAACCGGTTTTGCCCTCTTCAGACAGGGTGTATGTTATGCCCTCAGCCCTGACCTTGCCATCACCCACCTCGCGGTAGATGTCCCCGATAGGCTCGGACGTTGAGCCGATGAAAAGCTTATAGGTGCGCCTCTCCGCAGTTCCCCTGGTTATGGTTGTTGGAAAATCTGCGCCTTCTGAGATAATTAGTCCTATTTCTGGGGACTTTGTGTCAACAATCTTGAATGGAAGGGCTGTTGTGGCGGTATTGTCAAGGGCATCCCTCAATACAATCTGCAGAGTATAGTCACCAACACCACGGTTGTAGACTCCGGGTTTGGTGGGATTGGTTAAGGCAGGCCCAAAGAGATAGGTAAGTCCTGTTTGTGACGCATCATTGCCTTCCTTGGCGGTGCCGCAGTTTACCTCTGCATTTCCGGGATCTGCAGGGCACCACTTTACTCTTGAGTATTTGACATTCTGTGTCAATTCATCAGAAAAGGCTAACGTAAGTTCAAGGCCGCAGCCGTATTCAAGCTTCTTTTCCTCACCCAGGGTGGTTGGTTCTGCTCCCTGGCATTTCTGGGTCCATGTGACTGAAGCAGGATCGATGACCGGGGCAGTTGTGTCGCGGGTTATTGTGTATGTTTCTCCGCTGCCTTCTGGAGGCCAGACTCCGATTCCGCCCATTTCATCATGGGCTTTTGCCTTGATATGGTTTACGCCGGGATACAACTGGCTGAGCGTAATTGATGCAGCGAATGCAACATCAGCACCGTCCGAGGGGTTAATAGTTGCGAGTTTACTTTCTTCTTCAGTCCCGCCTTCAAGCGTATGGCTGGCAATGATCTCAACGCGGTCAAGCTTGAGCTCTGTGACTTTACCGGTGATCTGAATCTGTCCTGAGGGATAGATTGTCAGAACCCTCGTACCGTCCTCCTGCAGCTCAAGTCCTTTTCCGTGGGCGGTTATGAGCTGGTCGTATACCATGTCAAGGGTTATGACCGGAGGGGTTGTGTCAGTGACAGTTATGCGGCCCGGATAAATTTTCTTGCGCGTGTTGCCAGACTTGTCTGTTGCGGTAATCTCCAGTGCGTAGTCGCCGATATCGGGGAAATTAATATTAAATGTGCCTTCCCAGGTTGCTTTCCAGGGATGATCATCTGTACCGGTTCCCGGCGTCATGGCCCTCTCAGCCAGGGTTGTTTCGCCAGAGAGAACCTTTGCAGCGACACTTGTCACTTCGAAGAGCCCCTGTGACACTCCGCCTTCGTCTTGAGCAGTCACGCCAATACTTCCACCAAAGCTTTCCTCAATATTAACCGTGACTTTGAATCCCTGTCCAAATTCAACAGGGCCATCCACTGAATCCTGCAGAATCATCGGTGCGCCGGGGCTGCCCAAGTCAGGGATTATGGGCCCCTCCTGGTCTACGAGGATGAAGTAATTCTGGGGTGCGCCCGGATGCCCGTTAAACGCCCTGTCCCTGGCTGTAAACTGAATTGGAACGACTTCACCAACTTTTATCTGGCTAATCGGCAGGCTGAAATCATTCTGTGCAGATAGTATGTATGTGTTTTCATAGGTAATCTCGACCTGGTTATTGCTGAGTCTGGGATTCTGCACCTTGATGTTTGAGAATGTTGCCGGCTGGCCGGTGCTGGACATTCCAAGCTGGCCAGTGGGGTTTGCAGTAATTCGATTGCTCACGCTGGCAACCGGTCTCCCGGATTCGGTTGTGATGGCAAATGATACTGCCCCAGAGCCGGAATTGACATTAAGCTTTGCAATATATTTCCCGGTGGGAATTGCTGCCGGCTCTGCCATAATTATTCCGCTTGTGTGCCAGATTTCAAGGGAGCGCTCTGCGGGGTTGCTGTTCTCCATATTAACCCTGGCAAAATAGTAGTCGGCATTGCTTTTGTAGCCGAAGATGATGTCAGTCCAGCCATCCTGGACTTCAATTGCTGCTGAATAGGCCAGGTCAGAAAGCACATACCCGTCAATTATCTGGGGTCCGGAAACAGCCAGTGCCCCATCTGTTTCAGTTCCCAGTTCAGTTGTGCCAATCGGCTGCATAGCAAGACCTTCTGGACCAGTGAATTCATAATCAAAGACTGAGCCAGATATTGTGTAACCTGTGCTGCTGACAACAAGGGGGGCAGAGCTGTCTTTTCCCAACTCGTTCACAACAAGTTCCGGACGCAGCGAGTCAACCTTGATGTAACCGCATTGAAGCAATGATTCCCTCCCACCGGTCTCCTTTGCCTTGTAGCAGAGATACTGGCTGGATGGTATGGGTATCGGGGTAACGCCAATAGCTGTTCCGGTGATTTCTTCAAAAGTGTAGTCTCCCCGGCATGTGGACTCAAGCTCTTCGAGGCAGTAGAGTACCTTTTCGCAGCCAAGCCCGTTTGCTGGCAGGTCCTGGCAGTCCAGGAAGACCGGTTCATTGGCCCTGTGCCATCTCGTGAAGTCAAACATCTGGGACGGCCCTGACCGGCTCCCTCCGGCATTCTTACCGGCTTTCCAGGCAGCAGCTGTGGGTGCAATTGTGTCCACCATGAAGCTAATCTCATCAGAAACAATCTTTCCTGTGTCAGGGAAGTTACAGGTTACATCGATGTTGTTGCGGACATTGGGTATTGCGGTATGGAGATAGGTATGGATAAACTTGCGGTCAACCTCTTGTTTTTCAAACTGCTCCCAGTCGGCCTGTCCCGCTCGGCTCCACTGGCAGTTGGCTCTCGAATAGGTTGTGACAGAAAGCTGAACAGCGGCTGATCCAACTATTCCACTCGGCAGGGGCTCGCCTATTTCCCGGTTGGCAGCTATCCTGACATCATCATCATAAAACACAACTGCCGGGTCATTCAAATCATCCCTGCATGTCAGCGTGTATCTATACCTGCCGTCTGCAAGACCCAGAGCATCATTTTTTGCTGTGGCTGGATTATCTTCATCCTTTGACCCATGAGGAAAGATGGCGCTCAGTTCTGTTGCAAAGCTCTCAGCCTCAGGCATAAACCATACGCCTGGGTCCCTTTCCAATTTATGTGTGCACTTAGCTGGTTCGTCCAGCGTGACTCTTATGACAAGGTTTGAGACCTCAGACTCTGCAGTGGACCTTGCCTCATCCTTGGACTGCAGATATACCGGATCGCCGACACGATTTGGTGCAGCCGTATCAATATCAATGTCCAGCTTCCCGACTTCCTCAAGGTTGTGGTTGTTTGCTCCATCGTCTGAGAAGTAGTAAAGCGTATAATGGCCGTGGCCTGCTTCCTTATAGGCGTCAAGGGTTGCTCGCTCATTCGCAGCCATGGGTTTTTTGTTGCTTCCCAGGCCGTCATGACCCGGAACACAGACATCCCCACGGTTCACATAGCAGGTGTAGAGATTGACTGTGTTGGCTTCATCCTCAACATAGACATCGAGCAAAAATTCACTCAGCCGTTGTGGGCTAAGTATGTTTGTTTTGGGTGGTGTCCTGTCAGCAGACCTCTCAGTGGTAATGGGGTTGTTGTCTGCATCCTTGTAGCATCCTTTTTCATCGGTATACTTGCAGACGCCAAGGCCCATGACATCCTTGCTTGGTGTTAGGTGGTTGGGGGGATTAGTCGGATGGTCATAAGGATAACCAATGATCTCCTCGCCATCCGCACCCCATCTTACGTTGGTTTGAGCTTTTTGGCCGTTTATGCAGTCCTGCTGAGTGTTGTAGAATTCGCACTTCATCTCTTCAGCGCCATAGCAGTATACATCACCGCCGAGATAATTTGCATAGCAGTTGCCGAGCGCCTCGCAGACATCGGCGGTGCAGTAGTTGAAAATGCGGTTGTGCATGCCATCCAGATTACCAAGGCACAGGTTGCATTTCTGATGTTCTTCTTCCACAGGCCGGCAGATACCAGTTCCCAGCTCGCTTAAGGGTGTGGTAATCCACTCACAGTCATGGTCAAGGCAGTTGTTGTTTTGCGGCCAGTCATCAAACTCATTGCCCTCGCAGGCGCGCCGTGAGCCGTAGTCATAGCAGGTCTTAACCTGCGAACAGTCCCGGAAAGTGTCAGCAATTGTGTCACTATAGTCAAAGTAGCAGTACTCAAGCTCCCGGCAGGGCACATCCTTTGGCCTTTCTGGATTATCCGGATCTGAGCTTACTACGTAGCTGGTTGCGTAGTCTGCAAACATCCCGAGGATACCGTTGCAGTCATCGCAGGGTTCCCTTTTAGCACATGATGTACGGCCGTTGGTTTTCGGACCGATGCATTGCCATCCTGAGTCGCATAGCTGGGTGGTTTTTGTGTTGGTAAATACGGAACCAGTGAATGTTGGATCCGCTGCGTGGTAAGCTGTACATGTTTCAACACAGTTACAATTCCCTCGAACCGAAGGATATTCAGGCTGACTGTCACCCTCAGCAGCCATCAGGCAGAACTCGTTTGAATAGTCAAGGCATTCCCTGTCGCCGGATTTGACGCAGACGATACCTGACCTTTTGCTGCCACTGTCGTATATGGCCTCAATCTCGTAGCAGTAATGCTGGCTTGGCTTTTGGATAGTGTCGGTGAATCCTTTTGTTGATGATGGAATTACATTTTCGTTTCTAATATCGTAAAAGGGTGAAGAGCATTTTGCTGGCTGATTTGTCCCTTCGGGGACCTCCGCATCATCACATCGCCATACGTTATAGCCTGTCAATGTAGATGAATCGCAGTCAAGCTGCCAATAGATTTCAAGCTCATAGCTGCCTCTTATGTGCTTTATCTCGGTTATTGTTGGCGGATCACGGTTTCTTGCGCATGCTGGCTCAGACAGATGGCATTCCCTGTCTGTATCACTGATGTCATAGAAATCCTCGCACTGGTTGCAGGCTGTGACGCAGCTACCTGGCTCGCTAAAGGAAGGGCTTTCACCAGGGCACCATCGGCAGTTATGAGAAGTATCAATACAGGCTTCCTTTGTGGGAAGGCTCTCACAGAGAATGCTTCCGGCATCTACCTCACAAATGTTTGTTGCGGTGTTTCTAATGGGCAGGGTCGGACAGGATACACAGCTTGAACTGCAGGGATTTTCTGTTGCTGTGGAGCACCAGGCGCAGTTGTTTGCATTGCATGGCCCCTCTGCTTCAATGCTTTCGCACCTAAGGACGCATGTGCCGCCGTCATTGGTGTTTAAGTTCCCGGGGCAACTATCGCAGCCAACAAGGCAGTTAGTGCCCCCTGGAGTGCCCGTTGGGCACCAGGTGCAGCCGTGTCTCGCTGATTCGACCTGACAGGTTTCTGCAGCCTGAAGAGTATCACATGCAAAGGCAGCTGCGTCACAGAGGTAATCAACCGGGTTGTTGTCGTTTGGACGGGAAGTGCATTGTCCCCGGCAGGAATTGACGCATTTGCTGCCATCTGGGTTTCCCGGGCACCAATGGCAGCCCTGTGATGCATACTGTGCGCTGCAACCTGCCTCGGCTCCAATGCCCCCGCAGTCAAAACCCTCAGCACCCACGCCTGCGCTGTCGCATTCGCCGAAAGGCACTTCATCATCTGTTGTGTAGCCAGTGCAGGTTGCGCAGTCATCCATGCATTTGTTAGCGTCTGCTGATGCGCTGTCTGCCGGGCAGTAGTGGCAGCCGTCTATCTGGTGCTGTATGCAGGCTACGCGGTCGCCATCTGCAACCGTGGAACAATCAAACGAAACGCCTGTGTCGCACTGCCACGGCTCACCCTGCGTGTTGATTGGATAATCGGTGCATGTGCTGCATGAGCCGACGCAGCTTCCGGTATCGTAGGGGCACCAGAGGCAATCGCCATTGCTCCCATATCGTGTCATACACTCTGCCTGATCTTTGCCCGTACATGCTTCAGGAATTGCTTCACACATCCGGGTTGCGGGATTTGCAACTGTCCCGCCGCAATCAGCATTGCAGTCGGAGATGCAATTGCTCCCGCACAGTGCGCAGTCCGGATATTTTGACTTGCAGCCAGCAGGGTTGGCGTTATAAGCGTTGCAGTCAACAGTGCAATCAGTATTGTATCCCGGCTTCCTTGCGTAGACGCAGGAGCAGCCTGTGCAGGAGCCCTGGGCTTGGTAGCAGGATGCAGGAGCAGGCGGTGTCGTGCACTGCGAGTCTTGCGTGCAGAACTGGGATGGTTTTGGGATGCAGCCCGGGGTTGCCTGAGTGCACCAGGTGCAGGCAGAGGATGCCTGGCACTGGCCTATGTTATAGCCCACGCACTGTGCGCAGCTTGCAATATAATCAGGGCTTTCCACTGCGCATTTGCTTCCGTCGCACTTCAGCTCGCCGTAGCCGCAGGCAGAGCAGTCGGAAAGGCACTGGTTTGGCCCGGTATAGCATGAATTGGGCGGGGTTGTGCATCCTGCATCATTTGCGCACTTGACCTGGGCCTTTGGATAGCACTTGCTGTCTTTTTCGCAGAATGCGCAATTTGCCGTATCTGCTCGACAGGCCGCTTCTCCCAGGCCTTCGCAGGCGCAGTATTTCTGATAGTCAGCATCAGTCGGCCGGCAGCCTGGCTGGCTGCATGCCAGCGTCCCTGTGCACTGGCAGTTTGTGCATGCCTTTTGGTCTGTGCAGGTGCCGAAGGGAAGCTCACTTGCTGTGCACTGAGATGCAACTGTTGAGCCTGCAACGCTCAGGTCGCACTCTTCTGCGGGCTGCAGTGTTCCGTCGTTGCAGGTGTCAAGAATCTGGCAGGCTGTTCGGCAATCTGAAAGGCCCGTTATGCCTGCTATGAATTGCGTCGGCTTTGCAGGATTGGCTGATGCTGCTGTGCATTCCAATGCTGTCGAAATTGTATGGTCCGCCTCATAGTCGCAGCAGCAGCCCAGAACACATTTGCTGTAATCTGAACAGCTCTGGCTCGACCAGTAGTTAACATTGCAATCTAGATTACCTGTTGGATACCCCGGCCCGACCTCATAGGACCCCGGACAGCACCGGGCGTTTATTATGCCGTCTGTGCAGTAGCCATCCCAGGATTTGGTGCCCAGATTTGCACAGCAGTCAGCCTGTGCAACAGATGACAGGAGTGTCGATACTAAGAATAATATGGCTAGCTGTAGCATACCTCTTTTTTGCATCAGTTCACCGATGTTAAACCCACCCAGGTACTTCATTTTTTCTGTGATTGCGTTATATTTATAGTTTTCTATTATTGTCGAGGAGATAATATGACCTCCGTGTCTGCAAAATTTGGGCTCGTATCATCATAGGTATCATCACGGTATCATGCATCGGTTGTTTCGCCAGACAAAGTTTTTCGAAATGCATTCCTGGGGGTTTGCACCTCCGTCAGCATTGTCCAGAATGGCATAATAGGTGCCTTCAAAGCAGGCCTCGCTGTCTGAACTGAAAGTGTCGTCATTGCCATCACCGCAGCATTTGTTGGCAAACCAGTGGTTTCCGCGGCATTCGCAGAGGTCTTTGCTGCTGTCTGATTCCTTGTAGTATACGCCACTGGCGCACACGCCTGATGCGCAGTTGCTGCCGTGATTAAACGTCGCTGTTCCTGTGCAGCATTGTCCCGCGATCCAGCAGTCCTGCACACGGTCCTGGGTGCAGGTTTGTATGGATGCCGACCCCGTGGCCACACAGGCGCATGCCTTCTTATTGTTGACGGAGTTGCCGTTTTTTCCGTGGAACGTGCAGGTATCATCGCAGTAGCCGCCAGCAACACATGCCGCTCCCGGCAGTCCGCCGCATTCAGCACTAGCCCCGCATCCAATGCTGCACTGGCAGCTGGCTGCATAATCGCAGCTGCCGCTGGCATCGCACTGGCCTTTGCATTTGTATCTGCCGGATTGTCCGTATTTGTTGTCTCCCGGGCCTAAAGAGCACACCTCAGCTGAATTGCAATATCCTGACCCTCCGCCGGCAATCTTTTCAAAGGTTGTTCCGGGGGGGTATTTTTCGCAGGAAACTGCCGACGAGGATGGGCCTGCGAAGGCAGCTGCAGGCGGGCCTGAGCAGCTCTCCTGGCCTGCAGGCGGGTCAGCGCATGCATCATGCACCTGATATACCTCAACAATGCCGCCGGAGCAGATGTTGCCGCGTTCGCCTGAACATGATCGGGTGTAGGTGCGTTTGAAGATGTCGTTTGCATATCCCGGTGTGCTGCCGGGATTTATCTGGACAGTACCGGATTTATCCTTGTACTTTGTATCAGGAGTCTTGCCCATCCTGATGGCTGCTGTATCAAACAGCCCCGGATGAAGCACTGAAAGCGGACCCCATGCTGTGTATTCGTAGCATGTGACATCTGCGCCTGCATAGGTTCCCCAGTCACCCCCTGAGTTATATGGGTCCGGAGGGTTGTCCGGATTGCCAAGGCAGCAGGCATGGTCTGCCTGGAAGGGATCAGCTGAATCAGCGGCGTATGGGGTGAAGCCGTTGTCAAAGGCAAGGCTGTTGTACGGATAGGGCGCGGCACTGCTTTCATGGGGCAGGCATTCGAAAACATGCAGATGCATCATATCTGTATGCTGCCTGGTCGTATCCAGTGCAGGGAGATAAGCCTGAACAGTCAGTGAAAGGCCAATGTCAAGCGGATAGTCGGCAGCCGGGCTATGCGCTATTGGATCACCCTTGATGGTTGTTATGTCAACAGCATCCGGAAGGGTATGAACTGGATCTCCGCCCGAGTAGATATCGCCGGCCCCCAGCTTCCACTGATATGCGTTTATGTTATCACCAAAGACAACAACTGAGTCAGATGCATCCAGGGTGTATGGGTCTTCAACTGAGGCAATATCTGTTGGGAGGGAATATGGGTTTCTCCCTGAGGGAACTGACTTCGGAAGGTCAAAGACAAGTATTGATACGTCCTGCCTGTCGCACAGCCCCTCATCATCGCAGACCGTGAGAGTTGTGTAATGCAGGCCCACATCATCCCGTTCCACCTTGTATGTTGCGGTCCTGCTGTTTCCAACGTATTCTGCTGAATCTGTCCACTTCACCGGAGGCGGGCCAGGAACAGCCGCCGCTGCCGGGTCTGCCACGCAGTCTGTGCTGCCGCCGTATTGCGTGCATCTGGTATAGTCAAAGTAAGCGTCACCAGTCTCTTTCCATCCCGAATACCCGTACCTGCCGTCCATGTAGATGCGGCTGCCTGAATCAGCCTGGGTGCCATGCATGTCCTCATCGGGATCATAGCCATAGGGATCGATCGTTATTGTCTGGCCCTCTATTGCAAGGATGTCATGCGGGGTACCGGGCCCGGTGTGTACCCAGTCAAGTGCAGGATGCCTGTTCTGGACCGCAAACATGAACCTGTACGGCTGGCCGTCGATAAGCGAATAACGGTCCGTTATTGTAAAGATGTCTGAGAAATCAGCAGTATAGTCTGTTGTCTGCTCCGGGCTTCGTTCATTGCCCGCCGGCTTGGTCTTTGAGCAGAAGGGAACGTCATCTGCAGAATCTGCAGTGCCTGCATCCCAAGTTAGTTCTTTACAGACCTCCGTAATCCTTTCAATCTCCATGCCGTCATAGAGGCAGGGAGCAGGAGCAAGGTCTGCAGGCGAGCCCCAGCGCCGGACCCTGCAGGAAGCAGAGACCGGGTCGGCATCCCCCATGCTGAAGAAGACGTTGTTTGCGTCCTCCTCAATGGTTCTCTTTGCGGCAAGATATATCTTCTTCAGGCGGATTGGCTCACCTATTGAGAACCTCATAAGGCGGGTTACCGGCTCATGGTTCTCTATTGTGATGTTCAGGGGATAGTTGGCGGTTATGTACAGGTCATCCTCCCCAAATGTCACATTGACAAAGACATCCCCCTCATGGACCTTATAGCCGAGCATCTCAGCAAAGGACTCAAGCTCAACGCATTCCTTGGCCTGATATGCTATGTATTCCTGCAGGTTCTCCTGGATTGAGTTGGGGCCGTAGGAATACTTGCAGGTGTTCTCGGCATCATCCCCAATGCCCATGGCCATGCGGTTGGGGCCCAGGTTCTGGCAGAGCGGGAGAAGATCCCAGCCGATTCCCCCCCGGCGGAAAGGGTTTGTGTTCGCATCCGGAGTGAGGATGCCGGCGTAAGGGTAGGGATCAGGCATAAAGCTCAAATCGGCCGGATTGTATTTGACGTTTATCCCATAGGAAACATTGTAGATTACACGTCCTATTTTCACTGGCGCCATGCGCACGCCGTATAATTTGTTAATCGGCCATGATTGACCGACCAGCAAGGAATGATAAAGCGTGTCAGGAATCTGATTGCCATAGATTGCCCCGCCCTGGCTTCCTGCAAGGGCCAGCCCGTCCTTTGCTGCGACCTCCAGGCAGCTCGTAACATAGTATTCGATTGCCGTCTTTTTGAGAAGGTCGGTGACGACGAGATCGGCCTTTTTCTGGAGCTGGATCGCCTGCACCTTTGCTACTGCAAATATCACAAACACCGAGAGTATCAGCATGACCAGGCCCAGGGATATGAAAAGCGTTATCTGCGACCTCATTGTGCCTCGATTATGAATGATTTTTTTGAATGGTCTTTAAAGACGACAATTGTCCCCTTGTCCCAGCCTTTAAGGATTGCCAGCTGCTTAGGAACCGTTATGACCAGCTGACCGTTCGGGAGCTTCTGTATCTTGACCATACTATTAAATTGAATATTATTTAGTCTATTCCATTAAATAGTGGAGATACTATTATAAAAAGGTTTTTATTGGGATTATTTTCAATATTGAAAAGAACTCAATATATATTTCGAGTTTCTTCAAGTATCTCCGCACTGAAGTACGGGGTTTTGGACCCCGCGCAATTTTCAATAATTTTAGCCACAACATTTATATCTTAAAGCTGTAATACGCCCTCGTGTGCCTTTCTGCCTATTTCAGTGCATTTTCATCAGGCACATAACACAAAAGTGTGACATACACTATGCCAAAGAGAAAAAATGAGAATACCAAAAGATATGGAGCCAATGGTTTTTAGCTTTGCGTATTATAATGTGAGAGATTTTGACAAGCTTGCAACTTTCCTTCAGACAATGGAAAATAAGGGATTCTTTATAGTTGATGAGCATAAGCCGAAGAAAAAAAAATTTGTTGGTTCTTTTGTAAGGGACTATCCAAAAGGCCACTGGAGCCCCTTTGCACACCGCCCGGGGGCAAAACAGGTTATGGGCAGCGCAAATATTAGAGATGGTGTTCTGAAACTCGAAGCCAGGACAAAAGGGACCTTGGATGACTTTAGAAAAATCATTGATGAAAACCTGGCTGATTCTGTTGAATTTGACAGAGTGGAATATAGGGATATTATAAAAGAGTTGATGCAAAAATGAAAATCGAAAAACTATTTGAGGAATTTGAGAGTTGTATTGAAAAAAAATATGAGCACATGGCAGATAGTATGTTTGCGCTTACTGAAGATTTTCCAATTTTCTTCTATGAAAATGAAATTATGGTTAATGAATTATCACAGGAAAACATCAAAGAGTTATTTGAAGACTATCTTAATTATGATGAGTTAACAGAAGCAGAATCTGCCATGATTTTTCAGCTGTTGATAGAATTTTGCAATTATTGTAAAGAAAAAAACATAGATGTTGAGTTTTTCAGAAAATATCTTTTGAAAAATAAAAGTATGCTATTTGAGCAATGGCAATATTTTGAAGAGGATGGAGAAGAGAATACATCTGACGCAATGGACCCTGAATTTCTTGACAACTTTGATGAAATGTACCCTGCTCTAAAAATAGCAATGAAAGGAAAAAAGCCAGACATTTCTAAAATAAAGGATTTTCTTGAAAAGACTCATAAAATCATGAAATCCACTTATGAAGAATCAGTAAAAATACGCAAAGAGAATCCCGATATTAATGATGCTGAATACAATAAGAAGCTCGAGGAGGTGATTATTAAAAAACATGGAAAAGTATTTGCTGATTTCAATCAAAGCCCTGATGAGATTATGCAGACTGTGGTTTCTTTGCCAAAAGAAACTGCAAAGAAATTCTTTGAATTTACCTTTAATCTAGAAAATGTTTCAGATTTCAAGTTTGGTTCAGTTAAAAGAAAAGAAATCATTGAAAAGACATTAAATGATCTTCAGGATATAATTAATGATGTTGAAAAAATAAAATGAAAGAAAATGAGCTAAATAACATAGACGTGTTTGAGAAAGAATTCATAAAACGTGTTGATGTATGTAAAGTCACTGAGAGTTTTGAAAAAGTAAAATCTTTTGATGAATTAAAAGAAAACAGAATTTTTCGTAATTTATTTAAGAATATAGCAGAAGATATTGATATTGAAAATGAAATAGATAATTGCGGAGAAGAATTTATTACAGATTATTCTAGAGACATCCTATTAATGGCCAAATGGTTTGAGCATTTAGAAACAGAAGGAAAATCTATAAATCAGGTAGAGAGTAGAATTGATAAGCTTGCTGAATTCTACATCTACTTATTGAGATATGTTGGAGAATATCTCCATGATTTAAGTGACGGTATTAGGGAGGTATTTGAAGTCTGGATAATCAAAGCAGGAATTACACCAACACAAATTAAGCAATACTGGAAAGTGCTAAACGAGTTTTATAAATTTCTGCAAGAAAAAAATGTTGAAAGTATTAAGGTTATGCTTCTTGATGAAGAAGAAATGAAAGATCTGCAAAGGGTAGCCGACGAGTTCAAAAAAGGAATTTGGGGAAAAAACAATGAGGATTATTCGGATTGGAGGGAAAGAAACATTTTATATTATATGTAAATACTGAGGGGTGGTTTGATGACTGCAAATAACAAAACCAAAGGAGCAATAATCGGCATACCTCACTACACTGAAGCAGGGTGGAAGATTCAATGTCAAAACAGTGTCGATGATAGCGGGTTTAATAGCTATGAAGAAATGCTTCAGCATACGGAAAAGTTGAAGAGAGATTTGCAGGTAAAAGGCTGTAATGTAGTGGATGTACCAATCAACGCAAAGGTAATGCATGAGTATTTTGAGAATAATGGATTATAGAACAATGGCAAAAACAGAAGCGCCTATATCGCTGAAATCCTAATGAAAGAATGAAACTGAAGGATGTTTATGGAATGCAAATTATTGACAGGGGAAAAGGATATGCCTCTAACGTGAATTATTGTATTAAAATTGGTGATTATCTTTATTCTGAGGTTGAAGGAAGTTATACATATAAGACAAAGGTCAGTCTGAAAACTCTGCAAGGTGTATGTTCTTGTCCTTATGGTTCAAATTGCAAGCATGCAGTTGCGACGTATCTAGTATACAAAGAGGGAGATGCTATTAATGCTGATAATTTTATTGAACACCTGAAAACATTAAGCAAAATGGAACTAATTAAGATTATAGAGAGGAATCTTCATAACAATCCAGATATTGCCTTAAGCTATGATTTGAAAAAGTCCACAAATTTTGAATCTTTTGTAAATGATTTTATTGATGATTTCTCATATTCGAAAATGAACAAGGCAGAAAAATTAATCGCTGCTTTCACATTTGAGCAGCTACTTCGAATGTTAAATTACCTCTTTGAGAATGAAGATGATGTATTCGACAAGATTTATGAAGATTATGGAATTGCAGATGAAGGAGATGTTCTATATGACTTTGAATCAAAATTAAAAGAGGAGTTAATCAATAAAATTACAACTGAAAAACAGATCAAGCAAGCTTTAAAGATTGGCTCTTTGCATGATGAAATTATTTATAGTGGAGAGAAGCTTTCAAAGTTCAAAGAAATAATAAAATCTGCCATTTCAAAAGAACAATTTCTAAGCTTCTTATTAAACTTAGAAAATCCTGACATGAATGAAATAGAGCAATCAATTACAAAGGACAATATTAACAGCATATATTATCTGCCGTCACACAAAATTGAGCTTGCAGAAAAGATTAGCAAGCATCTGAATGATAAAAAGCTATTATTTCTTGTCGCAGTTTATAACGAAGATTACAAGGGAATTATTGACAACTTATCTGAGTTTAACAGCATAATATCCAATAATTATTACATTCTGGAAAGAAAACTATCAGATATTGTTGATTTGTTCATAAAACATAAATTCAATAACCAAAAGACCGCCAGAAAATTTTTAAAAAAGGAATTTCTTGAATATTATAATGAAAATCAGCTGCAATATTTAGTTGAACAGGCAGATGATTATGACTACATCAAACAGCTTGTTGATTTCAGTGAAGAATTTTGTCAGAATATAATCTTATTAGAACACCTATTCAGGCTTGATAAAGCTGCAACAAATACCTTTCTTCGTAAGCAGGAAAGTCTTCTGAATGACAAGCATTGGACAGAAATTGTAGATATCTTAAGTTACTTCAGAAGCAAATTTGGAGATGATTATATTGTTAAAATGATAGAGAAAGATGAGAAATTATTCAGAACATCATCAACTTTAAAATCCAATTTGAAGAGAGATGGAATATACATTAGTTATATTAACGGCAAACTGAATGTGGAGATAAGGGAAAGATGCAAGAAATAAGCCTCATAATTAAAGAATTGAAACAATATGACAATGAGGAAAGGTATGATTTAGAGTATGATACTGTCAAAGAGAAGCTTAACCCTGTTATTAAGAAACTAATTGAAATGGGCGATCCTGCTCTTGATTTGCTCCATGAACTCATCAGACATGAAGAAACATGGAGCTGCCTTTTTGCATTGGAGATTTTAAAAGAAATAATAAGTGAAAAGTCAATTCCCTTTCTAATTGATTTCATTATCTCTAATGATGACTTGGATTATTTTGAATCTGGAGAAGAAGCGATGTATGCGCTTCACAATATAGGCGTTCCTGCAATCGAGCCTTTAATTGCCGCAGTGATAGATTCCTTTGCTCAGAAAAAATACATTTACTATCTGGTTGGAGCCTTAAATGAAATTAAAGACCAAAGAGTGTATTCTTTTATGAAAGAAATAGTTAACGATTATCTTGCTCATAATGAAAAGTATGTGGGGTGGTTTGTCATAGATGATTTTGTGCATGATTTTGATAAGCAAGGCAAAGAAGAAATTTTACCTTTACTCAGACAAATCCTTGAAATAAAGAGTTTGTCTGAACGTCAGCAAATTGAAATCAAAGACACTATCGAAGTAATAGAAAATCCTGAAGAATATGACAAAAAAATCAAAGAAATTTCCAGATCTATTGATGACAAAATGGAAAAAAGAAAACTTGGCAGAAATGAGCCCTGCTGGTGCGGGTCTGAAAAGAAATACAAGAAATGCTGTCTGGATAAAGACATAAAAGAAAAAGGGAAGCCAAGAAAGGTTTTCATTGTCGATGAGAAGGAATACATAGGAAATTTGGATGAATTTGAAACAGATTGACAAAACATGAACCAAAAAGACCAACACAGGGAATCTTTGAATCTAACTTTAAATATCTTCAAGAAAGGGCATTCCGTGCCTGAGATTGCTTATAAGAGAAAGCTTGCTTTTTCTACTATTGAGAATCACTTAAGAAAATTACTGGAAGAAGGAAAGATTGAATTGCATGAATTATTAGACGAGGATAAAATAAAACTCATTGAAGCAGCTGCTGAGAATTGTGACTCTCTTAAAGAAATAAAAGAGAGATTATCTGAAGACATTACGTATAGTGAAATTAGATATGAGCTCACAGCTTTAGGCAGGCAAAAAAAGAAAACAGCAATAGAGATAGTCATTAATACCTACATAGGCAATTATTGCTTTCGCAAATGCTTTAATCATGATGATATTATTACGGGGTGTTCCCAAAAATTTGATGCACTTAGAAAATCAATGAGTGCCACTAATGTTTCTTTTAAAGAATTTAATGATATGATGAAGAATGATGAGATCAAAATTTGTAAACTCCCTCTTGAAGAGAAAAGACGCTATGTTTCCTGGAGATATTTTGAATATCTCAAAGATAGGGACTTTTGGGATATAAAAGCACAAGGATGAAATGGCACAAACAAAAATTTTCATGTTTCGAGAAGATGTGCCTGAATATGGCAAGGATGAATATGTTACTCATGAGCAAATTAAGGAAAAAACAATTCTTTCCAAACAGTATCAGACAGATATTGGGAAAAGTGCAACCTCTGTAAATACGGCAGTTATCCTACCAACAGGACTTGGCAAAACAATTATTGCATTTCTGGTTATTGCTGATATCCTGCCAAAAAAGGTTTTATTTCTTGCACCTACAAAGCCATTAGTCATGCAGCATTATGAAAGCTGCAAAAGATTCCTTGAAATAGATGAGAACAATATTGTAATGCTCTCAGGAAGCATTTCTCCTAAAAAAAGAGGGGAGCTGTTTGAAGAGGCCACAATAGTTATTTCAACACCTCAGACCATTAAGAATGACTTAGAAAATGATCTTTACAATTTGGATGGCTTTGGTCTTGTAATCTTTGATGAGATGCATAAGGCTGTTAAAAATTACGCTTATGTTGAAATTGCCAAAAGATTTAACAAACTTATTCTTGGATTAACTGCTTCTCCTGGCTCAAGAAAAAAGAAGATCAATCAGATATTTGAGAATTTAAAGATTAAGAATGTTGAAAGCAGGGTAAGAGATGATATTGATGTTAGAGACCATATTAAAGATATCAAGCTTGATTGGATTAAAGTGCCAATGGATGAAGGCTTAAGGAAAGTG
Organism: archaeon; assembly: GCA_043823195.1. Taxonomy (GTDB): domain Archaea; phylum Nanobdellota; class Nanobdellia; order Woesearchaeales; family JBDRAZ01; genus JBDRAZ01. Next base: position 31,201 of record JBDRAZ010000047.1, read on the forward strand.
CAGAAACCATTGCATGATCTGTTTTTGGAAAAGGTTGCAAAACTCAATAAACTCGGAATTCTTACCTACAAGAAGCCAGACTACCTATCAAAGAAAGATATCCTTGGAGCAAGAATGAGTATCAAGAGACGGTTTGGAAGAAGCCCATATGCTTTTGCTACCTATAACAACCAGGCAGTGTTACTGCAATCGTATCACTGCCTTGAATTAATTGAAACGCAGGGCATAGAATCGTTTCTCAAATATGTTGAGAAATTCAGTGAAAAGAAATTGTCAAGATCAGAACAGATGTTTCTAAAACATGATCTTTTGAAAAAAGGTGTTGAACTGGCAAAGAAAGACATAACTATATCTCATCCAAAATTAAATGTGCTAAGAAAGATTGTTGAAGATCAATTTAAAAAAGAAAATGATTCACTTATCCTGATATTTACTCAATACAGAGATACTATTGATTCTATTGAAGCAATATTGAAGACTCTGCCACAAACAAAAATGCATCGTTTTGTTGGGCAAGCCAAAAAAGGAAGAGTTAAAGGGATGAATCAAATAGAGCAAAAAGATATTATTGACAAATTTAAAAGGAGAGAGATCAACGTTCTGATCGCAACATCTGTTGCAGAAGAGGGAATAGACATTCCAAATGTCAATAAGGTTGTTTTTTATGAGCCAGTTCCGTCGGAGATTAGAGGAATTCAAAGAAAAGGAAGAACTGGCAGAAGCCATATTGGAGAGGTTACTATTCTCATTACAGAGGGAACAAGAGACGAGGCATATTTTTATGCATCAGCTGCCAAAGAGAAGACAATGCATAATATAGTGAGAAGGATGAAGTGATATGTTTCACGCTAAAAATCGTTAATGTCGACTATTTCCAGGCCTGAGTCTGAAGAAAATAAATGTCCAGCCACTTATGCCTTGATTCCTCCTATAATCATCATTATACAAATGGCTGTTATAGTGATTAATTGTTTCGGTTGTACCCTTGATCTGTGTGCCCCAAATGGCTCAGAATAATGCGGCTGGTTTCTGCCATTAATGTATTTCCGGATTCCTATCAGCTAGAGTGCAACATACATGCCTGGCTTATTGGCTCTTTTGAATAGCGAATAGCCTTGCCTCAAACTCAGAAGGATGGCAGCATATCAATATCGCCACTTAACCGTAATTCTTTAGTATCCTGAAGCCATATTTAGAATATCTTGAAGTCCTTCGAGCACGTTCTTTTTGTTCAGACGGAGAGTTTGAATCACGGACAGAAGGAACGCAGTGGCATTTGCTCCTCTTCTGCTTCTTGAGCCG
>JBDRAZ010000048.1:0-8201 GCA_043823195.1 archaeon
ACTGACGAGATTCTGCGGCCGGGCAGGGAAATCACAAAGAAAACAGGGAAAAGAGCAACTTTCCAAAATTGTCCACTGAATGCTGAAATCACCATTCAGTCCCAGCGAAATCGCCGGAAACGCGGTTTTCAGGATGAAGCCCAAAACTTAAATACCCTATTCCCCATTAAGACCGTAACGGAGGTATTTCCATGGCTGAAATCGGAAAAATAACACACTTTTTCAGTAAGATTAGTGTAGCTGTACTGGAGATAACCAAAGGCAGCCTTAAGGTCGGCGACACCATACACATCAGGGGCCGCGCAACAGACTTTGAACAGCCGATAAACTCAATGCAGATTGAGCACGAGAGCGTTGAAGAGGCAAAGAAGGGCCAGTCAATAGGCCTCAAAGTAGCCGAGCCCGTGCATGAGGGCGACAGGGTTTATGTAGGCGAGTAGGTTTGGATACCACCACAAAAATGCGCCTGTTGGTGCGGGCATTCTGGTCCGGCGCAATTTTCATTAAGCTACATCCTTGACAGATAATACAGGAAATACAGGACATGCCTATTCCAGAAGATTCCCATGACGTCCAGCAGGGTGCCAATCAGAAATCCAGCAGGTTCAGCCCGATCTCCTCACTGAATTTCCTTCCAATCCTTCCGTCAAGAACCTTGACAACAATCTCGCACGTTGCCGCGACAGTCGCCTCTTTAAGGTGCCCGCCAACGCAGTTCATCTCAGAATCAGACACACTAATGTGCGGATGAATGTATGGCATGCCATCCATTTCAGTAATGTTGCCCGAAAGGCTGATAATCTCCCGGGGGCCATCAAGCACCTTTGATGAATACTTCCTGGTATCAAGGTTATAGTGCGCAAGCTCTGCCTGGCTCACCGCCCCCAGACCAAAGAAATAACCCAGGGAAACGTCCTGTTGCCTGAGAAAATTAAGGAGCGCCTCAGCAATCCTCTCGCCCCTCTCAAGCCTCAGAATGTAGTGCCCATCAAGTTTTCTGAATTTCATTTTAGCTGCTTAAGCTGTATGCCAATCTGTGCTGCAACCTTCATTGCACGGTCATCCCGATAGAATTTCTTATAGAATATCCGCTGAATCCCGCTGTTTGCAATCAGCTTGAAGCAGTTCCAGCAGGGTATTGACGTAACATATATTTCTGCATCATCAATGCATACCCCGTTCTTTGCTGCCTGTATTATCGCGTTGGCCTCTGCGTGGATTGTCGCGACACAGTGTCCGTTGTCCATGTCATGCCCGACCTCATCGCAGTGCGGCATGCCCCGGATGCTCCCGTTATAGCCTGTGGATAAAATTGTCTTATCCTTGACGATAACGGCCCCAACCTGGTTTCGGTCGCATGTCGACCTTGTTGCAACCTGCTCAGCAATGTTCATGAAATATGTTTCCCAGCTAACCCGGTTCATTAATCTCACCCAAAATCCTGTCCAGCTGCTTATGTAGCTGGGCAACTGAGCCGTTATTGACTATCATGTAATCAGCAACTGCAATAGGTCCGGCCTTGTTCAGCTTTTCTATCTCTGCGGCATCACGGGAGTCCATCTCCTCGCCTGAGAGGGGCCTTTCCGCCCGCGCAGAAAGCCTCTTATGCCGGATATCCTTGCCTGCAAACGTACAGATTAAAACCAGACCTGTCCCAAATTTCTGCTTCAGAAGAAGGTACTCCTCCCAGGAATACAATCCATCAATGACCACGTCGCCGCAGGCTGCCTCTATTTTCGGCAGGTTAAGCTTTGCGTAGGCGGTCTTCCCGTACTTATTTCGCAGCGATTCCCTCACTGCCCGTTCATTATTTTCGTTTATGGGAAGCCCCCGGCGGTTAAGATCATCGATTGTCACCTGGCCGAACCTGATATAATGGTATCCCTTTTTCAGAAGGTGCTGGGCAGCCTCGCTTTTTCCGGACCCGCAGAGGCCCACAAGGGCAATTAGTCTCATCGTAGGCCAAAACTCCCCCTCATTATTTATATTTTACTGAAAAGACAACGCACCCATTATCCTCATAGGCAGTCCTGAACCCCGGATCCGTCTTTAGCCGTGCATACAGGTATTTCTCATCCGGGAGGACCGCGCCTTTCCTAAGCAGGAACTGCTGTGAATTGAAATAAACCATGGCGTCGCCCACTGAATGGATCTTATTGAAAATAACTGAAGAATATAGCCCATAGCTCTGCGCATCAAATGCATAAAGCCAGTTGGGGTTAAGCCCAACAATGTAATAGTTATGCTGGTTATAAAAATACATGGATGGAAACTCATGCCACCATGACATCACGATGCTTCCCTGCGGCGTATTGGCGGAAAGCCAGCCCATGCAGCCCTCTGTTTCCCCCATATGGGAGCTCGCGCGAAGTGATGCTAATGTGGATTGAAAGCTAAACAGGAACAGGCCAATTACGGCTACAGCCGCTGCTGCAGGCAGAGCCCGCCTGCCTGTCCTGCCCATTGACGAATAAAAAAGCACTGCGACCGGGACAAAGTATTCAAGCATCCGCCTTGACCTCACGAGGCCGATAGTCAAAAGCACAAGCAGGGCAAAAAAATAAACTGTGCCCTTGTCCCTCTTGCGCATCATATACGGAATGGCAATCAGTGACAGGACCAGGTGGAATCCCGCGGCACCCGCGAACGCCCCCGGGCTGAACGGCGCCCATTCCTGGATAAGCAACCCCAGAGGATTGACAAACTGGTTGACAATGAACTCGACGTAATAGAGCCTCAGGTTATGGGGAAAATAGGGATTTGCCACCAGCCCGGCAGCCATTCCGGCTACTGAAACAAGAAAGGGCATCAGGCAGTCTTGTACATCTGCAAGCCTCTTCCTAGAATACAGGAATTCAGCCAGAAAATGGACAAACGCAAAAAACGGGATAAACACAAAGCTGCCATAGAAATACACAGATATCCAGGACAGCGCAAACACATGCCAGTTTCTCTTCCTGACAATCAAATACAGCGATACAAAAAGGATCGACTGAAAAAGTATTACTGCCCTCAGGTACTGGGCCTTCTGCAGGAAAAAAGCCGAACCAAGAAGATAACAGAGAAACCACGCAAAAGGGTATGCCCGGTTCAGCCTCTTAAGCACAAGGTAGAACACGACAGCAGATATTGTATTGAACAAAACAACAGCTGCCTTGCCCCCTAAAATCAGGTCGCCGTAGGTAAACGGAATGATGCAAACATGGAAAAGCAGGTGAGGATCAACAAAATGCTCATTCATAATTGAATGATACATCCACGGGAATTCAAACAGAAGGCCCCGCTCCCTGTACACCTCGCTGATCTTGACATGGTAAAATCCATCAGACCCGGCCAGGCTCTCAAATGAGAACTGCAAAAATCCGTGGACAAGCAACGCTACTGCAGCTGCAAGGAGAACATCTTTCCTCATCAGCCCGGAATAGAAGCAGCTATTATTTGGATTTTTCTATAGCCTTGTTGATTTCTTTGAGCATGGAATCCAGGTCCTCAGCACTCATGCCGTGACCCAGGGCGCCCTGCTCCACAGTCTCATACGCTGAGACATGGCATCCTATGCAATGAAGGCCGAACCTCATCATGATCTCTGCCGCGTGAGGGTGCTTGGCAACCACATCGCCAAGCGTCATATCCTTTGTTACCTTAGCCACGCTTTACACCCTTTTTTACACCCAGTTTTTCTTTCAGCAGATCCTCTTCAATCCTGTCAGCTGCGGTATTCTTCCTTCTGGAACCCAGTACCCTATCCAGCAGGCTCTTGCTGGCATCCCAGCATTTTCCGGCATGGCATCTGATTTTCTGTATCATGGTTGAGATGTAGTGAGGGTGCATTTATAAACATTTCCGTTATCATAAAAATCCGCCGAAAGTGCCCTACCCCGGCCTAAAGGCCGGAGTTTGACCGGGCACTTTCTTAAACGGGCGGATTGTCAGGAACGATAGTTCCTGATCATGATCAGAAATTTACAAATATTCCGCTTAGAGTCGATTAGCAAATTTCTGACATTTTAGGATGCAACGAAAGAAAAGCTTTCGTGCACACAAAATCAAAGATTTTGTAGTGCCAAAAATGTCGGCCTGATGGAAATCCCGAAATACGAGGGATTTCCAGCATGCAAAAAATGTCAATATGACATTTTTTAGCATAAAGGCCGGGGTTTTAAGCCCTGCCCAAAAATGTCTACCGACATTATTGAGCATAAAAAACCACCGGCAATCGCCCAGCGTCGCGCAATTTTCAATAATCCAGGCAACCAGGACCTAATTTGTCTCTAATCAGCCCCCCGGAGAACCAGCTCCGAGAAATATGGCTTCATTATCTCCCCGAATTTGCGCAGTTCTGAAGATGCAAATGGCCTGGTCTTGGTTAATCCCGGGTCAATTGTGCCCAGAGGCCTGAACTGCTGCAGGGCGTAGCGTTTTGAACCCTTCAGCCATCTGCCAATGGCGCGGGCCTCTTTCCCGTCAAAAAATCCGGGAACAGCCGTTGTCCTGAACTCATAATCAGCGCTGCCTTTTCTTATGATATCAATAGACTCCTGAATTGCCTTCTTGTCCACGCTAACACCACAAGTCCGGTCATAGTTTTGCAGCGAGGCCTTGATGTCCATCGCCACATAATCCGCAAGGTTCCCCTCAACAATCTGTAACAGAAGCCCCGGATTTGTCCCGTTTGTATCGAGCTTTATCAGGAACCCCAGCTTTTTGACCTTATCCAGAAAAACCGGCAGGTCCTTGTGCAAGGTTGGCTCTCCACCGCTTACGCAGACGCCGTCAAGCCACCTTTTCCTTTTCCCAAGGTGCAAAAGAACCTCTGCCTCAGAGATATCCGGGAGCTCCCCCCCCAGAACAAGATCCCTGTTATGGCAGAAAGGGCACCTGAGGTTGCAGCCGCCTACGAATAGTGTAGCTGCAATTTTTTCAGGATAATCCACAAGCGATGTCTTATGAAGCCCCTTGAAGATCATTTGGTGAACTTCTTAATGTCATCCAGCGTATGCGCCGTCCCGACGATATTATCCCCGTCCAGGAAAAGCACAGTCGGAACGGGAAGGCTACCGTCCTCCTTTCGTTTCAGGACATTCTTGAGCTGCCGGTAATAGGTTCTGAACTCCCCCAGGCCCTCATCCGAAGACAGGTCATAGTTAATGCCCTGAAGGCCCAGCCCCCCCAGATACTCCTTTGCAGTATGGCACTTGTCGCATGCAGGCATAGTAAAGATCTTATAGCTCTTGATCTCGCCCGCCAGCACCTGTTCGCTATTCGTTATAACCTCGGCATCCGGTTCAGGTGCCTTAAGTGAGATTTCAACTGCTGCCGCCTTGCCAGGATTGAACTCCACCCTATCCCTGAACTCCTCCTTCTTGCCCTTGTTCCAGTTCCTTACCGGCCTGAAATACCCGACTATCCTTGAATACACCTCGGTTTCATGGCCGCAGTCCGGGCACTTCGGCTGCTCCCCGGATATGTACCCATGGTTCTTGCAGACGCTGAATGTCGGCGTGATGCTGAAATACGGCAGCCTTGTATTTACAGCGATCTTCCTGACCAGATTCATTGCAGACCCGGCGTTAGGCAGCCTCTCACCCAGGAAGGTGTGGAATATTGTTCCCCCGGTATAGAGGGGCTGTATTTCGTTCTGGTGCTCCATGGCCTCTGCGAGATCATCCGTGATATTAACCGGAAGCTGTGTGCTGTTTGTGAGGTAGGGCTCCTTTTCCCCGGCTGCAACTATGTCGGGATAGGCCTCCTTGTCAAGGCGTGCCAGCCGGTAGCCTGCAGATTCAGCCGGCGTTGCCTCCAGGTTGTAGAGGTTTCCGGTCTCCTGCTGATACTCCCGAAGGGTGTCCCTCATAAAGATCAGGGTCTTTATGGCAAACTCCTTGCCCTCTTGGGTTTCTATGCCCTTGCCAAGGAAATTCAGGCAGCACTCATTCATGCCGCAAAGGCCGATAGTTGAAAAGTGGTTTCTGAAGGTCCCGAGATAGGTCTTGGTATAGGGCATGAGCCCGGCCTTAAGGTTCCTGTTGACGATAATCCTCTTTGTCTCCAGGGAATCCTTGGCAACATCCATGTAATTCCTGAGGAGCCTGAAGAAATCAGTCTCATCCTTAGCTTCATAGCCCAGGCGGTTCAGGTTAATCGTCACCACACCCAGTGAGCCGGTTGAATCGCCGGGCCCCCACATGCCGCCAGGCCTGTGGATAAGCTCAAGCTGGTTCAGATTAAGCCGGCAGCACATGGCACGAATCGAACTGGGATCCAGATTTGAGCCGATATAGTTCTGGAAGTACGGTGTCCCGTACTTGGCAGTCAACTCAAAAAGGAGTTTTGCATTGTCTGACTCCCAGTCAAAGTCTTTAGTAAGGTTATACGTGGGAATCGGAAAAGTAAAGATCCTGCCGTTGGCATCGCCCTCAGTCATAACCTCAAGGAACGCCCTGTTGATGAGGTTCATCTCTTTCTGGCAATCGCCGTATGTAAAGTCCTGGGGGACACCGCCGACAATTGCCTTTTCCTTTTTCATGTCCTTAGGTACGGTCCAGTCAAAGGTCAGGTTGGAAAACGGGTATTGCGACCCCCATCTCGACGGGATATTAAGTGAGAACACAAGCTCCTGCATGCTCTGCTTAATCTGCTTATAGGTCAGGCCATCTGTCTTGACAAACGGCGCAAGATAGGTATCAACGCTTGAGAAAGCCTGTGCACCTGCAAACTCCATCTGCAGGCAGCCGATGAAATTCACCATCTGGTGCACCACAACATCCATATGCTTGGCAGGGTTGGCATCTACCTTATTGGGCACATGGCCAAAGCCCTTTTTAAGAAGGTTCTTAAGCGACCAGCCCGCACAGTACCCAATCAGGCCGTGGGAAAGGTCATGGATATGCATATACCCTTTTTTATGGGCCTCGGCAATTTCTGTGGTGTATATCTCATTCAGCACATACGTGGCGATCAGCTTCCCTCCCGTATGGAGAAGCAGCCCCGAAAAGGAATAATCCTCATTGCTGTTCTCCTTGACCCTCCAGTCAGACTGGTTAAGGTACTCAGAGATTGTGTTCTGCACATCCACAAAGGTCCTTTTCAGTTCCCTTATCTTCCTATGCTGCTGCCTGTACAATATGTAGCCTTTGGCTGTCTTTGCGTGCCCGTTCTTCATGAGCACCTTCTCAACTATATCCTGGACCTCCTCAACTGTAGGCACAGTCTTTGTATCAAACTGGTATTCAAGAACAGCAGCTACCTTATCAGAAAGATTCTGAGCAAGTTCCTTGTCCTCCCCGCCAACCGCCTTTGCGGCGTTAAAGATCGCCTGAGTGATTTTCTCCTGGCAAAACTCAACAATTCGTCCATCTCTCTTTCGTATCTGTGTCAATCTAACGGGTTCAGACATCCTGTTTACCTCCTTTTTTTCAGGAGTTTCTTAAGCTCCTGCTCAAACGAATCCAGGTCAGCAAAATCCTTGTAGACCGAGGCAAAGCGTATATACGCCACCTTGTCCAGCCCATGCAGTTTCCGGATGACCATGTTGCCGATCTCCCTGGAGGCCACCTCGGTGTTCTTCTTCTTGCGGATCGTGGCCACAATATGGTCAATAGTTTTCTCAATCTTGTCCTGGCTGACCGGCCTTTTCTCACAGGCCTTCAGAAGGCCGGACTTAAGCTTCTGCCGGTCAAACGGCTCTCGCCTGCCGTCCTTCTTGACAACAAACAGGTCAACAAGCTCAACCCGCTCATATGTCGTAAAGCGCTTGGAGCATTTCAGGCATTCACGCCGCCGCCGTGTAACAAGGTCATTATCGGTTTCTCGCTTATCGACGACCTTGCTGTCAGTTGATGAGCAGTACGGGCATTTCATTTGCAGGCATCATCACAGGGTGGTTAACAAATCAACATATTGGGGGAGGATATAAAATCAATCACAAGATATGGTATATTTCAAATTTCAGTGGTATTTAAGCATTGTGATATTTGAACATATAAATCTTAATCCCATAAATTAAAATGCATATCTTACAAAGACATCCTTCAGCCCGAAAAAGGCCACGCAACCACTATCGTAATTCTTTAGTATCCTGAAGCCATATTTAGAATATCTTGAAGTCCTTCGAGCACGTTCTTTTTGTTCAGACGGAGAGTTTGAATCACGGACAGAAGGAACGCAGTGGCATTTGCTCCTCTTCTGCTTCTTGAGCCGTT
>JBDRAZ010000049.1:0-18049 GCA_043823195.1 archaeon
GCCGATTGAGTTCAATAATCGCACGGCAATCCCGCTGTGTATCCACGGCCGAACGTACGGCTGGGCTGATGCGCCGCTTCGCGCGGCCCATCAGTTTTCTTCTTAGAATTCAATGGTTATCAATTTTTCCGGATGAAGCCGTGAAAATCAAAAGGATTAAATACCAGTTGTGTTTTTATGAAACAGGAGCAATTGTTCTTTATCTTCAAAGAGTCATTAAAAAAAGGGGCATCTATGATATGAACACTGCGTGTTGGTAAAAAACCGTAACATATTAATAGTAGTACCACATAATAATAATAAACTAATTAGATTAAATTAAAAAAAAGAGGGGGGGTATTGATGATTGTTAAAGAGGATTTTTTAAACAAGCTACGGCGATATTTCTCGCTTAACCTCTACGAGGTTAAGATATGGGCGGCACTCTTGTCCAGAGGGGTTTCCACTGCAGGAGAGCTCAGCGATATTGCCAATGTTCCTCGTTCTCGAAGCTATGATGTCCTTGAATCACTTGAAAAGAAAGGCTTTGTTGTGATGAAACTTGGCAAGCCTATCAAGTATATCGCTGTTCCGCCAAGCGAGGTTGTGAACAGGGTTAAGAAAAATATGAGGATCGAAGCTGAAGAGAAGGTAAAGAGGCTTGAGGATCTGAAGAGCACCGAAGTGCTTAATGAGCTTAACACACTTCACTCGCAGGGAGTGGAGCTTGTTGAACCATCTGACCTTTCCGGCAGCCTCAGGGGCAGGCACAATCTCTACAACCACCTGGAACTGACCATCAGGAATGCTGAAGAGTCCGTAATACTCATGACTACAACCCAGGGCCTTGTCAGGAAGATCGAGGGGCTGAAGCCCACATTCGAGCTTCTCAAGAAAAGGGGCGTCAATATCAAGATTGCCGCACCCGTTACCAAGGACTGCATGGCAGCCATAAAGGAGGTTGAGGGCCTTGCTGAAGTTAGGAGCACAGAGTCAAAGGCAAGGTTCTGCATAGTTGACGGAAAGGAGCTGGTATTCATGGTCCTTGATGACCAGGATGTGCATCCGACATATGACGTTGGCATCTGGGTCAACACGCCCTTCTTTGCAGGCGCACTGGACAACCTGTTCCAGCTCGCATGGAAAGAGATGAAGCCGGTAATGAAAGCTATCAAATCATAAAAATCCGCCGCGATTATTTAGTGAGCGGATTTTTGTGCATTATTTTTTCTTTATTTTGCCCATAAAAAGGACAGAATTGCTACACCATGCGGGGATTTTCTGAAAGAACTGGCCCAAAAAGACAGATTAGCGCCATAACATTATGCTGTCAATATTGACATTTGTATTGTTGCCTTTGGCCCTCAGGTTCAGTTGGTCGATCCGGAAGCGATACTCCATAACAGACCCGAAATCTCTTTCGCCGTTGCCATGAAATGGAAAACGTTCATCAGGCAATTTCATCGTATCTAAGGGTATTCTTATCATGAGCCACTCATCTGTTGGGAACAATCCCAGATTGATGTTGTAATGCCACCAGTCCCCATCCCCATCCACAACCCAGAAATACAGCAATTCATCTATTGCATCACTCTTGATGGCAAAACTGACGTAACGAAACCCTGTCCAGTCCTGAAGGCCCGTGCCGGCCAGGCTCCTGTAGACCTTCACGTGTTTGTCTGTATAATCCCGCGTTGGCTCACCAAAGTTAAATGAGAGCCTCATTGAACGGTTGCCGGAATGTGCGTCATCTGACAAGCCCACATCCAGGTCAATAGAGGGATCATCAGTTTGACTCCCAGGACCATACTTTTCAATCCGGTAATCTGAAACAGAACCTTCGAAGCCATCAACCAACGTAGCATTGCCAAGCTGCGCCGGGCCAGCAATAATCTCGGGACTGCCAGGCACTGACCAATAGCGGAAATCATCGTCCAGGTAGGCAAGGTGCACTACGTTGTCAAACAGGTTTGTGGGCTGTTTTACAGGAGCACCAGACTGCAGGCAGAAAACGACTACGATGACTATGCAGAACGCAGCAACCAGAAGAATCCCCGGCGTTTCGGTACGCTTACCCCGTCCTTTAACCTCGTCATTCCGCATTTTGGTCGAGCTCTTCCAGTTTGTATACTGCAAAGGAGGTACCCGAATACAGCACCGCCCTGTAGCGAGAGGCATTCAGCTCAGAAATATATTCTTGGAGCCGGCGGATACGCTGGTATCCGCGGATGTCGTCTTTTCGTCCTGCAACCAATGCAATCCAGACCTCATCAGAATCCAATGACCCCAAGACCTCAGACCAATCATAAATCGAATAGCGATTAATCGAAGCCATCCGGGCGTTTCCATGGTAGTAATGCTTCAGAGGATAGAATGCGGTACCAGATACAATCGTTGCATTGGAACCCACTTCCTTCTCGAGAAAATCAGCGAGAGCATGATAATCGGCATGCGATCCCGGCAGATAGCCCCCCCCGACAGAGGAGGCATTTATTGCGACCAGCGCTGCAATAAGGCACAATGCCACATATTTATTTAATCTTGATAACGAGAACGACACCAACATAACAAGAAACGGCAGAGAAATTATGAGGTACTTAACATTATAGACATTACTAAGACCCGGCAGGTTACCTGCTGAGATCAGATACACCAAGACCAATGGGGTGATGGCCCCAAAATAAAGCATCAATAGCGGGCTATGCTTCTTTAGGTGGCGCAAGGGCAGGAGAAGGAGGATTCCGGCAGCAAGGCAAAAGATGAACAATCCCCTGGATATGGAAATGTTTGTCAGAAAGACAGTGACTGTCCTGATCAGATCAGAGGGTTGCGGATTCGGATACTTTGTGCCGTACTGAAGGTCTCTGCCCACGGAAATTCGCGAAACAGACTCCCCAGGTGATCCGGTCTGGTACACATAATGGAAAATATAGGGTGAGATCAACAGGATCCCCAGGCCACCCGTGGCCAGCCAATAAAGCACCACTTTCTTCGGAGGTTTACTGCAGATCAAGTACAGAAAATGCACAAGAAGCACGAGAGGCGCAAAGTAGTGTGAGAAAACAAGCAGCAGAATGGCAAGAGAGTATTTTATGCCTCCCAGCACCGTCCTTTTCTTAAGGTACATAAGAAAATAATATGTTGAGAGGATTGTAGAGAAAACCAGCAGAGAGTACATACGGGCCTCTCTTGCGATATGGAAGAAAAAGGAATTGGAAATAAGCAGCACTGCGCTAATGATTGCAGTTCTCCCGTCAAGTAATCTGGATAATCGGTAAATGTAAACAACAGACAGCAGGCCAAAAATTACTGAAGGAAAACGAAGTGAAGCGTATGAGAAACCAAATAAGCGGGTCCATGCATTTAACAGACCATAGTAAAACGGGATATGGAAATAAATACGGTTGATGGTAAAGAAAATGCTGTAAAGTGATTCCTTTGCTGCGCTGAGCGTTATTATCTCATCAATCCGGGGATCGATGTTACCAAGTTGAAATGACCAGATGACAAGCGCCGAAACAAGCATAACAAGAAGAATGCCGTGCGACCTTAGCAATTTCATGTGTGCGTCTGTTGATTATTAATTATTTAAACCTGCTGTTAACCCGGCCAATTTTTCCAGAAAGGCCTGCACGCCAAAGCCCCGGGCAACAGCAAGATTTATATATGTTGGGCTTAGATTATGGCATTAGGTAGTTGTATCTGACGCCTGTGACTAAACATGAAAGATAATAGGAGCGCCAAGGAACCCGGCGCCTACGAAGCCCCCAAAATTGTGGAGATTAAGAGAGTGGATGCCAAGCTGATAAGTTTTGCCTATTAATTATGAACCCCGGCACAATTTTCGTTAAGAATACGCAAGACATCGAATTTAGGCAGGACAATCAGGCGACATTTATCCTTAATTTCAAACTGAACAAATTCTACAAAGCAAACCGGCTGGGAAGTGAGGTATGGAGATTAATAAACGGCAAGCACACCTTGGCGGAAATCTCTGATCTGCTCAGGAGAAAATATCCCTCACACAGTGAATTGCCGCAGGACGTGAGCGGGTTTGTGTCGGAATTGGACAGGCTGGAATTAGTCAAAACCATTTAAACATGCATTTCTGCAAGGCCCATGAATACGATTAGCGCCTGCATCCTGGCCAGGGATGAGGAAAAGAACATCAAAAATTGCCTGCAAAGCCTGGGGAGCCACATGGATGAGATAATTGTGCTCGATACCGGCTCAGCGGACAACACGATAAACATTGCCAGGCAATTTACCACGAACGTCTTCAGAATTCAGTGGAAAAATGATTTTTCCAAAGCCTATAACGCCCTGATTTCCCATGCGCGAACAGACTGGATACTGAAAATTGATGCAGACGAATGCCTTGTGGGTGGACAAAACCTGAAGAAATATTTGTCAGATGCCGGCCATAACGGCTATTCTTTCAAGTTCTTGTTTATGCACGGAGATGGCGGGATTTCGTTTACGGAAAAAGATAAACTGAGGTTGTTCAGGAATTTTATGGGCTATCAGTTTTTTGGAATTATAGATGAGGGCCTGGTTGATGCAGATGGGAACGAACCCCGCCCCATTGGAATGATTGATGATGCATATTTCATCCATGACGACTACCTCACCAGCCCGAAAAGAGAATTGCGGCTGCAAAGGAACAAAAAGATGGTGCCGCTTGACAGAAAACAGAATCCCCAAAGAATTGAGCCTGCCTATTTTGAGGGAAGATTGTATTTTATTCAGGCGTTGGATGAGATCCGGAAGGGCTGCTGCGTGAGCCAAAAAGCAGCAAAATATCTTAACGAGGCGCTGCGATGCCTCAATCATTATCTGGAGCTGAAGGAAAAACGGCGGTTTGTATCTGATGCAGAACGGATGCGTGACATATGCAAGGCCCTGATCTATTTTCCTGGGCCGTCCATCAAAGAACTGATCACGCCCTAGAAAGCCTGAAATATATGCTGAATCACCCCGACTACCATGGATATTATCGCTGAACTCCTCATCCTATCGGTTGACAAGGGAAACCCAGTCACCCTAAAGCTTAAAGGCAACAGCATGTTTCCCCTGCTACGGGACGGGGCCCCGCTTAAAATGAGATCCTGCACTGACCCGAATATCGGCGATGTCGCTGCAGTAAGAATCAAGGACCGGATAATCGTACATAGGATAGTATATAAGAAGCTGCAAAACCGAAAACCCCTATACCTGCTCAAGGGCGATTTTCGCAGACACTTCGATGGCTATTTCAGGGGCAGCCAGATCATAGGCAAAATTTATGACGCGGGCGGAAAACAGATTGACACCCCGTACAGGAGATGCCTCCATATTCTGGTGGCCAATTTTTCGCTGCTCTGCGGGCTGTATTTTGCGGGCATTAGGAAAGCATTAGATTGGCGGATACCCATCGGCGGCATGCACCTGTAGCAAAAACTCGCCGCCAGATCATGTTTCCTGCAACCTGCCTGACGTCACGGTGCCCGAAATAATTGAATGCAGGGCCTTGTAAGTATCCTTCCTTTGGCCTTTCCATGTGCCCGTTTCTATGCGCCTCATTGCCTGTTTGATCCCACGGTAACGTGCGTTTTCTGATATCCGTTCCCTGATCATCGGGACATCCAGCACAATCTCGCCGTCTTGCGCATATATGCTGTAGCCTGCAATTTCAAAGAAAAGCCTCTTTATGCTTCGTCCCCGGGGCTCGAGCAGATCATCCCCATAGAAAATCCAGCTCAACTGAAAATTCTTAATCATGCTTATGCGCTGCAGGATCCTCTTGCCGGGGCTCTTTGCGCAAAACAGGCCGCTTTTGCCGGAAAATAAACGGCGCTGAACCCAGGACCACATAAAAGCCTCAGGAGCAAATACGGGGGAATATAGCATCAGCATGTTCATGGTAAGAATCACCGGAAAGATTCCTGAGGAGACCAGTGCAGGAAAGGCCGCCCTCACCGCAGCCAGCAATCCTGCAAACCCGGCGTCATCAATGGCCGGATCGATGAATAACATCATCTGAATCTCATCCTCAGAGTATATTCTTGGAAGGAAGCAGATTCCTGCCACTGATTTTTCCCCGGACAGTTTCCTTGAGATGTGCTGCATCTTCAGCGTTCTTGCCGTGTCCTGACCTGCCTGCAGAGGGCCCTCAATTCCGCCGCACTTTAGCCTCTTAAACCCACCGATGGTTTTGCCATGCCCCCTCGCGAAAAAAAGATCCATTGCCCGGATGAGATTCAGCAGCTCCGAATCTGCGCGTTTCTTATCGCCCTCAGACTGCAGACGGAATCCGCCCGCCTTCAGTGAATCCCTCCAGCGCCCCAGCCCCCGGGCGGAACCCGGCAAAACCCTTTTTGGCGAGGACAGTTCCATTGCTCTCAGGATTTTTTTTGAGTATGTGTATATGCTCCTGACTTCCTGCTGACCCGGCCTCAAAGAGTAAAAATGTCTCAGTGTGTTCAGATAAGAGTTATCCATGTTGCCATAGATGCAGGGCGAATTTGGGGATGAATCTGCGCCCGGTGCTTGGCTGAGGCGGATCTCATCCCTAATGTCTTTTCCGTAAATAAGTGCCCATGGGCCGGTATTGTGGGGGTCACCGTCTGTTAAATGAAGAACCAGGCAGCTGTCGTTCCGCAGCTCACCTATGTCCAGAAGAATTATATGCTGAAACAGGAGCCTGAAGGGGACCCATTTGTTCAGCACATTACAAAATAAAGACAAAAATTCACACCCGTCTTCAGGGTTGCTTGTCTGATACACCAACAACAGATCGACGTCACTTAGCCCGGCACGCCAGTCCCCGGTCGAGAAGGAATTGATTGTATATATCGAATAAATATGAGACCGGAGATTTCTGCTCAGATGCAGCCCCCGGACAAGGCACTTCAGCAGCATCTGCACCGCGACCTTATACATATTATTGGTGAAATCCCACCTGTTGGACGCTAACACAAACCGCTGAATCATCTGCTGCATTCTGTGTCCCCGGCGGCTTTACCGGAAATATCCTTGACAGACCGGACCGGACCGGCTTTCAGATTCCTAAAGCAGAACTCCCTGACACATGCCGATGTCGTGATGAATAGGAAGGCATACGAGATACAGGATGAAACAGCCGCACCGATAAAACTGTATCTTGGAATCAGGACAAGATTGATTGCGATATTCAGTGAGGCGGCGGCTGCAAACAAAATTGCATTCGTAACGTGCCTGTTCACGGCGTTCAGCATCACAATATTGATGTTGCCCATAACAAAGAAAAGCCCGGCAAACAGGAGAATCCTGAAAACCGCCGCCGACTGAAGGAATTTGCCCCCGAAAATCAGCGGGATGATCCAGTCGGATAAAAGAAGCAGGGGCACCATGACTGATATATATGCCGGAACCAGATACATATAGCACTTCTTATAGAGGGCCACCAGCCTCTGGGGATTGGTCACAAAAAGGAATGACATGGCCGGGAAGGCTGCAGAAAAATACAGGAGAAAGACCCGATCAAGATTCGTTACAGGGGCGAGGGCTGCATTATAGATGCCGACCGCAGCATTGCCCTTAAGTAAGGAAAGCATGAGGATGCCTATCTTGAAAAGCATCATTGAAAAGACATTTGAAATCATGAACACAACTGAATTTGACAGAATATATCTGCAGACAGAAAAGTCAAGATTGAGGTTCAGCCTTCCAAACCTGGCAAACAGCACCACAGCAGAATATGCCAGACTCAGGAGTGAACCAGCCAGGAACGAGCTGACAATAAGGATAATTGAGCCACCTGAGAAAAGAAAGAACATGGCAACGGACACGACAGCCACGTCATGGATCATACGTGAATAGGCAACATATTTTGCATTCTGGAATGCCAGGAAGAATGAGAAGAACTGGCCCCTCATTGTTGTCGCCAGGTATGCGCCGCAGAGTATGTAGACTGAGATTACAACATCTGCTGACGGACTGATGCGCCTGATGGCAAGCACCATCATCATGACCACCAGCAGCGAGGCGAACGCCCGGATCCAGAACAGGTTCCCGAAATATTTATGAATTTTTTCACGGCTTCTTGAAATATCCCTTACAGTGAATGTATACAGCCCGAAATCCGACAGCTGCAAAAAAAGGGTAAAGAACGCCAGGGCAAAGCTGTATTTGCCAAAGCTTGCGAGGTCCAGTTTCCGTGCCAGAAGTATGATGAGAGCAAGAAAGAGTACCTTGTTCAGTGCCTCAGAAACAGCAAGGTACGATGTATTCTTCAGTATTCGCTTCATCTTAGGGGGCCCGGCGGGATCTTGTATCATACGACAAAACCATAACCAACTAAAAAACATTATTGTTTTGAGTCCGGATGCTGCCGGCATTGCCGGGACCCAAAAAAGTTTCAATTTTTCAGGGTTCCTGAAATCCCGGCTAAAAACCTCGCGCTTAAGTGCGGGGTACCCGGCGCAAGCTCCAGTAAAAGTGACAGCAGGCAATGAAAAACTATAAGAACTAGGAAATTATCCCCGTTCATGGTGATAACATGAAGATTTTTGCTGATACTGCGATTGTTGACGAAATAAGGAATGTTGCTCACATAATAGACGGAGTAACAACAAACCCGAGCCTGATAGCCAAGTCAGGACGGAAGTTTGAGGAGGTTGTGAGGGAGATTACAAAAATTGTTGACGGGCCGATAAGCGCTGAAGCTGTAAGCGAAGATGCCGAAGGCATGATAAAGGAGGCACGGCAGCTGTCAAAGATCCACAAGAATATCGTGGTGAAGATCCCCATGACTGAAGAGGGAATGAAGGCCGTTAGGCAATGCGCAAAGGATGGGATCAGGACAAATGTCACCCTTGTTTTTTCAGCAAACCAGGCGCTTCTTGCCGCCAAGGCGGGCGCAGCATATGTAAGCCCGTTTGTTGGGCGGGTCGATGATGCCGGCCAGGACGGAATGGAGATCATTGAGGAGATCATGGACATCTATGAGAACTATGAGTTCGAGACCGAGGTCATCGTTGCAAGCGTGAGGCACCCCATACATGTCAAGCAGGCTGCTCTTATAGGGGCAGACATAGCAACAGTCCCATACGGCATAATAAAGCAGATGTTCACCCACCCGCTGACAGATGCAGGCATTAAGAAGTTTTTGGATGACTGGAAAAAGGTTCCGAAGTAAAAGCAGATGAGGGATGAGACATTCCTTTATTTTGGACACAGGATTCTGAAGAAATGCGGGCTGGACACCGGCTACCTGGTCTATTCTTTGTGCCCGAATACCGGCACAGGTGATTATGCATATTGCTTCTTCCATAATATTGAGAATCAAAAAAAAATCCTGGACTGTGCTGTTGATGTATTTACGGGAAAGCACAGACCGGGAAGATCGTTTGAGCATCTGCAATTGCTGAAATCAAAGGAACCGCACCTTGCTTCGCTGAGGCATTACAGCCAGCAGCACCTAAAAGGCCGGCCCCTCAAGATATCAGCCGAAAGGAAGGGGGCGGCCCTTGGCATGGTCAGCAGCCTATATCTGGAGACCTTTTTTAACCCGATTCCTTTCTTTCTGCCTTACTCATCACAGTATTGCGGCCAGTTTGAGCTATGGGACCGGCTGGATTATCTGCATCTCAAGGAAAATTGCAGCAAGGATAAGTTTAATTCTGCGCTTATTGGCAAGCTGAGCAAGGATGAATTATGGAGGGTCCAGATATCAAAGGACATGTTCCCGTTGGTTGTCTGGCGCAGGCTTGAAAAAGAAAATACCTCAGCCAAATTCTATGATCCCGGCGCGATGATAAAAGCCATGATTATCCTAATAGGTGAGGCGGCCAACATTAAGTATGAAATAATGGATCAGGTGCTCAGGAGCTTCATGAGGCACGCCGGATTTGATAAATATATCCGGGCTGACGCCGAGATTAGGTTTTTGAAGACCGTGGAAAACCGAATCAAGAAAGCAGTTGCTGACGTATCGCTGGCCTGAAAATTGCTTCTCATTATATTTAAGGTTTACGGCAATAGCTATTTAAATAAGATTCCTTCAGTAGGCGGACAGGTGATAAAAAATGAGTACTAAAGCTGTTCTTTTGGCTGCCGGAAGAGGAACCAGGCTGCTGCCACTAACAGAGAATTTGCCAAAGACCCTGCTTGAAGTGAGGGGCAAGCCAATAATTGAGCATATACTTGACAGGGTTGTGTGGGCCAACGTCAGTGAAATTATTATCGCTGTGGGACACTGCGCTGATAAGATCAAGAAAAGAATCGGAGACAACTACAAAGGGACTCCCGTAAAATACGTCAACAATCCTAAATATGACGTGACCAATAGCACATATTCCCTTTGGCTTGCCAGAGAGGTTGTGGGTGATGACTTCCTGGTCATCAATGCGGATACCCTGTTCAGCAGGAATATTGCCAAGTACATGATAGATGGGGATGCAGACATTGCTCTTGCTATCGATGACAGCATGCAAGGAGAGCTTCCTGAGGAAGCGATGAAAGTCACGATTGAAAACGGGCTGATAAAGGATGCCAGCAAACAAATACCGCCAGAAAAGACCCATGGTGACGCAATAGGTGTCTATAGATTCAGGGGGGCCGGCGTCAAGGTACTCTATGCTGAGCTTGCAAGGCTGGTGGAGAGCAAGGTATTGGATCAGCTGTTTACTTATGCAGTCAGGTCCCTGATGGGCGGGTTTGATGTGTATCCAATAAGCACAAGAGGGCTCTCATGGATTGAGGTGGATGACCATAATGACCTGAAAAAGGCTGAAGAAGTTATGGACAGTATCATGTCAGAGGAGCGATGAAGGCTGCCGTGTATATTGGCAAGGGAAGGATTGAGATCCAGGACATCCCTGTTCCTGAAATCGGAGACGATGAGGTTTTGGTAAGGGTGCGGCTTGTCGGCTTATGCAAGACTGATGTTAAGAAGGTCATCGATGACATGTATACGCCGCCCAGGGTATACGGACACGAGATTGTGGGTGAAATTCACAAGACCGGCCCAAAGGTCAATGGCTTCTTTGCGGGAGACCGTGTCCTGGTTTTCCATCACGTGCCGTGTCTGGACTGCCCCTACTGCAAAAGCAGACATTACGCCCAGTGTGAGACCTACAGGGAAATAGATACAACCGCAGGATTTGGATATCCAAGCGGGGGCGGATTCAGTGAATACATACGGGTACCTAGGCTTGTTGCCGAAAGGGGCCTCATTAAGATCCCGGATGGTGTGGCAGATGAGGATGCTGTTTTTGTCGAGCCATTGAACTGCTGCCTCAAGGCGGTCAGGAAGGCAGAGATACGCAAGGGCGATACGGTGCTTATCATCGGCCAGGGCTCAATAGGGCTCAGCCTGACACAGTTGTGCAAGCTGTGCGGCGCCAAGGTAATAACCACCGACTTGCTGGATTTTAAGCTCCAGCTATCAACAAAATTCGGAGCAGACCTTACACTTCACACAAATGATGAGAAATCAATTGAGAAGATTATCAGGTTCAACGCCACCCTGCCAAACAAGTGCCTGGTTGCGGTTGAATCTGTCCAGGCCATTCAGTTCGGCCTTAGTGCTGTTGCGAGCGGCGGAAGAGTCATGTTTGTTTTTGACAAGATCGGAGACAACCGCCTGTGCATTGACCCAAACATCATATCAAACAAGGAGATAGAGATTATGGGGAGCTATTCATCTGACTACTCGCTTCACCAGGAATCGGCCCAGCTCATTTTTGAGGGAAAGGTTAACACCAAAGATATGATAACGCACTCATTTAAGCTGGCTAACCTCGCAAAGGCGGTTGAAATGGCAATTCATGCAGAGGAGTCAATCAAAATTCTGATCAGGGTGTAAGAATGTGCGGCATCTGCGGATTTAATGATGATGACAAAGCGGCCATTAAGGCCATGGTCAGCACACTACGCCACAGGGGGCCCGATCAGGAGGGAACATACACGGATTCAGGCGTATCGCTGGGGCACAGGCGGCTGAGTATTATAGACCTCAGCGAAAAAGGCCGGCAGCCCATGTCGAATGAGGACGGTGACGTATGGATTACCTACAACGGCGAGATATATAACTATAAAAGCATCAGAAGAGAGCTGGAATCCAAAGGCCATAAATTCTCGTCCTGCACCGATACGGAAACAATAGTGCATGCGTATGAGGAATATGGGCCGGATTGCGTCACCAGACTGAATGGAATGTTTGCCTTCGCCATCTGGGACAACAAGAATAAAACGTTTATGCTTGCGAGGGACCGCCTAGGCATCAAACCCCTGTATTACTATAATTGCGGGCCGTTGTTTGCATTCGGCTCCGAGATCAAGTCCTTACTGGCTCACCCTAAGGTTGAGACTGCGTTAAGTCTGTCCGGTCTTGCAGAGTTCATAGACTACGCCTACACAGTCAGCGGAGCAACGCTGTTCGATGGCATAAGGGAGGTGCCTCCCGGCACCGTGATAATATACAACGGGGACCTCACATCCAGGAGATATTGGGAGGTCAAGATAGATGTATCAGATAGGGAAGAAGACTACTATATCAGAATGCTGAGGGGCATGCTCGGTAAAGCGGTCGAGCGAAGGCTGGTTTCTGATGTTCCCCTGGGTGCTTCGCTATCGGGCGGGATTGACTCCAGTTCTGTTGTGGCATTTATGAGCAAAAGTGTTGAAGCGCCCATCAAGACATTTACAATCGGATTCAATGATCCCTCAGATGAGCTTGCCGAGGCGCGGGTTGTCGCAGATTACTGCAAAACCGACCACCACGAAATCATGGTTGAATTTGAGGACATATCCAGGAACCTGCCAAAAATCGTATGGCACTCTGAAGCGCCCTTTGGAAGGCCTTCGATGTTTTCCGGCTACTTTCTTTCGCGGGGAATCAATAATAACAAAGTCATTGTTGATCTCTCGGGAAGCGGCGGCGATGAGATCTTTGCAGGATACAACAGGTATGACGTATTTGTTAATGATAAGGATGCATCGGGTGACAAGAAGCTAAGCAGAATGAGGTCCGGCTATTTTCCTGACAAATCCCGGTTTTTTGATGCTGGCTCCGAACAGAATCAATCAGATAACATATTCTCGCCCTATCTAAAGGGGGTTCCTCCGGAAGAGCACCTGAATGCTGCACTGAAATTTGAGCTTGAAACTGAGCTGCAGGGCATCCAGCTGTTCAGGGACGACCGGATGAGCATGGCGCATGCCCACGAGGTGAGGGTGCCGCTCCTTGACCATACGTTGGTTGAATTCGCAATGACAATCCCCTCCAGGCTTAAATGGCACGGAGAGAACAAAAAATATATTTTTCAGAGGACCATGAAGGGGCTCCTTCCGGATTCCATTGTAAATCGTGTTAAGAAGCCGTTTGGCATGCCCCTTGCAAGGTACTTCAGTGAAGATCTGCTGGACGTTGCTGATTCTATCCTGGCCAGGCCAAGATCCTTTAAGGCGGCCGGGATTAAGAACTGCGGCATACAGAAGCTTATCCAGCAACTGAAAGCCGGCGACCTGAGTGACAATCCGCATCGCCAGCTTCTCTTCTTTACAACACTGGAGATCCTGTACAGGATCTACTTCGAGAATGAAAAGCCCGTGCTGTCGAACTTCTTATGATCAGCCAGAACCAAAATCTTTAAATACGTCCCGATTCCGCAGAGAGAGAAGTATGAGGATAGCTGATTTGGAAAAGAGGTGCCACAGGGAACGCGATCCTGCACCCGTCTGGCTGAGAAGGCTATCCTACTATCTGAGCATCCCGTTCATTTATCTGCGCATAAGTGCCAACCAGATTACCTTTTTCTCCCTCATTTTGGGAATAATGGCCAGCGCACTATTCTGCGTAGGGGGATACTGGCGCATACTTGCAGGGCTCGGGCTGCTGTATCTCGACCGCATTCTGGATTGCGTAGATGGCAACATTGCCAGATATACTAAGAAATATTCCCTGGGCGGGGATTTTCTGGATGCCCAGAATCACAGATTCATTTTTCCGCTAATGCTCCTGGGGCTGGGCTATGGCGTATACAATACATCCGGCCAGATTGCATTCCTTTTTCTGGGCATATCCGCATCATTCTTTACGCAGGCCACCTACAATACTGACTTGCTGAAGGATATGATCCTCCTGTTTTTCGGCGGCAAATCTGTCGCATCTGTTAAGGCATCTGTGAACGCTTCAGGCAAAATTAACCTGGTCAGCTACCTGGCGGGACAGCCAACAAAGCGGGCCCGGGAGGTCCTGCTTGTAGCTGCAGTTCTGAAGATTATACCGCTGGCTGTGATTTTTTACGGCCTGTTTCTGCCCGTCAGATGGGTGGCTCTTGCGTCAATTACGTTCTTTAAGATGAAAAAGGAGAAGCAGCTCACGACATTCTAGGTTCGGCGGCCAGAAGAGGGTTCCGAAGTGGCGCTGTAGCTGACAAGGCCTTCAATCTGCCTCAGCTTGGTCTTTTTCATCAGGAATTCCCTGAAACGGTTGTCAATAGTAACCCCATGGCGCCGCAGCCCGGATGAGAGGCTGCCGTAGAGCTTCTTTCCCTCAGCATCAAGGTCAGTAAGGATTATCACGTCCTTGCTTTTGCTCACTTCCTCGACCATGGCGTAGATTGGCTTGTTCAGTATGAATATACGTCCTATGCCGAAGTGCTCAAGCGCCTTTCTGTCGTTTTTGCCCTCAACAATAATCGCCTTTTCAGAATTTCTAAGCTCTTCAATCCAGTGATCAAGATCCAGGATGGGCTTCATAGGGGCACTCTGAATAACATACTATATATAATCATGCCACATTATGCTCAGGCCAGATGGATAATGGCATAGATAATAGGGATCATCTGATATGAAAGAGATTTTCAGGCGGATATGGAGGCTGGCTCTTCCATATCAGGACAAACGGGACGATAAAGGCCATGCACAGATTACTTTGAAATATGCAGAGGACCTTCTCAGAACAGGAGGAGACGAAGGGATCGTAATCCCGGCAATAATCCTGCACGATACCGGCTGGTGCAGGCTTTCCCGGAAAAGGAGACTTGTCATCTTCGGAGATGCAACCAATAAGGAAAAGATGTCTGCAAGGCTTCAGCACCAGGAGGAGGGTGTTAAGGTGGCAAGAGACATCTTGGGCAAGGTCGGATACCCGCAAAAGAAAACCGATGAAATACTGGAGATCATATCACAGCACGACACCAGAAAGGGCTTTATTTCTGAGAACGAAGGCCTGGTCAGGGATGCTGACAAGCTGTGGAGGTTTTCAGAGGCCGGATGTGAAGCAGACAGGAGAAGGAAAAAATGCTCTTTCGAGGATCACTTCATGGAGCTTTCAGAGCAGATGCAAAGATCCTGCTTTTTCTATTCCAAAAAAGCTAATGAAATTGCAGCCGACGAACTGAAAGGGCGGCATCGCTGGTAGTAAACTGCCCACTTAGGAACCCAGCCTCGTATACTTTGTCGTCAACCACAGGATAATACCGGTAATCGCCGGGCATTTTCTGACGGTGCTGAGCCAGGTCTGCCGGACCTACTTCCTCCCCGCCGGGGATATAGCCAAACCTGCCCCTGATTCTGCTCTTGAATTCATCAAACGGAACTTCGCCGCGAAACTCCCGAAACAATGCCCGCACCAATCCTGAAACATCCCCCTCAGATGTTTTCACCACAAAATACCCAAGTGTAGTCATTTTAAAGGAGTCAAAAATAGGGCCAAATTATAAGCTTTTTGGTATTTCACAAAAAAGGTTAAATACATTACAGATATACCGCAGCCAATGATCCATCTCAGCACGCTTCTCAGGCATTATAAACGCAGCGATGTGCAGGAGCAGATGATAGAGGCCTGCCGGGGAAGGGAGGTTTCTGTGAGGTTCAATGACTATTTCGGCAAGAGGCCGGATACGCTCGCCTACCCCAGGGATATCCTGGAGCTTGCGCAGAAGGGTGCAACATCGTTCCATGTATCAGAGGAGCACTGGAGAGACCCGATGCAGCTCAGCCCAAACATGAGCAAAAAGGAGCAGGAGGACCTCAGGACCGGATGGGACCTTGTCCTTGACATTGACTGCAAACACTGGGGTTACTCAAAGATGATCACTCACCTGATGATTAGGGCCCTGAAGAAGCACGGGGTGAAATCCATATCATGCAAGTTCTCAGGGAATAAGGGCTTTCACATAGGTGTTCCGTTTGAGGCGTTCCCGATGAACACCGGGATCGGTGAGACAAGGCTGTGGTTTCCTGATGGACCAAGGAATATGGCCGTATACCTCACCCATTACATTGACAGCAAGGAAACCGATTACGAGCTCACCAGAAAAATCATCGGCGGCAGGGATGTTTCAGAGATCTCAAAGGAGCTGTCAATTGAGCGCAGCAAACTCTTCAGGAATGTGTGCTCGGGCTGCGGGAGCGAGGTTGTAAAAAAAAGCGGGACACCCAAGGAAGAGTGCCCGTACTGCGGCGAGTCCGGCGGGGTTGAGCACAACCAGAGCTCATTCATATGCAGCAAATGCGGAAAGCTTGTAAGGTTTGAGCGCTATGTAGAGTACAGCTGCCAGAAATGCGGAGGGTCTGAGTTTGTAGAGAAATTCGACATAAACCAGATACTTGATGTGGATACGCTCCTTATTTCATCAAGGCACCTCTACAGGATGCCCTACAGCCTGCATGAGAAGTCGGGGCTGTGCTCTCTGCCCATCGACCCGGAAAAAGTGCTTTCATTTGAGCGCAAGATGGCCAACCCGGACAGAATTGAGGTCGGAAGGCATACTTTCCTGGACAGAAACATACCGGGCGAGGATGCAAGCAATCTCTTTGATACCGCATTCTACTGGTCCAGCAGAAAGAAGGAGATCACCAATATAGAAGAGGGGCAGAAGGAAGAGAGGAGCTTTGAGGAGGTTGCCGAGGCAATCCCTGAAGAGCTCTTTCCTCCCTGCATAACAAAAATACTGGTCGGGCTCCCCGACGGAAAGAAAAGGGCGCTGTTCATTCTGATAAACTTCCTGTCAAACACCGGATGGAAGAGCCCGGAAAGACGCCTGAGGGAATGGAATACGAAGAATGGCGAGCCGCTCAGGGAGGTCTACCTGTTGGGCCAGCTGAGGCACTACAGCCAGAGGAAGGCGAAGATTCTTCCGCCGAACTGCAGCAACAAGGCCTACTATGCGGACATCGGGATCTGCAAACCGGATAACCTCTGCCAGAAAATAAGGAACCCTGTTAATTACACACTAAGAAAGGCACGACACCATGCGAGAACTAAGGGAAAGGATTGAGAACCTGCGCTCACATATACGGTTCCTGAGCGCAGAAGGAACAACCGCCGGCGACAGGACACGTGAACTCTATGATTTCAAAGAGAAGCGCCGCGGCTATTACCGGGGGCAGGCTGAGACAATTCTCAATGGACTGAAGGCCCGGCTCAATGAGTTCCGCTCGTCGGTTGAGCCCGGCAGGCTTGTGGAGATGGAGGGAATGATTGATGCCCTGTCTGACATGTACAACAGCAACAAGATTGCTGAGATGCCTGCCCTCATCAATGAACTGGCGGCGAAAGTGTCGCAGATAAGGGTTGAGGAAACCTCACTCGACATCAGGCTGCCAAGGCTGCCGCCAGAGATAAGGGAAGACATATCCCTGGACTTTAAAGAGATCCTGAAAGGATACGGGGCAGGATGCCACAGGGCAATAATTGTGCTCTGCGGCAGGATTCTTGAAACCGCGCTTCACAGGAAGTACTACGAGCTTACCGGGAAGGATATCCTTGAGACTGCACCCAGCATAGGCCTCGGCAAGCTTGTGGCAAAGCTCAAGGAAATGAAGATAGAACTCTCGCCCGGGGTGACCCAGCAGATCCACCTGATAAATCAGATGAGGATTGAATCAGTACACAAAAAAAAGAAGACCTTTTATCCCACCAAGGAGCAGGCGCAGGCAATAGTGCTCTACACCATAGATGTGCTGAACAAGATGTTCCAGCAACCACCACAAGATTTATAAAGAGGTGCGGATTCTCTTTAAATCCGAGTATTTAAGTTGATGTTAAATACATGCACAATGCCTGAAAAAAAGTCTTTCAGTACAAACTTATTCTGTT
>JBDRAZ010000050.1:0-22237 GCA_043823195.1 archaeon
GCCGATTGAGTTCAACAATCGCACGGCAATCCCGCTGTGTATCCCACGGCCGAACGTACGGCTGGGCTGATGCGCCGCTTCGCGCGGCCCATCAGTTTTCTTCTTAGAATTCAATGGTTATCAATTTTTCCGGATGAAGCCTATGCCCGGGCCGCAGAAACATTTCACTTCCTTATCTTCGCCACAAAGAAGCCGTTTGTGTTGTTATCCTGGGGCCAGATGCGGAGGCAGTTATCGATGCCGGTGTACCTGATCCCCTCGAACTCTGAAACCACCGGACTCCTCTTCATCCTGATCCTGATTGGTTCCAGGACGGCGCCTTTGCTTTTCAGCAGGTGATCAACAACACCTTCATCTTCTTCAGGCTCCAATGAGCAGGTGGAATAGACGAGGGTTCCGCCTTTTTTCAGGAGGCTGTACCCGGTTTCAAGGAGTTTCTTTTGCGTTGATGCAAGGCGCCTGACCATGCCGGGATTCCATATTCTGAAGGTCTTTAGGCTTTTTCTTATCGTTCCTGTCCCTGAACAGGGCGCATCGATAAGGATGCGGTCAAACTCCATGCCGCGAAAGCTCTGGCCTGCCATAAGGGTTGTTATCACATTGGAGACACCGCACCTTGCAAGGTTTATTCCCAGCGATTTAAGGCGGTCACCCTTGTAGTCATTTGAGATTAGGAGGCCCTGATTCCCCATGTACTGGGCGATCTGGGTGCTCTTTGAGCCCGGGGCGGCGCACATGTCAAGGATTTTGTCGCCGGGCCGCGGACCAAGAACAAGAGGCGGTATCATGCTTACCGACTCCTGGACATAGATATACCCAAGGGCGTGCTCAATGGTGTTTCCTATGTCGCGCCTGCCGTCCTTGTGCTCAACCCAGAAGCCCTCTTTGCACCAGGGAATCTGTGTGAGGGTCCAGCCTTCAAGCCGCCTTTTCAGGGCGGAAACAGTTATCTTTAGGGTGTTTACCCTTATTGCCCGGCGGGGGAACGAGAGGCAATGCTTTATGAATTCGTCCCAATCCGTGATCTTTTCATATCTCTGCCTGAAGGCTTCTTTGATTTCTATGTTTTCTGTGCCGGGTATTGGTTCGAGCATCATAACCCCTTACCCATATAGGGCCCGGATCTTCTGTAGCCAAGCATTCTGTAGTAGCTCCGCACCCCTATCCCGCTTATGACCAGAATCCGGTTCTTTTTGTGTTTCTTTGCAATCATCTCTGCATGCTTAAGGAGCCTCTTGCCCAGGCCCCTGTGCTGGATTTCGCCCTCTGCCCCGATTGCCGCAGCCTCGCCGTAGACATGAAGCTCGCGTATAATCGCGGTCCCATCTGTTATCTCCCGCCGCAGGGACCGGGAGGGAAACCTCATCCTGCAGAATCCCAGCAGGTAGTCATTGTCCTCAGCAGAGATGAAGAACTCCCTGCCTTTGCTTGCCTGATATCCTGCTGTTTTGATATGGGGAATCAGGCCCTGCGCATTTCCGGGCTCCCTGCACCTGATGCACCTGCAGCTTATGCCCCGCCTCAGCAGCTCTTCTTTCACATACTGCCTGAGGTTTGTGCGGTCAACACCTGCTTCAATCATCTTTGTCGGGATGTCCCGCTGGATCCGCATAATGCGCACGTAACCCGGAATGTAACGCTTGATTTCGGCGATGAGAGCTGCAGCCTTCTTAGTCGTAAGAGGACGGTAGTCCCGGGATTTCCAGGCATCATGCAGCCGGGTTCCCCGGGCAACCATGCAGGGGTACAGCTTCAGCATGTCGGGCTGAAAACCATCCCTCTTAAAAAGGGCCTTGATGGCTTCGATATCCAACTGTCCGGTTACGCCCGGCAGGCCGAGCATCATGTGATAGTTTACCTTGAATCCCAGGTCTTTAAGTATCTGTGTGGATTTTATTGAGTCAGCAACAGTATGCCCGCGGTCAATCTTTCGCAGGGCAGAGTCATAGATGCTCTGCACACCGAGTTCCACGCGTGTGCATCCCAGCCCGAGAAGATTGTTTGCGTGCTCAAGCATGCCGTAATCAGGGCGCGTCTCAACAGTGAGCCCGATGCAACGGACCCCGGAGGCCTCGTTTCTTTTCTGCTCCCTCTCAAGGGTTGTCCTGCCCCTGAGCTTCAGCAGCTCTTTTCTTATCTTTGCGGCCCTTTCTTTGCTCCCAATTATTCCGGGAAGCCCGAAGAAATCCATGAATGACCTGTAGTCAACAAGCTCCCGGCAAAACAGGCCGGAGAAGTCATTCATGGCTTTCAGGGCGTATTTCACGAACTCTTCACAGTATGCGCCACGGGCCGGGAATGTCCCGCCCATGATAATGAGTTCAACCTTTTCAGCCATGTGGCCCAGGGCAACGTATTGCTCGAGCCTGTTGAATACCTGCAGATAGGGATCATACCGGTTCCGGATGCCCCTCAGGGTTGCAGGCTCTGTTCCGGTATACGACTGGGGAACGTCTCCAAAGGGCGATGCTATGCCTCCGGGGCACATAGAGCACCTGCCATGGGGGCATTTTGCGGGCTTCGTCATTATCGCAACCACTGAGACGCCGGATAATGATCTTCCGGGTTTTGTGCGAAGGTATTGCTTGATAAGGGGAAGCTCAGACTGTGAAGCACTGAGCATAATATCCACGTCTGTAGGGATGCGCTTAAGGTTGTATTTGGCGCAACACTCTATCTTTTTCCGTGTAATGGAATCCTTGCCAGGCTTCCCATTGATTATGTATTCTATGAGTTCGTGCATGTACCGGGTATTTTCCATTCATTCACCTTGCTGGCAGCTGCATTTATTGCAGGAGAGTATTTATTTTTTTGCATTATCTGAAGACAGCCTTCTGCCCGATAACCGAATCATTAAAGGCATTAATGTTCACTTCAAGAGCATAGCGGACGCTCTGCCCTGATGAGTAGGTTTTGCATGGGTCGCTTTCACACGGTGCTGCATGGTGTATCCGGACCGCACGCATTTCAGAATCAAGAAAAATGATGTCAAGCGGGATTGAGGTGTTCTTCATCCAGAAGCTCTGGATTTGCGGGCTGTCAAAGACAAAGAGCATTCCGCAGTTTTCGCAGAGCTGAGTCCTGTACATCAGACCTCTTGCCTGTTCCTGCGCAGTCACTGCGCGCTCTATGCTAATTACCCGGTTCCCGAGTTCAATATGGTCCGGCGCTGCGCAGGACGCCAGCAACAGCAACATCAGGGCCAGGCGCTTCATATTCGGACAACCCTTGCCAGCCTTGAGAGGATTCCCGCCATATATTTGCATACAGCTAAAAGGACGAGGGTCACACCAATGATAATAAGCCAGTCAGCAAACCCGAGGGCGACAACCCCAAACAGCTTGTTCAGGGGCGAGTACAAGATGCCTACATGGAGCATAATCGAGAGGGCAAGCGCGCCCAGAAGATAGCGGTTGGAGAAGATGCTCTCGTTGTGCTGCCGGCGTATCATCTGCACGACCACAAGCTCCAGAAACACAATGGCCGTTAATGTGAGGGTCTGCGCCTTTACCAGGCTGACTGACAGGCCTATCTTAAAGAGAAAGAGGGCTGCTGCAGAAATCAGCAACCCGACGACAATAATGTGCACAGCAACTGCCCCGGAAATTATCCCCTCGGTTGTCTTCCGCGGTTTCCGCCTCATTATTGCCGGGTCAATAGGATCTACGCCAAGGGCAAGCGCCGGCAGGCCGTCAGTGATCAGGTTTATCCAGAGTATGTGGATAGCCATGAGCGGAAGCCTGGCAAAGATGAGGCTGCCCAGGAATACAACCAATACCTCGCCAAGGTTGCAGGACAGGAGAAAATGGACAAATTTCCTGATGTTGTCAAATATGCCCCTCCCTTCCTCAACTGCATTTCTTATGGAGGCAAAGTTATCATCCAATAAAATCATGTCCGATGCCTCTTTGGCAACATCTGTCCCGTTCCTGCCCATCGCAATCCCTATATGGGCCTTCTTTAGGGCGGGTGCGTCATTAACTCCGTCGCCGGTCATCGCAACAACATGGCCGTTCTTTGTAAGGGCTTTTACTATCCGGAGCTTATGTTCCGGATTTACCCTGGCAAATACCGCGATATCGTCCACGACTTCCGGAAGGTTCCCGATCATGTCAAGTTCGGGCCCTGTGACTACCCTGCCGCTAATCCCGAGTTTGCGGGCTATGGCAGATGCCGTGATTGCGTGGTCACCGGTGATCATGACAACCTTTATGCCGGCCCTGTGGCAGTCGGCAATCGCAGAGCCGACACCCTCCCGCGGGGGATCGATCATCGCTGCAAGCCCAACAAAGGTCAGGCCTGTCTCATTATAATGCCTTACAACGGCCTTAACTGCAAATGCAAGCACGCGAAGCGCTGCACCTGCGAACCGGTCATTTGCATTCATTATGCGCTTTCGATCACTGTCCCGGATGGCACGTACGGTTCCGTTTTCATAAATCTTATTGCATCGCTCAAGAATTATATCTGTTGCCCCCTTAACATAGGCTGTTGTGCGCGTGCCGGATACATAGACTGCGCTCATCCTCTTCCTTTGCGAGGTAAATGGAAGCTCTTCAATTCTTTGTCCCCCGAGGGTCTTTTTTGCAATGCCTGCCTTTGCAGCTGCCACAAGCAGTGCAGCTTCAGTCGGGTCGCCGATGACCCCCGCGTCAATTGAGGCGTTGTTGCAGAGGGCAGCTGCCTTCAGAAGGAGCTGCAGCGATTTTGGCGAGACCTCTTTGCCCTGGTGCAGAAACCTGCCAGATGTCTCATACCCGCTTCCCGAGAGCTCAAAAACCCGGCTGCCGGAATAGAGCTTCGTTACGGTCATCTGATTGCATGTCAGGGTCCCGGTCTTGTCTGTGCAGATAACTGTTGTGCTTCCCAGGGTCTCAACGCTGCCCAGCCGCCTCACGAGTGCATTCTTGCGCGCCATGCGCTGAACCCCGAGAGCCAGAGAGATGGTTACTACTGCAGGAAGCCCTTCGGGTATTGCTGCAACAGCCAGGCTTACTGCAGTCAGGATAAGCTCGATGATCCGGGGGGATAAGGGGACAAAGCCAAGCTCCAGAAGGTCCCTGTTCCTGATGAGGCTGACTGCGAAGACGGTCACGCATACGCCAATTGTGGCAAACCCGAGGTATTTTGCCAGGTGCTGGATCTGCAGCTGAAGGGGTGTTATCTCTGCATGCTCCTGCTGAACCATCCCGGCAATTTTCCCTATTTCTGTCTGCATCCCTGTCCGCACGACAACTGCAACAGCGTGCCCGGCTGTAACACATGTCCCTGAAAACACCATGTTCTTCCGGTCTGCAACCGGCAGACTGCCATCCAGGACATCGACTGTCTTGGATACTGTGCTGGACTCGCCTGTGAGTGAGGATTCCTGTACCTGAAGCGCCGTCACTGAGATCAGCCGGCAATCCGCTGCTATCCGGTCCCCCTCTGCAAGCTGCAGTATGTCGCCAGGCACAAGCCCTGATGCATCTATCTCAAGAGTCCTGCCCGAGCGCGTTACTGTTGCTTTCGGGCTTACCAGCCGTTTAAGCGCTTCAATGGATTTTTCTGCCCGGTATTCCTGCACAAAGCCAAATACTGCGTTCATGACGAGGATTACCGCAATTATTGCCGCATCAATTTTTTCGCCGAGCAGAGCAGAAAAAACAGTTGCGGCGATGAGAATCATAACGAGGGGGCTCCTGAACTGTGCAATCAGCAGCAAAAACGGGGTTGCCCCACGGGTCTTCCTTATATCGTTTGGGCCGTATTTAAGAAGCCTTTGCCCTGCCTCTTCCTCAGACAAGCCACCGATGGCTGTTCTGAACTCTTTGAATACCTTATCGGCACTTTTGTTATAATGCATCTTAGAGCAGCGCCAGGACTGCGGAAGCAGAACCCACAATAAAGATAACCGCATACGATACCAGAACGCCGGTTATGCATGCCGGACAAGTTGCCTTCAGCGCAGCGCCCCATGCCACAACAAACCTGTCCTTCACATAATAAACCAGAATGATGAATCCCATCATGCACAGCATCATGAGCCGTTCACCTGTAACAAACACTGATATGACCAGTGCCAGCCCTACAATGATCAGTGTCAGAAGCCGGGCGTCCATCCCCCGGATGTCACTGCGCGACGCCATAATCCCAAGCATCGCTGACATGACGGGAACAGCTGCACCCAGGATGAGCAGCCTGGCTACGAATACCGCTCCGGTTGTGTCCTGGATAAGAGACAGAGATATAATAAGAAAACCCATTGCAAGAAGGGCAACATGAAAATGGCCGGACACTGGGACCTTACGCATATCTGAGATGATTTCTTTTGTTCTGCTGAAGAACCTTGTGCTGCGTGATCTGGCGGGCAGTTCAGCGGCAGTCCCTTTGCTTACCCCCTGTATGGCCTCAAACACCTGGGAAGACGGCAGTCCACGCTCAATCAACACCTCGTATACCAGTTTCGGATTCCTGCCGCCATCCAGCTGCTGCTGTATGAACTTCATGACTTTTTTATCCAGCATTTTGCGTCCTCATCTTCTTTAGGTTTGAGAGGAAGTATTCAAGGCAATCCAATGCACAGAAGGTTGCCTTCTTCCTGAAATCATGGGGGCCAAAGACAAGCGTATAACTGGTTGTGCTCTGCGGGGAGATCTCTGTTGAGCACACGCTGCAGAAGGCCCTGTGCTGGTTCTCCCGCTCAGTGATCTTGTTGGTAACAAGATCCCTCAGGTGTACCCCGCCTTCGTCAAGGTCTTTTTGCATCTTCCTTAGCTCAGTATCGTCAAGTGATTCGATAACGTCACGCACCCTTATTTTTACCACCTTTTTTTGCTTCTTCAAATATAATATACCAGCGGTTCTGATCAAAACGAAAGACCACATTATGCTTTTTTTTTGTATCCAGTGCAAAGAGAAGCGGCATGGGAACCGTTGTCTCGAAACTGGATCCCCGACGGTATAACTTTCTCCTGAATTCCATGATACTTACTTAATAACTTATAATATTTAAATCTTATGGTCTTATATATGAACTTAAAAAAATATATATATAATACCTTATAATTATACTTATTCCATAGGTGGGTTTCACTGATGGTGATAAGGCAGCAAATAGCAAAGAATAAATACTAGACCGGACAATAATATTCAGCAGGCCATAAAAAGGGGTGAAAATGGAGTTAAGGAAGGACTACATTCTGGACCGGTGGGTCATCATATCAGAGAAGAGGGCTGAAAGGCCGAAGGAGTATAAGCATGCTGAAAAGGACAAGGAGAAGGTATGCTATTTCTGCCCCGGTAACGAGAACCTGACACCCCCCGAGATTCACCGGATCAGCGAGGGAGGCGGCTGGAAGATACGCGTTGTCCCCAATAAGTTCCCGGCGGTTGCGCGCGAGGGCCAGAAGGAGATCAGGACAGACAACACATTCTTTACATTCTCTGATGCCTACGGCACGCACGAAGTCATCATTGAAACACCTGTCCATGACAGGCAGATGGCTGACCTGACTGAAGCAGAGATTGCTTCAATAATAAGGGTCTATTGCCACAGGATAACTGAGCTTTCCGGATCCTCAAAGTATGTAATGGTCTTCAAGAACGAGGGGGCCGCAGCAGGAACATCGCTGATACATTCCCATTCACAGGTTGTGGCGATGAATATTATTCCGCCGCTTTTGCGCAAAGAAGCAAGCGCATCCAAGAAGTTTGACCGCTGCCCGTTCTGCACGATAATTGAGCCAGAGAGGAATTCAGAGCGAAGGTGCTTTGAGAATGAATCATTCATTGCATTTTCACCCTATGCATCAAGATTCAACTATGAGATATGGATCCTCCCCAAAAAGCACATAAGAAGCGTACGGGAGATTATGGACCCTGAACTGCTGCAGCTTGCAGCTATCCTGAAGGCAATCCTGGCAAAACTCCGGGGAATAAACGCATCATACAATTTCTACCTTCACAACTCCCCTGAAGGTGAGGACCTGCACTTCCATATCGAGGTTACCCCCAGGATAGCAAACTGGGCAGGATTTGAGTTCGCATCTGAGATTACCATAAACAGCGTCTCACCCGAGACTGCTGCCAGATTCTACAGGGGAGAAATTTAGCTGACAAGGCGATACAGTGCCCAGCAGCATTATTTCAGGCATGATAGTAATATAAAAAGCAGATTTAATATCTTTTTTCTATAATTTTACATACATAGTATTTTTACACAAAAATGTAAAAAATATGAAAATATGAAAATACAGAAAAGTATTTATATGAGTAAGGTATAAATGTTACAAAAGTGTACACTGGTTTCCATCATTATCGAATATGAAGCGCGTTAACATTGGACTGGATGACGAAGACCATATGCAGGCCAAACTTATTTCTGTTATCAAGGGAGTTCCGCTCGGAGAGTACCTTCAGCAGGCTGTCAAGGCGTACCTGGAGAAGGATAAGAATCTGGTAAAGGGCATAGCGCCGTTCAAGAAAAATGGATAAGAAGATGCTGATCTGGAGCTGTATTGCGTTTCTGCTAGTCCAGACAGCGACGGCAGGAATCAGCATAACCAATTACGGGCCGTCAGGAACAATCAATACCGCCAGTGCGATTCTGACAATTACCACAAACGGGAGCGCAACCTGCAAATACGATACGTCATCCGGCAATTATGAAAGCCTTGCAAACACATTCAGCACAACCGGGGGAACGAGCCATAGCAAGAATGCATCCCTGTCCAGCGACGGAGCAAAGATTTTCTATGCCAGATGCAAGGGAGCTGACAACACCACTGCAGCAGCGACAATCTCATTTAGCAGGGATACTGCCCCGCCAGTGGCCAGCGCCCAATCGATAAGAGTCGGTTCTGCAAATGCCACAATAACAGTTATCACATCTGAAAACGCGAGCTGCAGGTACGACACAACTGATACCGCTTATGCCTCCATGGCAAGCTCACTTGCCAAATCAGGCAACAGCCACACAGCATCCGTGTCCGGGCTTGGCGAGGGCGCGCATGTGTACTATGCCAGATGCCGGGATTCAGCCGGCAATGCAATGACTGCATCAGCCACAATTACTGTCATCACAGACCTGAGCGCACCGCAGGTATTGTCGCACACGCCCACGAACAAGATCACGAAACCGTATACGCTGTTTAACATAACAACAGATGAGAATGCAACCTGCAGATACAGCACAGCATCCGGGGTCAACTATGACAACATGGACGGGTCCATGATTTCAGATGAGACATCACATTCGGTGATGCTAACGGGCCTGAGCGACTACAAATACCACTACTACATCAAGTGCAAGGATGAAGTGGGAAACATTGCCGGCAGCGATTATGATGCCTCATTTGAGGTTGACTCACCACCCACAGCCAAGATCACGCTCAGCAAGTCATCCCCGCTCAGGCAGGGGACTGTCAGCATAGTGCTGACCACTTCAGAAGACGTGCAGTACAGCCCGTCGCTGTCCTACACGCTCAGCACTGAAAGCGCCACAAAAATTGCGGTCCCGCTGACAGGGAGCGATAGCACCTGGACGGGCTATGTGCTGATTGCGGATTCAGTGGACAATGCCATCGGCTCCTTCACTTTTTCAGGTATGGATCTCGCTGGAAATACAGGCACAGCCATCACCTCAGGCAACGTCTTCATAGTGGATTCAATCGACCCCCCGGCACCCACGGATGTATCCTCCCACGTCAGGGCAAACGGCAATATCAAGGTCAAATGGAGGTATGAGGGCGAGGGAATCAGCGAGTTCAACATATACAGGGCGACGGTTCCCGATGTTGATTATGCTGACTTCTACCGGTCAACAGATGAGCAGGAGTACATTGATACCTCAACCAGGAACGGAGAAACATACTATTACAGAATCTCTGCAGTGGATAAGGCAGGGAATGAGGGGGTGCTCTCCGTTGAGACCAGCGAATTGGTCAGCATAAACGAAACAACCGCCGCTACTGCAGCTCCGGCCAGTTCAGCCGATGTTCCTGCTGATACCGCCAGTCCAGGACCCAAGGTGGACACAAAGAAGATTGCAGGGATTGAATCGCTGATTGAGAGGACCATATCCGAATCTGATGAGGTTCCAGCTGAAGGCAACGAGGCACTGATTGCTGATTTGCTTAATCTCAATCAGAACAACCGGATGAACCAGATGAAGCTTGCAAAGCTAAAGGAGGAACTGGCAGTTATAAGGTCGGGTGAGGCAGGTGAAGCCAGGATCCCCCAAATAGAGGCGGAGATTGCAGCAATAAGGGGGTCTGTCGCAACTCATGTCAAGATGCTCTCTGAAACTGCTGCGGACAAGAGCCTCCTGACAAATGAAGCGGCTGAGGAGATTGTAAAATCATTGTTGCCGGGGGCTGACCAAAAGAACCTGGATGAGACAACCAAGCAGCTGATGGGCTGGCAGGAACGCTTCGGGGTTGAAACCAAGGCACGAATATTCAGGATCACGTATCTTGATAACGGCACAGCGGACTACACGCTGATAACCAAATCATACAGCGGTGAATTCGGGGACATGGAACTCATCGAGTATATACCAAAGGATGTTGCGGAAAGCGTTGATGAGATTACGTTCAGGGAAGAGCACAAAATAATCAAGAGAGACCCCATAGTCAGAATTACGCTGGGAGATTCGAAGGAAATTGCATATGCGGTCAACAAGATGGCAGGGGCGGATATGATCAGCGGGGTATTTTCGGTATTTGTCCGGCCCGGCCTGAAGGAATCCGGCAGCAGTGCCGTTACCGGATTTGCCATAATGGACGTATTCAGCGGAGAGGGCTCATTTTACAACATAGCAATAGCTCTCGGCTCGATACTATTGGCGGCTTTGTCACTCTATTACTATGCGGCGCCAATGCTTAAGAGAATGAAAAAAGGTGCAAAAAAAACCGATAAGACGGATCCACTGAAAACCGATAAGATGGATCCGCTGCAGGCGCCGGCTGATGCTGAAATAACCGAGGTCCTGACCAACGGCCATAATTTCATCAACAGGCTCCAGTTCAATGATGCGATGCAGATGTACCATAAGGTGCTGGCAAACTATAAGGCGGTTGTGCTGCTGGATGAGCATGAAAGGGAGTCTGTGCAGAGAGGCACCGCAAAACTCTACAACAAGCTGATGCTCTACCTGAATGTGGCCAGAGCATCTGAGTGCGCAGCCAAGGGAGACTCAGAACAGCTGCGGTCGTCGCTTGCAGGCGCTGCAAAGATCTACAATCACCTGGTTAATGAGATGACCGAGGATGAGCGGGATTTAATGGTTCATGCCAGGGACATCTACGGGGCCAGCTCCAGGGTACTTGGGAACTAAGATGAGGATTTTCATTTCGCTGATGCTGGTTATGGCTGTGCTTCCCTCTGCATTTGCCGCCGAGATGCAGGTTGTGGTGAATTCAAAAGACTGGAGGGACGTATATTCTGGCACGTTATATGGCTATTTAACGGGGAACAACGTAAAATACATAGTGGATGAAAGCCACGGCATCGACCTGATAACAAAAACCCTCGGCAGGGGCAGGCCTGTCCTCCTGATTGAATCGGCAGACAATCCGCAGATTGCCGGCTATTCGCGCCTGATGGCAAGTGAGGGTTTCACAACAGAGACCATATCATCGGAGAACCCGCTTGATACCAACCTAAGGCTGGCAGAGATGCTGGTGAGCGAGCGGGATATAAGGAAATACATTGTAATTGATGACACACTTGGATTCTCTGCAATGTCTGTTGCCTCATATGCCATACTCACTAACTCTTCAGTTCTGTTTGCAAACAAGGATAACTACAGGGAGGTATACGATTTCCTGTCTGAGCATGCAGATGAGATATTGGTCTACGGCCAGATGAACCGCCTCGCCAAAGAGGAACTGGCAAGGCTTAATCCCGAATTCCTGAACCTCGGGGACAAATACGCTGATAACACCGAACTGGCCAGGCTGTTTCTTAAGGTCCGGCCTGAGGCGCGGCAGGTGATCTTTGCGGACGGACGGTATATTGAACACAGCCTTTTTTCAGGAGAATACCCGACAGTATTCCTTGGTGTGTCAAATATCCCTCCGGAGGTAATTGAATTTATCAACACGTCCCTCATGAAGACCGCCATTGTAATCGGATACGACCTATACCCCAATTCCATAAGGATCCGGGAACTCACCGGCATTAAGATATATCTCAAATTCGCACGCGGCGTAGCTGGCGAGACATACGCACTCGAGGTTTTTGAATTGCCCGCGTATAACCCGAAGGTTGGGATAAAGGGGACCCGATACAATGCCATCACAAGCCAAATAGAGGTTGTTTATGAGAACACCGGCGATGTGTACACATACCTGCAGGGCATATCTCATGAGATATTCACAGGTGAAAACGAATCTGTCGGGATTGTCGGGAGTGATGAGCCAATGTTTATTGATGCCGGCGAAATAAAGGCGGTTACATATGACATTGACCTGGGAAGGTACCTGGAAGAAAGGCTGCTCGTAAAAAGCATTACGCTTTATGGCGATTCTCCCAAATCCCTTGACCGGATGCAGGCAGAAAACAACATCGTGGAGATTATAAGCATCGATGACAAATCAGAGATTGCAGTAAAGAGCATCGCCTACCGGAAAAGCACCAAGCGCTTTGAGATTACTGTGGAAAACCTCGGACCTGACCTGGTATATACGGATGCAGAGATTGAGGACATCATTATTGCAGAGGAAAGAGCCACACTTAGCGGGGAACAGATCAGCATCCCGCCCGGAAAAGAGGGGATAATCAAGATAAGGGCATCCCTCGAACCAGTCGACATAGAGGACAATCCGACAATAACCACGGTTATCAGGTACGGGGCCAGAAGCGATGCCCTGCTAAAGAGCATAACCGAGAAATCTGACCTTGTCGTGATAGGCGGAATTGATCCCAGGGTGATAGTCATATCAGGCATGGCTGCAGGAATCGGCGGGCTGGCGCTCCTGATCTTTCTTAGGCCGCGGATGTGATGAGATGAAAAAGAAGAGAATAGTAAACAGATTACGATATGCAATCGTCATTATAGTCATCATCATAGCTGCTGCAGCCTATTTCAGGCTCCAAAAGGCTGAAGAGGTCCCTGAGCATTATGTTGCGGTTGTTGACGGCCGCTTCATCACAAAGGCAGATCTGGACAGATTCATGACCTTGTTCAACAGCGAGGCGGACATGCCGAAATTCCAGTTCCTGAACGACGTGGTGGTACCCCATTCGGTCCTTAGGCTGAAGGCAGAGGCCCTGGGCATAGACGCTACAGAAGATGAGGTTGCACTGGCTCTCCAGCTGATCAGCAGCAATGCCGGATTAAGCGGAGAAGAGTTCCTGGCTGCAAAGGAAAAAGATGGTGTGCCGCGGAGTTTCACCCTGAAAATCATAAAAGACAGGGTGATCATCTCAAAGGCCACCCCAATCCTGATACCGGGTGTTAATGACATCAATATAACCGACCAGATGATCGGCGAGTTTTACGCCAAGAACCAGAATTCCATCGTGCATGAAAATGGGAGCATTATACCGCTTGAACAAGTCAAAGAACACCTGATGATTACCCTGAAGGATCTGTACAGGCAGATGCTGATACGCAATTATGTCAGCAATGCCGCGCAGCAAATGCAGATAGAGATGTTTGATGTCCTGTATTATTAACTGTATTATCAATTGAGATAGACAACGCTTACGTTTCTGGGCACCAGCCTGTAAAGAGTAAAATTGGCATTTTTCAGCGAAACAGAGGTTTTGTGATACTCCTCATACTGAATAGGCGGGCCCACCTCCTCAAATATGAAGCGGTTTCTCAGGCGGGTATTAA
The DNA here is from genome assembly GCA_043823195.1 of archaeon. Classification (GTDB taxonomy): domain Archaea; phylum Nanobdellota; class Nanobdellia; order Woesearchaeales; family JBDRAZ01; genus JBDRAZ01. The sequence goes on from JBDRAZ010000050.1 coordinate 13,826, forward strand.
GCTCATACGGCACATTGACGTCCTTTTGTCCGAACAGGTAGAGGCAGTTCTCAAAGTAGTACACCGGGGTCCCATTGTATACCATGCTGACGATTTCAGAATAACGGTCCCTTAGCTCATTCGGGTAGCAGTTTATGGGTGTCCTGTTTCCGTAATATTCAACAAATATGTAGTCGTCGGCCATGATAAGCACCTTTGCACCGGGCTCTGTTGCGGATCTTAACAGGTCCCCAAGGGCCTTTTGCCCTGAATTTTCATGCCGGTAGCTTATCACCGGATATATTGATATGATCATCAATGAGGAAACCAGAACCAGGATGAGGATTGCCGTGCGGAAATAGCGCCTGGATATAGTCAAAATCCCCCTGCTGCATATAATGAATACCGGTATGAGGCATGGGATAAAGAACCTGGGCGAGCTGGACCTGACAATCGAGAAATAGAAGAAAAAGACGGCAAACCATGCGAAAAGAGGTACAAGGTTCTTGTTGCTCTCCGTAAGAAGGCCCAGCAATAGCAGCAGGAAGCCCACGAACGTCATCGAAAGGTATAGCCACTTAATGGGCAGTATGAATGAATCCAGCTGAACAGCATAGGAATTGTAACCTGCAGAGTGCATGAATTCTCCGTACGAAAAGGCAAAGAACACGCATGTGAAAAAAGCCAGAGCAGACAGCTGAAACAACGGAAGGGTTTTCTGCCTCCTCCAGCAGAATGCCATAACCGCAAACGGCAGAAGAAGGAGGATGTTCTCAGCCCTCATAAAGAACGAGACCATGAGGAAGAATCCGGCCAGCACCTGATAGGCTTTTCTATCAGTCCTGATTGCCCTTATTAGTATTATCGCCGAGAGAAGCTGAAAAAAAACCGAGAATGCATGACTCTTTGCGTATGTGGTATTGGCAAGAAATATTGGCGATACGGACAGCATGAAACCCGATGCAAATGCAGCCAGCCTGCCCGGCATCAGCTGCCTTGTGAAGATATACATCAGGCTCACCGAACCTGCGGCGAACAGAATGGTGACAAAAGTGACTGTGTATTCGGCATTCCGGGCACCAAAAATCTTTGCCAGGCCATAGAATACGGTGGTAATCAGGATCATCCCTTCCTTTCCGCCGCCAAGCCCGTGAAGCCTTCCGGTTTCAAGGGTGTTTTCAGTGCTGATGGCAAACTGGACTGAATCGTGGTGCCAGAGGGCTGCATTCATGAAGATCAGGCGGAGAACCAGTGAAAAAACAAAGAGTGCCACAATCAAGAGAATGTCCACCCTTTTTCTTCCCATCTGACCGGCAAAGACCTCGGATTTTATTAATTTTTCTAATCACAAGTTTTATATATTGTCGTGGACATTTTTGGGATATGCGTCAAGAGAGGCATCTGCAGATAGTAATTGTCGCCGGGCTAATATGCGTTTTTGCCTGCTCACTCCTTCTGTATAGTGATAATGGAATAACCGGCTACGCATATTATCATAAGGCAGAGGGCGGAAATGTCACATATCTGGCACTCTCCCGGCCCGTCTACTGGCGGGGGTTCTACGGAAACCTGACCGGGAGGAACAGCAGCGACCCCATTAACTTCACCATAAATGATCAGGGCGCAGGATACTATGACCAGACTGTTTTTCTGCAGAATCTGGCCCTGAGGAAGTGCAACAACACAGAGATCTATGCATCGACCGGAACAGACCACCTTAATGAAACACTGGATCCCACGCTCCCGCTGCCATCATATATGGACACACTATCGGCTGCGCTTCCGATGACAATTGATGACTATGTGGGACGGCCCTGGAGCGATGAGCAGGCAGTGAGCTCATTTGTAACGCTCTCAGACTACAGGTTCTTCAGCGTAGGGAATGACACCCTGACCGTGCTTGGCATAACCCTAAACTCGCTGAAGGGCAACTACCATGTGGGATTCCTGGACGGGGGAAGAGGGAACATGGTATTCGTGACAAATGTTGTTGAAAACGGGACAGGATGGAATAATGAAGCTGCCGATTACCAGATAATACTGCCGGTCATAAAGGGCCAGAACATAACATACCACTTCTTTCAGGACCCAACAGACGACTGCTCATACCCCAATGTGACTATTCCGCCCGAGATTCCAAAGCCTGAGGAGCCCACCATAATATATGTTCCGGGCGGAGGGGGGGGCGGTGCCCTGCCGCCGGCTGAACCCAGGGAAGAGCCGGAAATGCCGGAAAAGCCCCTGGAGAGGTGCGAGCCGGACTATGACCGTGACGGCATTACAGAGCTATTGCAGACCATAGACCCCATAGAACTTGGATTGCCGTCGCTCTCGGTATTTGACGTAAGCGTATGCACCGCAGAAAAATCAAGAGCCATGCTTGACAACTCGATGGATGAGCTGGACAGCGTCCTCAATGATGCATCCACCCTGGAATCCAAGAAGGAAACGCAGCAGATAATGGAGCTGTTTAAGAAGCGGTACAATGAGAACCTGGCAGTATCCAGGCTGTTTGAGATCAAGAATATCACTGCCAAAAGAAATGGCCTGATGGTCTTCAGGACCAAGGTAACCCTTGTCCTCTGGGCCCTCTCAGATTCAGAGGGGATTGAGATCATAGAATCCATTCCCAAGCATATCGCAAAACACGCATCAGAGGTCGCGTTCCTTGGCCAGCAGCCCGAGGTCCTGCAGGAGGACCCGATAATCAAATGGACTGTCAAATCACTCAGGGCAGGAGAGCAGGTCCAGATCAGCTATATTTTGAGGGGAGAGGTTGAGGCCTATCTTCCCAGTGTTATAGCCGCACCTCAGAAAACCAAGCCGGTTGAACACAGGGAATACATCGGTGACATAACCAGGGAATTCAACGCAACGGTGAAATCCGGCGAGACAATGGTTGTCACCCATCAGGGCAGGGAATATGAGCTTCAGGTAACGGAAATGTCAGACGGATCCCTCTACATTGGCACCGGGGACGGCTATGGTGTGCTGGTGAGGGAGGGTGACAGGCGCGGAATAGACCTCGATAATGACGGGGTGATTGATATAGAGCTTATGATAGACAATCTGAAAGATGGCAGGGCAAGCATCAAGTTCAGGCCAGCTGCAATTGAGCCCGCAACTGAGATGCCCATCAGCATATGCGAGATCCCGTGGCCGATTGCGCTTGGAGCCATCCTCCTTGCAGTATTCTTTGCCCATATGAGGTTTAAATGCTATCTCAGCCCAGACCCCCTTGTCGAAAGGAGATCGGTATACTTTTCATACGGGCTCATAGTCTGCCTAACAGCCATGATATACATAACCTACCAATGCCCGTCGCTGGTGCTATATGTGGCTACGCTCATCATATTCTCTGTCTATGTCCTTGAGCGGCCGGTATGCATACTGATTGTCAAACTGCACCAGAGAATTGAACTGCACAGGACAACAAGGCAGCCTGTTGCCCTTGCCAAAATTATCAAGGAGGCCGTGCATGAACATGACGAGAAGAAGATCCGGGAAAACTATGCACAGCTGCAGCAGATGTACAGGGATCTGTCAAGAGAGGGAAAAAGGAAAGTGTACAGAAAAATAAGGGACGTGCTGCAATACAGATTGCCGGGGAAGCGGCCATGAATCTGTTCAGAATTGAACCAGGGAATGAAAGGATCTGGCACATCATGTTGTTCGCACTAATGATCATACTTACAGTATACTATATCAGCGGCGGGGAACACATATGCAAAAATAACTCCCCGCCCGTCATTGATGCGATAGGAAACAAGACAATCAGGATAAACGAAATATACAATATGGCTGTGAGTGCAACTGACCCGGATAATGACCAGGTATTCTTTGAGGACAGCACACCCATGTTTGACATAGATTCCTCAGGAAGGATATCATTCATACCAAGCGATAAGGGAACATACAAGATAGCGGTTGTTGCATATGACCGGTGCCTGGCTGCATCTGACGAAGTCTTTCAGCTTACCATAATTGACCCAATGGATGATTCCTGGCTCAGCAAGGGAAGCCGGTGCGGGAACCGCAGATGCGAAGCCAGGGAGAACTGCCAAAGCTGCCCCATGGATTGCGGCCAGTGCAGCTTTCAGGACGGGCTCAGAGGAAATAACGTGGCAGCAAACGCCTCTTTTGCCGCAGGACTGATTGACAAGGCCAGGAAAGCCGAATGCGACCAGCCGGTTCAGGGCCTGATAGGGAAAGCCGAGGAAGCAGGCCGCTTCGGCAATTATGCGGACGCTGTGCTGTATGCAGAGACCGCCATATCTGCGTGCAGCAGACCCAAAAAGGGCCAGAAGTTCCTGGCAGGCATAATCATTGTTGCCGCATTAGCTGTGGTAGCGGCATCCTGTCTTCTTTGGAAAAAACGCTAATCATAGTAAAGCTGCAGATAGATATCTACGGAATTCCCCCCGCCGTTGTATGTCCTGAGCAGGGCCGGGTATTTTATCTCATAGTCATACCTGCCATAGAGGCCCTGGGCGCTGACGTTCAGCCTTGACACAAACAGCAGGTCCTCCCGTTCTGAGGAGTCAAACTCCCCATCGGTATCGTCGGAATAATCCCATACCATCCCTGTCACGAAATTCGTGCTGTTTGTTGTGTTAGTTATGGGGACATCCGCAACGATCCTGCCGTAAAGTGAATAGTCCAGGGTTTTTATGGGGCTTCCCCCTGACGAAAATGTTACGTTCACAGAGTCTGAAAAGTTTTCCATCCCGAGAATGTCATCGATCTCATCAAAGTCGTTGGAGGCAGCAGCTCCGCTTATAGTCCTCCCGATCGCATGGAGGCTGTAAAAACTGACTGTGCTGCCGGAATCTACAATAACCACATTCCCGGCCTCAATTGTCACGTTTATGAAGTCAATCAGCCTGCTTGACCCTGAGCCGATAGTCATGTTGGAAGCGAGCACCCAGCCATACAAGGTTTCCCAGCCGCTGACAGTAACATTGTTCCAGGCATCGTTGTTGGTCTCATCGGTCTCATTGATGGAACCGTTTGTCGCAAAGGGCGGGTCAACAACCACAAAGATCTGCGTTGTGCCGATTGCTGCCAGCCAGGTGATATTTGTTACTCCATGTGCATCGGCGTCTATGCTCATCGTTGAGTTTCCTATCTGGATATCCATGGTATAGTTGCGCTTGTAGAAGGCAACCACAAGGGATGCAACTGCATCGCCCACATTTGTGATGTTCGCAATTATTGTTATGTTTTGCCCTTCAACCGGGGTGTTGTCTGAAAAGGTTATGTCCCCCGTCCCCAAAGAGAAATCGTTCGCGACCTTCCGTAGTGTCATCGCTGGCGCCTCATCAAAGCCCGCACCAGACACCTTTACCGTAACTGGTCCGGCAACATAGCTGTCTCCGGTGTTTATCACCTCAACTGTGATGTTGTTGTTTACATCACAGGCAGGCGAAAGCTGCTTGCAGTCTATCTGGTATTTATTGCTGATGCCTGACAGCCCCAGGGGGCCAATTGTGTCGTTCACGCCATCAGACCTGGCCTGGCTGGTGTAATATATTACAACGGTGTGGTTGTCTGCCTTCTTGTCTGTTGCGTTGCTGACATTTCCAATAATCCAGTATGCAATCGAATAGGCCGGACTATTAAGAACCAGAATATAGAAAATTATAATGCATGCTAGGATAACTGCCTTCTTCACCCTTTCTCCCCCTACTCCAATGACGGCGGCGTCCAGTTCACATCATCCTGGACAAACACCTCATAGACAATGTTCGGGCTGAGGTTAAAGTTCTTCCCAAGCCCCCCGTGAATGTTAATGTAGCCCACGGTCCTGTTGGTTACCGAATCAAGCCAGTTGATGACCCTTGCCCCCTGTATTGAGCCAAGCATAGATGATGCATTCCTGATCTGGCTTCCGGGAGGAATCGAAATGTTACTGTTTTTCATGGCGCGGCCCTTAACCTTAATCTCAAAGCCGTGGGTCCCCCATTTTGCCACTCCCGACTTGTTCACGCCGGTCCAGTTCGGCGGAAGATGGGTCTTATTGAACGGCGGACCGGCAAAAACCCACCCGGTCAGCTGCGACATGAAAATGAGCGAGACAACCACTAGCAGAAAGGCGCCGCCCCTAGCCATAAGCATTCTGGACATGGCAGTAAGAAATCCTTTTTGCTTGTATAAATAGTTTTCGCAACTACCGTGTCTTGATGCAGAACAGGGCTGCGGCCAGGAGCAGAGCCAGCATAATCAGCAGCCCCGGGCTAATCGAGGGGGCTGAGGCGGGTTGCGCGACCACATCCCCTGTAAGCGCGCCTAATCCGGACTTGTGCAGTTTCATATCCGGCAGGAGATCATAACCGTTTCCGGTTATTTTCGTGGTTACCGGGCCTGCGTGATAGCTGTCGCCGGAATCAGGAACCTCCACTATGACCGACAAGGCCTGCGCCCAGGCGCCATCTCCAATATCCTCAAGATTGCACATGTATATGATGTCCTCGTCTTCTGCAGACGTATCTACGCCCACCCTGCAGGTGGCCTTTGCAGAGTCCCCGGGATATCCCGCAGTAACGGTGCGCCCAAGAGAGGGTGTGCCGTCATCTGCATTATGTACCCTGCCTACCGCCCAGTAGGCCTTTTCAGCCCCTGCAAGAGAAACAGAAAAGAATAACAAAAAAAAGAAAACAATAAACCTCATCTTAGCCTACTGACGCAACCCAACCCTCAAGAAGGCCGCCGCTGCATCCGAATTTCCAGTGCCCGGCCATATCCCCATCATAGGTCATGAGAATCTGTTCACAGGTGCACCCCCTGGTGTCCTCTGTGGTAAATTGCTTGTCCTTGCCCTTCGATACTGGCTCATCAAAAATGACGTATCCGTCGGGCGTGAAGGTCCAGCTTTTGGCCTCATAGCGGTTTGTTCCCCATTCAACTGTTGGAATGATTCCTGATGCTGCGCTTCCGAGGCAGAGGTCGCCGCTGCAGTCATTAACACCGTCGCTGTCTGTGTCAACCTCGTCAACAAGACCGTCGCAGTCGTTGTCAAGAGCATCGCAGACCTCGGGTTGCGGATCCACGCTTGGCACAGACACAAGCCATTCGCCGCTGCTGCAGGACTCCATACCATATTCGCATACGCCTACATCAGTCCCGCCATACGGCCGGGTAAGATTCTCATCTACAAGACCGTCGCAGTCGTTGTCAAGAGCATCGCAGACCTCCTCCTCGGGGATGCAGGCAGGGACACAGACGTCATCCTCGTCAACAAGGCCGTCACAGTCATTGTCTGTGCCGTCGCAGACCTCAACCCAGCCCTTGGTAAAATACATATCCGGCTGAATGTCGTCCGGCCAGTATGCAGTCAGGGGATCGCCGGTTACCGGGCATGCATGGTAGTCATCTATGCACAGGGGTATCTCAGTAGTGATCCTGCTCCCGATCCCAGCACCCAGAGAATAGGCGACATCCCCGCCGTATTTATTATCGGCAGTTATGCCAAACGTAGTCGATCTGTCCTCATACGTCACCGTCACCCGGCAGGGATCAGGAACCTGGCCGTCCGGTGCGGTATGGACATAGCCCATCACAATAATCGTTATGGCCTCAGCTGAGGCTGATGCCAGTATTGCACTAACAAGCAATGTTAAAAACATAGGTACTCGCATAGCTACCACCTCTTTTTAATAAAAACCCCACTTTCACAATTTACCCCAATATACCACATAACCACCATATTACTCCACTATAACAATGTAGTCCATACAATATAGTAGTAGACTGCCTCGATTTATAAACTATATAAACCTTTTGGATTTATGCCTTTTTTTAAAAACCACGGCTGGGCCAGAGGGCAGCAGAAAATTGGATCCGGCATATGCACATAAATAGTGTCCGGTGCCCAAATAAGAACATTAGATACTTAGATACAAACAGCACATACAATAAATAAGATATTAAACATCATAATTCTTTTAGTTAATATAACATAGCATTTTAATATTAAAATATTTATACATTAAAGATTACTAAAATATGAACATATAACTAATATAATTATCATAATTATATAAAAATGCACAACACCCCCAACTACGGCGTTTATAAACGATTTGCAAAAGATTTATATACCAGTTCATACATTAATATACAAAAATCCATATTGCCATACGTAAGATTATAATTCCCATATCAGGGTGGCATTGTGATAATAAAACGAAAAAAGGTTCCTAAAAGGAGGTGAATTATATGAGAAAATTAGTTACTGCTATGCTTGCTGTGTTAAGCCTGATTCTTTTGGCATTATCTGTTAATGCGGCCAGTGATAAGTCATCAGCCATGAAGCCGACATCGCCGACCGCACTGGATATTGCTGCGTTTACCGAAACAACAGGCACCACGTCACTTGGTGAGGGCGGAAACGTGACAAATGCAAACCTGACCACTACCGCAAGCACAATCAAG
>JBDRAZ010000051.1:0-28378 GCA_043823195.1 archaeon
GCCGATTGAGTTCAACAATCGCACGGCAATCCCGCTGTGTATCCCACGGCCGAACGTACGGCTGGGCTGATGCGCCGCTTCGCGCGGCCCATCAGTTTTCTTCTTAGAATTCAATGGTTATCAATTTTTCCGGATGAAGCCAGAGGCAGGACAAGTTTTATATAATGAAACACAGAACCTGGACGCATGATTCTTGCGCTTGACTTTGATGGCGTCATCGGTGACAGCACAGATGATGCATTTGTCGGGGCATTCAATACATACCTGCATTTCTTTCCGCAGACGGCGCTATTATCGCGGATCCCCGTGACTGAGCATAATTTTGAATTGATAAAGCGCAGGCAGGGAGAGCTTATCAGGAGGTTTTGTGGGCTCAGGTGCTACGGGGGGAGAACCGCAGAAGAGCTTATTGTAATCTTCAGGATCATTGATGAGAGGAAGCAGATCAGGGGGCAGGAGGATTTTGACGCATATCTGAGGCTGATCCTGCCTGAAGAGCTTGATAAGTACAGCACCGAATACTTCCAGCAGAGATACATGGTGATGAGAAAAAGCCCGGACTTCTATAATGGGCTGACCAGGCCGTACAAAATTGTCCCTGATGTTGCAGAGCTGATGAGGGGGCATCATGTCATCGTTGTTACGAACAAGGATGGAAAGACCGCTGACTTCTGGCTGAACAGGTTCGGCCTGAAGTTCGGCAAGGGTGCGATATTTGACAAGAGCTATTCTCAGGACAAGGTCAGGAAGCTTGGGTTTGTTTCTGAGAGGTTAGAGGTTGAGATGGAAGATATCCTGTTTGTGGATGACCAGGTTTCCCAGCTGATTGATGTGCAGAAGACGGGCGCCAGGTGTTTTCTTGCAACCTGGGGATACAACACCAAAAGCCAGCAGAGGATCGCTACGGATAACGGGATAACGCTGCTAAGTGAAAAGGGGTTTTATCAGACCATGTCAGGTCTCCTCAAAAAGAGTTAAATATTTAAAACTGCGGGGATCATGCCTAGCCGATGGAACTTATGAACGCAAAGGGTGTAAGGGATTTTGCACCGGACAAGAAGATTGCACGGCAAAGGATAGTTGATACCCTGAGGGAGGCATTTGAGCTGTACGGGTTCTCACCGCTTGAGACTCCGGTGCTCGAGAGATTTGATGTCCTGTCGTCCAAGTATGCCGGGGGCGCCGAGATACTCAAGGAGATGTTCAGGCTGAAGGACCAGGGCAAGAGGCAGCTTGCGCTCAGGTATGACCTTACTGTCCCACTATGCAGGTTTGTGGGCATGAACCCGCAGATCAAGATGCCGTTCAAGCGCTACCAGATCGGGCGGGTCTTCCGGGATGGCCCCCTGAAGGTCGGAAGATACAGGGAGTTCTGGCAGTGCGACGTTGATATTGTCGGATGTCCTGATGTGACAGCAGAGGCGGAGGTTCTTGACCTCGCGACAAGGGTGTTCAAAAGCCTTGGCCTGAAGGTTGTCATCAAGGTTAATAACAGGAAACTGCTTAACGGGATTATTGATGCTTCAGGCATAAAGAAGGACAGGGAGGGCGCCATACTTACTCTTGACAAGCTTGAGAAGCTTGGGCAGGCGGCCGTTGAAAAGGAGCTTATGGAGAAGGGCGTTGCCTCTGCTTCCATCAAAGCGCTCATGAAGGCATTGAAAGCCAAGTCACTTGCAGAGATCGGTGAACTGGGCGGGGAAGGGTCTGAGGGTGCGGATGAATTAAAGAGACTATTCTCAAAACTGAAAACCTACGGGGCAAAGGCCGAACTGGATGTGTCGCTGGCGAGGGGGCTTGCATACTATACCGGAACAGTCTATGAGGTGTTTTTGCGGAATTCTGATGTCAGGTCCTCAATTGCTGCCGGGGGGCGGTATGACAGAATGATCGGCGAGTTCCTCGGCAGCCAGGGGTATCCTGCTGTTGGGCTCAGCTTTGGGCTGGACATATTATCGGATGTCATGGACAAGGATGAGAGGAAGAGCGTGACAGACGTTTATATCATACCTATACAGACATATAAGGAGTCTGTTAAGATTGCCTCGCAGCTCAGGGAAGCGGGCGTGAAGGCTGACCTCGATATGATGGGCAGGGGAATAAGCAAGAACCTAAAGTATGCAGATGCCCTGGGAATCCCGTATGTTGTGTTCATAGGCGAGGATGAGATTAAGAAGGGGAAGCTAAAGCTCAGGGACATGAAGAGCGGCGAAGAGCGGTTTCTCACAGTTGAAGGGCTTATAAAATTAAAGGCATAATCTTTGACCTGGACGGGGTTATTGTAAATACCGAACCATTGCACGCCAGAAGTTATATGGAGGCATTTGAGAAACTGGGAATCGGTTTCTCAGAGAAAGAATATTATGACATCTGGACAAGGCAGGGCAAAGGGATAGGGGAGTTTCTTGCTGCCAGAAATCTGACTGCAAATCCCGAGGAAATCAGGTCAATGAAACGAAAGCGATATATTGAGCTTGTTCAGGCAGATCCCGGGGTGATCAGGGGCGCCCCGGAGAAGATTGCAGAACTGTCAAGATCATTTCCGCTGTACCTTGTCACAGCCTCCTACAGCTATTCGGCAGGCCTTATCCTTGACAAGATTAGATGCAGGGGGTTCTTTGCGGGGGTCATTACAGGAGATGATGTGAAGCTGAGAAAGCCCCACCCGGAAGCACTCTTATTGGCAGCCAGGACGATGAAGATTGGGCCGGCTGATATTGCTGTAATAGATGATGCAGAAAAGGGGATCGTTGCTGCGCACAGGGCAGGCATGAAGAGCATTGCAATACCGACAGAGTTCACGAAAGACAATGATTTTTCACAGGCAACACGGACTGTTGGCAGCATTGCTGATGTGACTCCCGGGCTGATCAGGAGCCTGTTCAGGGCATTGTAAGGACTCTAACCTCATCATCGACCAGGACCGTGTGCTCTGCCTGGCTGACTATGCCGTGCTTCACCTCGACCAGAGGCGGGTAGCTTCTGATTATGTTCTGCTGGAGAAGCTCCCTCAGTGCAAAATTGACCTTGAACAGGGGGAATTTCCTTGCGAGAATCCTGGTGGTAAACGGAAGCCCGCCGTAGGAATCGATCTCCTTTAACAGCTGGCGTGCAATCATGTTCCTCACCGGTTTCCTGTTGACAAGGGAGAAGATGTTTGCGTTCCTTGTCTCAGCTATCATGCCCTGGCCTGTTGTTGCAAAGGGCTCGATCGCGATTATGGAGCCTTTTTCCAGCTGCCTGGTTTCGCCGGTGTCGAAATTAGGCACAGTCGGCGAGGTGTGGATGTTGTAGAGGTCCAGGCCGTGGCCTGAAAGGTTTCTCACCGGGGCAAAGCCGAAGGATGATATGGTCTCCTGGATTGCCTTCCCTATCTCAGCGAGCGTGACACCGACTGCAACAGTGTCAATTGCCGCCTTCAGCGCCTCAGCCGACGCTTTAAGGAGTTCAGAATGCCTGCCGGAAAGGTCAACTGTGCAGGCGTTATCGCCGATGCATCCGTCAACATGGACACCCACATCAAGGGAACAAACCTGGTCTGAAAAGACAACAGGGTCATCGGGGTCTGCGCAGTAGTGGGCAGCGATGTCGTTCATTGATATCTGGACAGGAAATGCTGGCTTCGCACCGAGCTCATGGATTCTTGACTCGATTTTGTCGCTAACCTCAAGAAGGCTTGCACCTGGCCGGATAAGGGATTTTCCGTAAATAAGCGTCTGTGCGGCAAGCTTTCCTGCCTGTTCCCATTTATCGAGGTTTTCCATTTAGAATCCGGAAATAAGAAATAGTATAAAAACCTGCCCAAAAAAGGAAAAAAAATCAATAGATAACAGCAACCACGACACGCTCAATCTGGCTGAAACGCACCTTGCCGGGATCGTTTGCCGGATTGTTGTCGCCCTTCATTATCGCATACCAGCCATCGCCGTCGTTGCCGGTCTCTATAACCCTGTGGATGATGGTGCCGTCAACCAGGTCGCTCCTGTATGAGACAATGTCACCGGTGTGAACCTCAGCAGCTGACTTTGGAACAATCTCAATGGCGTTTGCCTCATCATCAATTATCGGGTCCATCGAGTTGGTGTCAACAAAGCCGGCCCACTGCGGGTCATCAATGTCAATGACAACCCTGTCACTGTAAACATGAATCTGATCTTCCTTGATGCGGTCATGGGGAGATGCCTTCTCCTTTGCCTTATGGTCAAAGATAACAAGGCTGAGAGGCGTCTGCAGGTCAATTGACGTGAAATGACCGCTTACGCTATGTGAAACCCATCCGATCAGGAATACGGTGAAAAACAGCAGCAAATCTCGTTTTTTAGTCATTGAATCAACCCCGTTAGTACTCTATAGTAGTCTGAGTATTTAAATGTTTCGTTTAGTCATCATCGGGGAGTAGTAAAATGGCTCGAATAGATTTATATACCTGGGGATTTACCGACGAGACATGATACATAAACTGGTATGCTTTGACCTTGACGGAACAATAATTGACAATGTGGTCTCTGTATGGGAGACGCTGCATGACCGGCTGCAGACCGACGAGCACAGGCGGGAGGATGCACTGGCCAGGTTCAGGGCTGGGGAGCTGAGCTATGACGAATGGGCTGAGCACGATGTCGGCCTGTGGAAGGAGATCGGGGCGACAAAAGAGGTCCTGATGAAGGCCCTGGGCCACCTAAAACTGATGAAGGGAGCCAAGGAAACGCTTCTGGAGCTCAGAAAAAGGAAAATCAAGGCCGCACTCATTTCAGGAAGCCTGAATATCGTGCTTGAAAAGGTCTTGCCGGAATATATAGAGTTATTTGACTATGTGTTTATAAATAAAATATTATTTGACTCAGATGGACGCATTATTGGCCAGGAAAGCAGCGAATTTGACAACGAGGGCAAGGAAAAGGCCATGAGAATTATCTGTGCAAAGGAAGGCCTTAAGCCTGCTGAGTGCGTCTTTGTGGGTGATGAGGATAATGACATCCATATCGCAAGGGCGGCAGGACTTTCCATTGCATTCAATTCCGGCTCAGAGAGGCTGAGATCGATCTGTGATGCGGTCATTGATGAGAAGGACCTGAGGCTAATTCTTGAGCATATCCAGTAAGCTTTAAAAGAAAACCCAGATTTCACGTGCAGATGCGATACACGACAAGGGATTTCGTCAGCATGACCCAGGGATATCTTGTGCTTGTGGATGGCCTGCCCGACGATATCGAGCCGCAGGATGCCGCCGCCATACTGAGAGATGCGGATGTGCCGCTCATCTGGAGACATGACAAAAGGTGGAGTGAAATTAGGTTGCCGGAAGAGGTTTACAGCAGAGACGGAAAGCACATGTTTACGCTTCGCGAGGGCACTGCAGAAGACCCGCGGAGGATACTGAAGATCGAGGGGGCAGCACTGGAGGTAATATGCGGCTACCTGCGGGGCCAGTAAGCGAGAAGGAAGCTCTTTTCGGTGTTACTGAGGGTGGCCAGATAATTATGCTGGAACCTGACCCGCACAAGATCGGCGTAAGCATCCAGCAGTTTCCTCATGACCAGGATGTTGGCGTTGCCATTGCAAGGGAAACAAAGGTCCTGCTTCAGAGGTCAGGCTTTGGGGATGATTTTTTCCTGAAAATTGGCGAGCACCAGCTGACCTTCGCAGACTGCGCATTCAGGTATAACGTGTACCGGAGATATCAGGAAATGGATAAATGATAAATCAAATAATAACATACCGGAGCATGCTGGAGCATCTTGAGAGAGAATTCGACAAGCCCAATGAGACGGGAGGGTTTTTTCTTGGCGAAAAAGGACCAGATGGCATAACCCTGTTGGAAGCCATATTTGAGGATGGCGAAACGGAGCACGTCGACCTTAGAGGACTACTTGGGCATTATATGCCGACTCGGGACCAGAATCCTGAGAGATATGCAATTGTTGGTTCCCATATGCATCCGCCTGCACTTGGCCAGGAGATCAGGACCAGCTACCCTTATTGGGCAGTGGGCAGTACGTCATGCGGACTCGATCCCGGACAGATAATAGGGCAATTCTATATTACTGAGAAGCCAGGGGGCGACCAATATGCGATGGATTATTTCGCACAGTTCGGCGTATATCATCACCTATTTATTCACCCCGAATTCGGGTCCGAAGGCAGGACAATGACCCCTGAGCTTTTACAATTCACAGCCTACAGATATGAACAAAAAAGCGTAGGCAGGGTTTCGGAGATCCCCCTCAGAATGATTGAGGATTGACTGGTATCCAATCCTGTTTTCGTCTAAATAAGGGCAAAGAATTATAAAGAAGGAGGTATTTCCGTGTAACTGTTGAGTGGTAATGAAAATAAGGGGCAGCGATATCAGAGATATAATGTTCAGTGTTCTGTCTAGCCTTAAGAACAGACAAGGAATGGCTGCTGAATCACACAAGAACGCTACTAGATTCCCGCCCACCGGATCTGAGATGCCGGTAGGAAATGAAGTCAGGGATGATTTTACGGCACTTTACCAGGCATGGATGTACAGGGTGCATGCGCAGATGGCACTCTACCTCAACGGATGCCTCATGGATTTCGATGCTGCACAGAGCTCGGAATCTCCGCTTGAGAATGAGCTGCAAACAGCCAACAGGACATACGACACGGAAAGCCAGAGGTTAAAGGAAAAATATCCTGAACTGCGCGGGATGGTTGAGGGGTTTTTTGATTAGATTGTGGACACTTATTTTGTACACAAGCTCGATAGTACAATACTTCCGATGTACCGGAGTGAGCAGGAACGATAAGTGTCAGACACCCACCCTCGTCACCGGATCCGGCAGAGCCCGTGCCATCTCAAGATAGACCCGTGTTTCTGTAAGGACCTCTCTCAGGACATCATTGCCGGGATGAAGGAACGCAAGAGAATTGATCTGGTTCATGGCATAGTCAAACGGCATTACAGAATGGGCTCTTAACGAGAGGTCAAGAAGCTGGCTCCTCACTGTCTTTTCCTGCTGATATGTCTGATAAGGCGTGATAGAGGTGAGGACCACGACAGGTGCGGTGCCGCCGCCATTTGAAGATGATGTTCTTCCTGAATCTCCTGTCAGATGCTCGCGAAGGTAATCGGTAACAGCCTGCCTGCCGACCTTTTTTCTCTCGAGGGCCTGGACGGCAAAGGGATTGATGTTGTAGACCAGGTCAACCAAGTCATTAACATCACCGTCAAACAGGCCGACAAACCGAGACAACGAGCGGGCGTCAGTGGGGATACTAAGTTCATCAAGTGCAATGGCAGCCAATTCCTGAGAGGAATGGCCGTTCTGTCTGTTGCTGTAGAGGCCAGCCAGATCCATAGCTCGGTTGTGAAGTGCATCATCCTGGGCGACAGATCTTATCCAGTCAAAGACGTCATCTGGCCGATTCCTTCTGATGGGCTCGTCTTTGGAGCGTTTTAAGTTTTGGTGTCTCTGATAGAGTGAATTATAATAAGTGCCTTTTTGAGGAACGATAACTATCGTTCCGCCCGGCTTTGTCCGAGCATTTCTGAGATACCATTCCTGGCTCTCAGGGACTTCATCATGCAGGATCTTGGCCTCGGCATACAGGATGTAGTCACGATAAAAGCCACACGCAACCTCGTCAAGAGGTCGGCGGTCAGTAGGATCGAGGCTCATGGCGTAATCAGCCAAACCATCCTCATGGGCCTCCGATTTCAACACGTAAGGACATCATCAGGCGTTTTATTTCTTATGGTCTCGTCTTTGTGGTGTTTTAAAGTCTGGTGTGTCTTGCAGAGTTTATTACGATAGGTGCCTTCTTGGGATACGAAAACGACAGTCCGGTCCGGTCTTTTCTGGGCATTGTGTAGATAGTATTCCTGGCTCTCAGGCTCCTCATCATGCAGGATCTTGTCCTCGGCATAGCGGATATAGTCACGATAAAAGCCACATGCAACCTCGTCAAGAGGTCGGCGGTCAGTAGGATCGAGGCTCATGGCGTAATCAGCCAGACTATCTTCATGGGCCTCAGACCTCAACCACGCAAAGATGTCATCAGGAGTATTATCTTTGATTGCCTTTTTTTTGGAGCGTTTTAAGTGATGGTGTTTCCCATAGAGGGAATTATAATATGTGCCTTTTTCAGGTACGGGAACTACAGTCCCATCGGACCGTTTCTGAGCATTTCTGAGATACCATTCCTGGCTTTCAGGGACCTCATCGTGCAGGATCTTGGCCTCGGCATAGCGGATATAGTCACGATAAAAGCCACGTGCAACCTCGTCAAGAGGTCGGCGGTCAGTGGGATCGAGGCTCATGGCGTAATCAGCCAAACCATCCTCATGGGCTTCAGACCTCAACCACGCAAGGACATCATCAGGAGTATTATTCCTTATCGCCTTGTCTTTGTGGTGTTTTAAGCCATTGTGTTTTCCATAGAGTCGATTCTTATATGTGCCTTTCTCAGGTACGGAAACCACAGTGCCATCGCGCTGTTTCTGAGCATTGAGCATGTACCATTCCTGGCTTTCTGGTACCTCATCTTGCAGGATCTTGGCCTCGGCATACAGGATATAGTCACGATAAAAGCTACATACAACCTCGTCAAGAGGTCGGCGGTCAGTAGGATCGAGGCTCATAGCGTAATCAGCCAAACCATCCTCATGCGCCTCAGATCTCAACCACGCAAAGATGTCATCAGGAGTATTATCTCTGATTGCCTTTTTTCTGGAGCGTCTTAAGTGATTGTGTTTCTGATAGAGTGGATTAAAATAAGTGCCTTTTCGGGTGATGAAAACCACAGTTCCGTCCGCCCTACGCTGAGCACTGTACAGATAGGATTCCTGGCTTTCAGGGAGCTCATCCTGCAGAATCTTGTCCTCAGCATAGCGGATATAATCACGATAAAAGCTACATACAACCTCGTCAAGAGGTCGGCGGTCAGTAGGATCGAGGGCCATAGCATAATCAGCCAAACCATCCTCATGGGCTTCAGACCTCAACCACGCAAGGACGTCATCAGGAGTATTATTCCTTATCGCCTTGTTTTTGTGGTGTATTAAGCCATTGTGTTTTTGATAGAGTGGATTAAAATAAGTGCCTTTCTCAGGCACGGGAACTACGGTTCCATCGGACTGTTTCTGAGCATTTCGGATATACCATTCCTGGCTTTCAGGGACCTCATCGTGCAGGATCTTGGCCTCGGCATAACGGATATAGTCACGATAGAAGCCACATGCAACCTCACCTACAGGTCGCCGGTCAGTGGGATCAAGTCCCATAGCGTAATCAGCCAGACTGTCTTCATGGGCTTCAGTCCGTAACCACGCAAGGATGTCATCAGGAGTATTAGTTTTAATGGTTTCGTCGGGGGATCTCTTTAGGTTTTGGTGCTTACGATACAATGGACCCAAAAAAGTACCTTTTCCGGTGATGAAAACCACAGTTCCGTCCGCCCTACGCTGGGCATTGGACAGATAGGATTCCTGGCTTTCAGGCCCATCATCATGCAGGATCTTATCCTCAGCATACTGAATATAGTCACGATAGAATCGCCCAGCCTCGAAACGGGTGAATAAGGCATCAGCCAAAACCCGATCCTGTCCTCTGATCCCAAGAAAGATTTGCTGTCTGCCCAACCTCTTCTCAATCCTTTCCTCCAGCTCAAACTCATCAATAATCCGCCTGACCCGGTCTTCGGTGTCAGGATCGAAATTGAAGCTTCTCAGGGTTTCTTCGAGCATTTTACTTCCGTCCCAGATAACTTAGCAATACTCCCTTGAGCTGGTCAGGAGCCATCCTCTTGTTTGTATAGACCTTGTCTTCAACAGGGGAGATGAAAGATTCGCCCTCTCTGAGCCGTCTGCCAAACTTCTGCCTATAGAATTCTCTTGCCTCCTGACCACCCAGCACTACGACTTCATAGCCCAGAATCGTTAGTTCAGCTGTCTTTTCCTGCTCTTGCGCTTTATACTCTTGTACTTTGTCTTCCAGAACAGTCCCATCCTCGTGAATAAAAGTGTCACACCTCTGGCCTTCACCCGGGCCCCAGGAGTCTCTCTGCTCCCCGGAACTGTAATTAGGAGTGTTGCCAAAGAGAAAATCCTCGGAGTCTATGTCTCCAGGTTCAGATACCTTTTGTGCGACAATCACATAGCCGCCAAACCTGCCTTCGTGACTCTTGTATGCGCCGGACAGTTCAGAGACCCTGCCGCCAAGGTCCCCTATCCCTTTTTTCCAGCGCCCTTTATGCTCATCGGTCAGATAATCGTCTTTTTCAGAGATGATGACATAACCTCCCGGCTTTACTACCCTGAACATTTCCTTCAGTGCCGATACCCGATCATCCAGGTTCTGCATCTGAAGAGATAATGAGGCCACGGCATAATCGAATCTATCACCCTGTAATGAGGCTGCCCCGATATCTGATACAATATGCCCTTTGGATCTTGGATTGTCTTTCTGCTTGGCATAATGCAGCGCGTCAATATTCATATCCAATGACGTAACTGTTACGCCAACACGGTATTCATCGATTGTCCTTTCAAGAAATCCTATGCCTGATCCCATGTCTGCAATGCGGCCTTTTCCGTCAAGACCCTGCACCATCTGCGCAACAAGCCGTGACATGTTTCCGGGAAGGCCGTTCTCAAGATACTCAAACGCTCTTGCGAAGAAGGCTGATGCGCTTTCATCGCCAATCTTTTCATCCCGAAGGAGCTGATAGTTTTCCTTGAATCCGCGTTCTTTCATCGAGCCCATCATCCGCATGAGAATATCCAGGTCAGACTGGAGATATGGCAGTATCTGCTTTTCTTCGGCAGTAGGTCTGTCTACCAGGTTTGACATGACCTCTTCCTCTGTAAGCTCGGTGGCGCCTGTCCTGAACCGCCTACCGACCTCCTTTCGGTCATTTATTAGCTTGATAATACCCTGATCAACCCGCGTGCGTTCATTGACAACATAGACATTGATGTCTCTTGTCTGATTTGGTCCCTCTTCCCTTCCAATATCCTGCTTTATGTCGTCCCAGGTGTAGGGCAGATCATATATGACCATGTTCCTTGCACGATCAAACCGGACCCCTTCGCCCGCAACCTGACTCATCGCAACAGCGCCCATTATTCCTTCGCTTACCTGGACCCTGAGCATCGCAATCTCCCGATCACCAAAGTATCTGCCCGGGCGTGCATCAGTGCTCACATCTCCAGTAATCTTAACAGTTGCTTCACCCCCATAGTGTTCGTTGAGAACCGTCTGTATATTATCAATAACGCCCTCCTTTCTCTCTATGAACACAATAACCTCCTCATCAAGAGGTATGTGGTTCAGAACATTTCTCAACGCCTGATATCTGGATGATTCGATATCACCTAAAGATCTCATCTCAGGATGGGCCTCAAAGATCTCATCCAAAGAGGTGTATATGCTTTTGTAGGCCCTGCCTGTCTTCTGCTCCCGCACCGCCTTCCTCTCATCAATCTTGGCTTTCACAAATTGCGGCGTCAATACCGAGACATCGCTCAGAACATATCTTAGAGCGTCCAGCTTTTGGGTTCCCTCAAGGACCACTTCAGGGAAGACCACATCAGCATTCCTGAACTTCTCATAGACTTCAGCTTCCGGCTCTGACAAGTCGTAGGCACCGATTTCATAGTCGATAGTGACTTTTTTTCCGGTCAGTTCCTCGGTCGATTGAGATCTGCCCCACCTCCTTACGTTTGCAAACTGCGCTCTCAGGGGCCTAACATCAGCTACGCCCTCTCCCCTCACATACTTGCCTATCACAAACCTTGCAAGGTCCTGCTGTTGCTCCGGAGTCATGTTCCTGTATTCTTCTGCATATCGCGGATTGCGTCCTATCTCGCGTCTTTGCTCTTCCCTGTAAAATTCAGGATTCAGGATAGCGATGAGGGTTGCAGGATCAGTCAGGCTTTTGCGGTATGGTGAGGCTGTAGTGGCCATCCTGTAGGGTATGCCCTCTGTGGCTTCCATTAGATACCTTGCAGTCATGCCTTCAGGATTTTTTGCCCTCTGGAACTCATCAAAATTAACAAACGTAAACCCCGCGTCCTGGATTGCACTGATAAGGTCAGAATCTCCGCGGGCTATGCGCTCATAGTTAACGATAACAACGCGGGAATCGGCAATCCTGTCATAGCCGTTCCCGTTGGTCTCTCCGATAACCAGGATGTCATCCACTGTCAGCGGATAGATGTGATCTCTGGACCAATAGGACAGAACCCTCCTCCTCCACTGAGGCTTGATGGTGTTGGGTGTCCAGAATAGTGCATTTGTCGGGGCCCCCAGCTCATAATCCAGGGCAGCGATAGCTTTTGATGCAATAACGGTCTTGCCGCTGCCTGTGTCATCATCTATGAAGACCACATTCTCCCGGAGAAGCTGGACAAGAGCCAGCCTCTGGGTCTGCCTGAGTTCAAAGACCTCACCCTCAAGATGGTAATTCTGAAGGTCCTGAGCCTGTGTCCTGTTTATGACCTCCAGTTCCAGCAGCTCTGCTATCTCCGCATCACTGGGCTTCCTGTTCAGGTACTGCACTACTTTTTCGATTCCCATCTTAAGCACCCACTCTCGTCACCGGATCCGGCAGGGCCCGTGACATCTCAAGATAGACCCGCGTCTCTGTGAGGACCTCTCTCAGGACATCATTGCCCGGATGCAGGAAGGCAAGAGAAGTGATCTGGTTCACAGCATAGTCAAACGGCATGGGGGAATAGGCCCTTAACGATAGGTCAAGAAGCTGGCTCCTAACGGTCCTTTCATTCTGATATGTCTGATAGGGGGTGATTGAGGTGAGGACCACAACAGGTGTTGTTCCGCCGCCATTTGAAGATGATGTTCTTCCGGAATCGCCGGTCAGATGCTCGCGCAAATAGTCGGTAACTGCCTGCCTGCCGACCTTCTTTCGCTCGAGCGCCTGGATGGCGAAGGGATTGATGTTGTAGACCAGATCAACAAGGTCATTGACATCCCCGTCAAACATCTCTACAAACCGGGACAACGACCGGGCGTCGGTGGGGATACTAAGCTCATCAAATGCAATAGCAGTCAATTCCTGAGAGGAATGGCCGTTCTGGTCGTTGCAGTACAGGGCAGCGAGATCCATGGCTCGGTTGTGAAGTGCATCATCCTGAGCGACAGCTCTAACCCAGTCAAGGACGTCATCAGGCGTATTATTTCTAGTAACATTGTTCGTAGAACGTTTTAAGGTCTGGTGCCTACGATATAGCTTATAATAAGTGCCTTTCTCGGATACGGAAACTAAGGTCCCACCGGGCTGTTTCTGAGCGTTTCTCATGTAGGATTCCGGGCTTTCAGGGACTTCATCATGCAGGACCTTGGCCTCTGGAACATACAGGTTACCATTCAAATCAAATCTCAATACTCTTAAACCTAAGTCACTTGCTACCTCAGTATTTGACCTTTCAAAAAAGCTTTTATCTATCATTTAGACTACCTCCGGGTGACTAATATGCTCAGATACGGCATATGTATATATAAAGCTGTCGGTTAGTTACTACCGTATCGGGGTTACAATGCTGCGTTTTCAGAATTCTTGCTATAGGCCTCCAGAATATGAAACAGAAAATCCGCTATAGAATTATTCCCCTTACAATCAAATAATCAAAATCTAGGGGGAATCACTTAACCCTTACAACCTCAAGGTTTCTCGGCGCAGTTGTCTCTATCCTGTTCATCTTGTGGATTGAGCTTGCAAGATCAAGGCACCTTGAGTTTTCGCCGTGATTGATTATTACCTTCTTAGGCTTTGGGTTGCACTTGTATACAAAGCTCATAAGCTGTTTTCGCCCAGAGTGTCCTGTGAAGCCTTCAATGGTATAAACCTCAATTTTGACCACAGTAACCTCGGTCTTCTGGCCGTTTTTGAACATTATCTCGCGCTCCCCGCGCTGGATCCTTCTTCCCAGGCTGCCTTCGCCCTGGTAGCAGACAAAGACAAGAGAATGCATGGATCCCGAAGCAAGTGCCTTGAAGTATTCTAGGGATGGTCCGCCGACGAGCATTCCCGATGTTGCGAGTATTATGCAGGGACCCGTATCCTCAAGGAGCTGCTTTCGCTCCTTTTGGCTTCCCACACGCTTGAATATTTCAGAGAGGAAGGGGTTCTGGTTCCTGTGGAATATCAGCTTTCTTACCTGGTTATTCAGGTATTCCGGATATGCGGTATGTATGGCTGTAACGTCCCACACCATGCCGTCTATGTATACCGGGACATTATCCATCTGGCCGCTGCGGATCAGGCTCTCAACAATCAGCATTACCTCCTGAGCCCTGCCAACCCCCAGGACAGGTATAAGGACCTTGCCGCCGCGCTTGATGGTCTTTGTAACAATCCCTGCCAGGTATTCTTCACACTCCTGCTTTGATGGCAGGACATTGTCCTTTCCGCCGTAGGTGCTTTCGATCATGAGTGTCTCAAGGCGGGGAAACTGGGTCACCGCCGGCTCAAGGAGCTGAGTCTTTCCGTATTTCATGTCAGCGGTATAGAGCATGTTGTGAAGGCCGTTTCCCACATGCAGATGAACCATGCTGCTGCCGAGTATGTGTCCGGAGTTGTAAAGGGTAACCCTCACATCAGGAGTGATATCGCTCACCTCGTCATAGTCAAGGCATATTGTGTGCTTGACCATCTCCTTCACATCATCGCTTGTGAAGATGGGCTCCTTGCCCTCAGAACGCATGATCTTCACATAGTCAAGCAGGAGAAGCGCCATTACGTCACGGGTCGGGGCAGTGCAATAGACCGGGCCCCGGTAGCCATACTTGAAAAGGTAAGGCAGGAAGCCCGAATGGTCCAGGTGCGAATGCGAGATAATCACTGCGTCGAGTTCGTTGATATTGAATTCGGGCGCCTCAAGGAAGGGGTATGCATTTGTATCGCTTGCAACATCCACGCCGCAATCCAGGAGTACCCTTGACTCGGGTGTCTGCATAAAGAGGCACGATCTTCCAACCTGCCTTCCGCCGCCAAGGTAGCTTATGCGGATCCACTCGTTCTTCTTCTCGCGCATCCAGCCGTCATAAATCCTGTGCCCAACCTTATCGAGGAATTTTCTCCTGTAGTCGGAATGCTGGTAGAGCACAGCCCTGATGTTCTCGATCAGCTGAGAGCGTATGGCCGGGGTCCTTTTTATAAGCGGCACCCAGAGGGTCTTGTTCCGTATCTCCCTTAGTATCGACCCCTGCTTGCCGATAGCCATTCCCGGCTTCTCAGCCTCAATAATCACCTGGGACCTCTGGTGGTCAAAAATGATGTTATCTATCTTTGATTCCTCTGGAATGATCTCCCTGATGCGAGTCTCAGCCTCCTCAGGGTCCATAGTTATTGAAGGGTCCGGCCTGAGTTCGATGCGCTTTTTTATGTCGTTGACTATGCTCTTTATCAGGCCCTCGTTGTCAAAAAAAAATTCCCTGCTCTTTGTGTAGAGCACGATATTTGCCCCCTCAAAACCCGCATCACTGATCCGGTCTTTGGGAATCTGTTTTAATATTTCGTCTATTATTTCCGTCACAGAAAACACCCATACGGCTTGTGCCGAAGAATTTATACCTCAATCCTCGGATTAATCTCCTTATTAAATACCTTTTGCACACCACTCTCGGTGATTGATATCACGTCAATACCGCCGCCGCTTGCAGAGTCCCTCTGCATCGCTGCATTGACTGATCTTACTGCAAGCTTTACTGTCTCGTCAACAGACAGGTCTTTTTTATACATGGATTCCAGCACACCATATGCTATAACAGAGCCTGAGCCAGATGCAATGTAATCCTTGTGCTCAGTCAGGCTGCCGTCAGCAAATAGGTCATAAAGGTGGAACCCTTCAGTATCCCTGCCGCCAAGAATGAAGTGCGATATGCCCGGAATAAGAGAAAGCTTCCGGATGTTCTGGTATATCAGGCCGGCGAGCAAGTTTGCTGATTCTCTAACCAGGGGCTTCCTGCCCGTCCTGATCTTCTTGAGGCTCAGTTCTGCCCGGATATACTTGATCAGAAGCTGTATGTCTGATACAGTCCCTGCCGTGGTCACCACAAGATCATCAAAGATCTCGCAGAGTTTCTCGGTATTTTTGGTTACTATAAGGTTGCCCGATGTTGCACGCTTGTCAGCGGCAAGTACCACCCCGTCTCTTGCTACTAATCCAACTGTTGTCGTACCTGTTTTCAAAATGTCTTTATCTTCCATTTTCATCATTAAGAACCTTTTTAAGAACTAATTAACCATTGTGAAAGCCAATTACTATATAAAGCTTTTGATTTTGTTCATCCAGAGGCCCAGATTCCGCTGCCCGCGGGCGGCCAATGGATATATCTGATATGAAATCTCCGGGACATGTCCTGTGTTCATCATAAAAATCCGCCGAATGTGTCCTACTCCGCCCTAAAGGGCGGAGTTTGAATGGACACTTTCTTTAACGGGCGGATTTTTAGGATGCCAAAAATGTCGGCCTAAATGCCGGGGTTTTAAACCCAGCCCAAAAACGTCTGACGACATTTTTGAGCATAATATTCTGAGTAACATTTAAATACTTATGCAAAATCCAATAGCCACATGGTAAAGAGAATCGGCGGCTTTAGACGGAATACAAGGCATAAACTGAGCAAAGAGATAAGGCAAAAGGGAAAGATTAGCCTGACAAAATATTTCAGGACATTTAGCCCCGGCGACAGGATCTCTTTAAAAGTGGATTCAACTGTACAGAAAGGTGCATGCTTTCCGCGATTTCACGGTAAGACCGGCATTGTCAAGGCAAGGCGCGGACGGTGCTATGAGGTGCTCCTGAAGGAGGGCAAGGTAGAGAAGTGTGTAATTGTCCATCCGATCCACATAGTAGGTGAAGCAAAATGATCAACCCGGATATAATCGAGGAACGTCCCATCACGATAGGAGAGCTAAAGGAGGAGATGAAAAAGATCAAGAAGAGGGATGGCGAGTTCAATTTCAGGGAGAAAAAGACAGAAGATTATGTTAACATGTTCAAGACACTCGACAAGAAGACTGCAGACAAGCTGAAAAAGGATATTGCTGCCCTCGACATACCCAGGCTTAAGGAAAACCACGTAGTGAAGATAATTGACCTGATGCCTGAATCAGTTGATGACCTCAAGCTCATTCTTCAGGGTTATCCGATTACTATCAACAAGGACAATCTTAAAAAGATTGCTGATGTTGTGAACAGCTATAGATGAGGTTTCTAGGAAAGATTTATATACAAGCTTAGATAAGATTATCAAGATAGGGGGTAGTGTGAATGATTGACAAAGATAGGATTAGGGAAGACAGTGGAATAGTACTGGATTTTCTTCCCAATGGGTATGCTTTGGATACCAGGCCCAGCTACAGAAAAACCCCTATTGCCCAGGCTGTGGGGTCTGAACATTTTGTCCTTCTTGAGCTTGTCCCAAAAAAGGATGTCTTTCTTCAACCGCACGAAGTAATATATATAGGGGAAGGGAAGCGGGACAAGATCCACCATATAGTCGGGAAGCTGCCGGTCGACAGGCTTACAACGACTGCCAAGGCAGAGCTTAAGTTTGTGGTTGAGAACATCGTCAACAAGAATGAGATGAGGTTTGTGGAGTTCTTCAATAAAGCACCCCCGCTCACGACAAGAATGCATCAGATTGAACTCCTGCCGGGTATCGGCAAGAAGCATATGTGGCAGATTATCGATGAGAGGACTGAAAAGCCCTTTGAAAGCTTTGATAATATCAAAAAAAGAATCAAGCTGATACCTGACCCAAAAAAAGCTGTCATCAAGCGGATCCTGGCTGAGCTTACCGGGAGCGAGAAGCATCTCCTGTTTGTTGAGATATGATAGAAATCCTCGCTTACTTCCCGCGCTAAAGGACGGAGTTTCTACCAAGGATTTCTGGCATGCTAAAAATGTGGCGCCAAAGGGCGGGGTTCTAAACCCCAAACTCAAGAACGCCTATCGACATTTTTAAGCATGACTACCGACAGGCCGCAGCGCTCTGCAGTGCTGACTGCATCATTAAGGAGCGCATCCTGATCAATTGCGGCAAGATCATCCTTCAGATGCTGCAGGATTTCCTTTTCTGCAGGTATTTCGTCATCTAGTTCGGAAAACCTGGTTTCAAGGCCTTTAAGCTCGATTGCGGGCCTGCTCTGAGCAATATCTGATGAGGCACCCCTATTGCGTTTATTCATATCCAGCAGACCTTCCCGCAGTCCGCTAAGACGGTCACGGGTAAGATTGCTTATCGTCCTCAGGCACTTCTGCCTCTTGCGGTCTTTGAGTTCTATAGTGTTATTCTCTATCAGGCCGCTCAGCTTTTCAACTATCCCACAAATCAATAGCTGATCATCTGCCAGAAGCGCTGCAACAGAATCCTCAAGGTAGGCATGCAGGGTGCCTGCATCCAAGGATATCTTCTGGTACTTCCTCATCGCCCGCTCAATAACGAACATGTCGGCCCTAAGGGTCCCCTCCAGGCCTGATATATCTTGCTGTAGCGCTGTCTGCGCCTCAGCCTTTTTCCTCAGGTCGGCGTATGCGCGGGATTTCTTGAGGGTGCTGATCTCCTGGCCCAGCACGGCACGATTAGCTTCTTTTTCTGCGATTAGAGCCTTTTTCTGCCTTATCTGGCGTTTCAAGGCGGCCATATCCCCTTCTGACCTGGCATATCTTGCCACCGCCGCCCCGGCAGTTTCCCATGAGCCCAGGTCGAACTCATGTTTCAGGCTTTCAGCATCAGAGAAAATACCGTCCATCTGCTTAATGTTCAGGGCAACTTCCCTGGATTCACGCGCAAAGAATTCCTGCAGGACATAGTAGCTTTTGGTGGTGTTCTTGTTGATGCGCTCAAGCTCCTCCTTGAATTTGGCTGTTGCCCGGGGGAATGTCCTGCAGGCTTCGGGGAAAGGACACCTCAGAAAAAAACCGTTGCATCTTCCGTACATACGATTCCCTGTTTCCCTGCAGTATACTCATAACCCTGGGGACAATATTCTTGTTCTTGAGTTCCGCACGTTCAAGAACCCCCAGATTAGCATTGGCAGATGCAACGATGTCGAGCGAATTCTGCGCCAGGACACCCAGCCTGCGTGCAACCCTGTCATTAAGCTCCTTAAGCTGCTGATCAAACCAGCCAGAGAGCTCTCCCCGGGCAATCACTGCCGGCTCTTTGCCTCCCAGAATCCTCTTAATAAAATCAAGCATCAGATCCAAGAATGAACAACACATATATTATATTACCGATAGAATTTTATAGTAGTGCAAACCAGAATTATCCCGTGACAATAGATGTTATTACGTGAACAAATATACATATTACTCATTCTGCTGGGCCTCTCGGCTTTTTTTTCCGCTGCTGAGACCGCTGTAATGGGAATAAGCAGGCTAAAGGTCCTTAACCTGGTGGATAAGAACAAACAAGGGGCAAGGACGCTATTGAAGATCAAAGAAGACCCGCACAGGTACCTTACAACCATCCTGATCGGCAACAACCTGGTAAATGTCGCTGCGTCTGTTCTTGCGGCATCGGTAGCCCTCGAGTATTTCCAGAGCTACGCTCTAGGCCTGGCAACAGCTGTCATGACGCTACTGATACTGGTCCTTGGAGAGATAACCCCTAAATCTCTGGCAACCGCATATAAAGAGAGATTCTCCCTCGTCGTTGCAAAGCCCATCATGTTCCTCAGCATCGTTCTGAGCCCTGTGCTATGGGTCTTTGACTATATGCACCTCATGCTTGTGAAAAACGCACCAAAGAGGCCTATCGTAACAGAGGATGAGATACAGACAATAATCAATGCTGGCGCAAGAGAGGGTGAAATTGAGAACGAAGAAAGGGAGATGATACAGAAGGTTTTCCGGTTCGACGACCTGAATGTGAAGGATGTCATGACACCGAGGACAGACATGGTCCTGGCCAGTGCCGAGCTGAGCATAAGGGACCTAATCAAGCTCGTCAACAAAAAGCCCTATAGCCGCATCCCGGTCTATGAAAAGAGCAGGGACCAGATTAAGGGCTTTGTCCTGACCAAAGACATACTCAGGCATACTAACCACAGCGCCAAGGTCGCAACCATAATGCACCAGATCCGTTTTGTCCCCGAGACCCAGAAGCTTGATACATTATTAAAACAGTTCCAGAAGCGCGGCGACACCATGGCCGTTGTCATCGATGAGCATGGCGGCGTTGCAGGACTTGTTACAATCGAGGACCTGCTTGAAGAGATTGTTGGCGAGATAGTCGATGAAAAAGACAGGCTCAACCCCACAATTAAGAAGCTAGGTGCAAAAGAATGGATTGTTGAGGGAAGGACAGATATCAGAGAGGTCAATGATAAGCTGGGATCAGATTTCAAGGAAGAGGGTGATTTTGGGACACTGGGGGGATTCCTGTTAAGCAATTTTGGGAAGATACCGGCAGAGGGTGAAAGGATTACTCATGGCAGGTATGAATTCACCATTAAAAAGCTCGACGGTAAGCGCATAATGGAGGTAAGGATTAAAGAATCACCTTGAGATATGCAAGAAAGCCCGCAGGACAAAGAAAGACTGCCGAGTCAAGAATGCGGACCCTGTTTGAGCTGGCAAAGAATTCAGAATTCTCTGACAGGTATGTTGAAGTGGCCCGCAGAATCGGAATGAAGTCCAAGACACCGCTTCCCTCAGACCTTAAGCGGCGAATGTGCAGGAATTGCCACAAGTACCTTATCCCCTCAAAGAACTGCAGGATAAGGCTTAACCACGGAAAGATGGTCTATTATTGCCTGGAATGCAAGAATATCATGCGATTCCCCTACAAAAATGGGCCCGCGGAGATTTGAACTCCGGACCACTCGATCTCCAAAACCTCTTTATCAGTCGAGCACTCTACCAGGCTAAGCTACGGGCCCTGTATTTGAACAATAAAACTTATTGCCTTTTCACCAGTTTTTTATTGTCCGTTTCTCAGAACTTGTAACAATTTTAAAAATCTTTCTAAATTGCTCCAAATAATCTGATAAATAATCTGATATTTCTCCATCAACAATCAATCTTGCTATACACTTCCCCCCCTTTTGTCCTGTTTCTTGGACCAGCTTATATAAACAAGTGTCCTTTGCATTATTTTCAATTCATCAGGGGGTGATAGGTAACGATACGAGGTGCAACCAAATGACTGAGTGCATATCCATACCAAAACACGAGTGTGTTAAGATACTGCAAAAGAACTGGGATCTGCTATCTGAAGAAACTCAGAATATGCTGACTGCGGCAGGAATATCAACAAAACAGAAATCAATTGGAGGTTAAAATGGCTGAAGAACTGACACCAACAAAAATTGAACAACTGAACAAGATGCCGATAATGGAGTCCAGTGTGACAAAGAGTGACGACGGCAAGTGGGTAATCCACAGGGTGGTAATTACGTCAATCAAGTCGATTAAGTATTACCAGAAGATGCTTGAGAACCAGTGAAAGACACAATCCGGAAAAAAGGGGTGAGACCAATGGAAATAGTAGAGATAGAAACAATATGTGAGCAGGTTACTGTGATCAGGAAAACAATAATCAAACCTGACGTTGAAGTGGTTTTTGGAGTGGACACGAAAAAATGAATCGATTGTTGTTAATTGTGGCAGTTGCATCGGGTGCAATGCTGACCTGGAAACTGTACAACCTGGTAGTTGAGTCGAGGCAACTGAAAAAATCCTTCACAGATGAACAGAATAAAAACGATAACCTTGAACAGGAACTGAAACGATTGAAGGGACTAAAGAAACACAACAATGATCTTAAGATTGCATCAGAGGACATTATCCCTGAATCGAGAGATTCTGATGACAATAAGAATCTGTTAACCAAATACCCAAAACTTCCCAAGAACGAACTTGATAGGATTGAGATTCAGCGAACGATAGCCAGGTCACTGACAAAGACCAACGGCGGGACATTCCACATAAGCCAGATCATGAAGACAGTTGAAGGCATTTACCGCAGGCATATCAGCCCTGAGGACAGAGTCACCTTGCTAAACGATATCAAGAACTGGATTGAGCGTGATCCCTTGTGCAAATCCGTGAAATCACTTGATTCAGTTAACCATTATACATTCATATAACCAGGGGGTGTTACCTATGAAACAAAACAAGCTTTGGAGTTTATTACCTGTGGTGCTCTTATTTGCAACCATTGTGCACGCAGGCATAATTGACCAGATGGATGTTGAGCTGACAGATGCAGAAAAACAGGATTTGGCTGCTTCAATCAGTCCGATCGGCAAATTGATCGGCATCCTGCAATATCTGGCTGGCGCAGTGATTGTCCTTGGCATAATTGCTGCTGGTTATACATATTACAGTGGAGACCCGGCAAGCAAGCATTCAACACTGAACCGCATCGGCGCACTGATTGTGGGTTCAATCCTGATCTTTGGCGCAGTGACAATCGCAACACTGCTCGGTCTTGGGGGTTAATAATGAGGATTGTTTTTTTTGTTTTATTAGCGATAGCCCTAAACACAGTCGTTGCGGTTGATACACTGAGTTTTGCCAACTGTGAAAATCTTGGGCTGAACGAATGTGACGGGTTTAGGCAATTGGATATGGACATTGATGAGCAGAAATCCCTGTTTTCCAGCCTGCTTGAGCAGAACCGCAGCATGCATGATTTCATATTCGACTGGAACACAAATCTGGTCTTTAACCAAACCCCAGATGGCCTATTGCCGAGAAACCACAAGAGCATAAGGAATGCTTGGCTGATTGTTAGCGCAGTCATGCCAAGTGTTCTTTATGATAATATTCTTTACAATAATTATTCAGGAAATGTTCAGACTAACTTTGGTTATGACTTGACCCGGCCGCCAACATATTTCAACGGTCTCTGGGAGACCTGTTCGATTGACCCCCCTAGGTACCAAGGTGACTGCCGTACCGAGCATCTGAACAACTGGGACGAGTCACGTCTTATAGTCTACCTGAACAATGGCCTAATTGGTGATTCAGCACTTACCCCTTTCCAGACATCCAGCGAGGACAACACATTTTCTGCGCTCTTGAAAGTGGTTAACAAGATTGAAACCAAGCATTATTCCTGGCGGGAAGGTGACTGCTGCAATTGCAACACCTGCTGTTATCGCTGCGGTATTAACCAGCGATGCTGCGGGAAAAGCTGCGCACATTGCGGTTGTGAAGCCAACTGGCAGATCTGTGAGGAAAACCAGACTTCTTACACCTATGATGAACTGGCCTTGCTTGATTCCATGCAATCACGCCTTGAATCGCCATCCTACAGCAACAATTCGATCCTTTATGACAATTATACAGGGACCGCATATCTCTTGCTCAATACGTCAGGAATCGTATATTATGAGCTTAAACTTGATGACCTAAGGCTTAGAAAGGATGATCTAGCACTATCTTACACATTTTCTTACCCACCAGCAAACATTCTGACCAGCCAGGCAACCAACATATCCAGGCTGATTTCCAATGCATATTCGGAACTGTACTCGGGTGTTATAGAATTTCAACTGAATGATCCAGAATATGACACCTGCGAGATTGAATTGTATTCATTCTTTGGCAAGCAATCACTAGGTTGCAATATTACAGTCTTGCCAGAGACCGGGCTTAACACCACAACAGACAAATTCTTTTATTATCCAGATGAACCGATAAAAGCAAACATAACAATCGGCTCTTCTGTTGATACATCTGAGGATCTGATAACAGTAACTTACGGTAATGCTACAAAAAAGATCACAGGCGGTGGGCAGGTTGACTTTGTGCCACAGGCTAACATTAACCAGATCAAAGCAAGGTTTGATACTGATCTTACACATAGCTCAACTGAGGCTGCAAAGACTGTATCCATATATTCCGGCACAAAGCCTCGATATTATGTAACCATTTTCTGGATTATAATTGGATTCTTTGGCTTCGCTTCAGCGTTAAGGTCCTGCTGGAGAAAGTTTTACGATCATAAACATGTAGTCCTAGGCGACAACTAGGATTATTGGCAGAAGGTGTAACGTACCCGACGACTAAGTGATCACAACCAATTTATTTTGTTATAACCTAAAACTGAAGACTATGTCTCATCTCAATGGTATTTATGTGTTCATCGAGATCTAAGTCAATCTGGCCGGATTCTACCTCTTTGGTAATAGCTTCCAAAGATAGCCCGCTTGCTTCTATTAATTCTTGAATCTCTTCCCGAGTATATTGAGAGACTGGAGTCATCTCAGGAAGAGGTTTTCCCCCTTCAATATCATATTCTCCTATAAAGATATTTCTTCCTTGAAGTTGTTCAAGAACATAATCAATGAGTTTAACCTCGTCGGTTCTTATCTCCTCGCGTCCCCGATGCAGGAACATATGATCTGGATCAGAAAACCCAATCCTCAATAGGTTGAATAATTCATCTCGGTCTTCCTCTATTCTCTTAACAATTTCTGGACCAACCTCTTGTGGGAAGAAAAAACAGCTTCTAGCGTAGCCTTGACGATTTACCATATCTACATCACATATGAGGTTCATCTGCAAATAATATGCAGCTTCATCACTGCTAACTCCAAGATCTAATGCATCTGGATCATCGCAATAGGAACCTAAAGTATCTAGGGTCTTACCATGTAGGACTATTACTGGAAATGGTTGATTAACATCATGGTTCTCACGTCTATTTAGTAAAGTATCATTAAATCTTATGTATGAAACCTGATCAATTTGTTTTAATCTGGCATTTTCAATTACACCATCTTGAGTGTAGATTTCGCCATTTACTACAGTCTCATTGTGTGGTGCGTAAGAGACAGTAAGATCCTCCCCTTGACGATGAGAATTGCTTAGATTATGCCTGCAAATTATATACTGTCCATGACTTTGTGTAGTCACTCCTGCGTTTCTGAGACCCGCAATATTTGAATTAATATACCTTGGAGACAGATCAACGCGATTTGTTAATCCTGCGCTTCTGATATCGCCAATAACTGAATTAATGAAGCCTAGAGATAATTCCGTCGGGTCTATTGGACTATACATCATCAAGTAAGTCAACTAACTGATACTATATAAATCTTTCCCGTTTGTTGCCCCCATCTAGGGGTTACGCCGTTTACTATTATAATGATCTTACAATTGGAGGTCTTTCAAAGATGCAAAACAAAAAACCACATCTAATCGTATTAATGCTTTTAACAATCTCTTCAGTTTCCGCCCTAGACCTCATCGAAGACCCCGTTTCATGCGAAAACACCAAATGGTACAATCCAAGCACATGGTTCCCCTGCTTCTCTGACAAGGCAATCCAATACAACCTGGTAAAACTTCACGGTCCAGCGTTCATGTTTGAGACAATGCTTACTGATCTGTCAATGATAAGCTTTGAACCCTCAGTGATTGCACCATATTGGGCAAAGATGAATTATCTTGCCGGCGTCCTATTCATAATCATTGTTGCATATGCGGGATACCTGTACCTGTTTTCTGCATTTGATCTCAGGAACAGAATCAAGGCAAAAACGCAGGTCTGGAACATTTTCCTAATAATCCTTTTCACCAACATAAGTTTGGGGCTGGCGTTTTTGGTTCTGGAGATATCTAATGTGTTTACACGGTATGTCTGGACCACAATGCTTCATGAGAAACTTTCTGAACATAGCATAATGGAGACAGTCTATGGTGCCCAGCCAATGCTTTCATTGTTTTATCTTCTTATATTCCTTATATTCGGCATTCCCTTTGTGATTCGGATTTTCAGTCGCATAATGCTTCTTATTGGATTTATGGCTGCACTCCCACTCATTATCACTTTCAACTTTTTTCTTCCGACGAAAGATTTCGGCAGGAGGTTTGTTCGGTTGTTTTTTATCAACGCATTTTTTCCAATAATCTGGATTTTAGTATTCATGTTTGGGAAGGTGATTGTTGGCATAATTTCATCTGGTTCAATGCTTGTGGAAGAACTGGCAGAATTGTTGGTCTTTTCAGGTTGTTTGTATTTGAACAGTTATCTGTATAAGACGCTAGGGTTTAATTTCAGCATTAGAAATGCGGTATCAGGAGCAGTGGAGATAGGTGTGACTGTATGGAAGACTGCGAAAACTGTTGCTGTTGTAGCTTAACCATAGGGGACAACTATGGTTATTGGAAAAAGCCGTAACACAGGCCGATGACTCAGTGACTTCCTCTTTGGAGTTTGGAGACGGAAGTGTGAGGCATGCGGGCATAAAAAATATATGTTTTGCCGAGCATTAGTTTCGTAGAACTAGAGTAAATTTGTTATACGTAGTAAACCTTTGATGGTTTGCGGAGTTTTTTTGTCAGCGAGAATTTAGCTGTTGTCGTACTTTTGCAGGATTTACTAATGTTATACTTATCTTTATTTAAAACTATCAAATAGATCGTTTAACCATCTTTTATATGTTTGAATGTAGGAGTCTAATGGATTCAATGTCTCAATTTCTTCAATATATCTTTCTACTTGATTAGCTAGTTCTTCAGCTTTAGTTTTTAATCCATCTTTAAACCATTTTTTTGACATTGCAATAGTTATTTTAATTGCTGAACCTAGAATTATTACATCTGACTTATTTTTTGACAAAACTATTTGAATTATATTATAGGCCCCTTCAACATCTGCTTCTTTTAGAGAATATTCCGCCTTCATTGAAGCTAATATATATTTACCTTGGCCAGATACAACTTTCTCAAGCTCATCAATATGACTTTTGGCTTCGTCCAATTTTCCTTCCAGTTGTATACAACAATAAATTAGGCCAAATCGTGCTTCAAAATAATGGTTGTCTAAATCGCACGCTTTCTTGTAATATTTATATGCTTCTGTACAATCTCCTTTCTTTTGATATAACCACCCCAATCGATGAAAGAAAGGAGCAGCATCTGGAATATTACCCAGAGCAATTTTTAAGCGTGCTATAGCTTCATCAGCTTTTCCTAATTCACCAAGAACTTTGCCATATAATGTTAGTATATATTGATCAAGTGGTGCCTTATTTAGAGCATTAGTCAAGTATTTTTCTGATTCATCCAATTCTCCTAAATATAGTAGGGTTTCAGCTAAATCTCTTATAACAGGAAAATAATCTTTTCGATAAGATAATGCTTTAAGTAATAATTCTCTTGATTTCTTATAATTATCAGGAAGTCTCCTGTTTCTTAAATAGACCCTAGCTTTTTGATGTAATAAAATTGGATTTTTTGATTGTTTAGTGAGTAATTCATCTACTAGTTCTAATGCAACATCATATTTAGATAGTTTAATAAGACTTTTAATTTTGAACATTTTAACAGAAAAATCTTCGGGTTCATCTTCAAGATATTTATTACAGTATTCTAACGCTAATTCATAATTTCTGCTTCTAGAATATAAATCCATTATAGTAGATTTCAATTCTCCTTTACAATTGTACCAGATCTTCTGAGCCTCAATAAGATTGCCTGTAATAATAAACATTCTTTGTAATTTTGACAACCAATGAACATAATCTAATTCACCAATCGTGGTTCTCTTAAATATTATTTTAAAGGCAGATATAATCTTTTCACTCTCATTTTTAATTATACCTGCTGTAATGGCTTTAGATGCGAATATATCAATCAATATGGGGTGCAATCCAATTTTAAGTTTCTCAAATTCTACAAAATTATATTGTACCAAATATTCTATATCATTTAATAGTATGCCTTTACTTGTTCCAAGAATTTCTTGAATTTCATCTATACTTAATGCATCCTCGGAAAAACCAAGTAATTGTAGTATTCTCTCTTGAGCATTAGATACTTCTATTTTGCTTAAGAGTACTCTTGCAAGATCAATTCTTAATTTTTTGATATATTGAATATTCTCTAATACAAATTCGATAGAAAAATCTTCTATAAGTGAAGCAGAAAATTTTGCAGCCAAGGGATATGTACAAAGACTCTTAATAAACTTCTCTCTTAATTCAATATCTATTTTATTATATTTAGAAACATCTCTAAGTTCCATTATGACCATTCTTTCAATGAATTTATCTTCTAAACCCCTAATGCTAATGCTTTTTATTGTGTCGATGTTTTCTACATTGACTTTGAACTTTCTGTTAGAAATTATGAAGATGGGGCATTTTTTCAATATATCAATTTTTGAACAATGATCTATTAAAAAACTTACATCCTTCATAGGTGCATTATTTTCATCAATAACATTCTGGAAATCATCAAAGAGAATAATCTTATTTTGACTGATTAATTCTTCAATAGCTTGAATATTTTTTTTATTAAGTTCTTCATCACTGTCTTTATCATTTGGCAAATCAATTCTTGCCAATGCACATAATTCCTTACATAATCTGGATCCAAAAAAAGACTTGGTGAATGAAACCTTAACTATATCTGGATTTT
>JBDRAZ010000052.1:0-18569 GCA_043823195.1 archaeon
TAAACAAGAGGGTGGTGCTGGTGGTACCCGATGGCACTGCGATTCAGCTTGTACTTAAGGAAGCCCAGCCTGTAACCGAGCTCCTGATCCTCAACACTCCAGAATGCGAAACTGGGATCGATGCCGCCGCAATTAAGGTAGTGCTGCCTCTTGATGGATATGTTGTTTGAATACAGCATTGTCCAGGGTGCCTTAAACTCATTGATCCTGTCCCCGCTCCAGTAGAAGAAATCCTCCCGCATGTCTGACTTCATCGGAAGGCGCCTGATTGCATCAAAATTGTTGAGTATGTTTTCCTCATTGATTGCTGCGTCAATCTCAGGGCTCTTATGAAGATCAAGCCGCCTGCCTATAACCAGTATGTCTCTTTCCTTTTTGTGGGCCTTGACATGCTCCTCAATGTTTACCGGGTCTGACATGACATCTGTGTCAAGGTAGATAAGCAGTTTGCCTTCGGCGTATTTTGCTCCGAGATTCCTGGCCCTCCCTGGCCCGTAGCCTAGGTCATTCTGGATAAAATAGCGCAGGCGGAAGGGGGGTTTCAGGGACCGTACCATTGATTCCGTGTCGTCCCTTGATCCGTCGTCCACAACTATCACTTCAAAATTCCGGTAGGTCTGTTTGTAGAGCGACAGGACTGTGTTCTTAAGTATATTCGATCGATTGAATGTAGGGATGATTACTGTTGCATACGGCTGTGACGTGGATCTTGCGCTGTCATACCTGAGGACGTGCCCCGCCGGACTGACTATGTTTCCCTTTTTCACCCTCCTGCTCCTGTAGTGGCACATTGTAAATGGCGTGTTTCCCGGGATATTCTTCATTCCGTACTTATCTATCAGGGCCTTTGCATCATCAATAAAGCCGACTGCCTCATCAATTGTGGGCACAACTTTCTCAAGCTTCCTGTATTCCTCTGATGCAGATTCCGGAAAGATGACCTGGATCTCATCAATATCAAGGGCCTTGGCAAACTTGACAATATCTGCAATATGCTGGTAGTTGTCCCTGCACAGGATCACGATTATGCGCACATCCTGGTGCAGCTTTTTCAGGTTCCTGATTCCCTGCAGGGTCTGGATGAAGCTGCCTTTGAAACCGGTAATCCGGTCATGGACAAGGGGATTATCTGAATTCAGCTTTATTGCAAACTTGTCAATCCCGGACTGTATCGCCTGTTCACAGAAATCCCTGTAGCAGAAGATGCGGCCGTTGGATTCCAGGATTACACTCTTAAAGGATTTCTTTGCAAGCCGGATTATCTCAAAGAAATCATCCCTGATTGCAGGCTCGCCGCCCCTGATAATGAGCTCGGCCCCCTTTACGGCCAGGAGTTCCTCCCTTACCTCATTAAGGGGCTTCGACTTATCGAGGTTATCGAGATATTTGCAGAATTTGCAGTCGTTATTGCATAGCCTGCCAAGGTTTAGTGTTGTTCGCATATACCCCCACGACGGAAGAGAAGCACCAGGGTTATTTAAAGGTTACTGCATTCTTTTCAGGTATGCCCCGTATTCATCTTCCCTGCCAATATTGGCAAGGTATTCCTTGATCTCCTTATCGGTCATGATCGGGTGCTGGAGATTCTGGCAATACCAGCACTTCTTTATCTTGTGGAATTCGCCCCTGATATGGATGAGGCGTCTTCTCTGCATCTCGTCGCTGTTCCAGAGCTCTGAAAGAAGGAATTCGTGCAGATCACCCACCTCAAGCTCCATTTCCGGATCAAAGCAGCAGACAGTAAGCTTTCCGTTCCATCTGACGACTGGTGTTTTCCAGAGGGCTGCGCATGGCCTTCTTTTTAGGAACGTCTCGCGGTGCCGCTCTTTTTCAAAATCACTCCCAATCAGGACGTCACCCGCCCTGAGTATCCTTGGAACCTCCTCCTCATCCTCTGTTTCCACCAGCAGGCCGCACTGCTCTGCAACCTGCGCATGGAGTGCTTCTGCCTCTTTCTGCTTTTCCAGCGATGTTCCCAGACGCCTGATAAATATTGTTTCCTTGAGGAACGCCGGATAGTAATCGTAGTTCGTCTGATATTCCAGATTGAGTCTGCCCAGCTCGCGTTTCCAGTAGTTAATAAATTTCCTGACTTCATGCTTGTTCTGCTCCATTGCAATGAACTGGAGTATTATTATCGGATATGCCCTGCCCCTGGTCTTGCTCTTCCAGTCATTCATAAGCTCTGATTTCTTCTTAAGTGCATATTTAATATTCTCAATGAGTTTTCCAAAATCACCTGTGCGACGGATTCTCCGATAGGTGCTTTCAGTGGCAGCATCGATTGAAAAAACCAGGTATCTGAGGCTTCTCTGGGCAACAATAGAGAAGAGATTATCTATGTCCTTTTTACCGAGAAGCAGGCCGTTTGTGTCCAGCTGCATATATTCAAATGCCCGGTTCATCAAAGGGTGGTACCCCAGAAATACAGCCACCTCCCATGATTTCTTTCTCTGTATCGTGTTCTGAAGCAGCTTGTCATACCTGAGGTTATAGTTCTTCTCAAACGCATGGGCAAGAAGCGCCCACCAGTCCTTGTGCATGAGCAATTCCCCGAGCCAGATTGGGGTCAGCTGCCTGACCTCCAGGTCAGAACTGACCAGATCGTCAATGATTGACGCCCAGAGGTCATAGCCCATGTAGCCCTTTCTTTCTACAAGCTTCTTGTCCCAGATGAATTTTGTATGGAATAGCTTCTGCTTTGTCTTCTGCTCACACATGATGCAGTTGAGATTGCAGTAGTCGGTTGTCTCAATCAGCAGGGTGTCTATCTTATTCCATCCTCTGCATACACGGTTCAGATACGGTTTAATGCTGTCTCTCCTGCCGGTCTGGTCCAGATAGCTTACTACCTCTTTGTCAGTCATTACCGGCCAGCCGAGGCCAGCGCATGTGGCGCAGCTAAACCCTCCGTCAGGTGATTTGAGCTTGTGGAAATCACCGCTTATGTGCCACATGCGGTATTTGTCTGCGGTCCCGCCGAACCAGATCTCGTCGAATGTGTTTTTTCTGAGGTCTCCCATCATAAAGCTTCTCGTGGCATCATAGCAGCAGGCGTAAAGC
Source organism: archaeon (assembly GCA_043823195.1). Taxonomy (GTDB): domain Archaea; phylum Nanobdellota; class Nanobdellia; order Woesearchaeales; family JBDRAZ01; genus JBDRAZ01. The sequence continues at coordinate 3,064 of JBDRAZ010000052.1, forward strand.
CTGCCGTTCCAGTCAATTGTCGGCGTTTTCCAGAGCGCTGCGCATGGCCTGCGGGTGTTCATTTTTCAAGTGCAACAATAATTGGCATCTCCTGATAGGAATATTCATCTGTGAGGGTCCTGTAATATACCATCAGCCCGTTCTTGCATCGGGCGGTATCCTTGATCTCCAGTTTTAGCGTGTTGTCCGATTTCTTCAGTGCAATATTTCTTACTGTCTCCTCATTTTCAACCATCCATTTGGTTATCCTCGTGTCCCTGTTGGGGTAGAAATAAACCAGCTTTGTTTCGATCTCAATCCCGTTAATAACCAGAGTCACCTCAGATGCATTGTCATCAATCATCTCTTCAGCCTTTGAATGGGATGCAATCTTTGTGTAGACGAGAATCCTGGACGGGGTGATGGTTTCTGAATCGAATTTGTAGGTCAGGCTGCCGCAATCAACCCCTATGACGCTGCATAATCCGTCCCTGTATTTTTCATCACCTGCCCAGACGTAAGGGCCGTCCTTATCCCACCTGCCGCCCACCCATAAATAGGGGTTGATCTCGATTACCTCGGTGTCTTTCTTGCTCCTGAGAAAATGTATTGGGTTGACATACAGTGCGTCAGCATCCGGCTTTCGGGTTCCCGGCGAACCCAGCGACAGCCTGCTGACTACAGCCCTGTGGAGCTCAGTTGCGGCCTGCTGATGACCGAATGAGGTGTCAAGCCTGCGGATAAGAATAGAATCCCTCTGGCCCGAGTAATCCTTCTCATCACTGACAACCTCGACCTCGTTTTCTGCCAGGCAGGACTTCCAGTAATCAATGAACTCATCTGCCTCGCTGGCATTCTCCTTCATGACTATGAACTGCAGAACAATGAGGGGGTAGCTGATGCCGAGCCCCTTCCGTTTCCCAATAAAGTACTTTATGTTTTCCATTGTTTTTCGCAGATCACCGCCTTTTCTGATCCTGCCATAGGTGCTTTCGTGTATTGCATCAAGGGAGAGGACTATCCTTAATATCCTGCGGTTAACATTGAGCGAGAGCAGCCGGTCAGAGATCTCAGGGCTTAACAATGTGCCATTTGTATGAATCTCAAAACTCTCAAATCCCTTGTTCCACCCTTCCGCAACACTGTCTTTTGTCAGGTATTCAACCATCTCGCTGAATTTCGGATGGCTGAGGGGCTCGCCAAGCCAGAACGGGACAAGGGTTCTTGCCTTGAATGCGGAGTATTTAATGTCGTCACAGATCTTTCTGAACAATCTGACATCCATGTATCCGTGCCTGCGCTTCTGCCGGTAGGAGTCAGTGCCTGCCTCGCACATTATGCATTTCAGGTTGCAGGAGTCTGTGAACTCAACAGAAATATAGCCTTCATAATCCCTGAATTTCCAGTATTTCATTTGGTTGTGCGGCAAGGGGGTCTTTGATAATCGGCTGGCTCAGGAGAATATTTACACATATATATAGCTTATTGCGGCCCAGAGGCTTACACTGATGAATAAATGTCGCCCTGGAGGCCGGCCTTATCAGCCCGTAATAAAAAATCAAGCGAAATTTTTGTGCATAAAACCGGAACATGCCGGGCATACCTTAAGGCAGGCTGTATATATTAACGCAGATTTTTGGTGGTTCCTGCAATTTTCCACACCGCGTGATTATGCCCTGATAAGTAATCAAAATAACCGAGGATTCTTGAATACGCTTCGATAGAGGCTGCAAAGATGTAATGCGCAAGATGACCCGGGTCAGCCATCATTTTTGGCCAGATGAGCCTGACTAAAAAGAGATTGCTAAGTGTTGGGACCCTGTAGTCCGCGTTTCTGCAGAGCCAAAGATGCCCGCAATAGATCCGCCTGCGCTGAAGGATGTAATCACGGATGGTTCCGGGTCCCTTGATAAATACGCATGCAGAGGGAACGTACATTGGTTTTAATCCCTTGCCGATAACAATTGATGCGATCTCCTCCTCGTCAACTGCGGTTTTCGGGATTCTTCCGACAATATTCCGAAATGCGATCATTTCCCCAAATTTTGGTCTTATGAGCGAGACCTCGTGATGCAGGTTCCAAAGCAGACTCACTGCAAAACCAAGGAATGTATTCCGGACTTTTACTGACATTGGACGCGCACCAACAACACCTATATGCTTATCCTTAAGGGGCAGGCACAAGTTGGACAGGGCGTTGTTCTGCGGAATGGTGTCGGCGCTGATCAGCACCACTATTCCGGATACGGCGCGCCCAATTATCTTGTTGACTGCAGAGAATTTTCCCTGGCGAGACTTTTCTATAATCAGCCTGATGGGCGGGTGTTTTCTGCGATACTCCCTGATTATTCTGTCGGTATTGTCCGTGGACCCTGAGGATACGATTATTATTTCGGCTATGCGAAGGCCAGGTGTCTTGTGCGCAAGCAGCGAATCAACAAGCCTGCCTATGTTCTGGTCCTCATTGAAGGCGCAGATTCCTATGGTTACGGACATCATGGATCAAATACCCCCCAAACGCAGGTGTCATATGCTTCATGCTGAGCGATCTGATAATTAAGTATTTATGTAATGTGTTTTTATTAGCCAGTATGAATAGGCTCAGTGTCATTATCCCGGTTTACAATGAGCAGGATAATGTAAGATTATTGCATAGGCAGCTGATCCATGCCCTAAAAAACATATCATCTGAAATCATATTTGTTAATGACGGCAGCACCGATAAGACATTGGATGTTTTAAGGAGCATCGAGGGTCTGACTGTTGTTGGATTTCAAAGAAACCGGGGCCTCTCCAAGGCACTGCAGTGCGGATTCTCAAGGGCCACCGGAGATATCATAATTACCATGGACGGAGACCTGCAAAACGATCCGGAAGATATCCCCAGGTTGCTCAAAAAGCTGTTGTCAGGATATGATGCAGTCTGCGGAAGGAGAATGCCAAGAGATGATTCTTTTATCGCAAAGAGGATACCTTCAATGATATTCAACTATTTTCTCAGGCTGCGGTTTAATGTCCCGGTCCATGATTGCAGCTGCACATTCAGAGCATACAGGCCAGAATCGGTCAAGGACCTGAAACTGTCTGACGGCATGCACAGGTTTATCCCGCTAATCCTGCATAAGACGGGCCATAGGATTAGTGAGATCCCGGTAGCCCATAAACGCAGAATGCACGGAAAGGCAAAATTCAATTCGCCTATCAGGTTTTGCCATGCTGTCCGGGATATTGTGCGATTCAGTATTGAGTAAGAGACCCTGTTTTCTTAACAATCTTTACAGCAGCATTAAAGGCCAGTATGCTTGCCGGAAGCATTAGTATGGCGAACAGGCATAACATCAGAATCTGGGGCAAGAGCATGGCAACTGAATAGCCCCTAAATAGGCTAAGCCTGGCTGCTTCCAGGGAATAGGTGATGGGGATATACCTTGAGACGGTTGCCATTGCCGGGGGGAGGACTTCTGCGGGATAAAACACGCCCCCAAACAGGGAGAACAGTATTGTAACGAACTGGGAAAGGACACCACCCTTTCTGAAGAGGATAACAAAGGCAGCATCGATTATACCCAAACTGGAAAAGGTAACAATGGTCAGTAGCAGAATGAGGCTAAAGCTAAGGATATTCATCCTGGCCAGGTCCAGGTAGAACAGGACAGAGCCAATGACGAGATAAATCAGGATGTCAAGAGACGTAATTATGAAATTGTACATGCCTGAGGAAAAGACTATCTGAGAAACCCGGGTAGGGGTTACCAGCATGTATTCAAGGGTTCCACTGACCTGCGCCATCCTAAACGCCTGCGAAAAGCTGTTCAGGCTGGTGTTCAGGTAACCCAGGAGAGCAACACCTACCAGGACAAACGAGAAATAATCGTTGGCAATGGAAGAGACTGCCTGAGAACCTGCAAATATCTGTGATACAAAATACAGAACAACGACGATAAACAGGATATTGACATAATGGCTGAAGAAATTAAGCTTGTAGCTGAGATTAATAATAAGATCCCTCTTAACAAAGGCCAGGGTCTTGCTAAATGAAGTAATCTTGATATCCCCCTCTATCGGGTATGTGTTCCCTTGAATTTTCAAATGAAGATGTGATACGTCCGTCTTGTATAACGGATATGTGGTCGCATAACCTTTTTGCCTCTTCCATGTCATGGGTTGCAAGAAGGACGGTTTTGCCCTTCTTAACCAGATCTATCAGGTACTGGTGGATTTCTGCTTTGACTTTGATATCGAGGCCTAGTGTGGGTTCGTCTGCCAGAATAACCTCGGGATTATTCAGAAGACCGCGCGCCAGGGCCAAGCGCTGGCGCATTCCGGATGAATAGGTGTCAAAACGCCGGTTTATCCACTTAGATGAGCCAGTAAGGCGGATTGCATTTGCTATACCATTTTGTGTTCCATAGAGGGCGGCAAAGAACTCAAGGTTCTGTCTTCCGGTCAGCCTGTAGTAGAAACTGCGCTCATTTGAGTTGATAAATCCAATCAGCTGCTTCACGGCATTTGCTTTTTTGGCGACATCGCGGCCCAATATTATGCACCTGCCCTTTGTCGGCAGAATCAGTGTTGCCAGTATCTTAATAAGTGTTGATTTTCCTGCGCCGTTTAATCCGAGCAATCCATGGATTGTGCCCTTCCTGACACTCAGGCTGACGTTTCTCAGGGCCCCGAATTTCTTAAGCCTGAAACCAAGACTGAAGTGAGAATATGTCTTATGCAGGTTCTGAATTAGTATTGCCGGCATTGAATAAACGGAAAATAGCAAAGTATTTATTTGTATGGATTAGCCAGGAATTTATGGTTAATACCATATTGGTTGATCCAGAGAGAGTGTTAGGCCGGAACCATAAATCAAGTCCCCATCAGACAACAATTTCTGTCGCTGGTATCGGCGTTAACATTCGATATCAGAACGCTGAAGTTGGGGAGATATTGCTAAGCCGGTACAAGGAGTTTATAACAGAAGGGAAGGCGGCTTATAACATGGATGCATTTTTAGACAACAGTATCAAAATTCTCGAGAGAAGCAAGGATGACCTAAATTATCCGATTGAAATAATAAAAAAGGATAGCATTACGATTGCGGCATCTACTAATTTTATTGGTGAGATAACGCCGAAATCAGCAAAACTCGTCTACAATGATTCTGAGACTTCCGGTGCCATTCAGAATTTTCTTCGGGTTCTGTACTCCTACCTCTGCCTTCAGAATAATTGCGTGCTGATCCACGGTGCGTCAGTTGTAAGGAATGAAAAGGGTTATGTGTTTTTTGGTCCGTCGGGAAGCGGAAAGACAACTGTGTGCGAACTCTCGAAAGATGATTGCGTTTTAAATGATGATATAGTCATAATCGGTCAGGAGGGTAAAGAGCATTACGTGTACGGAAACCCCTTCTGGGGTGAAATGGGCAATATCTCGCCTAATGTCAATCAGAAATCAAGAATTCGGGGAATGTTCAGGCTCATCCAGAGTGAAGAGAACAGGATTGAACAGGTATCCCCGGGCATGGGTGCTGTTCTGCTTGCATCCTCGGTAAGTTTTTGCGGTAAGAGCCGGGAAAAGTATGCAAAAATACTTGACTATCTGAATGACCTGGCGAAATCAGTGCCTATTCATAATATGAGATTTAAGAAAGATGCAAGCTTTTGGGGGTGTATTGATGAACTTGAAAAGTGTTCCGGCAAAGTGTGAGGATGTGGTGGCAAGGGCAATTGAGGAAGAAGAGGTAGTCGTTCATCCCGGAAAGGGAACAATTAATCTCATGAATGTTACTGCAAAGGAAATCTGGGACCAGATTGACGGCAAAAATTCGATAGCTGAAATAATTGAGTTTATCCAGGATAGTTATGATTGCGGGACAGAGGAGGCAAGGGAGGATGTTATTGCCTTATTAGAGACCCTGAAGAAGAGGAAGCTGATCAGAGTGGAAAATGCCTAGGCTTTATGAAAAGATTTTGAAGAAATTAACTGACCGGCGTATCATCCCGCACGTTCTTTTTGAGCTGACGAATAAGTGCAATCTCCAGTGCATACACTGCTATGTCGTGGATGAAAAAAGAAAGGAATTGACTACCCAAGAGGTTATTGATGTTCTCAGGCAGTGCAAAGAGCTCGGAGTCATGTTCATGACATTTACCGGCGGTGAGATACTGACGAGGAAGGATTTCTTTAAGATTGCCCTTGAAGCCAAGATGCTGAATTTTGTGCTGCGGCTGAAAACAAACGGAACCCTGATTGATGCTGAAGCAGCTGATCGGATTAAGCAGCTAAATCCTATCTGCGTTGATCTGAGCATCTACGGAAAGGATGCTGAAACATATCAGAAGATGACTGGGCACGGCGACAGCTATAAGAAACTGATGAAGGCGGTTGACCTGCTCAAGGAACGCAAAATCAGCATGGTGGTTGGGTTTCCCCTGATCAAACAGACTGAATCCCAATACATCTATCTGAAAAAGGTGTTCAGGAATAGAAGGATTAGATTCAGGCCGTATTTTCAGATCACCCCGGCCTCAGACGGGTCTCGTGAACCCCTCAGGTGCCTTTTGGACAGAGAATCCCTGAAGCGCCACATGAAAATTGACAAGAACCATATATTTCAGAGCAAAAATCGGGATACTGAACTTTGTTATGCGGGCATTAAGAGCATCACAATATCAGCATATGGCGAGGTTTTTCCATGCGTTGACTTGAGAGTCAGCCAGGGCAATGTTCTGGAACAGCCATTAAAGGTGATCCTGCAGAATTCGAAAGCTATTTATATAAGGAAATCCATGGAGAGCTTAAAGCTTAAATACTGTCTGGCATGCGAACTCAGCAAGTATTGCATTATATGCCCTGCGTATGCAGTGAATATTGATTCCAAACAGCTAAGGAATAAGGAGACAATCATGTGCAAGATGGCGAGCGTTCGAAAAGAGATTATTGAGAGAGGTGGTCAGGATTAAAAAAAAATATATCAAACCGGTTTGTGTGCAGGAAAAAATAGAGGCCGGAGTTGCTGCTTGGTGCGGTGCGGCGGGGTCCGGAACTAAAGCTAGCGGAACCCCTGCTTGTTATGATACTCAGAACTCTTAGTCGATGAATTATCATAAACGACTGAAGAAACTTTTACAAAAGGTATCATCTGTGTTGAGATTTGTCAATTAAGAGAGTCATCTAATATATGAATAAAAGAACGTATTTGTATGTGACTGGTCCCAGCATGATTCCTTTTCTGTGTAATAATGCTCTAGTTAATATAGAGAGGACCAATTTTAATGATGTTTCTGCGGGTGACATCATTGTTTTTTCCAGAGACGGAAAGTCGATAATACATAGGGTCCTTGGCAAGGACACAAAAAACAGGCTGTTAACTACCAAGGGCGATAACCTCAATCATGTTGATCCTTTTAAGGTTAATGAAAAGGAATTGCTCGGAAGGGTTGTGGAAGTTGACGGGAAAAAAATCAGCGGCATGTGGTTCAGGAACTATCTGTCGTTCTCAATATCAATCATCAGATTTCTTGCAGGGAAGTATATACAGCCGATGACGGATTTTTTTCGATTTGGCTGGCCTAAAATTGATGACATTTCGGTGGAGGATAAGTTGTTGTACAAAGTCTGCCAGCCTGGACACTGTACGAATATTCCGAAACCGATGAAAACAGATTTTGTTAATACGGCTAAGATGAGCGGGCTCGGCGGAATCGCATATAGGCGGCTTACAGATGACTCGAAGGCTGATTTTAAAAGCGATTATCTAAGCAATATCTATAACAACACATTATACCTGAATGAGCTTGACTTAATTGCAAAGGAATTTAAGAAACACAAAGTGGATCTGATGGCTCTTAAGGGGCTTGCCCTTCTGGAGAGCCTGTACAGTGACATCGGATTAAGAAGAATATCTGACATTGATATCATGGTCAGGGAAAAGGAGCTGAACAAGGCGCATGAATTGCTAGTGGACCTAGGATACAGATTGTCTGAACGGCATGATCCCTCATATTGGCGCAAATATCATTATCATCTGCTGTACCTTAATGAAAATAAAAAAATATGTCTTGATTTGCACTGGAATCTGATATTTGAGCGGGGCCCCTTCAAGGTTGACGCTGATGATATTTGGAAGAATAAGCGAAGTGCGAAAGGCCATTATGCGCCGGGGATTAATGAGATGATTCTGCATCTCTGCATCCACATTTCAAATCCTCATGCACCATATGGGGGCGGCATTTCCAAGTATTTATGCGATCTGGACTACCTTATCGAAAAGGAAGAGATCAATTTCCCGGAAATAATTAAGAAAGCAAAGAGATGGAAAATATGCTCTCTTGTCTATAACAGTTTCCTGCTGCATAATTTCTACTTTGAGAACAAGATTGAGGCCAAATACCTGAAAATGCTGTGGGAAGGGGTGTCAGGAAAGGAGCGATGGCTGCTGAATATTGTTAACCGGCATATAATTGGCAGGAAGCCCATTAGCGGGCATAAGATGTTATTGCTGGATTTCTTTTGGGCCGGTAATACAGACCGGCCTTGGGTCGTCAGGAAAGCGGCCTATTGTTTCTGGTCAAAAAGTGTTAAGAGCCGGTTTTTTCATAAAAATAATACCTGAAATCGTTTTTCAGTCGGAAGCCCTTTAAGAAAGTATAGTAGTCCTGATTAAAAGGCGGACAGCTATGTTCTGCGGTTGGTCCTATCCGTATTGAGCCAATGGGAAAACCATCTTCGGGGTCCAGGCAGCTGAACCTGTTGACCGATATGTTGCGATCTTCCAAGACCATTAAAAATGTGGAGTACTGAAGAACCAGTGGTCTGCTCTGCAGGTTGTTTTCAACATAGTAATCAGCTGCAGCATCCATGAGAGTCCGATATGATGAATTCCTGAAAGGCGGCCGGTAGATCCAAAATGGCGTGGCAATGATTATCAAGAGTAGCAAAGCAATAATGTATCTCTTTGGCCTATGATGCCTATTTCTATCCAGCATTAGAAGAAATGCAGTCCCAGTTATCACTGCCAGACCGAAGTACAGATAGTTTACGTCGTAATACATATTGAGCTTTTGGTAATGATACCTATTTACGGCCAGAAAGAGAATAAGAACAATAGCAGCAGAGAAAAGGTGTGTTCTTTTGTCAATGATCAGGTTGAATCCCTGAAGAGCAAATAACGCCAGGACCGGCGCAAGAGGGAGCAGGTAACGAATATGATTTCCGGTGCTGAAGAGTCCAAAAATGAGAATGAGCGACATAGATGAGTAATAGACAGCAAATACGGCCAGCAACAAGGTGCGTTTTTTCAGGTTCCTAATGAGACCAAATAAGAAAAGGATGAATAGCACCGGACCCATGAGGAAAATTAGGCGCGTGAAATAGCTGCAGAAACCCAATAAATGACTGATTATCTGTTGAACAAAAGGTATCTGATAGGATGGGTGCCCCCCAATAAATGTTCCCTTCCAATAGAATTCGTTATAGTAAGAAAAAATATGAGAAATGCCGCCAGCGTTATAGTATTTTATGCTGAACAATATAACGGGAAAAGCCAGCAAGGGAATGAGGGAGTATGGCTTTCTTTTCCTGAATGCCAGCCAGAACCAGATTGGAAAGAGTGAAACGGCCTCTGGTTTTACAAGGGAGAGGTAGGAAATAGCCAAACACGAGAGCCACAGATTTCTCTTCAAATGAAGATAAATTGCAAGGCTTAAGAGAAAGGCAGCGAGAACCTCAGTATTGCCGCTAAAGGCATGATAAAAAAAGAGGGGGTATAAATGAACAGAATACGCCTGCAAGAACTGGTCTTTTAATTTTAAGGCGTACTGCGATCCGGTAGGTTAGAATGGCTGTAAGGAGAGCCAGAATTGAATTTAAGAGCCTGATTCCAACAAAGCCAAATTGCGCAAAGGGTGAAGCAATGATTGTATACCCGGGCCGTCCCCAGAAGTCAAATAAATACCAGGATTCATCCCAGGAGTATCTGGCATAAAAATAATGTGTATATTCATCATCAATCGGGCCGCCGTAAATCTCGTTTGATGAGAATCCAAGAATCAGCCAAAGAATAAAAATAGATGAGAACACAATTATTGGCTTGTATGCTTTTTTCTTAACGGTTTTCATCTGCTTTGATCCGCTCTAAATATGGCTCAATCTCCTCCTCTTTTCCAATGCATTTCAGGTAGTGGATAATCTCGTCGTCGCTGATTGTGGGGATGTCATAACCCCGGCAGAAGAGGCATTTCTGGTAACCGTACCTGGTTCTGATCAGGTCAAACTCACCACGGATGTGATGGAGCCGAATCACATCGGCATCCCTCCCGTACCAAAGTTCCTTAAAACTCTTATCCTTAACATTGCCCAAAGCAAGATTCATCATACCGTCAAAACAGCATATTGTAAGGGTGCCGTCCCAGACAATCACGGGTGTTTTCCATAGCGCTGAACAGGGCCTTCGGGATCTGCTGGCCTCTTTTATCTTTTCAATTTCCCCGGGATCATCAATCTTCTCTCTTACCTTCATACCAGTCCCTCTTGTCAAGGTCAGTGTTGTCCCACACGTTGTCAACTGCGCTGATTATCTTGACATGCCTTGTCTCTTTTGTGTACAGGTTGTGTTTCCTGATAACATCCCTGAACAACCGGTTCGCCTTTTCCTGCTCCTTTACATCCCCGACCAGGTCAAGCCGCTTCAGCCATATGATGTCCTTTGACCAGTCAGCACAGGGCCTTTCTGTGTTTTTCAGGAGTTCACGCCGTCTGTGGGTTAGTTTCATTTTTGTATAGGTGCTTAATGAGTTTTTTGTCCTGGAGCTTTTTGTGCCATTTGAGGTGCTCAGGGAGATAGACGCACATCCGGCAGCCCCGGCATAACAGCTCCTTGTTTGCCTTGCTGATGAAGGTTTCCTGAAGCCTGTCCCTGAACCTCTGGTATTCATCTGAGTTCCAGACCTCTGCAAAACTCCTGCCCTTGATGTCAAGAATGGTTGGGTGCAGGCAGCAGGGGGCGACCTTGTTATCGACATGGACCTGGATCTCAAGGTAGCCTATGAAGCAGCCAGTCCTGTCGTAAATGTCCATTGAGTGCGATCCGTCCCGGGTTTTTTCATTTTTGATCAATTCGAGATACTGCCGGAAGTTATTTGTGAGGGGGTGCTTTTTAAGATAGGATAGTGCCGAGCCAATTTTGCTGGATACCATCGGGATGTCCTGCGGCAGCAGATGCTCGGTAATTTCTGTGGTCTGGAGGAGGCCCAGATAGACCGAAGACGCGCCGTGCTCATGCGCAAATTGCGGCATAATGTCAATCTCGTGGGCATTGAGATTAGTGATTGTGTTCATTATCCGAATTTCGGGTTTATCTGTCGCATTCTGTTTCATGGACATGAGGGCCTTCAGGTTGTTCTTAACCAGAGCAAAATCATCCTCTCTGCCCGGATGCACCTTTGCGTATGTTTCCTTTGTGACCGCTGAGATATTTGTCTCAATTACATCCACACCCCATTTATGCATAAGTTTCATCCTCTGAGGCGTTATGAGGGCTGAATTTGAGAATATCTGCAGGGTAAGGCCTTTTTTCTTTACATAACGGATCATATCCATGATCTCGGGGTGGGTCATGGGCTCGCCACCCCCTGCGAACTGCACGTAGGTTGTCCCGGCCCCTGCCATCTCATCAATATAGCTTTTAACCAATTGGGGATCGATGCGCTTGTTTCTCCATTCCTGGGTCCTTTTTACATATTCCCTGTTGAACTTATGGGTTTTCCAGTAGGGGTCGTCTTCTCTCTTCAGCAGAGGGGAATGATGGTAGCAGAAGATGCAGTTGTGGTTGCAGTTGTTAGTTATCTCGAACTGGGCAAGAGCGGGCCCGCAGAACATGCGGTTTGCCAGGATCGAGATGTATTGACGGTATTCTGAGAATTCAACATTAATTCCCGTTCCCTTTTTGACAATCTCGAGTATTGCAGGCATTGCCTTATCGAGCCCTATGTCAGCAAAGGAATAGATGACGCTCTTAACACCCAGATCCCCGAGGAAATCGAATGTCTGCGGCAGGTGGTCATAATTAGCGCTGCAAATAACGTGGTTTATCTTTACCTGCTTTTTCCCGGCAACCAGGTTCCTTATTCCAGCAATTGTCTGGTCAAATGAGTCTGTCCCTGTAATTTTGTTGTGGAGCTCTGGTTTGTGTGTGAAGAAAGTTATAATGGCATTTTCCGCGGTATCGCAGTATTCCCTGTAGGAGAAGATGCGTCCGTTTGTCCGGACAGTCACCTTGTCAAAAAGCGAGGACGCATAATCCATGATCTCCCGGTAGTCTTCCCTGATTGCCGGCTCACCCCCTGAAATCACGATTTCCGAGCTCTGCGCTGCCAGCGCCCGAAGGTTTCGTCTAATGTCGATTGTGCCCATGTTGCAGCCTGATTTGTTACCAATATGGCCGCATATTGCGCAGTTGTTGTTGCATATGTTCCCTATCCTAAGCTCATGCATTTTTAAACTCCCCGTATATCCCGCGCTCTTTTAGCACTTCAACCTGTCTTTTCTCATCAAGGTCCTCGAATCCCTCAAGAAGGTTTTTTCTCAGGGTCTTTTCAAGAAAACTGCTCCAATGATCTACAAAGGCCTTTACCTCATCCATGTTTTCCTCCATGACAATAAGCTGGAGGATCACGGCGGGATACAGGTAGTGCCCTGCCTCGCGTCTGCTTATCAGGTTTTTTACGTTGTCCATTGCAGCCTTCAGGTTGCCGTTCCTGCGTATCCTGGAATAGGTGTCCGGATTTACCGCGTCCAGTGAGACAGTCAGATGGCCCATCTTATCGCCGAGCTTTAGGAGCAGGCCAATCATCCTGTCATCAAGGAGGAGGGCGTTGGTGTGGAGGTCAAGGTAGGCGGGCGTCTCCCTGATTTTACTATATGCATATTCAAGCATGGCTGGCAGATCCTTATGAAGGAGGGATTCGCCGAGCCAGAAGAGTTTTATGGCCATTGGCTCTTCCCCGATCTCAAGGTCACCGATGATCTTTTTAAAAACGTCCAGGCTCATGAACCCTTTTGGCTGGTTATGAGGATTTTCAACGCCCAGAAGCCCCCGTGTGCACATAATGCAGTCAAGGTTGCAGTGGTCTGTGGGTTCAATCAGAATGTAGCGGTCCCTGAAATTCCTGTCCCATGTCATGCTATCCTTGCCCTGAATTTTTCTGCTATATCAATGTTCCCTGCTGACACAAAATATTGGATGACCTCTTCATCAGATATTGGCGGGTGATAGTACCCGATGCAGTTTTCGCACTTTTTTTCGCGGTGTATTGTCAGGACATCTCCAAACCTGCCCAGCGCATGCATGGCCCTTATCTGGCGGAGCTGCCGGCCATCCCAGATGCTATTGAATCCGTCCCTTACGTTTCCCAGCGGGTAGAGGTAAAGATTGTCAAAGCAGCACATCGTAAGCTCGCCATCCCAGCGTATGCACGGGTTTTTCCATATCGCCGCGCATGGCCTCCTAGCTGTTTTTTTTTCAAACCAGTAGTCATCGTTCAGGCCCGGCTGATCCCTGTCCCTGCTAATTAGCTCAATGCTTCCCATTTGCGATGAATAAAGGCCGTTATCTGCTATTATTTTGCTGAACAGCCTGTCAGCCTGCTTCTGCTTCTGGATGTCGTGCAGTTCCACCCGCTTAAGGTATATCTTGTCCGGACAGTGAGGATCTGATAACGGGGCCAGGTACCTGCTCCAGTAATCGATAAATTCCGGCACATCATGATGGTTTTCCTGCATAAGAATGAACTGGAAATTGATTATCGGATGGATCTGGCGCAGGGCTTTTCTCGCCCTAAGAAAATCATGGATGCCATGCAGCAGTCCGCTGTAATTGCCCTTTCTGATTATGGAATAGGTTTCCTGCGATGCGGCATCAATGGATATTGTCATGAAGGGGAGTTTTGTTCCCAAAGATAGGAGGGCGTCTGCGTGATCCCTTAAATAAGTGCCGTTAGTATGAAGGTTGGCTGTATGATCTGTATTCTTAAGCTTTTCTCTGAGGTAGCCAATCATATGATCAAACTGAGGATGCAGAAGGGACTCGCCAAGCCAGAACATCTCAAATGAAACGTGGTCCGGGTCCTGTGCCAACTCATCGACAATTGCTCTGAAGAGATTGGCATCCATGTAGCCCGGCTCAATCCCGTGAGGCTTTTTGCGGTCCGAGCACATGATGCAGTTGAGATTGCACCTGTCGGTCAGTTCAATGAGTACAATCTTATCCATTTTTCATCCGCTTCAGAAAGGGCCCGATGAGGTCATCGCGTTTGATCTCCCTAAGGTATTCGACAATCTCATCATCAGATATCTTGGGGCTGTCAAGGTTGTTGCAGAACATGCATTTCGGCATCTGGTCAAACTGGCCAAGGATGTGCCAGATCCTGTACTGGCTGATCTTTTTGCCCTGCCAGAGAAGGTCAAGCGGGGTGTCTTTAACGTTTCCGATGGCAAGTTCCCGCTCAGGATCAAGGCAGCAGACAGTAACAACGCCGTCCCACCCGATGTTCTTGTATTTCCAGAGTCCTGAGCACGGTCTTCTTATCATTCTACAAACTCATCAGAATCAAGGATTCTTCCTTCGGTTTCCTTAATAAGCCCCAGCCTTAAGGCCACTGCCTTGTGCAGAGCTTCGGCCTTTTTGAGGTCATTTGGGTTCCAGGTGTTCTCCCGCTTGAAGAAGATTGTGTCATTCACCATTGGCGGGCTCCAGTCATAGTTCACCTGGTATCCCTGGCCCAGGGATGACAGACAAACTGACCATCTGTCCAGGAAGGCCTCAGCCTCACGCTGGTTGTCCTTCATGACAATGAACTGGATTATTCCGTGCGGGTGCTCCAGGCTCAGTTCAGACCTGGCCTTCAGGAAATTCATCACGTTGGCTTCTGCGGTCTTAAGCAGTCCGCCCACACGGATTTTTTTGTATACCCCCTGGCTTGCTGCATCCAGGGAAAAATGAATTGTCCCGATCTGGTCCGCATGTTCAAGGATCACCCGTGTCTTGTCCTCGTCGAGCAGGAGGGCGTTTGTATGGAGGGTCATATAGTGGAAAAAGCGGTTTTGTCTGTTCTTTTCCAGGGCGTAGGAGAGCATCTTTTCAAATTCGGGATGCAGAAGCGATTCGCCCAGTGCAAACGGAAGGAATGCCTGATGCATGCGTGCGGTGTCCAGTGCCTTCTTCCATGTCTCAAAATCCATGTAGCCCCTGGGAACAGAGGTCACGCTCTGGGTGCACATGGGACAGCGCAGGTTGCAGTGGTTGGTCATCTCCACAGCCAGTATAGAATCGTCGAATTTCATCCCCATAAGGCAGAATACTGCGGGATTTATTAAGTTTTGTGTCAGAGCAGTATCTCCGGCTTCATCCGGAAAAATTGATAACCATTGAATTCTAAGAAGAAAACTGATGGGCCGCGCGAAGCGGCGCATCAGCCCAGCCGTACGTTCGGCCGTGGATACACAGCGGGATTGCCGTGCGATTGTTGAACTCAATCGGC
>JBDRAZ010000053.1:0-4475 GCA_043823195.1 archaeon
GCCGATTGAGTTCAACAATCGCACGGCAATCCCGCTGTGTATCCACGGCCGAACGTACGGCTGGGCTGATGCGCCGCTTCGCGCGGCCCATCAGTTTTCTTCTTAGAATTCAATGGTTATCAATTTTTCCGGATGAAGCCGCGTGATGACTGACAGGCCGCTGAAATTGCCCAAAAAACCGCCGAAAAAACCGAAACATTTATATAGCACTACGAAGTAGTAGTAATATATGCCAGAACAACAACCTGTTGAACTAACCGGGCGCATAACAGACATCAGGCCTCTGAAGGGCGGCAGATATGCCTTCCAGATTAGACCTGAGGAGTCGGACGGGGAGGCTACAGAGCAGTTAAGGCTCCTCCTGAATGATAGGATTTTGTACGTTCCGGTGCGCGGCCATTATGCCCGGGTAGAGGCTGAAGAGAGGCGTGCCTGTGACGGCGAGCTCATATACCTGATTAATAGCATGCAGGTTTCTGATTCAGCAGGGGACGGCATCCATACCGCATACAGGCGCCGTGGCTGCAGCTAAAGCTTTTTATACTTTCTCCTTGACGAACATATCATGATTGATCAGCTCAAAGAAGACCTCAATAATCTCGCCAATCCCGAACAGGCAAAGATCCTTCAGGGATTCTTCAAGACAGGCAAAGGCGGATATGGCGAGGGCGACATCTTTCTCGGGATAAAGGTTCCTGAGCAGAGGAAGATTGCCAGGAAATACCGAAACCTTCCGCTGGAAGAAGTGCAGCATCTCCTCAACAGCAGGGTCCATGAGCTCAGGCTTGTCGGGCTTCTCATACTGGTTGAGCAGTTTCCAAAAAACAAAAAGGAAATCTTTGAGTTTTATCTGAAAAACGCAAAAAGAGTAAACAACTGGGACCTTGTAGACCTCACTGCACCGAAGATTATCGGTGCATATCTAAAAGACAAAGACAGGTCAATCCTCTATATACTCGCAAATTCCCAAAATCTCTGGGAAAGAAGGATTTCAATGCTCGCCACATTCCACTTCATAAGAGACAATGACTTCTCAGACGCCATGAAAATTGCTGAGATCCTCCTCAGCGACAAACAGGACCTAATGCACAAGGCAGTCGGCTGGATGCTGAGGGAAATAGGCAAAAGGGACCTTAAGGCAGAAGAACGGTTCCTGAAGAAGCACCATAAACAGATGCCAAGGACAACGCTCAGGTATGCGATTGAAAGGTTTGAGGAGACAAAAAGGCAGGCATATCTGAAGGGACTGGATTCTATTTCTGTGAACCAAGAATCTGACCTGTAATCAGTTTTCTGTCAACTAGTCCATTGATGTTTGCGTCAAGCGAAGGTATTGCATACCTGTCCGGCAGCTCACAGAAGTCACGCATGCTCTCAGTTGTCAGCTGCTCCGGCAAGTCCTTAAGATATACCCGGGATGCACGCTGGATAAAGGGCCTCCCCAAATTCACGCCGTCAGGCAGGTGTTCCGGATACACACCCGTGAATACAAAGAATGCAGTAGCAAGCTGACAGATTCCCACACGGTCAGCATCTGCCATGCTGTATACATAGTAAGCTGGCCAGTCTATGCTCCTGATTTCAGAATCGGGATCCCTGAAGAAATCATCAAAATGCAGCCTCCGCCACATCGCCTCAAGCCCATGCGTCACCCTGTTGAAATGTGCTGCTTTTGCATAGAGTGCCGCCCCTGATTCAGCCTCATCGAATTTGAGCAACGCCTGGACAGACTCCGCAAGCGGCACATAATACCCATTGGTCTCATCAAGCCGTCTATCAATGAGTGCCTTGGATTCAGAATTAAGGAGCCCGAATGCATCCTCAAACTGACCATCCTCGCAAAGCTGACGAAGAGAGCCCCCTCCGAAGCCGCTTCTCTGCCGTATTTTTTCATTTTCCGTATGCGGCAAAAAGAGCGATCCATGATCATCTGCCACGGTGTAGTAGGCCAGCAGGTAGTTGCTCCAGTTTGCCAGGCTCGCATTCATGTTAACCATGGCCACAGGTAACTTGCAGGCATATTTAAATATGTCGCACAACCACCGTAAAGTGGTTAAGAAAACCTTATTTAGGATGAACGCTGCCCCATTTGCTATGAAGCCCGAACTCATGTCCCCTGCAGGAAGCTACGAGTCGTTAATGGCTGCAATAAAGGCGGGCGCAGATTCAGTTTATTTTGGCGTTGGAAGGCTGAACATGCGCGCCAGGTCATCACAGAACTTCACATTAAGGGACATGAAAAAGATTGCAGGGGTCTGCGAAGAACACAACGTTAAAAGCTACCTCGCCCTGAACACAATAATATACAGCGGTGAAATAAGGCGGACAAGAAAAATCCTTGACACTGCAAAGAAATCCGGCATCTCTGCAGTTATCGCATGCGATATTTCAGTAATAGCCTATGCAAACTCTATCGGCCTGGAAGTACACACCTCAACACAGCTCAATGTCTCAAACATCGATGCAGTTAGGTTCTTCTCGGGATATGCAGATGTGATTGTTCTTGCAAGAGAGCTTGAGCTCAAAGATATAAAGGACATCTGCAGTGCAATCAGAAAGGAAAAAATCACCGGCCCGTCCGGAAACCTCATCAGGATCGAATTGTTCATCCACGGCGCCCTGTGCGTATCAATCGCCGGAAAATGCTACATGAGCCTCGCCACCTACAACGAGCCCGCAAACCGCGGCCTCTGCCTTCAGAACTGCAGGAGAAAATACAGGGTTATAGACAGCGAGACCGGCGATGAACTAGTTATTGACAACAAGTACGTGATGTCACCAAAAGACCTTTGCACCATAGGAATCCTTGACAAGATAATAAATGCAGGCGTTTCTGTCCTTAAGATAGAAGGCAGGGGAAGGTCGCCCGACTATGTCGACACAGCAACCCGGGTTTACAGAGAGGCAATTGACAGCATCGCTAACAGGACCTACGCCAAGACCAAGGTGAGCCAATGGACTAAAGAACTGAAAACTGTCTTCAACCGCGGCTTCTGGCATGGCGGCTACTACCTGGGAAAAAGGCTTGGCGAATGGAGCGGAGTATACGGGTCAAAGGCAACGAAGGAAAAGAGGCTGATAGGCGTTGTTAGGAACTATTTCTCAAAAAAAGGCGTGGCAGAGATTCTGATCCAGGCAGGCGGACTTAAAACCGGTGACAGGATAATGATCACCGGCCCAACAACAGGCATCGTCTGCGGCAGGGTCCAGACCATGCACATTAATAACAAACCCGCAAAAAGGGCATCCAGGGGCGACCGCATAACAATACCTGCAGAAAAAGTGCGGAAGAATGATAAGTTTTATTTAGTAGAGGGCAAACATAACATATAATGCTCGGCTTTGGAAAAACAAACGACCCCGAAAAGAAGCGTGAGATTGAAGCCCAGCTTGCTAAAGCAAGGGCAGAGCTTGACCGCGTCAGGGATGAATTTAAGAGGTCAGAGAGGAGGCGCCAGCTTCTCAACAAGATAGCGCAAAGGGATATCCCGAGCGAACGCATTCTGGTAAAGCTGCATGATAGCGACGCAAAGCTGACAGCCGCAAAAACGCTGATTACAATAGCTGAAAGGCGTGTAAAGACGCTGAAACACCAGAAAAAAAAGTACAGATAAAAATCCGCCGAAAGCTCTCCGCACAGAAGTGCCGGGGTTCTTACCCTGCACACAACCGAAAGACGCTTACACCCGTCCTAATCTGCAGGCTTCACATAAGCCCTTACAATGACAACCGGCTCAACAGGCCAGTCAGGCATCGGGCTCGACCCGGTCTGAACGGCCTTGATTTCATTGACTACATCCATGCCCGCCACAACCCTGCCAAAGACAGCATAGCCGGGATTCCCGGGCGCGTTGTTCAGAAAATCATTGTTTACAACATTGATAAAAAACTGGGCTGTTGCTGAATCAGGCACGCTTGTCCGGGCCATTGCAACCGTACCAATATCATTCGCAAGGCCGTTGCCGGATTCCAGCTTAATCGGAGCGTGCACTGCCTTCTGGTTGCCGTCCGGCGTAAATCCCCCGCCCTGTACCATGAAGTTGCCTATTACCCTATGGAAGATTGTCCCGTCATAGAAGCCCTCATTCACATACATAAGGAAATTCTCAACAGTGATCGGCGCCTTCTCAGCATTCAGCTCAATCTCGATATTCCCCATTGATGTCTCAAGCATGACATTTCCCATGATATCACCTGCTGGTTCGACTATTGGTTCAGGCATATCAGGCACCTGATTCGCACACGCCACCATCCCGATGACAAGCATAGCCAGAGCAAAATATTTCATTTTGCTGAAGCCAGATCGCCATCATATATATAGTTTTCGGGTAACACAGTATCTCCGATACATATAAAGCCGGATCATTAGTACGCCGGCTTTGCAGCTGATTACACTAGCCCCATACTGCGTTTTTTAGTCCTGTTCACCCCCCCTGCTCCTGATTCGCCGCACACTGGCGCAGGCACGCATGATA
>JBDRAZ010000054.1:0-6515 GCA_043823195.1 archaeon
GCCGATTGAGTTCAACAATCGCACGGCAATCCCGCTGTGTATCCACGGCCGAACGTACGGCTGGGCTGATGCGCCGCTTCGCGCGGCCCATCAGTTTTCTTCTTAGAATTCAATGGTTATCAATTTTTCCGGATGAAGCCCTCGCATTAACAACCTTTAAATACTCTGCGCATCTCTGCGCACAGATGCCTGGACCCAGCTCCCGGGGTGATAGGCCAACAATAATTGGAATCATCCCGCAGTACCCAAAGCACAGCCAGAACAACATCTACGGAAAGGTAAAGATGCCACCGGTCGGCATCATATCTGTCCTTTCACAGCTAGCCGAGCCTAAGCTGCGTGTTTATGGCATCGATGAAAACAACTATGCCGGTCCGCTTGATATCAGCGGCATGCCTGATCACGGATTTCTCCAGAACAGCCAGCCTGCCAAGATAGCCATGTTCTACGGAGGCATGAGCAACTCAATTCCAAGATTATACAGCCTTGCCCAGCAATACAAGAGGTTTGGCGCAATCACAATAGCCGGCGGCAGCCATGTTGACGCCCTTCCTGAAGAAGCCCTGAATTCGGGTGTTGACATAGTCGTCCGCGGTGAAGGGGAAGAAACGGCGATCGAGATTCTTGAAGCATTGCAAGGCTGTGGCTATCAGATAATGCCTGAAAAGCTGGCGGGCATCAATGGAATAAGCTTCCTTTCGGATGGCAAAGTCATACATACTGCAGGCAGGGCTCCGCTTACCGACCTGGACACGCTAAAGGATCCGGATATCACAATAATCAAGTATCTCAAGAAAAAATGGAAAACAATTCCCATCAACAAGGGCAGGGGCTGCAATTTCAGGTGCGAATTCTGTGTTGTCAATACCCAGTACGGAAAGCACAAGTCCTGCAGCACCGAAAAGGCTTTCAACCAGCTGGTTCGTTACGCTGATCTGGGCAAGAAGAAATTCTTCTTCACCGATGATAATTTTGCCCAGGACCCAAAAGAGGCAATTGCGCTATGCAAGCTCATCGGAGACTACAAGCGCAGGTTCAGGAAGAAGATAGACATCATAGTCCAGGTGAGAAGCGAGGTCGCCCATAACAACGAGTTGATTGATGCAATGCGCTATGCAGGGGTTACAACGCTGGCGATTGGATTTGAAAGCCCTCTTGATGAGGAACTTGCTGCCATGAACAAGGGCGTTACAGTTGCAAAGCTTGCACACAGGTCGAGGAAACTGTCTGAGCATTTCTACATTCACGGCATGTTCATTTTCGGCTATCCGCTAAAAACATCCATTTCGGTGCCACTCAGGGAGAGAGCCCGGGCGTTTGAACGCTTTTTTAAGCGCGCAAGGATTGACACTATCCAGATTCTGAATGCGGTCCCCCTGCCCGGCTCAGACCTGCGAAACCGCCTTCAGGCAGAGGGACGGCTGCTGCCGCCAGAGATCATAGGCTGGGACAAATATGACGGGCAGTTCCTGTGCTATGAGCCAGAGGCCGGCCTTGATCCCTACGAGCTTCAGAAGCTTCCCAGATTGCTCATGAGAAAACGGTACCTTGGCAACTTCTTTGCAAGGAAAATCAATTATGGCAACTGGGCGCAATGGGTCTACTATGCAACTCTGGGATTCCCGCTGCAGTTTAGCTTCTTTTATATGAAGCGGTTCATCTGGAACATGGGCCAGAGGCAAAGGGCGCGTATAGTCCACAGCCAGTCCCTGCTTCCGCGCAGGAACATATTCCACGAGACCCTTGTGACAGCATGGCACGATATAAAACGAAAATGGCGCAACCTGACAGTCAAAACCTATGGTGGTGCAATAGCCAGAAGATGGTTTCGGCAATATAAGGATAGCGATCATTCCCGGCTTCTCAAAAGGCTTGCCAAAGCATAAGCTTTAAATATTTCTGAACAAAAAAAAAAACATGGCACATGAAAAGGCAGCACCTGCGTTAATTCTGGGCATAATCTCCATTCCTGCCTTCCTCCTTCCGTTAATAGGACTGCCTGTTGCAATCGTAGGGATCATCCTTGGCATAAGGGGTGTTCAGAATAGCAGGAGATTCGCCCTTGCCGGCCTGATCTGCGCAATAATCGGCCTGGCCCTAACCGCAGCAAACGCAGCAATCGGAGCCTATATCGGCGTTACAGGCCAGCTGTACTAGGCAGATTCAGCATGATACCGTTCTCTGTTATCCCTTCATTGCCCAAAGCTTGACAGGCTTGTCTGCCTATGCGATGCCGCCATATCATCAAACCTCAGGTCAAGAAATCCCAGAAGGGAGTCCGCTATTGGCCTAATCTGCTTCTCAATGTAGTGCTCATAATCAATCGCCGAGGAAGTCTTCTCAACTGGCTCAGGGCCGTTTACAGTTATCAGGTATTCTATGATTCCGGGTGTCTCCTTCCCAAGCTTTCTTGCGGCCTTTATGTGCGGCGGCGTCGTCTTGGTGTATTCTGAGACTCTCTTTCTGATCGCCTTTTTGTAGACAAGGCAATTGTCCATCTTCCCCCTCCTCAGCTCATCGACAAATCCCCTGACATACGATTCAACAGGCTTGTCATGAAAAATATGCTCAAGGAGGCCCATCTGGAATCTCTTGGCAATCTCTGTCCAATCCCTCCTTACAAATTCAAGGCCGGTTACCACAATAGACTCCTTCCCGTCCTTTTCCACCAGGCCTGCATACCGCTTCTTGGCGCCCTCTGAAGACCCCCTCACCCTAGGCATCAGAAATCGCATAAAATACTTCTCATACTCAAGCTCCAGGTATGATCTCCTATTGAATTTCTTCCTAATAAATAACCTGAAAAATTCATTGATATAATCCTGAAGCTCCCGTCCTATAACTGATGCAGCATTGATGTCCTCCTCTGTATTGACGAAAATTGAATCTGTATCTCCATAGATCACGTCATAGCCTTTTTCCTTCACTTTCTCAGCAGTCAGCTTATTAAGGTACTGCCCGAAATGTGTTATGGCATTTGCAATGTCAACGGAATAGAACCTGCATGATGGGTTTGCCAGGACCCCAAAGAATGAGTTCATGGTAATCTTGATTGCTGTGCTGGTGAATTGGTCTTGGGCATTTTTCGCCATGTCCCTTTGCTTCCATAGCCTCTCGAGGATTCTAGGTAATATGCCATCTTCGTTCCTGAACCTTGCCTTGTTAGGCGCCTCTATGGTGTTAGGCTCTTTTTTGGGAACATAGCTGTATGGATCAATGTTAAATGTCCGGATAATGCTTGGGTACAGGCTCTTGAAATCGAGCACTATAACACCGGTGTATACCCCGGGCTTCGATGCCATGACAAACCCGCCTTTTATGCGTTCCCCGCGTTCTGTTGAGACAACCGACGGTGCAACAGTCTTGACCATCTGAAGCTCTCTCAGGTAGAGTGAATCCAGGCTTGCAATGCTGGCATTGACTCGGTCAACCGGCATTCCTGTAAGCATGGATCTTTTTACTGACAGGCCAAGTGTCCCGGATTTTTCGACAAGACGGTATACAAGTTCAGAATCCTTAAGGTTATAGTCGACAAGCTTCTGCGGATTCCTTTTATAGAGATCGTCAATCTCTTTTGCCCTATTCTTTGAGGTAATAAGCTTTTCCTCGCCAAGTATTGTTTTTGCTGCAGTGTTAAGCTTGTAGTCATCAAGTCTGACAAAACTGATTTTCATGAGATGTATCCCGTCAATCACCGCCCTTCCGGGCACATTTGCGCTCGAATCCCTAAAAAATGAGTCGCTTATCCGCAGTTTGCACTCCTCGTCTGATCTTCCGAATTTGAAAGGTACCTTGTGCTTGGCAAACTGCCTCTTTAAGACTGCCAGGTCAAAATCAATAAAATTCCATCCAATTATAATATCCGGATCAATATCAATAATATTTTCGCAGAACGACTCGAGTAGCCTCTTTTCAGTGCTGAAGCACTCGGCATTTCTGAACTGCCCCTCCTTCCTCAGCAGCACTTTTGATACAGAATCAGAATACAGGGAGACCGAATATATCTGCTTTGCCAAGGGGTCAGTCTCAATATCAACCGAGAGCACCTTAAGCGTAGGTGTATAATCGGCAGGAGTTAACACTGGATTCTCATACACCCTATCAAC
This sequence comes from archaeon, assembly GCA_043823195.1. Classification (GTDB taxonomy): domain Archaea; phylum Nanobdellota; class Nanobdellia; order Woesearchaeales; family JBDRAZ01; genus JBDRAZ01. Next base: position 4,107 of record JBDRAZ010000054.1, read on the forward strand.
ATTCAGGCCCTCAACCCTATTTGACTCTCCGCTTATCCCCATGCATCCAAGGAGTCCCCTGTCCATCATGAAACGGTAGGGAAACCTTATATCGGCCTCGTAGCACGGGATGTTCTGTTCAAGAAATTCTTTTCTCAGCTCAGGAACCTGCTTGGGCAGTTCAACAACAACCCTGCTTACTGGTTTGCCCTGAAAATTCCTAAAATCCGAGTCCTCAATTCGTGCCTTGCCGGCTATTGCTGAAGCCTTTTTCTTATCGCTTCTGGCAATCCAGAAATAGGGCTCAAAATCATTTATTGTTACAAAGGATTCTCCGGTCTCAAGCCGGCCGTATAGCATGACCTGGGCCTTTCCATCCATCTCTCGATATGCCGGACAAACAATGAATCCCTTCATGCATTATATTTAAACAGGGTTTTATTTATACTTTTGCCATATCCTGGCTATTTCATCTGAAGACAGGCGCCTGTATGAACCGGGCTTCAGGCTTCCCATGCTGAGGTTTCCTATCCGGATTCTCTTAAGCCTCCTGGGATAATACCCAAGCTCCTTAAGCATTCTCCTGATGATCCGGTTCTTGCCCTCATGAATAGTAATGCTGACATGGTTCTCCCTTGCTGCAACCCTTGCGGGCTCCGTAACCCCGTCTGAGAGTCTCACGCCCGATTCGATCTGCTTCTTGTGCTGGGGTTCAAGCCTCCGGTCAAGATACGCCTCATATGTCTTATTGACCTCGTACCTGGGATGCGCAACCTTGTTCGCAAAATCACCGTCATTTGTTAGCAGCAGAAGACCTGACGTGTTATAATCCAGCCTGCCGACAGGAAAAACATTCTCCTTTACATAATCCATCACAGTCCTGAAAACCGGGTCAGTTGCCGCTGTCACACAGCCAACTGGCTTATGAAACATCAGATAAATGCGTTGCGGCTTTTTCACAGGCACGCCGTCAACGAAAATCCTGTCTGTTTCTTCTGCAGAATCCCCGATTGTAATTACCGTATCATTTACCCTGACGCGGCCTGCAATTATCAGCTCCTCAGCCTTCCGTCTTGAGCAATAGCCGTAATTGCTCAGCAGCTTCTGCACCCTTGGCATATGGGCAAGAATATGAAATCAGAATATAAATCTTGTCAAAAACATGCAGGTCTGAAGAGAGCAACGCTTTTTCTTCCCATTCGGATAAGAAAAAAGATTGGCCAGCCGGCTGTGCAAAAGGTTATTAAGGAGGCACAGGAGCATTTAAAGAATCTTGAAGTTGGAGCCAGTCATGATATTGGCCCGGAAGGAAGCGCCAATTTGGAGAATATCGGGCTTCCTCCCAGCTGACCGATAATCCGCATCAAACCTTTATAGGCTCATTTTTTTTTTTGAACTCCTCCATAACTTCAGGGCTGTTGAGGGGGACAAGGTTCTCTTCCGGTCCCTCAACATAGCCAGCAAGCACCCTCTGCTCTTCATCAATGATGGTCCTGGTGATTTTCATGTAATCCTGTGCACCGGTTGACTGGGGCGCATATGAAAATATTGACTTGCCCTCGAGGGGCGCCTCCTTGAGCTTTGAGTTTACCCTTACCGGTATCGTGGTGGCCTCATAGAGAAGGCTGCTTATCTTATCTAGGTGAACCTTGCAGGTATTGATCCTCTGGTCAAACATCGTTGGTATTACCTTGGTAATCCTGATATTATGCCGGAAGGTCTTGTTTATTGTCTCGATGACCTTTGTCATCTTGACAAGAGCATCATAGCCAAGGTGGTCCGTAGTAACCGGGATGAATGCCTCCTGCGCAAAAAGCATGGCGTTCTGGTTCAGAAGGCCAAGTGACGGCGGGCAATCAATCAGTACATAGTCGTATCCCTTCAGGTCAGCAAGCTTTTCTTTGAGGATGAACTCCCTGTTCTCCTGCTGTGCAATAAGAACCTCTGTCTTGGTCAGGGTTTCCCTGCTCGGGATGATGTGCAGGTTTTCTCCCAGGCGCTTGGTGCACTCCTGAATCTCTGCATTTTCGCTGATAAGATGATATATGTCCTTTTCGCCCTCAATATTCAGGCAGTGCCCGATATTGCCCTGGGCATCAAAATCAATAACCAGTACCCTCCTGCCATGTCGAGACAGTCCGGCAGCAATGTTAAGAGTTGTTGTTGTCTTTCCCACTCCACCCTTTTGATTGATAACACAGATCTTTCGCAATTGATTCACCTCTCGTCGTGAGTATAAGTACCCAGTATAGGTTTTACTATACCAATATATAAAGTTTGTGGTTATGAGGCTCGATTGCAAGTTCCATCAGTTGCACCTCAATAATATGTTGTGTGTGAAGCATTTCGCATAGAAATGTCTGGCTTGCTGCCAGACGGTGCGGCCACGCAATGTTTCTCCCATGCCCCTTTTCAGCATACTGTTTGCAG
>JBDRAZ010000055.1:0-68929 GCA_043823195.1 archaeon
CCGATTGAGTTCAATAATCGCACGGCAATCCCGCTGTGTATCCACGGCCGAACGTACGGCTGGGCTGATGCGCCGCTTCGCGCGGCCCATCAGTTTTCTTCTTAGAATTCAATGGTTATCAATTTTTCCGGATGAAGCCGGCGGAACCTAAAACTATTTAAAGTACCAAGCAAGCTTCTTAGTTGGGTGATTTTTTGCGTGTAATCCTGCTTATGCTTATTTTCGCCGGGGCAGTAGCTGCCGGTCCGGTGCTGGGAAATTTTGTTACAGACAATGCCGGAATAATTGACAGTAGTTATGAAGAGCAGATAAATGATCTTTTGAAGGAGATCGAACAATCCAGCACAGTTGAAATTGCTGTCGTGACAGTTGATGCCCTGGATGGAAAAAGCATTGAAACCTATGCGGTTGAACTCTTTGAAAGTGCAGGCATCGGGAAGAAGGATGTTAACAATGGGCTCCTGATCCTCATTGCGCCCAATGAAAGGAAATACAGAATAGAGGTGGGCTACGGGCTTGAGGGGACCATCCCCGATGTTCTGGCAATGGAAATCGGGCAGAATTTCTTTGTTGACAATTTTCGCAATAACGATTATGGAAAGGGCGTCTATGATTCGCTGATTGTGATCAGGGGATATCTCGAAGGCAATGAGGAAGTGGTATCGAAGTACAAGACCCGCTATACTGCTCAGCAAAAGGTACCGAGCATTGTATATCTGGTCATTATTTTTATTATTGTGTCCTCTGTCATAGGCGGGTTTGCCAGGGGAAGGTTTGGTGTTCTTCCCATATTCGTTGGCGGGTTTGGCGGGGGATTTAATTCGCGGTCTTCCGGGGGATTCTCGGGCTTTGGCGGGGGATTCTCGGGCGGGGGCGGATTTTCCGGAGGATGGTAAAATGGACAAATTCAAGGATGTTTTGAAGGATAATCTTTTGGCCCTGATCAGGTTTGGGACAGAGGGGCAGCCGAACAACCTGTTATTGGTGCTCGAAAAGCTGGATATCAAAACACTGGACCGGATCAGGCCCCTGGTTATTGAGCACAGAAGAAAAACTAAGGTTGTGCCGCTGTTCTTTACAAGAAGGGAGCTTTCCCGGGCGGCGGATGTATTTCCGCTGGAGTTTTTGGACATAAAACACCCGCATGAGCTGTTGCATGGAACAGACTATATTGAGAAGATAAGCTTTCAGAAGCCCCATGTACGCAGGCAGCTGGAGTATGAACTGCGCTCAAAACTGATTCATTTAAGGGAAAATTATGTCTGGGCAAAGAATATGAAGGATCTGTTCAGGTCAGCGGTCCCGAGCCTGATGCCATTGTTCTATGGGCTCCTGTATATCAGGGGTGCCGAGGTGCCGTCGGGGCTGGACGCCCTTTTTGCATCTGTGGAAAAGGAGTATGGCATTAACCTGGGCGCCCTGAGGAAGATCCGGGAAGGCTCAGATAATTTTGAAGGACTGATGAAAGTGTTAAATGAATTGATATTGATCGTTGATAAGGAGGAATGAAAATGAAAAAATGGCTGATCATTGGCGGGGTCGCACTGGTTGTTCTGTGGTTCGTGTTTTCCTACAATTCCCTGATTTCATTGAGGGAGAATGTTGACAATTCCTGGGCACAGGTTGAAAACCAATATCAGCGAAGGGCTGACCTGATACCAAACCTCGTCAATACCGTCAAGGGATTTGCAGACCAGGAGAAGGAAATCTTTACAGAGGTCACAAGGCTTCGGAGCCAGTGGGGAGAAGCTAAGACAAGGGGGGACCAGATTGATGCTGCCAAGGGCCTTGACAGTGCTATCTCAAGGCTGCTTTTGGTCGCTGAGAACTACCCGCAGCTAAAATCCAATGAGAACTTCCTGGGCCTGCAGGCAAGCCTTGAGGGAACAGAGAATAGGGTTGCGGTAGAGCGGCAACGCTATAACGAGGCGGTGCGCACGTACAACGTAAGGACTAAGAGGATTCCGACTGTGTTTGTTGCCAGGATTCTTGGCTTTGGAGAGCAGGAGTATTTCCAGGTAGAAGAGGGCAAAGAATCTGTTCCGGAGGTTTCGTTTGAATAGGCTGCCTCAGCAAGGTTCCGGAACTGCAGAGACAGCTATGACAGCCTCAGAACCTTATCAATAAGGTCGAGCTCATAGTTTCCCTCGTTCGTTATCAGGAGCGTCTCATAACGCTTTATTGTCCCAGGGAAAGTGTCTTTGAGGTCTGTAAGCAGGGTGCAGAGATTCCTAAATGAGTCGATCTCAATCTCAAGCTCCAGCTGCCAGGGACCAACACAGGATATTGTCGCCATGATGTTGGGGTGCAACCTGCACCAGTGCACGATGCTCGGGAGTATCCCGCCCTTGGGATTATGAAGATAGAGAAGGACCTTATAGTACTCATATCCCAGCCGGGTAATATCTATAGACGGGCGGTTGTAGACAATGACCCCTGCCTCTTTCAGCTGCCTGATGTGCTTTGATATGGTCTTAATGTTCTTATCTGTCTTCTTGGCAATATCTGAAAAGCTTGCCCTGCAGTTGGCAGAGAGGATCCTCAGGATGCTCATCGCTTCCTCTGATATCTTCATTGTGAGCGGCGTTTCCTGGAAGGATGACTCAATCAGCCTTGACTCCTGTTTCAGGAGGTAGCCGCGGGTGTGGTACTCAAAACTGACATTTATGAGGATTGCTGAGTCAGATATTATTGTCCCGTATGTATCAGTAAACTCATTGTAGAAGGTGTTGAATTCGTGCGGATCCTTTGCAAGGACGCACAGAACCGCATCATAGCTCCCCGCACATTGCGCATACCACCAGATCCTGGGATGGGTTTCGATATATGCGAAAAGCTCCTTTTTCTTTTCGGGCGTTGCCTTATGGAGCGACAACCAGAGCTTCCAGACAGTCAGGCCGAATTTTGACGGGTCAAGAAGACAGTAGTATCCCCTGACCAGGCCCTTTTTTACGAATTGCTTAAGCCTGTACTCTGCAACGGTCCTTGAAACCCTTGCGGCCCTGGCTATATGATTAATGGGTGTCCTGGCGTCCGCCTCTATGGCTGAAAGTATCTTGATGTCATTCTTGTCCATCTTGATTACATGACTCTTGTCCATTTTTTACAATTGATTTTGCCGGTTTTTTGTGCTGAGTGTGAAATACTTACTTAAATATGTATCGATTCCGGCGGGGGGATGAGCATAGGCAGACACCACAGCACACTTATCCGCAGATATGAAAACGGCGACAGACTCCATTCAGTAGTTGCCAGAGCGGACGGCATTGAACTGGTAAGGCTACCCCCGCAGAGCGGAATGGATGATGCCGAATACTGGCTTCTGAAGAATGACGGAACAAAGGCAACCATCGGATTAACTGGCCTTGTCCGGGAGGTGGAAGAATACAGCAATCCCGGCAGGTCAGGCAGATACCGCGACAGCGAAAATGTACTGTCCCGGACCAATGGCTTTGGCTATTTTCGGGATCATGATTCAGATATTAGGTTGCTGCTGGATGGAGTCTATGAAGATATCAGAAGATTGGAATTTACGGATCCGGATCAGAAAGGTATATTTGACTGGACAGGTGAGCAGGTCCAGAATAGGTTTGAGGATTACAGAAGCCTATACGGGCCGGGCGACATTGTGCCCGAATTTAATGACACAATGAATGTTGTAAGGGTGTCGGCAGACTGCCCAAACAGGTGCCCGCCCTGTCCATTGGGAACGGGCAACTTCGTGATGTTTCCTGAAGAGACCATAAGATACAATGCAGAGAGGGCAAGGGGGCTGCAGCTCAGGCATCACGGAGAATATGCACACCTTATGAACGAAGTATTTCCCGACAGCTCAGACATACTCTTGTTTCACAGGCTGGGCGGGACAGACCCGAGAAAGATTGCAGAGATCCTCTACGAGAAATTTCCAGAGGCACGGAAGATGCCTGCGTTTACAAGTGTTAAAAGTGTTAATGAAACGGGCTTTGCCTACCTAAGGGATCTGAGGCAGGCGGGCTATAGCAGGTTCCTTGTTGGGATTGAGGCATTTCATGGGCCGATGTCAAGGTTCCTTGGGAAAAATGAAAGCCCATCTGAAAAAGGAGAGGCACTCCTGAAGCTGCTGGAGGCAGGATACAAGGTCAAGCCCATCATGCAGATAATTGACGGCGAGTCATTCAGGCAGGGAGGGAGAGAGGTTAGCATCCGGAACGGTGTGAGGGCTACACTGGAGTATTTCGGCAGGATCATAGATCCGATGAAGCATAAAAATAGGGTCAAGGTGCTCGTATCAGTCACACAACCCATACCAGGAACACCAATGGCAAGGATGTATGAGAACGGGACAATTACCCCTCACAGCGATCCTGACGGTCTTGAAAAGATGCTTAAGAGCGTGAGGCGGTTTTTCCATAGCAGAGACATTCCAGCTGAAACCGAATACGAGGTCGCGCTGGAAGGCAGGGTAAGGGCATAACCATTATAAAAGGAACATTCTTCCGAGGCGTGTGGTGATATGATGAAAACAGCATTTATTCTGATTGCATTGTTTCTTGTCGGGTGTGCCGGGCAGGCTCCGGAACCCGGCCTTGCAGCGGCGGATGTGCAGGTGCAACCTGCTGAGGCAGCTGCCCAGGCAAGTCAGCAGCCACAGGGAACTGAGCTCCGGCAGATCAGCGCAGAGGAGCTTTCTATGCACGCAACAAGCGAAGACTGCTGGATTGTGTATGAGGGGCAGGTGTATGACTACACTAATGCACCAAGGCACCCCGAGATGGATAAGGTGTTCTTTGCACATTGCGGGAAAGAAAGCGGCTTTGAGGAGGGCGCTAAGGCGCGGCATTCAAAGAGCAGTGAAGAGAGGGTTGCGAATTACGGGGACCTTGTCGGACGGCTCGCGTGATTCACGGTAAATCAGCGCAAGGTTTATATAGTAAGTATTCAAAAGTAGTGAAAAATGTACAAAACACTCGTTACTGATATCGATGGGGTGCTGCTGCGCGGAGATTTCCTCGGCCACATGGCAGAGCAGTTTGGCGTAGACTGGGCGGTTCTGAGGGAAGCGGTCTGCGAGCCTAGAGCAAGGCTTGCTGTCAGGACAATCGGTGATGAGCCAGAATACTGGGCGCAGGTCGCCGAGAGAGCAGGAATTTCCGAGGAACTCGGGCCCCACTTCAATGCTGATGCATGGCAGAAGGCTTATGCTGAGACTGCATGCAGGAACGAAAAGTATTTTCAGATGCTGCAGCGCCTGAAGGAAGAGGGTGCTTTCGACCAGGTAGTGGCGCTGTCAAACAGCTTCCCGCACAGGGTAGATGTGTATGAGAGCGAGCACATCCGCCTTGCCGATGTAGTCGACCACCTTGCCCTGTCGCACAGGCTTGTTGCACTTAAGCCTGATCCGGAGGCATTTCATTCTGCGAACAGGCAATTTGAAATCGACCCGGTAAGATCATTGTTCGTTGATGATACCAGGGCAAATACCAGTGCTGCCGAAGGGATCTACGGCAATGTCATGTGGTATGCAAGGCCCTGTAAGTTGGCAGACCAGGTCGTTGAAAGAAGAATTAAGGAACTGGGCTAGATCTGATTTTTGGGATCAGTCGGTTCCATCTGCTTTTTTTCCAGAGGGATGAATTGCTGCGGCTCAGTTGCCTCGCCCCGCCAATCAATGAATCTTCTCGTTAGGGTCCTGAATTCGTCAGGCTCAAATTCCGGAAAGCCTTCAATGGGAAGGTCGACCGGTTTTCTGTTCCAGTACGGCACAGCATAGGCGACGGTGTCACCGTCAGCAAGATAGACCTCGTATTTTGCGGGGGTGTTGATGTTCACCCGGCTTAGGCCACCCATCAACGGCCACGTGATCTCAATATCCCCAATGTGCGCCTGAAGATTCGTCAGGGGCCTGCCGGTCATGGTTGTCCCGATGAAATGCGTGAGAATATAGACCGGGCTCCGGCCCCTCATCATATCCCCCATAATCTCGAGGCTGTCTTCTGGATCTGCACCAGAATAAAAGTATTGGCCGTTTGTGAGATTCATAACAAGATTCGGTGAGGGCGTATAGGGCAAGCCTGATTCAGGAACAACGCGGTATTCAAGAGTTGAGTCAAGGAATGCCTCGAGGCCGGGGCCGGGAGGGATGTCAAGATACTGCGGACCCCCACGACCGGCAATCGATTCAGCTACCGGCGTTTGAGCTTTCCATGAGGCCAGCACCTCATCATGCGTAACAGGCGGAAGATCGCCGAACGGGGTAAAAAGAGTGAACAAGGTTCCAAATGGCATTTTGATACCTGGTAATCCCCTTCATTTTTTAAAGTTTACTACTTTAAGGTGAAGCTGGGCTTGTTATCTCGTCTGGGTCGGTAAATCCTGCCTTAAAAACCAACATTTAAATATGACCTGAAAACTATCAAAACCCATGTTTGAATCATTTATTAACCCGCTTCTTGCGCCGCTTCTGGATTTGCCGCCTTTGGCGTCGATTACGATAATTGCGCTGGGCATTTCCATCCTGATAACTCTGGTCTACAGATGGATGACTGACCAGGATCTCATGAAGTCCCTTAAGGATGAGATGAAAAAGCTCCAGAAGGAGATGAAGGAGCTCAAGCACGACCCCAAGAAGATGATGGCTGTCCAGAAGCAGGCAATGGAAAAGAACATGAAGTACATGATGCATTCCATGAAGCCGACACTCATCACCTTCCTTCCAATCATCATAATATTCGGCTGGCTGAACGGCCACCTGGCTTTCCATCCTATTGCGCCTGGCCAGGAATTTACAACAACCCTGATTGCAAAGACGGGCGGAAGCGTAACAATAACTGTCCCGGAGGGTGTTGAGATCATTGGGGGTGCAGTCCAGGAGATTAAGAACGGGCTGGCGGTATGGACACTTAAGGGAGAGGCAGGCCAATACCTGCTGGAATATGATATGGACGGGAGAACCTATACCAAAGAGCTCCTGATAACTGAGGAAAGGGCGTATAAAACGCCGGTTGAGAAGAAGAAAGACGATTATGTGGCAAGCATCAGCATAGATAATGAGAAGATCAGGCCGCTTAACCTATTTGGCTGGAGGCTTGGCTGGCTGGGTACCTACATCATACTGTCAATCGTATTTTCTATGACGCTGAGAAAAATACTCAAATTGCACTAGTGTCGAGGTGTATTGGGTTAGATTTAAATACTACCTCTTGCTTCCAGCCTTAATAATCATAAAAAACAGAAGAAAAAATGCCATCAGGAAGACATAAATCAAGATCGCTAAGGAAAATCACGCAAAAGGCTTCCGGGGGACGGACTGTAGTACAGTATAAACCCAGGAAACCGGGAAAGGCGAAATGCGCAGAGTGCAGTTCATTGCTCCATGGCGTCCCAAGGGAACGGCCTGTTAGAATGATGAACCTGCCCAAGACAAAGAAAAGGCCGGAAAGGCCTTACGGCGGTGTGCTCTGCAGCAAGTGCCTGAGAAAAAGAATAGTTGATTCAGTAAGAAAATGATAGAAGTAGGAAGATTATGCGTTAAGATTGCCGGACGGGAAGCCGGCAAGAAATGCCTGATAGTTGATGTAATTGATGATAATTTTGTTCTTATAGACGGCCAGGTCAGGCGCAAGAAGTGCAACATCAAGCACCTTGAGGCACTTGACAAGGTTGTTAAGATCAACAAGAAAGCCTCACATGATACGGTGGTCGATGAGCTCAAGAAGCTTAAGATAAAGGTTGCAAAGACCAAGCCTAAAAAGGCGGCGGAAAGGCCACGAAAGAAGAGAAAGACGCCTGAAGAGCTCCGTGCCAAAAGAGAGGAGCGGAAAAAGGAAAAAGAGGCTGCCAAGGCAGCAGTCGAAGAGAAGGTCGAAGCCGAGGAAAAGAAGGCTGAAGAGGCAGTAAAGGCTGCTGAAGCCAAGCCTGAAAAGACCGGCAAAGCAAAGGCTGCCAAAGCTGCACCTGCGAAGAAGCAGATGAAAGAGGCCAGGACAAAAGACCCCGGCCAGATTAAGAAGTCCTAATTGTCCCGCTGGTAGCCTTGCGGATAATTTTCTTCGTTGCGCCGGTGGGTGTTTCTGAGAGCGGACATTGCCTCATCGCTTATCACTATGCCCTCTTCTCCCTGTTTTGCCTGAGCTTCACTAACCAGGCGATCCCATCCCCGGGTCTGCTGGTTACGGACAAACGCACTGTCAAGCGATACATCAGCAAATGTGCTCAGCAGGCCATCAAGATAACCATCAACGGTCCTGTAGGCCCCACCGTCGCTTCCTGTGTGCAACTGCACATTGCTGTTATCCGGCAAGACCTGAAGTCCGTCCAATCGGAGGGCTTCAAAGGCAGCCACCTGTTTTGCATCCTGCATATTGCCAATCTGGACCTTTGCATAATAGCCTGCGCCAAGAATTACGATTCCCGCCAGCCCGGCAAGCATCCCCCTATGAACCATAGTACCACCCGCTAACCACCCAAGAGTAGCAAGTATTTAAATGTTGCGGGGCTCCCGGTACTGGCTATACAGATCCGTAAGGTTCAGTTCCAGCACTGCAACCGGCATAACCAGGCCCCAGTTTGCCAGGACTCCGGGATGTATCTCACCAATGTAAGCTATGTTCTGGCCCCGGTAAGATACCCTTCCAACCCTTCCGGAAATGAATGAGCCGTGGGTGGTTTCCTCAATGCCATACTTGATGTCAAGGGCGTTTGCCAGGTAGTCCAGGACCTGTTTTATCTTTGTAAAATCTGCACCCTTATCGCAAAGGGCAATGCACAGCCGTGCTGCCTCATCGACACCGGTCTCGGCATTTCCTTTCCTGAAGACCACCCCGATATCGAATATGTTCTGGGGATACTCGTGGTGCTTGTTTTCAGACAGCACCTGCAGCAGCATCGGAGTCATCCAGGCCCGGAGTGCGTTGTGTTCTGCGGTGAGGGCGTTTGAGAGCTCAACAAGCTTCAGGTCAGAGTTCATTCGGTCACACTGGAACTCCCTGTTTGTAATATGATATGTATTTAGCTCCAGGAATCCCAGGCCTACGAGGATATTTGCAACCCTGGCCTTAAACTTTTCAAATGGGTCCTCCTGGGCAACCGTAGGAACCCTGGGCATCTCGGGCTTAATATTATCAAAACCGTATGCAATGGCGATATCCTCCGCCAGATCGCAGGGGTGGAGAATATCTGCCCGGTAGGCAGGTATCTTAACAGTGCTGCGGGAGTATGAATAACCCATCCTCTCAAGATATTTCTTCATATCCTTTTCAGTAAGGCCAAGCCCGAGCAGCTTGTTAACCTGAACCGGATCAAGCTTCATCTCCTCGGGCGTAAGGTCCGGTGAAGTGTATCTCTTATCTGGATACACCAGATCCATCGATAGTATCTTCCCGCCCATGTCCGCTAGAGCTGTCACAATTATGTTTAAGCATTTTCTGAGGACCTTGAAATCGTGGCCTGAGCATTCTATGAAAACTTCGGTGGTCTGTTCAGTGACCTTCCCTGTCAGATGCGAGTTAATGATTGGCGGGACTGAAAGCACGCTGCCATTTGCATCAATAAAGACCGGGAACAGCTCCAGGCCCTCAAGAAGATGGCCGTATTCCCTTCCTGCGGGGTGCTGCGACAGGATCTGCCTTGCGTTTATCTCCCTGGGAAACTCAAGCGGCCTGAATACTATGTCTTCCGGCCTTTTTGCAGCAAAGTGTACAGGATATTTTATCTTGTCGCCCGGGTAAATGCCGATTGCCGCCTTTTTCCTGTGCCTGCCGAACGTCACATGGAGCTTTTCCTGGATCTGGACAACCTCGCGTATCTTTTCATCATCGAATACCAGGTTCTTCACAATTGCGCAGGCAGTATAGGGCCGGACCTTTTTTACTGACTTTTCCACGATAAGCTTTTCGCCGCTCTTCTCAATCGCGTATGCGCGCAGGCCTGTTTGAACGCCAATGAAGCTTGAGAATGCCCTCGCAAAACCCTGCTCGGAGAGCATGTCCGGCCTGTCAGGGAAGACCTCTACATTGATCTCTGAGCCCTTGATTCCCTCAAGGTCTGTTCCCAGGTAGCTTATCCTGTCTTTCAGCTTTTCAAGAGGCAGTTTCCTCCCAACAAGCTTTTCAAAGACCTTTTTGTTTAGTGTTACTGACGGCATTATCTCATCCAGCTCTTTATCTCCCTCAGCTGCCTGAGGTCATTCTTGTAAAGCTCACGAATGTCATCCATTCCGTAATACATCGGTACAAGCCTGGACAGCCCCAGGCCCCACGCCAGAACCGGCACAGCTTTTCCCAGCAGCGGCTTGACCAGTTCAGGGCGGAACATGCCTGAGCCCGCAAGCTCAATCCATCGCCTGTGCCGCGGGTCATAGATATCCACCTCGGCACTGGGTTCTGTGTACGGAAAATAGGCCGGCCTTATCCTGACCTTATAGCCCATCTTTTTGAAAAACTCCTTAAGATAGCCAACAAGATGCTTGAAGTTTGCATCTGGATCGACCACAATGCCTTCAACCTGGTTGAACTCAAACAGGTGGCTCCAGTCAAGGGTCTCGTTCCGGAAGCACTTGCCAACAGCAAAATACTTTGCCGGAAGGCCGCTTTCCTTAAGCTTTGCAATGGTCTGTGCGCTCAGGACAGTTGTATGGGTCCTCATGACATTTTCCTTCGCAAGTTCAGGGTTCCAGGAATATTCCCAGCCCTTGCTGCCCGTGGTCCAGCCGTTTTCGTGGGTTTTCTGGACATTGGACACAAGCGATGCCGCAGGAAGTTTTCCCTTCGCAGGATTCCTGACATAAAAGGTGTCCTGGAGGTCGCGCGTGGGGTGGTCCTGGGCAGTGAACAGCGCATCAAAGTTCCAGAAGGATGTCTGCACCATGGGGCCCGTCATTTCCTTAAAGCCAAGCTCCAGCCAGATTTTCTTGACATATTCAGTGACTTCCCTGACAAAATGCCTTCTGCCGCCCGAGATCCTCGGCACATTGATCCTGATATCATAACTCCTGAAATCCTTGCCCTTCCAGCTGCCGGACTTTAGCATTGCCGGCGTGATGGAATCAACAACATCGGTTTTCAGGGCGGTTTTCTGGAGTGCCTCCCCGATCGGGGTGAGCCTGGCAGACCTTAACTTTATGACATCTTCCCGGACTATGTTTTTTCGTTTTTTCAGCGCCTCAAACGCAAACTTTTCCTCTGGCCCGAGCGATGATGCATCACGGGGGAAGCCCGCCCTCAGGAAGGATTCTTCAAGGAATCCGCCTTCAAGAAGCCTTTTGCCGTTTGGGTTGATCGAAATAATCAGGCCCGCGTCCTTTTTAATGTCAATTGCGGCCTTTGATTTCAGAAGGCCGATGCAGATGTTAATCTCATCGCGCGAAAGCCCAGATCCCCCAAGTTCTTCAAGCGCAAGGGGTTTATCCCTGACCGCCTCAAGAAACTTTCTTTCAGGAAGGCCCTCCCTGGTGTACTTTTTTCCGTTTGAATCCAGGTTAATTACCTCTTTTATCTCCTGAGAGAGCTCGATTACACCCTTATTCTGCAGCCATTGCAGGGCGCGCATAACCTCAACATCCTTGAGCCCTGTGGCCCTGACTATATCGTCAAAGGACGTATTAGCGGAGATTTTTGGGAGAACCTCCCTTTCCAGGGGATGAAGCTTTGCGCTCAGTGCGTCAAGATCTGTCATTAGTATTGCCAAATTATCAGCTTTATTTATATTTATTCCTTCGGGACGGATATGAGCCAAGGACCTTTGCAAAAGATGTATACTTATCCAGCTGGTCCAGCGCGCCCCTGACAAGCTCATCCTCTATATGCCCCACGAAGTCAAGATAAAACAGGTAGTTCCAGGACCTGTGCCTGACCGGGCGGGACTCCACCTTGGTCAGGTTGATTCCCTTGTTTGCAAAGCAGCCGAGGCAATTGTAGAGCGCTCCGGGGATGTCCTTTGTATTGAAGACAACAGAGGTCTTTGAACTCTTATGGTGCTCTGAAGATTTATTTTTTGAAATGACCAGGAACCTGGTTGTGTTCTCCTTGTCAGTCTCGATGCCCTTCTCCAGGATGACCAGGCTGTAAAGCTCTGCCGCCAGTTCGCTTGCGATGGCCGCTTCATTGGCAGACCCTTTCTTTTTAATAAGCCTTGCGCTCTCGGCTGTATCGCTTGTTGCTAACTGCTGAAATCTGTGCTGTGAAAGGAATGCCCGGCACTGCTGCAGGGCCTGGGGATGCGAGCAGACCTTTTTTATGCCTTCAAGTTTTGCCCCCTGGTTTGCAAGCAGGCAATGGACAACCCTGAAGTAGATTTCATCCACAATGAAAAGCCCGCGCTCCAGAAGCAGGTCATAGTTCTCGGTAATGCTTCCGGCGTGAGAGTTTTCGATCGGAATCACGCCCAGATCAACTGCACCTGTTTCAACTGCGCCAAAAACATCTGCAAAGGTCTTGCAGGGCACAGCGGAAACCCTTCCGAAATGCTGGAATATCGCCGCCTCGCTGTATGCGCCAGCCTCCCCCTGGAATGCGATCTTCATAGTGATTCATCTATGCCCTGCAGGGTCCTTATCAGGCGTTTCCTGATCCCGGCTGCAAAGCGGTTGTATTTGTTCATATCACGGAACAGCTCCATGGAGTCGTTCTGAACTGAGTTCAGGATCTTCAGGAGTGCGTTGTAGCCAACCGTATCAATGTCCTGCGGCCCGACACCCAGCTCAATCATTGCCCGGCCGATAAGATGAACAAAGTTGAGTGAGTGCGCGATTGCCCTGTCATGCTCTTCAGCTGTTGCGACAATAACTTCAAGGCCCTTTTTCCGAAGATATGCCGCAATGGGCCTTTCATCTATGCGGACCGGGCACAGAACGATCTTTCTGCCAGCCAGGGTTTTTGCTGCGCTGTCCGGCCCGAAAAGCGGATGGGTGCCCAGAATCCGGACGTGTTCAGGAAGATGCTTCTGCATAAGGGAGACCGGAACCTCTTTTACTGAACAGGTGTCGATCACTGTGGCGCCGGCCTTGAGATGCGGCCCGATCCTTTTCAGTGTTGCCTCCATTGCTGAAATCGGAACAGAAAGGATGACAATGTCCTGTGATGCAGCATCTTCTACCGGCGCAAAGGCAACGCCCATCCTTCGCGCTTCTGCCCCGCGATCGGTTCTGCTGGATGCCACTACATAAAAATCTGCTTTCAGGTGGCGGGCTGCGAGTTTGCCGAACCTTCCGAAGCCGATTATCCCTATCCTCATTGCTGTATCCTTTTTGATTCCTTCAAAATGAGCCTGAAAAGCCGTTCAGCAAATTTCCTTTCAAGGCCTGATTTTTTAACGGCTTTGAGGATTGCCTCCTCCCTTGACCTGTCGTGTATGGGCATCTCTGCCTGCCGCTTCATTTCTGCTATATCGTTGCACAGCCCGAACCGTTCAGTAAGGATCCTTATCAGCTCGGCATCAAGGGCATCAATGTGAGACCTTAATGATTTCAGGCCACTTGCTGACTTCAGTGCCTTCTGCGCCTCAAGCCGGTCAGCAATTACCAGCGCTGCCATGGACTCAACAACCGGCACAACCCTTGGGCAGATGCACGGATCATGGCGGCCCCCAATGCTGATCGTGATATCATTGCCGTCACTGTCAATTGTCCTTTGTTCCTTTCCAATGGATGAGGGCGGCTTAACTGCAACTCGGGCTACCAGCTCCTGCCCGGTTGAGATTCCGCCAAGGACGCCGCCTGCGTTGTTTGACATGAAACCCTTGCTTGTAAGCTCATCATTGCAGACAGACCCCGGCATAGTCGCCGCCCTGAACCCGGCACCGATCTCAAAGCCCTTTGTTGCCCCAATTGACATGATTGCTTTTGCGAGGTCTGCATCGAGCTTGTCAAAGACCGGGTCGCCAAGGCCGGCCGGAAGATTCTTAATCCTTACCTCAACGATGCCGCCGACAGAGTCGCCGTGCAACTTGGCTTCCAGGATCTTTCTCTCCATGGCCTTTGCTGCCTTTTTGTCAGGGCAGCGGACTGGGTTGCGCTCAATTTCCTCAGGATCAAATTCCTTCGCCCTTATGCCGCCAATCTCCAGGGTGTATGCAAGGATCGTTATGCCCTCTTTTTGCAGGATCTTTTTTGCAACCGCCCCTGCGGCAACACGCCCGACGGTTTCCCGTCCAGATGACCTTCCCCCTCCACGGTAGTCGTATATCCCGTATTTTTTCAGGAACGCAAATGCTGCGTGGCCCGGGCGGAAAACATCTTTTAGCTTGTCGTAGCTGGACGGATCATGGTCCCTGTTACGCACAATTATGCATATTGGTGTTCCGGTGGTCTTTCCATCGAATATTCCCGAGAGTATCTCAGGCCGGTCATCTTCTTTTCTCGGAGTAGAGACCCTGCTCTGGCCGGGCTTTCGCCTGTCAAGCTCGCGCTGGATATCCTGCTCTGAGATAGCAAGCCCGGGCCTGACACCATCTATAACTACGCCGAGCGCCGCCCCATGGCTTTCTCCGAATGTCGTAATCCTGAACTGCCTTCCGAATGTGCTTGTCATTTTCCTGCCACCTGCTTTGCAGCCTGTGCCTTTGTAAGTCCGGACACATCAACGGTTACATCAGCAATACCCTCATACACGGGCTCCCGCTCTGCAAGCAATCGCTCAAAAGAGCCCCGGGGATCATTCCCGTCAAAAAATGCCGGCATCCCCTTTGCCATGATCCGCCTGTAAAGCGTATCGGAATCGACCTTTAAATAAATTACCCTTGCCATTGATTTCAGGGCAAGGCCGTTGTCGACCGGTGTTCCGCCGCCGGTTGAGAGGACCACATTTTCACCTGATATGGAGTTTAATGCGCTTTTTTCACAGTTTCTAAAGTATTTTTTATCTTTTTTCATGTATATTTGCCTACAGCTGAGCGATTCCCCTTCCGCTGCTTCGTACCTGTCTTCAATAACCCTGTCAAGGTCAATGAATCTCATGCCGCGGATTTTTGCAAGTTCTTTTCCTATGCTCGTCTTTCCGCATCCCTTGAAACCGATGAGTGCAATCATTGTGAGAAACCCGCCCCCAGCGAGGCCATGTCTTTTATGTAGCCGGGATATGTAACGCCAACTGAATCTGCAGTGTCGATCTCAGTAATGCCGCCGGCCATCATTCCTGCGAGGGAGAGCGCCATGACTATCCTGTGATCGCTGTAGCCATGAACACTGCAGCCGGTCAGGCTGCTCTTTTTTATTATGAGGCCGTCCGGGCGTTCCTTTATGTCTGCACCCATCCTGGCAAGTTCAGATGCCATTGCCGCAATCCTGTCTGTCTCCTTGATCCGGGCATGAGACACGTTCTTCAGTATTGTCTTTCCTTTTGCAAAGGTTCCAACAACAGCCAGTGCGGGCAGTGCATCGGGTGTGTCATTAAGGTCCAGCTCAGTGCCAGTCAGCTCGCCCCCCTTAACGCGGATGCCGCGTGCTGTTTCGGTGATGTCTGCGCCCATGGACCTAAGCATGCCTATTACCGCCTTGTCACCTTGGGCATCATCCATATCAAGACCCTTTAGCGTGATATCTGAATCTGTAATGGCCGCTGCACAGAGTGGGAATGTTGCCGACGAGAAGTCGGCCGGCACCCGCTCTTTAAAGCCTTTGTATTCCTGGTTGCCATATACATGAAATTCACTGAACGCACGATTCTCATACCTGATTCCCTGCCTGTCAAGCCAGCGCAGGGTCATTCCCACATAGGGCTTCTCATGAAGGTCTCTGACAGCAATATGGGTGTCATTCTCGGCTAGCGGACAGCTGATGAGAAGGCTTGAGAGGTACTGAGAGGTTATGCCGTCAACTGTTGTTACGCCACCAGCCATCCTGCCCCTGACGGATATTGGGCAGCTGCCGTTGCCGCGGATTGATCTTGCAGCCGCACCCAGGTCATTCAATGAGTTGATAAGCGGCTGCATGGGGCGCTTCCTGATGGACTCATCACCGTCAAAGATGATTTCCCGGTCGCCCAGTGCTGCCACAGACGCGACTATCCGCAGCGTGGTTCCGCTGTTCCCAACATCAATGCGGTTTTGGCTTGGCCTTGGAACTCCTGCAAATCCCCTGACCTTCCAGGATTTATTTTCTTCTATGTCGGCGCCGAGTGCCCGGCATGCATCCCTTGCTGAAATGGCATCTGCAGAGTCAAGCGGATTGAGGATCTCGGATGTGCCGCCTGCGAGAGATGCCAAGACAACTGCCCTGATTGTATGGGACTTTGAGGCCGGTATCTCGATTGTGCCATTAAGGCCCGATTGTCTTACCTTGAGTTTCATTTTAACGCCTCCATGGCAATGCTTTCCATGATGCCTGCGTCCGGCTTTTTTCCTGTCCAGAGCCTAAACCCTGCGGCCCCCTGATAGGCCAGCATCTTTATTCCGGAAATCGCCATGTTGCCCCGCTTTTCGGCATCCCTTATGAGGCGGGTCTTCATGGGATTGAACACTATATCCATGACTATTGCCCTCTTAAGCTTCTGCTCGTCAATGGGTGTTAGTTTGTCCGGACCCATGCCAACTGAGGTCGTGTTGACTATTATGTCGGGGTCATCGATCATGCCGCTTTTGCAGCCCAGCTCCCCGGCCAGGGCATCTGCTTTTTCTTTGGTCCGGTTATAGATGCTCAGTTCTGCCCCCGCCTGGACGAGGCCATAGGCTACAGCCCTTGCTGCGCCGCCTGCACCCAGAACAAGGATTTTTTTTCCGCGGACCCTGGTCCGCTCCCTTAATGCAGCCACTGCACCAGTACCGTCTGTGTTGTAGCCTATAAAGCCGCGGTCATTAACAACGGTGTTGACTGCGCCAATCTTTCCTGCGGTTTCGTCAACCGCATCTAGGTGCTTCATAACAGCAATCTTGTGGGGGATCGTGACATTGAACCCCCTCATGCAGATTTGCCGTGCAAATGCAATGAAATCCCCGAGGTCATCGACCTGGAAAGGGATGTATACATAATTCAGCCCCATATCCACAAACATCTTGTTGTGCATCAGGTATGAGACTGAGTGCGCAACCGGGTTGCCAATCAGCCCCACTAGCTGCGTTGATGCGTCAAGCCCGCCTGCCCTATAGATGCCCCTGAGCTCATATGCCGGTATCTGGCCCGGGGCAGACTCTTTTTCAGGAGCAAGTGATGCATATGTCAGGATGGAATTGAACCTCCTGTAGAGTATGCGGCTGACAAGCCCCTTTTGCCCCATGCAGAGGACAATTCTGTCTTTGTCTGCCGGGAGATTGAGGAGCTTGAGATTGTCGGTGTAACGGTTGGCCGTTGTGGCTATCTTTATTATGTCGGGCCCAAGAGACGCAATCTTATCATATATCCCTGACAGGTCAGGGGTGGCCCTGAAATTGTGGTAGGATACAATGATCTTTGTCCTGCGGCCGAGGAATTCTTTTATGGCATCTTTGCCAAGGTCAAGGTCAAGGTCAATGTAGTCTGCACCCAGATCAAGGGCGCGCTTAAGGATGGAAAGCCTTTTTTCATCCTTAACCCTGCCGCCCCGGAAGGTAACAATGACCGGTGAAAAGAGCGACATCAGGCGCTCAAGCGCCCTGCTGTCAACAGAGTCCAGGCAGTCCAGGCGTAACTCAATAATGTCAGCATCCCTTGCTAGCGCAATGTCCCGCTCTGCCTCTGGTGCTGTTCTTGCCGTGATCGGTATGCAGATCATTGTTCCCCCAGGACTTTTCTTAATACATCCTCTGGCACCGAATCTGCCACAAAGGCCTTCCCTATCCCGTCGAGCAGCACAAAGACCAGTTTGCCGTGGTGCGCCTTTTTATCATGCTTCATGCTCCGGATCAGATCAGATGGCCTCAGGCCCAGTTTCCAGGCGGGCTGTATCTTTTCAATCAGCCTGTTATGCCTTTTAAGTTCAGCTTCAGAGAGATGACCCAGCTCTGCAGACAGCTTTGCGGCAATCAACATGCCTTTGGCCACGGCCGCCCCGTGAGGTACTGCGTAGCTGCTGAGAGATTCGATTGCATGGCCAAAGGTGTGCCCGTAGTTGACAAGCCTCCTGATGCCTGCTTCCTTTTCGTCCTCCTCCACTATCCAGGCCTTGATCCGCACAGATGCAAGAATTGCGTCTTCCAGGCGTTCTTTTGCCAGAACCCTGTCAATGTTGGACTCGAGGTCCTTAAAGAAATCCCTGTCCCGGATAATTGCGTGCTTTACTAGCTCTACCATGCCGTTTCTGAACTCTGTTTCAGGCAACGTAGCCAGGGTTTCGGTGTCAATGAGGACTGCCTTTGGCTGGTGAAATGCACCAATGAGATTTTTGCCGTCCTTGGTATCCACGCCAACCTTTCCGCCAACGCTGCTGTCTACCATTGCCAGGAGTGTCGTTGGAACCTGAATGAAATCAATGCCGCGCATATAGGCAGATGCCACAAATCCGGCGACATCACCGACCACTCCGCCGCCCAGGGCAATTATGAGTGAGCGCCGGTCAGCACCCTGAGCGTGCAGCATGTCGATGAGACCTGAAAATGTGTCAAGGGTCTTGTGCTTTTCGCCCGCAGGAAAGCTCAGAAGGTGCGCCCGGTTCCGTTTCTGCACCTCGGCCAGCAGTTGCACACCATAGAGTTTCTTAACAACAGAATCAGTGATAATGAAACAGCTGCTGCAGTTGCCCAGCTGTACAGGGATGCCTATCCTGCTGCCGACAATAATATCATAAGAACTGTCGGCCTTTTTATGAAGCCTAACCCTCATCTTCCCTTAAATGCTCATCGCAGTTAAAAATGTTCTGTTTGGCTGTAGTCCCGTCAATCTCAATCACTGTCAGCGAGCCGTTTTTGAATTTATGGCTGCTCAGTTTACTGTTAACCGGCGTTTTCATGAGGTTGGCGATAATCATCCTCAGGGAGCCGCCATGACCGACGATTACAATGCTGCCCTTCTTGTGATCTGAAAACACCCTGTCCAGCCCACGCTGAACACGGCCATACAGCTTCAGGTAGCTTTCGCCTTGCGGCGGGGGAACATTGGCCTTATCCCTTTCACGCTCCTCCCACTCCCGGGCAAATCTCTGCCTAATCTCGGTGCGGGTCAGGCCCTCAAATGCCCCGTAGTTTATCTCGTTGAACTCAGCAAGATGATTAACCTTCAGGTTATGGGGCCCGGCAATAATCTCGGCAGTCACAATGGCCCTTCTGAGCGCGCTTGAATATACTGCACTAATCTGCTTGTTCCCTAATCGCATAGCCAGCCTTTCTGCCTGTGAAACACCTGTGCTGTTGAGTTCGGTGTCTACTGTGCCCTGCATCCGCTGCTCAGTGTTCCAGTCGGTTTCACCATGCCTTACAAGATACAGCGTCAGCATATCTTCCGCCCCACCGCCCCTGCAACTGGCCTCAGCTCAGCCATAAGCCTAGAGAAGCGCTCTGTGCTAATTGTCTGGTCTGCATCAGTCACTGCGTTTTCCGGATCTGGATGAACCTCAATAATAAGCCCGTCTGCCCCGGCTGCGACGGCTGCCTTGCTCATTGGAGCAACGAGGCTCCATTTGCCTGTGCCGTGGCTGGGGTCTACAACTACCGGAAGATGGCTAAGTTCCTTAATGGCCGGCACTGCTGCAAGGTCAAGCGTATTCCTGGTGTGTGTCTCAAATGTCCTTACACCCCTCTCACAGAGTATTACATCATGGTTGCCCTCTGCGATTATGTATTCGGCAGCAAGGAGGAATTCCTTGTATGTTGCACACATTCCGCGCTTAAGGAGAACGGGTTTCTTGATCTTTCCGACTGCCTTGAGCAGCTCAAAGTTCTGCATGTTCCTTGTCCCGATCTGCAGGATATCGGCGTAGCTGGCAACAAGCTCAACATCTCGGGTGTCCATAACCTCGGTAACAATCAGGAGCCCGGTCTTCTCCCTGGCCTCTGCCAGGTGCTTCAGCCCCTCTTCCCCAGGACCCTGGAAATCGTGCGGCGAGGTCCTGGGCTTAAACGCGCCGCCCCTCAGGATCTTTGCACCTGCTGCCTTTACTGCCTCTGCAGTCTTAAGTATCAGATCCCTGCCCTCAACCGTACATGGGCCAGCCATTATGACGATGCCGTTTCCGCCTATTGAGACATCACCGACCCTGACAACCGTGTTTTCCTTTTTGAATTCCCTGCTGACAAGCTTGTACGGCTTGAGAACAGGCATTACCTTCTCCACCCCCGAAAGGACTGCGAGGCTTTCCACCTGAAGGACCCTCTCATCACCGATGACTGCAATAACGGTGCGTTCTGTCCCATACAGCGGGACGGGTTTGAGCTTGGCGTTTTCGATCTTTTCAATTACATGCTTAACCTGTGCCTTTTCAGCACCCCTCTTCATAACAACTATCATCTTTTACCTCCCACATATTTTCCGTTTAGTTCAACTGCATTCATTATCTCGTTAAAACTCGGGTTTTTATTGAGCGTATATACCTTATCGAGAGCATCCAGCGTAGCAAGCGCGCCCTTTTTCATTATCATCCGGTCGACAAAATGGCCGTAGCTGCCCATAAGGAGGAGCGCATTCGTGTTGATTTTGAGATAGCCTTCGTTATTCAGGATCCTGAGAAGTTCCTTGGAATCCATGTTGGCATCTATATGTTTGCCTTGCCGGTGCTCTTCCATCATTTCCTTGAGCTGGATGCCGTTCATTGTAATATGTTAAAGTTTTTTAGATGCTCGGGCAGATTTTGAAAACAAAATCTAGCCTTTAGAACCAAAAGTAATAGCTGAAGCTAACAGAACAAGACTGCTTAGGGGTTAGCTTTGCTGTCATAATGGGAAGAAGGGTGTCAGTGGTATATAAAGGTTTTGGTTTTGTTGCAATTTTTTTCGATATTGAAAAAAATAGAAACCTATTTGAATTCGGGCCTTCAACGGGGACAATGAATAGGCAGTTATAGACGACATCCCGCGCCGTTCTGTGTTCCTCGGGTATTGATTAACTACCCATAAATAGTAACATTTATATACTGATTGATGTGCAATAGCTACCATGAAACAAGATAAGGCACCGGAGCCCATCTCAGCAGAAGCATCTGAAGCTGTCAGAAGTTGGTATATGCGAAAAGGGGGCCCGATTATCCAATATCTCTCAGGTCGTTTCCCGGGTGTTGATCCCGAGGCTGTGCTGCAGGATACGGCCATAAGGGTTGCTCAAAAATACCATACACTCCAAGACACCGCCCTGATGGACACGTGGGCGTACAGGATAGCCATTAACAGAGCAAGAGAGGTTGCCAGAAATGACAACAGGAGGCGGCACGTATCTCTTGAATCGGTATGCGATGCTGACACCCCCGAACTGGTCTCGTGGAGCCGCGCCGACAGGGAGCTGGACATAAGAATGCTGACTGTGGCTGTTGATGCGGTCCTTTGGGATGTTCCCGACCAGAGAGAAGTCGTTGATCTTATGATCCAAGGCTACAGCTACCGGGATATTTCAGATCAGCTGGGAATTCCGGTGACTACAGTCAAGGCAAGGATTTGGCACTGCAGAAATAGGCTGGCCAGGGATCTGGACGGTGCTGCCAGGGAGGCGGCGGCGCAGTATTTTCCCCAATTCATGAATAATTATGGCTGAGGCTAACTGACCATCTTGAGATACCCTTCTTTGGAAATCCTGGCTCACCCTCATGCACGAGCTTATCATAACATTCTGCTGCCTTGACCGGCCCCTGTCAGACTGAGTCATCACATGCTCAGACCAGCAGTCCATAAACCTTGGCCTTTCTTCCTGATTTACCTGAATAAACTTCATGATGGGAGTCTGGTTTCCGTCGCATATAGGGGGTGGCTTGGCACTACCCAGTATGTTGGGGCTTCCCTTGCGCAGAGGGTTCGCCTCTTGAAGTCATCAAGGTCCGTTGTCTCTGATCCGCCGACATCCACTTCTCTTATGCCTGCTTTTCGCATGTTGCCGAAGGCATGCATGTAGGCATAAGAAGATATCCCGTTGCTGTAATCGCGGTTTTTGTGGAGGTGACGAAGCGCAAAGCAGGAATAGAGCCCGGCAGCTGTCTTGCCTGTCCGCTCACCTATAAAGAGCATTGCCGGCTTCTTTTGGAGGTAGCCAATGTATGCGAAATAATCGTGCCCGTTTTTTCCTGCTGGAAGATTTTCTACAACACCCATGTAGTCCTCCCAGGAGGAGCCGATGTTTTTGTTCCTGCTCTTCAGCCAGCGAAAATGGCTCCTGATAATGAACTCTGCATCCGACAGCTGTCCGGGTGTGTATTCCCGGATATCGAGGCGATTTGCAGCTGACTGGAACCGTTCAAACTGCCGTATGTTCCTTCTGAAATGCTTTCCGAACGCTGCTGAGATGTCAACAACCCGGTGGTTGAAGGTCTCATCCTCTGCAAATGCGCCGGGGTGCCACTTCTGGCTGCATCCTGCAGTAACTGTATGATAGCCCAACCGGTTCAGGTGGGTCCTCTGCTGTGATGTAAGATGCCTTATATAGCAAGTTAATCCGGGCATTTTGTCCTGGATTGTCTTAACAAAGCGATCGACAGTCAGAAGACTTCCAACTGGTGCAATTATGTGCATGTGGACAGTGTCATCAGATTCCCTTGCAAAAAAACCCAGCGCAAACCTTGTGGAACCATCATCATAGATGAGTCCCAGCGGGTGTTTTCTGCTCATGCCCCTTTCGTTGTAGCCATTGGCATAGATTATATAGGACAGGAAGCTAACCCCAAACCGGCCGTCTTTGAATGTGTTTATCAGGTAGCTGTCTTCTGAAGCAATGGGCCTAACATCCCGGCACAGCTCCATAACCGCAGATTCCATCTGCTCCCTTGCAGTAACCATGATAAAGTGGAGAGCGAAAACAGTAATAAATTTAAGTAGTAAAAGTTTTTACGAAACTACCATGATAAAAGAAGCCTTAAAGGAGCTTGGCCTTACAAACAACGAGTCAGAGGTGTACCTTAAACTGCTAAGCGTTGGCTCAGCAACAGCAAATGAGATTGCCCGCATATCCGGGCTGCACAGGCAGGCGGTGTATGATGCGCTGGACAGGCTCCTGGAAAAAGGGTTCGCCAGCTATGTCGTGAAAAACAACAAGAAGTGTTTTCAGGGAATTAGCCCTGAAAAAATCCTGGACTATCTGAAAGATAAGGAGGAAGATTTCAGGTCAGTCCTGCCTCAGCTGGCAAGGCTGACAAGGCTGCCCAAAGAGAGTACGAGTGTTGAGGTTTTCAAGGGAAAGGGCGTTATCAGGACCGTATACCGGGACATAATCAAAGAGTTTGCCACAAGGAGGGGCGAGGTGCTGCTCTCGGGGGCAGAGGAAAAAAAGTTCATGGAAGAAGACCTGATTGCCCTTAAGCAGCACATCGGGCGGCTGAAAAAAATGGGCTGCAGAGAACGGATTCTGATAAGGAAGGGCGACAGGCACCTTGTTGAAGGCAGCCAGACAGCCTACAGGTGCATAGGAAAGGAATCATTCAACCCGACACCGATGTATGTTTACAATGATACCCTTACGATAATAATCTGGGGCAACCCCAACCATGCGATCATCACAAGGAACAGGAACCTTGCTGACGCCTACAGGAAGCAGTTCAATCTGCTGTGGAAGATTGCCGGAAAGGTCAGACAGTAATTAGCAATGCTCCGCAGATCATCAGGCATGTTCCGAGAAGGCTTCCACGGATGCCTGATTCTTTGAAAAGAAAGTAACCATAGAGAACGCTGAAGAATGTGCTGAGGCGCTTAAGCGAGATGACATATGACACCAAAGCCATCTTGACAGCAACTGCTGCAGTGAACATCATGACGCCGCCTGCGGTTCCCATGATGATGAAAAGAGGCAGGTTTTTTCTGAAATTGATCCTGCTGACCCCATTGGCAAAACTTGGCAGAAAGAGAACTGCAATAAAGACATAGCTTGCCAGGCTGAATAGCGCGGGGTCTGAATACAGTATTCCGATTTTTGAGAGGCTTGCTGTTACGCTGTAGATCACTGCAACTGCTGCAACACAAAGAGCGCCTTTGTTCTTAAGAAGAATCCTGAAGGGCTCCAGAATGCCATGGTGAGCCTCTGAGATATTGATTGCAAAGGCACCGATAACTATCAGGATTATGCCAAACACGCCGGATATGGCGGGCTCCTCACCCAGCATGAGGTAAGATGTGAGGATCAGCAGCAGGGGAGTCAGGTTCAGGAGCGGTATGGATTTTGACAAATCAGAGCGCTGTGTTGCCCAGTACATCAGGTATGACCCCAGTGCAATCAATAGGGCATTGAGAACCATGGCCGGGTAAAACTGCCGGGCAGGCCACGAATGATCATAAAAGAACAGCGAAAGCACAAGAAAAGGGATGGCAAAGGCGAAGCGCACCCAGACGATTACCAGAGGATCAATGCCCTGCAGCTTTTTCATGGCTGCATAGACTGTTGCGTCCCCAAATCCTGCCAGAACAGAGAGTGCTGCCCACATGTCAGGTTGCGGCTTTCAGCTCCTTTAGATACTTTTCCATTTCGGCGTCATTTCTAATGCGGTCAACCACGGCCGACCCCACAATTGCGCCGTCTGCACCTGCTGCCAAGACAGACCTAACGTGCTCTGGCCTTGATATTCCGAACCCCACGCAGATTGGCAGGACAGTATGCTTCCTTGCCCTCCGGATAAGCTCAAGCGCGCTCTTATGAAGCGAGGCCTTTGCACCTGTTACGCCCAGCCTTGAGACCAGATAGGCAAAGCCCGTTGTCTTCTCAAGGATCATCTTCATCCTTGCCTCATCTGTAAGCGGGCTTATAATGAAGACGGTATCAACCCCCGCCTTTTCCGCTGCTTTCACGTATTCGTCAGATTCCTCTACTGGCAGATCTGCAACGAGGACCGAGTCAACGCCTGCTTTTGCTGCATCTGAATAGAACATGCCAATCCCCCTCTGAAAGATGAGATTAGCATAGACCAAAAGGCCAATGGGGATCTGCGTAAACCTGCGCACTTCAGCAATGAACCGGAAGGCAAGGTCTGTGTTTATGCCTCCTTGCAGGGCAACCCTGTCCGCTTCCTGGATTGTGGGGCCGTCTGCAATGGGGTCAGAGAATGCAAGGCCCAGCTCAAGCATGTCCGCGCTCCTGGCAAGAGTCTTTACAACCTCCAGGCTTTTGCCGTAGTCAGGATAGCCAATTACTGTAAATGGAATCAGTGCTCCGCGGCCGCTTTTTTTGAGATTCTGAAATGTTTTCTTGATTCGTTTCATGGGATCACCTTTACTTACATTGTAAGTATCACATCTTTTTGCCAAGCTGAGCTGCGACGTGGAACATGTCCTTGTCACCCCGCCCCGAAAGATTGATAATAACCAGGTCGTTCCTGCCGAATTTTGCCTCAATTGCATAGGCAACCGCGTGGGCGGATTCAAGCGCGGGAATGATTCCCTCCTCTGTGCTCAGGATCTTCAGGGCATCCAGGGCCTGTTTGTCTGTAGCATATGTGTATTCTGCCCGCCTGAGGTCGCGAAGCATTGCGTGCTCAGGGCCAACAGCTGAATAATCAAGCCCTGCTGAGACCGAGTGGGTGTTGTATATCTGGCCGAACTTGTCCTGCAGCACATAGGTCAGGGTCCCGTGAAGTATGCCGGGCCTTCCGAGTTTTTTGTCTGCAAAGCGCGCGGCATGCTTTCCCGAAGATATGCCGAGCCCCCCTGCCTCAACGCCGATAAGCCTCACGCCCTTGTCATGAAGAAAGCCCCTGAAAATGCCGATGGCATTGGAACCGCCGCCCACGCAGGCAATAACTGCTGCCGGGAGCCGGCCCTCTGCAGCAAGAATCTGTTCCCTTGCCTCTTTGCCAATCATCGACTGAAAATGTGCAACCATCGTCGGATAAGGATGCGGGCCAAGAACCGACCCCAGGAGGTAGTGGGTGTCCTGCACGTTTGTTGTCCAGTCCCTCAGTGCCTCGTTTATTGCGTCCTTCAGTGTTTTTGAGCCTGATTCAACAGGTGTCACCTTTGCACCCAGAAGCTCCATCCTGAATACGTTCAGCTTCTGGCGTTCCATGTCAACACTGCCCATGTAGACCTCGCACTTGAGACCGAGCTTGGCGGCGGCCGTTGCAGTTGCAACACCGTGCTGGCCTGCGCCGGTCTCTGCTATGATGCGCTTTTTTCCCATGTATTTTGCGAGAAGGGCCTGGCCGAGCGCGTTGTTGATCTTATGTGCGCCTGTATGCGCAAGGTCTTCGCGCTTCAGGTAAATCCTGTAGCCGAGCCTGTCGCTGAGCCTTTTGCAGTGTGTCAGCTGGGTAGGCCGGCCCGCGTACCCGGAAAGAAGCGCAGAGTATTCCATCTGGAACTGCTTGTCCTTCCTGCATCTGCCAAACGCAGATTCCAGTTCCTCAAGTGCCGGCATCAGGGTTTCTGGAACAAATTTTCCCCCGTATTTTCCAAACTGCTTCATTTTATCACCTTAAAAAAACGCTTCATCTTTGCCTTGTCCTTTATTCCGGGACTTTGCTCAATTCCGCTGGCAACATCAACAGCAAATGGTCTGTATTTGAGGCAGCCTGAGACGTTGTCCGGATTCAGGCCCCCGGAAAGGATATACTTCCGATCAAATGTTTCAAGAAGCCCGTGGTCAAAGGATTTGCCTGTGCCGCCATACTGGCTGCCGTGATGCGTATCAAGCAGGATCAGGCAGCTGTAGTCCTCTGCAGGTTCCAGGCTGTCTGTTATATGCAATGCCTTTATGACAGCCAGGCCAGCTGCCTGAAGCTCTGCTGCGTAGCCTGGCGACTCATTTCCTGAGAGCTGCACATAGTCCAGGAACGTTGCATCTTTTACATTACAGGGGCATTCATCTACAAAGACGCCGACCATCGCCGGGCAGCGGATTCCGTATTTTGCCCGGACTGCAGAGATAATTTTCTTTGCCTTTGCCGGATCAATGTACCGCGGGCTCTTTTTGTAAAAAATGAAGCCCAGGTAGTCTGCGCCAAGCTCTGCTGCATAAAGTGCGTCCTCTTTTCGTGTTAGGCCGCAAACCTTTATGCGCGGATCCGGCCGGATCGCATCATAGATTTCCCTGACCTTGTTTCTTGTGCTGCCGGCAAGGAGGCTGGTCCCGACCAGAAATGCATCTGCGGAATCCCTCAGCCTCATGACATCATCCCTTCCCAGGATTCCGCTTTCTGAAACGATAATCCTGCCTTCGGGAATCTTTGCCGAGAGCCTAAGCGTCGTGCCAAGATCAATTTCGAGCGTATCAAGGTTGCGGTTGTTTATGCCGATTATCCCTGCTTTTGTCCTTAGCACCCTATGCAGATCCTCTTCGCTGTGGACCTCAACCAGGCAGGCCATGCCCAGATCATGTGAAATAGCAAGGAACCGCGACAGGGTCCTTAAGTCAAGCATTGCTGCGATGAGAAGCACTGCATCTGCCCCGTAATGCCTTGATTCATATAGCTGGTATTCGTCAATTATAAAGTCCTTTCTTAATACGGGCAGGGAAGTCAGTTTCCTGACCTCGCTTATGTGCCTAATGTCCCCTGAGAAGAATTTCTTATCTGTGAGAACAGAGATGGCCGATGCATAGCGGTCGTAGATGGATATGATCTTCGGGATGCTGAACTCCCTCACAATTGTCCCTTTGCTGGGCGATGCCTTTTTCAGCTCGGCAATCAAGGCGCGTTTCCTTATTGCCCCCGGGAAATCGCGAAGCGGAAGGGCAAGCCGCATCTGAGAGGGCGGCAGTGTTTTCTTCCTTTCCTTAACCTCCTTTTCCTTGTTTTGCCTGACCTTATCCAGCATTTGTGAACTCCTTCAGTTTTTCGAGTTTTTCAAGAGCCAGTCCGTCGTCAATTGATTTTGCAGCCATTGCAACCCCCCCCCGGAAATCGTGCGCCTTTTCAGCTGCAACCAGCGCCGCGCCGGAATTTGCGAGAACAATGTCTCTCTTCGGACCGTTTATTTCCCCCTTCAGTATGCCAAGGATTGTCTCTGCGTTTTCTTCAGGTGTCCCCCCACGGAGATCCGTAAGCGGAGCTGCCCTGAGGCCAAGGTCTTCTGCGGTGATTGTATATGCTTTAACCTGGCCGTCCCTGTATTCCGCAACTGCTGTCGGTGCGAGTGCAACCTCATCCATTCCGCTGCCGTGGACAACGAGCGCATGCCTGCAGCCGAGTTTCCCCAGCACCTCTGCAAGCGGCCGGATTAGCTTTTCATCAAAAACGCCCATCAGTTCATACTCTGCCCCTGCCGGATTTGTGAGGGGACCCAGAATGTTGAAGATGGTCCTTATGCCCACCTCTTTTCTCGGGCCGATAGCATACCTCATGGCCGGATGGAACTTCGGGGCGAACATGAAACCGATGCCAACTTCATTTATGCAGGCTTCAACCTGGCCAGGCTCAAGACCTATATTGACACCGAGGGCCGAAAGAACATCAGCTGAGCCGCTTTTTGAACTCACCCCCTTGTTGCCGTGCTTGGCTACACCAATGCCGCAGCCCGCAGCAACAAATGCTGAGGCCGTAGAGATGTTGAATGTCCCTGAAGAGTCCCCGCCGGTTCCAACCACATCCAGGAGCGGCCCGGCCGGAGAGATTTTTGCTGCCTTTTCCCTCATTACCCTTGCGCACGCTGTAATCTCATCAATCGTCTCTCCCTTAAGCCTCAGTGCAACAAGGAATGCCGCAATCTGTGCGTCTGTTGCAGAACCGCCCATGATCTGGTTCATGACATCCCCGGCATCCTGCATAGAGAGATCATCTGAATCGACCAGCTTTGCAATTGCCTCTTTAATTTCCATTTGGGCACCTCCGGATAAGATTCTCAATGATTATGCCACCAACCGGGGTAAGAATGCTCTCCGGATGGAACTGGACGCCGCATACCGCGAATTTTTTATGCTGGACAGCCATGACAATCTTGTCTTCGGTTTCAGCTGTGATATCCAGGCAGCCGGGAATCTTCAGGCCGGAGAGCGAATGATACCGTCCTGCCTGAAATGGACTGCCTAACCCCGAGAAAATGCCTTTTGCATTATGAAATATCCTGGACGGCTTGCCGTGGATTATTGTGGGTGCATGACCCACTACACCCCCAAAGGCCTCTACAATTGCCTGGTGGCCCAGGCAAACGCCAAAAAGCGGGATTTTGTCATGGTACTTACGAATCAGCGGAATTGAGTTTCCCGCGTCCTTGGGCGAAGACGGGCCGGGAGAGATCACAAGAAGATCGGGCCTGAACCCCTCAATTGCGTCCCTGTAGGCCTCCATGCTAATGTTGTTCCGGTAAACCCTGATGCTGCACCCCCTTTTTTCGAACTCATCAACAAGGTTAAATGTGAAGGAGTCAAAGTTATCCACAAAGAGGACTTTCATTTTTCAGCCCCCAGAGCCTTCAGGCATGCCCCGGCCTTCTTTTCAGTTTCAAGGTATTCGGATTCGGGACTGCTGTCATAGACAACCCCTGCGCCTGCACGGATGTATGCCCTGCCGCCCTTAAGGCACATTGTGCGAATGACAATTGCGCTGTCCATGTCCCCCGAAGGCGTAAGATAGCCGACAGTGCCGCCGTAAAAGCCCCGTTTGCTTTTTTCAAGGTTTCTAATCAGCTTCATTGCCTCGACTTTAGGTGCGCCTGTGACTGTGCCCATATTCATGGTTGCCAGATAGGCGTGAAGGGCATCATAGCCTGGCTTAAGTGTGCCCCTGATATTTGAGACCAGGTGCTGCACGTGCGAGTACTTTTCCACAACAAAAGGTTCATCAACAACCCTTGTTCCGGGTATGCTGATCTTTGCAACGTCGTTTCTCGCCAGGTCAACCAGCATGACATGCTCAGCAAGCTCCTTTTCATCGATTTTGAGCTCGGTCTCGTATCTGCTGTCAAGGTCGCGGTCAATTTTTCCTTTGATTATGCCTCGGGGCTTGGTCCCTGCAATCGGGCGCATCTCGACCGTCTTTTCCCGATCGCCTGTAACCCTGATGGCCATCTCCGGCGAGGCACCGATCAGGATTGTTTCGCTGTTAACATAAAACATGTACGGGCTGGGGTTCAGGCTCCTGAGGCGCCTATAGATATCCAGCGGCTCGGAGTTGTAGCCTGAGACAATGGTCCTTGAAGGAACTGCCTGGAAGACATCGCCTGCAACAATATGCCTCTTGATTCTGGAGACAATCGCCTCATATTCGGCTTTTGTCGTGTCAGATTTCGGCCGGGGGGGGGTGTTTTTATAGGGGTGTTTCCCGGGCATCCTGCGATGTATCGTTTTCCTGTAGGACTCTATGACCCTTGTGCAGCGTTCATAGGCTGCATCACGGTCATCATCCATTATGAGCGCATTTGCTATGAAATGGGTCTTTTTCTCCTTGTGATTTATGAGAAACAGGTTGTCGCAGTAGAACATCTCATAGTCTGGTGCATCAAGTGTGTCGGCCTTGTTTTTCGGCAGGTCTTCAAACTGGTCAATAAAGTCGTATGAGATTGTCCCGAAGAGCCCGCAGTAAGGGACAAAGGGCTTGACCGTGGGCCTGAATCTGAAGGCTACGGCCCTCAGTATGTCGGCATGGGTAATGAGCTTGAGCCTCTCTTCTTCAGAGACTGATTCCCGCTGGGGCCTAAGTGTGCCCCTTATTGTTTTGCCATATTCGACATCTGCAAAGTCAAAGCTGCCATCAAGGAATTCGCAGAAGCGCCTGCCGAGGCCGTTCAGTGACCGGATCCGGAATTCATCGCCGCGGCCGGTAATCTTCAGGCAGGGGTCTGCCGTCCCGATGCTGTTCTCGCCGTATTTCGGGACTATGTCTGCGGACTCGAGAAGGATGCAGTTCGCCTTTCTGCCATAGTCTGAAAGCTTTGCGAAATACTCAATTGCGCACCTTGTCTCATCGTTTGTTTCAGTATGGACTACAGGAACAACAGTCCCTTCTTTAGCCTGCTGAATAATCTGCATCTCATGCATAGCTATCACCTGGTCGATTAGATAGTGTCGTGACTAGAAAGAGTCTCAGATGGTTAACGCCACGGACAATCACTTTTCATTTTATGTTTATTAGAAATGTCCGGGATTATTTAAAGGTTTTGATTGGCCCTGTCACCCTCCTCGAGTAGGACAAGAAAGTATAAAAAGTAGTAAAGCCCGCCTTTTACCATGGACGAAAAAGAGATGAAGAGCCAGATCAAGGGTTTTCAGCAGATAATTGAGCAGGTCAGGAAGGAGGCTGCCAGGGCTGTTGTCGGCCAGCAGGCGGCGGTCAGGTCATTCATCAGGGGGATAATCTCAAACGGCAATATCCTGGTTGAGGGTGTCCCCGGCATTGCAAAGACACTTATTGTAAGGACCCTTTCAGTTGTGATGGGGTGTGAATTCAAGAGAATCCAATTCACGCCTGACCTTCTGCCAACAGACATAATAGGGATAAGCACATATGAAAAGGAGCGGGGGTTCTATGTCCTCAAGGGGCCAATTTTCTCAAATTTCATACTTGGAGATGAGATCAACAGGGCGCCGCCCAAGGTACAGTCAGCTCTGCTCGAAGGCATGCAGGAGAAGCAGGTAACCATTGGCAAGGAGACATTTCCGCTGCCAAAGCCATTCTTTGTGCTTGCCACACAGAACCCAATAGAGCAGCTTGGTACGTTCCCGCTGCCAGAGGCACAGCTGGACAGGTTCCTCTTCAAGATTAATGTGGGGTATCCCACGATCGAGGAGGAGCAGGAGGTCCTTGAGAGAAACATGAGCCTGCATAAGTTTGAGGATTTTAACCTTGCACCGCTCCTCAACCCCGATAAGATCATAGCCATGCAGAAGCTGGTGCAGAGCATATATCTTGACAAGAAGATTGAGATGTATATCGTAAAGATCGTCGATGCGACAAGGTATCCCAAGAAATATGGCCTGAGGATGGCAAAATACTGCGGCTGGGGTGCTTCACCAAGAGCATCAATTGGCCTCTTTATAGCCTCAAAGGCCGAGGCGCTCCTTAGGGGCGATACATTTGTGACTCCTGCGCACGTGAAAACTGTGGCACCTGACATCCTGAGGCACAGGCTGGTCGTCAATTATGAAGGCCAGTCCGAGGGCATCGGCCCGGATGACCTGATTAATGAAATTCTTACCAAGATTCCTGTTCCCTAAAATGCATGAGCTAAAAGTTGACCTGAGGCCCCAGCTCAAGGATTTTGTCCTTTCGTCCTTGAGAGGAATTGAGAGCGGACAGATGTCAAAGGGCGCACAGGCAGGCATGAGAAAGGAGATGATGTTCAAGGGCAAGGGACTGGAATTTGAGAAGTTCAGGGAATTCAATCCCGGTGATGACGCCAGCAGTATTGACTGGAAGGCGAGCCTCAGGTCCGGCAGGATGCTTGTCAGGGTGTATGCCGAGGAGCGCAACAAGGACATCGTATTCTTCGTTGATGCCAGCTCATCAATGGCCTATTCCTCGTGGGGAAAAATGAAGAATGAGTATGCAGTGGAACTTGTCACGTCACTGAGCTACTCCTTCCGCAACTCAGGGGACAACACAGCGCTTGCCATGTTCTCAGACAGGCTGGTCGACACTGTGCCGCCGGAAACAGGGATCATGCAGCACACCCGCATACTGAGGTCGCTTACAAGGGTAAAAAACTATGACGGGCCGTGCAATTTCGTAAGATCAGTCAACCTGCTCATGGAGTGGCTGAAGCGGCCGGCCGTTATATTCATTGTATCTGATTTCATTGGGTTTGGTGAAGGCTGGCAGCACGCAATTGAAGCGGCTTCAGTGAACTTTGAGATAATGGGCTTGGTAATACGGGACCCGGCTGATGACATCATGCCACTGGGTGTGGGCCAGATGGTGTTCTCAGACCCGTTTACCGGGGAAGAGATTCTCGTCGACCCCGCAAAGATCAAGAGACGGTATGACCGCTACAACCAGGAGTTCAGGGATGAGATCAGGCGGGTCTTCAGGAGAATAAACACAGGGTCGGTGTTTTTCCATACCGATGATTCCTTTGTTAAACCAATAAGCGCGATGTTTGCATAAAATGGAGGCATCATTCCTTAATCCGGAATATCTGTGGCTTTTGCTAGGCGTGCCGGTGCTGATTGTAACACACATTTTTGTTCTGAAACACCTCAAGACAAGGGCATGGGCCTTTGCAAATTATGAGGCAATCATGAGGGTTACAGGCGGCGTGCCCACTGTCAAGAATGTTACGGCAGTGTCAAAAAACCTGTTTCTCCTGGTATTCCAGATAATTGTATTTGTATGCCTGATATTTTCAGTTGCCGGCACAACCCTATGGTACTGGGGTTCCGGGTCCCCCAAGGATTATGTCCTGGCAATAGATGCCTCCAGCAGCATGCTTGCTGATGATTTTGCTCCAAACAGGCTTATTGCTGCAAAGACTGCGGCACAGGCATTTGCTGAAAGCATCCCGAGAGGAACCAGCGTCGGCGTCATATCATTTGCAGGAACAAGTTTCATTGAGCTGCCAATGACAGAGACGCGGGCAAAGGCATATGAAAAGATAGGGGGCATCAACATACGCTACGTAGGGGGAACAGACTTAACAGAGGCAATTGTAACAGCCACCAACATGTTTGAAGACACTGAAAGGTCAAGGCAGGTCGTACTCCTGACTGACGGAAGGGGCACTGTCGGAGACCCTGTTGAAGAGGCAATTAAGTATGCAATTGAAAAGAATGTCGTTGTGAACACTGTCGGCATCGCAACTGATGTGGGAGGCACATATATCAGGGATAACCTCGTCTCAACAATTGATGAAGCCACACTCGGGACAATTGCAAGCGAGACAGGCGGCGCATTCTACAGGGCCCAGAACACTGATGAGCTGGCCTTGGCTTATGATGAGATCGGGAGGACCACAAAGGAAAAAATACCGATAAGGCTGCAGCTCCCGCTCCTTACTGCAGCCATAATACTGATTTTTGTCGAGTGGGGGCTCATCAACACAAGGTACCGCACGCTTCCCTAAAAGGTGTAGTTTAGGCCCAGGACCAGGTCTGGCGACATTCTGTCTGTGCCGATGGATATCCTTGGGTGCAGCATCACGTCCAGCTTCTTTGTCAAACCGACCTGCGCCTTTGGCTCCAGATACAAGCTGAAGGGATCAATGTTGATGTCTGCCATGAAGCTTGCATTGAACCTGTCTGACAGATCCCCTTCTGCATACACGCTCACCTGCGGACCTGCGTCTCCTGTGTCGAAGGGATAGACCTTTAGGAGGGCAAAGGTGCCTTCGCCTGTCCTGGGTACATAGATCAGTCCCATGCGGACGAAATCCTGAAAGCCGTTGCCGCTGTTGAGTTCAGCTGTAGCGCCCGTATCCCGTATGATTGAGCGCAGAAGGCCGACGTCAGTGGTGTCCCGGGGGCTTCCGAACCCGTAGCTAAGCCGGGTTTCGAGGTAAAAATTCTCGAAATCCGACCTGCTGTCTCCGCTGTCAAGGTCAAGGAATCCAAACAGGGTTGCATTGCCTGCGAGGCCCGCCTTTCCCTCAAGCCTTAGCGTTGTAGCGTCTTCATCAAGCATGTAGCCAGGCTGGATGTTTGCATAGTCTGCAGCAGCAGGCAGCGCTGCAGCTAAGAGTGCTGTTCCCGCAAGAGCACAGGCCGCAAGGGGCAGCCTCCCGGATTGTCTTGCTGCCGGCTCCAGGATAACATCCTTTTCATAGGCAATCAGATCCAGTCCGGATGCCAGCCCGTTCGGAGTTGAGGGCGAGACCGCCTGATGGACAAAGTATGCTCCGTCTGAATCCCTGTGAATGGTCCTTCCTCTGCTGTCTAACAGGGCAGTTGAAACGGGGCCCTGCTCGTGCCTTTTGATGTCGGATTTCGTTGGTTTTGCTATTCTTTTTCTAAACATCTGATACCACCTCGCAAGTGTTTGCCAGTCAATAACTACCATTAAGTGGTATCGATATATAATGATTAGCATACCAGACATAGTATGTAAATGGCAAGAATTATATATGCGGGGGACTTATCGGGAGGCATGGACACCGCAGGATTAAGGGAAGCAGGACTTACAGAGGGTGAGATAAAGGTATATGCGGGCCTTCTGGGGCTGGGCGCGTCAACTACAGGGCCAATTGTGGATAAGTCAGGAATCTCGCGGTCAATTGTCTACAGGATACTTGAAAGGCTCATCCAAAAGGGCCTGGTGTCCTATATAATCAAGGACAGGACAAAGTTTTTTCAGGCTGCGTCACCAAACAAAATACTGGGGTACATTGACGAAAGAAGGGACGAACTCATTAAGAACAAGGCCAGGATCGAAGCGCTCCTGCCGGAACTCCTGATTATGGAGAAAATGTCTAAAAGGAATGAAGCGACAATATATCTTGGCTATAGGGGAATAAGGAGTGCGCATGAGCACATATATGCAAAGCTCTCCGGGGGCGAGGAATACTGTTATCTGGGAATTCATGCAATCCAGCCTGAAGAGCAGCACATCTACTGGAAAAAAGACCACCTGAAAAGGGTTGAGGCCGGCCTGAAGTGCAGGCTCCTGTTCAACAAAGACACTGAAAGAAGGGTTCTGAAGAACAGGAACAGCTTCGCGGGGTGCGATGCACGCTATATGCCTAAGGGAGTTGTAACGCCTGCATGCATTGTCACCTATAAAGACACTACAATAATAATCCTTCAGATTCCAGCCGCAATTGCCGTGGAAATAGTCAGCCAGGAGATAAAGGATTCATTCCAGAGCTACTTTGAGGATTTCTGGAGAAAGAGTGTGCCGTTCAGATCCGGCTGATGAAGCCATGCTTCGGCTCAAAGAGGTCGCCGCTTCGCTTGAGCTTTTCGATTGCATCCTCAACCAGCTCCTCAGTAATGCCCTTTTCAGAGGCCTCCCTGATAACGTCCTCAAGTGGGATGGTCTTTCCCAGGGAGTTCTCAAGTTCTGCGATGATTTCCTTAACCGAATGGAGCTTGCTCCTCTCAGATGCGGGAACGCCTGTTGAAATCCTGTCTATGTCGATCTTCCCGGTTTCAGGGTCCATTCCCACCTGGGCAAGGCAGTAGTGCAGAAGGTCTATTGCCCGCCGCGCATCCTTTTTTGTGACCTTATCAGCAAGCCTTACACGGGCGCTTGCCTCAGCAATCCTGATAAGCGCCTCAAGCTGCCTTGCTGAGATAGGGATGCTCTGAACCTCGCCCTCAACGCCGCCGGAGCTTCGCATCTTTATGTAATAGTTCTTGATCTCTTCAACCGCTGCATCGGTGAGTTTTGGGAAGTTGGTCTGCTTTGCATACGCAATATATTTCCTGAGCACAGGTGTCAGTATCGGTGACTCAAGCTTTGTTGTGTCCTTATGAAGATTAAGGATAAATGATGCCATGGTCTCATCCTTCTCCTTGTCTGGAAGGTCGCGGATTGCAAAGATCAGGTCAAAACGGTTTATGAGCGTAGGGGGAAGGTCGATCTGCTTGGCAACAGGATCATAGGGATCAAATCTTCCGAATTTCGGGTTTGCTGCTGCAAGGACTGCTGTCTCAGACCTTAGCGTTGCCTGGATATTGGCCTTTGATATGGTTACCGTCTGCTGCTCCATTGCCTCGTGAATGGCGCTCCTGTCCTCAACACTGATCTTATCCATCTCATCAATTGCGCATACGCCCTTGTGCGCCAGGACGAGCGCCCCCGCCTCAAGCGCCCAGCCCTTAAGGAATTCATCCCGGACCACACTGGCAGTAAGGCCTGCTGCGCTGACTCCCTTACCGCCCACGTATCTTGCCTTGGGCGCTACGATGACGATCCTCTTGAGCAGCTGGGATTTGCCTGCGCCAGGATCGCCGATAAGAAGCACGTGCAGATCCCCGCGTGTGATTGCACCATCATCATGGATCTTTCTTATGCCGCCGAAAAGGGCAAGAATGAGCGCCTCCTTAATCCTGTCGTGGCCATAGATCGAGGGGGCAATGGACGCGATCATCATCTCATAAATATGCCTGTTCTTTGACAGCTCCTTGAACTCAGCCTCCTCCTCCGGATTAATTATGATGTCCGAGTAATCCTCCTCAACAGACTCGAGGTTGTTGGCCTCAATCAGCAAGTCAAAGCGTGTTGACGTGCCTCCCGTGTTCAGAAGAATCGGCACCTCCTTTATCTGGCCGACAACGACAATCTTTGTGCCGGGATTTGTCTTCTTCTCAGACATGGGACTTACAAGGTCATCTTTCAGAAACAGATTCATCCTCTTTGGCTGTTCACCGCCAATCAGGTCTTCAGGACACTCCTCAAGGACAATGCCCTGGGCGTCCACAAGTTCCTTGTCAATAAGCTTGAATTTCCCCTTCCTGCCGCAGCCGCACCTGGAGGGCTCCTTAAAGCGCTTATCCAGCTGCAGCACGGTTATGGTGTTTCCGCAGCTCGGGCACTCAAACTTTGCAGAACTAACCTGGGGGCGGACATCGGACTTCTGCCTCACAACCCCTTCAGTATACAGGAGCTTATTTATGTGCTTGCTTCGGATGTCGCGGATAAGGATCCTCTGGGCCTCGGGCAGGTTCATAAGCCGTATCCTGAACTTGCTTACCTCTTTTGGCAGCTCAAAATTTTCAACTGCAACCTCGGCAGCCCTGATCAGGTCATCCGGGTATTCAAGAAGCTCGTCAGCAAGCTTGGGATCAAACTTGGAGAGCTCAGCAAAATCCACAACAAGATGGTTCTGGCCAAGGCGTGAAATCTCAAGGAGCTCGGACTTATAGACTGATTCAAAGAACTCCTCAAACCGCTTGACCTGTTCGGCAGCGGTGTAAGGCTGCTCCTGAAGATTCACCCCCCTAAGTGCCTCGGTTTGACTGGCCATTATCCCCCTAGTGACCAAGAATTTACTTTACAATCTTCTTGAGGTTCACAATAAGCTTTTCAAGCGCTGCGTGGACCTCTTCTTCACTCTTGGTTCCGGTGCAGACAACCTTTCCGTTTGAAAAGAGCAGGAAGGTCGCCTTTGCATCTGCGAGCTTATAGACCAGACCCGGAAACTGCTCCGGTTCATACTCTGTGTTCTCAAGCTTCATCGCCAGCGTATTAAGATTAAGGTCCATCCCTATTGATCCGCTGGCCACGATATTCTGTATCTTTATTACGGGCTTAACTGTGATTTTGATGCCGATCTTTTCCAGGCTCTTGATGATCTTCTTTATTGATTCCTCAACCTTATCCATGCTCCTTG
The DNA here is from genome assembly GCA_043823195.1 of archaeon. Classification (GTDB taxonomy): domain Archaea; phylum Nanobdellota; class Nanobdellia; order Woesearchaeales; family JBDRAZ01; genus JBDRAZ01. The sequence continues at coordinate 38,128 of JBDRAZ010000055.1, forward strand.
CGCCTGTGCATACAACCTTTCCTGAGCTGAAAATCAGTGCTGAGGTCTTGGGGTCCTTGACCCTGATGACCAGGCCGGGGAACTGTTCCGGGTTGTACTCTGTGTTCGAGAGGGTTGCGGCCATCTTCTCGAGAGGTATGTCGTGTTCCAGTGACGTACTAACAACAATATTTACGACTTCTATCTTCACTTCAGTGCTGTTTGGATTTATCGTCCTTTGAATTGCATTCTTCTTTACCATGTAGATCCCTCCAATCAGATACCCCCTTTTTAAATAATTATTTATAAAGATAATGGGCCCACCTTTATAAATACTTGGATTATTAAATGGTTTTTTCACAAAATATAGCTTATAAATGGCAAACCCCCATCATTTCCAGTGGAGGTGTGCATTTTCAGCTTTCTTTCTCTTTGAATTTGCACAAATCACAGAAATGTTTCAGAATAACACCCCATGATTTCCGATGGAAAACCCAGCCTATGAATTATAGTCCCTGGCACGGCATGCGCTATATTCCAAAGCGCAAGCCTTAAATACGGCTTAACAATCGTTAAGCCCGACATGAAAATGCCGCAGGAGATTGAAGTATGGTATATTCTTCCAGCCATAAGGCGGGAGATTGCAAAATGCCTGACCGGCAGCTTCGGCATGAGCCAGAAAAAGGTTGCCGGGATTCTCGGGGTGACCGAGGCGGCTATTTCCCACTACAAGAAATCCAAGCGTGCAAAGGATGTTGTTTTCGGAGAGGATGTGGTGGCCGAGATTGAGAAATCTGCCGGGCGCATCACCAATAACACGAGCAGGGTCATCTGCGAGATTAAGCGGCTGTCCAACCTTGCCCACATAAAGAAGATCGTCTGCCAGATGCATAAAGAACAAGAGGGCAACCTGGATTCCTGCTGCACATGTTTTGACGATTGCACAAAGGTGATACCATGAAAGTCTACCTGGACCACGGGGCAACAACGCCCGTAGACCCAAAGGTTGTTGAAGCAATGCTGCCGTATTATACAGAGACATATGGAAACGCGTCTTCACTGCACCAATTCGGCAGGGAGGCAAAAGAGGCGCTGGAACGGAGCCGCGATACCATTGCCAAGAGCATCAATGCTGATCCGGCAGAGATCATTTTCACGTCCGGCGGCTCCGAATCAGATAACCTGGCAATCAAGGGCATTGTGCCTGCTAAGAAAGGATCGCATATCATAACCTCGGCAATTGAACATCCGGCTGTGCTGAACACGTGCCAGACACTTGAGAAAAACGGATGCAGGGTGACCTACCTTGGTGTTGATGCCGAGGGCTTTGTCAATCCGGATGATGTGGCAGAGGCAATAAGCAGGAATACGGCGCTGGTTACAGTCATGCATGCCAACAACGAGATCGGCACCATCGAGCCAATAAGAGAGATAGGAAAGATCTGCGGCGAGCATGATGTGCCGTTCCACACAGATGCTGTGCAGAGTTACACAAAGGTCCCGATTGATGTGAAAAAGGACTTCCTTGACATGATGTCTGTGTCTGCCCACAAGATCCACGGCCCCAAGGGAATCGGGGCGATGTATGTGAAAGAGGGCACAAGGCCTTCCAAACAGATCGAGGGGGGCCATCATGAGCACGACCTTCGTGCAGGAACAGAGAACATCCCCGGGATTGTCGGGTTTGCAAAGGCAGCCGAGATTGCCCGCGGTAGGCATGTTGACTACATGACCGGCCTTAGGGACCACCTGATCAGGGGTGTTATCGGCGGCCTCTCTGATGTTAAGCTGAACGGACCCAAAAAGCTAAGGCTGTGCAATAATGCAAACGTCTCGATCAGGTATGTTGAGGGGGAGTCAATGCTCCTGCATATGGACATAAAGGGTGTCGCACTTTCAACTGGTTCGGCATGCTCTTCGCAGTCGCTTGAGCCCAGCCATGTGCTGACCGCAATAGGCCTCAGAAGGGATGTGGCGCACGGCTCACTCAGGATGACCCTTGGCCGCGAAAACACCAGGGATGAGATTGATTATACTGTTGAATCACTAAAAGAAATCGTTGAAAGCTTAAGAAAGATCAGCCCATTGGGCAGAAGGTGATGCAGATGTATTCAGAAAAGGTCATGGAACACTTCAAGTCACCGCACAACATGGGAGAGATAAAGGATGCGGACGGCATAGGAAAAGTAGGCAATACAATGTGCGGGGACCTCATGTGGATTTACATTAAGGTAAAGAAGCAAAACGGAAAGGAATTTCTTGAAGACATAAAGGTGAAAACATTCGGATGCGTTGCGGCGATAAGCTCATCTGATGTGCTCTGCGACATGGTAAAGGGCAAGGAGCTAAATGAGGCGCTGAAGGTCAAGAACAGCGATATTGTGAAGCAGCTTGGCGATCTGCCCAGGGAGAAGGTACATTGTTCCGTTCTTGCGGCCCAGGGGCTGAAGAATGCTGTTGAGGACTACAGAAAAAAGATTACGAGCTAGATGCGGATAGTTTTGGAGGTGTCAGACATCCAGCTCGAAATCAAATAGCCTCATGAACTCATCAGCCAGTTCAGGGTCTTCCTCAACAACAGACAACATTTCTTTGCAGCAGCAGTGGGCACAGACATCTATGTCCCCGCCGCAGATGATGCATGTCATGTTACCTGGCTCCATTTGCGAGAATACATCTCCAGCTTTCTGCAACTGCGGCACGAGGCCCGGCACCTTCTCGGCTGCCCACTGGGTCCCCTGCTTTTCCAGGCAGTGCCTGCAGATTGGGTTTGTTATGGCCTCTTCGCAGACCATACAGACATCGTTGCACATTTGCTGTCGCATTATTTTGCACCTCGGATATCACTGTTGCCGGGTTCCTGCGACGAGAGAAGATTGGGAAGCCCCAAACGCAAGTAAGGAGCACCAAGAAATCACAAGAACCCAGCAAGCAGTGAGTTCTAATGAGTATTACAATTATTGGCAGTCTTGGATAAAAGCGAGTGGTTTAGGCTCACATCTCTTGATACGAGTTCCTGACATTCACCCTTGCACATCTCTGCCATGAACGTAAGGAAGTACGGCAGTTTTTTTATATTTAACTATATTTATTCGGAATATCATTCCATATTTTTGAAGCTGTTTGAAATGTTTATTCCACCCGTCGTCTATATTTCGGAAAACCCGCATGATTTTCAACGGATCGGATAGCGAACGGGGCTTCCGAAAAGATTATAAAGCGCCGGACCTGAAATCTGCAATATGTACGATATTATTATCGGCAGGAACAAGTCCGACATGGACAAATTCGGTGACAGGGGCACCGTCCTTATCGGCAAGCACTATATCAAGATGGGGCGGGAAACCTCCCTTTCGAACAAGGTATTCCTGGATGTGGCGCGGGCGCACGTTGTCTTTGTGTGCGGGAAGCGCGGCGGGGGAAAATGCCTGCATGGCGATACGCTGATTACCTTGGATGACGGTTCGCTGGTGCCAATCAGGGACATTAAGGAAAGCAACAGGCACGTTATGGCCCTTAACAAGAATCTTAAGATGCAGCCTTCTGAGAAGCTGGACTTTTACAGGAGACCGGTTGGAAGGCTCCTCAACATTAAGCTGAGAAGCGGAAAAGAGATAAGGCTTACGCCGGAACACCCGCTGCTTACTGTCAAGGGATGGATGCCTGCTGACCGGCTCAATATAGGCTCAAGAATTGCAACCCCGAGAAGTGTGCCGGCATTTGGTGATGAGCATATAAGCGAAGCCGAGACAAAAATCCTGGCTTACCTGCTGGCAGCGGGGAATGTTTCGAACAATTTCTTGTCCTTTGCAAGCCGCGATGAAAAAATTGTCGGCGATTTTAGGAACTCAGTCAGATTGTTTGATGAAAACCTGAAAATACACAAACACCCCCCGGGGGCTTGTTTTAGGGTTGCAGAAAAGCGGAAGAGGATAGTCATTAAACAACCGCCACGGGATAGGCTGGGCAGATTTTCATCGGCCACGGCCATAAGCGGCACATCATCCCTGGATGTGTGGCTTGACAAAATTGGGATCTGCAAAAAGCCCGCACGACAAAAACATATCCCAGACATTATCTTCAAGCTTCCGAGAAACAAAATCAGTCTTTTCCTTAACCGGCTGTTTTCCTGCGGCGCATCAATCTGCCGGGAAGGCGGGTTGTTCTGGAAAATTTCCTACTGCTCCAGTTCAGAAAAAATGGCAAGAGAGGTGTGCCACCTCCTCCTGAGGTTTGGCGTAGTCGGCAGGCTAAGGCGCGGAGAGACAGCAGACCCGCCCCGCTACGAGATTGAGATCGAGGGGGAATTTGTGCACACATTCCTTTCTGAGATTGGTTTGTTTGGAGATAAGGAGGAAAAGGCGGGGGGGGCGCTTGCCGATGCGCTGAAGATTGTGAGGACCCCTAACCCCGATAACATACCCGGGGGGATATGGGACCTGTACAGACCAGACGGCCGGGCAGGGGTTGGGCGTAAGCTGCACTACTCGACCCCCAAGACCTACAGCGAGAGCGGGCATTGCAGCCCATCCAGGCAGGAACTGCTGCAGATTGCCAGAGCTGATGAGAATGACCTGTTGGCAAGGTTTGCCGCATCAGACATATTCTGGGACGAGGTCGTGCATGTTGAGTTGACTGAAGGGGATTTTACAGTGTACGATATAACTGTTCCTGAGAACCACAACTTCGTTGCCAATGACATAATTGTCCATAACTCCTATACGATGGGCGTCATTGCAGAGGGCCTTGCTGACCTGCCAAAGGATGTCTCAGACAACCTCAGCTTCATCATGCTTGACACCATGGGAATATACTGGACCATGAAGTACGCCAATAAAAAAGAGGAGGATCTCCTCAAGGACTGGGGACTCAAACCCAAGGGGCTTGACGTCAAAATCTATACCCCCGCCGGATATTTCAAGAGATACAAGGAAGAGGGGATACCCACCGACTTTCCGTTCTCAATCAGGCCATCTGAACTGGATTCATCTGACTGGTGCATCACGTTTGGTGTTTCGGCCAACGAGCCCATGGGGGTCCTTATCGAAAGGACGGTCAATGAGCTGAAAAAGAAAAAAACAGGGTTCTCTGTTGAAGAAATCATTGAGGCCGTACAGGCGGACAGTGATGCGGAAAAAGAAGTCAGAGATGCGGTTGTTAACCGGTTCAGGAACACCGAAGCATGGGGGGTGTTTTCAAAAGAGGGAACGCCGCTCAAAGAGTTGGTGCAGAAGGGCCAGGTAACGGTGCTTGATGTTTCGTGCTATGCAACAGTCCCCAATGGATGGGATGTTAAATGCATGGTTGTCGGGATAATCTCAAAGAAGCTCTTCATTGAAAGGATGGTCGCAAGAAAGGACGAGGAATACCGGAGCATTCACGCGGCCACCAATTACTTCGGAGATGATTCAGCCAGTAAACAGGAAATGCCCCTCGTGTGGCTTGTTCTGGATGAGGCGCATGAGTTCCTGCCAAATAAGGGAAAGACCACTGCAACCGACCCCCTGGTAACAATACTCAGGGAGGGAAGGCAGCCCGGACTGTCACTTATCCTTGCCACGCAGCAACCCGGAAAGATACATACCGACGTCATGACACAGTCTGACACAGTAATCAGCCACAGGATAACTGCAAAAATCGACACTGATGCGCTCGGGATGCTGATGCAGAGCTACATGAGGGAGGGCCTTGACAGGCAGCTTGACAACCTTCCAAGGGTCAAGGGCGCAGCCATTGTCTTCGACGACACCAATGAAAAGATGTATCCGATAAGGATAAGGCCCAGATTCACTTGGCACGGCGGGGAGTCGCCCGTTGCTGTTAAGGAGAAGAGCGGGCGGTTTATGCTTTAGTTCTGCCTACCATATCGGATAGGGTTTTTATTTTTGAGACATACCTACATTGTAAGTATTAATAAATTCCGAGTACCTACATTGTAAGTATGAACGGACAATAATACCTACAATGTAAGTACAAAGGCCACCATATCCGCAAGATATTTATAGAAGTTCCTACATTGTAAGTAAAAACTCATTCTGTTCAGAAAAATTTATATATAGATACTTACATTGTAAGTATTGCGCTGTGTTGGGGAACACACTGACTAGGGGGTCAAAGGGGCCCCAAAATAGAGTACAGAGAGAAAAGAGGTGCAGGCGCTTCATCTAGTTCTCGGGCTGCTTCGCCTGAGTTTAATGCTGAACCCATTCCCTGCTCGATATTCTATGACAGGGGCGTTAGCGTCCTGGAGGCGATTTCTGAATATCTCAAGGATGCCAAATCACTGAACTACCACCAGATAGCCGTTCTTCTGAACAGGGATGATCGGACCATATGGACCTGCTACTCAAGGGCCAAGAAGAAACGGGCCGGAACCAGAACCAGGATATCCCAAGTCAGTGTCCCCAGCACCATATTGCGCGACAGGAACGTAAGCGTCCTGGAAGCGATTTCTGAATACCTCAAAGACTCGCTTGGGCTGTGCTATCATGAGATAGCTGTGCTTCTGAACAGGGATGATCGGACCATATGGACCTGCTACTCAAGGGCCAAGAAAAAGAGGGATGCCCAATGACAGCGTACGGCAGAAAGGTAAGGGAGCTGCAGAGACGCATCAGGGCGTGCGAGGAGAAGAAGAGAAACGTAATCGACTGCTGCAACGACCTTTCAAGGCAGTGCGAGCACAACAGGATATCCTACTCGAGATACAGGATTCTGCTGAAAGACCAGCTGGGCGGCAAAAGCATATCTGATACACTCGTGCACTATGACAGGGCAATCACCAGATATAGGGTTGCTGTGAGCCAGTACAAAAGCGATACTCCTGACCGGCTTAACATTGCGCTGGTCGTGATGCTTATCCTTTCTGCGGGCCTTTGGATTCCTGTACTCAATAATCTGCGGGCAAGCCCAACCGGATTTGTTGCCGGCGAGACAACAGAAAGCTACACTGATGCTATAAACATGAACCTCAGCGGCAGCTACAGCTGGATACCCCCCGAATCAGGGGAGCTACGCAGCGTCATGGTTTCCGGCCGGATCACCGGGAACGGAACCGTTGGCATATACCTCGTGAGCAGGAACAGCAGGCAGCTCATTTACCGGACCCCGGAAAGGGAGGGGATCGCGGCCATCACCGGGAATGTTGTGGACAACCAGACAGAGGACAACCGGACAGGCAACAGCTCAGGGGCTGATCCAGCCAATGAAAGCGAAATCACGCCAGAAATTACGCTCAACCTAAAATATAAGGAGGGCACCCCATTTGATGCTGATAATGACGGAGCGGAGACCCTTGAGGGAGTAATTGACTTCTATGCAGATTCCGCATTCAGCTGGGATGCCAACCTCAGCAATGTCTGCTCGGTCTGGAGGATTTCATCAGGGGGCACAGAGTCAACAATCTGCCATGGGGCCTGGCGCTGCTGCAACTTTGCCGAACTGCTGCCGGAAGAGGGCCATTCTTGGGACGAGATGCACCTGTACTACGGCCTATTGGGTGCCGGCACAGAAAACAACGTCAGCTCCCGGGTGCTGTATGTTGACTACAGCCTCGATCCGGAAAACCCGTACTCTGTCATTGCATACAGCAACTGGTCCACACTGCCTGCAAGATTCTATGAGCCTGCTGACGAATGGCTGGATATTGAGGACGAATGCCTGGAGACCTGCCTCCTGGGGCTGGATGAATACAACTACACGATAGCTGTTGAAACAGAGAATGCCACCGTCTTCCTGAGCAACATTACATATTCTGTCGTTGAGAAGAATAAGAAGCCCCAGCTGGTCCGTGCGATACCCCAGGTTACGGCAGGTGCAAATTTCACGATCAATGCCTCTGATTACTTTACTGATGATGACACGCTGGTGTACGCTGTTGAGGGGTGTGACATTCCGCACACAATCACGGGCGGAATCATAAGGTTCAAACCGGACGCAACCGGCATATCCAAGTGCAGAATTCGCGCATCTGATGACCAGGACAGCGTGCTGTCAAATGTTTTCAAGGTCACGGTGGTCAGGGTGGTTCCGCTGGTTGTTGACCAGGCCATAAACATAACGCTAGCGACACAGGAGACAGTCAGGGTGATTGTCAGGCTGATAGACAACACATCCGGCTCCAACCTGAGCCTTATCAGGAAAATCGATGAATTTGAGGTACTATACCTGAACAGCTCGGCACTGAACGAACTGCAGAATAACCTCTATGCGCTCGAGGTCATGATCGACCAGCCGCTATCGCTCCTCCTTAACGACAGCATCGGCATAATCGGAGCAGAGTCAGCATGGAACATCTCACTCAACGGCTCCGGGCAGCGGGTCTGCGTGATTGATTCGGGAGTGGACAATGGCGTAGTGCCGGTTGCCGGAGGCTACGATTTTGTTAACAATGACGCAGATCCGTATGATGACCACGGCCACGGGACTTCTGTTGCTTATGTAATACACAGGATAGCACCGGAATCAGGGATAATTGCCGTGAAGGTCATTGATGAAAACGGCGCGGGATACGAATCAGATGTCCTTGCCGGCATTGAATACTGCAGGGAGCAGAACGTGAGCGTCATCAGCTTCTCAATCGGGTCCGGGGGCTACCCCGGCACATGCAATGACAACATTGTTGCCTCCTATGCAAATTCTGCTGCGGCCGCCGGAATTTTTGTATCGGCTGCAACAGGAAATGACGGAACAGCCCTGCTCAAGTCTCCTGCCTGCGCAAGCCTTGTAACGGCTGTTGCCGCATCAACAAAGAACGACACACTTGCCAATTTCAGCAACGTAAATGCCCTGGTGAGGATAGTGGCGCCCGGTGACAGCATCACCACGATCCTTCCGGGAGGCGATGCCATAGTCAGGAGCGGAACATCCATGTCTGCCCCCCATGTTGCCGGGGCTGCGGCACTCCTGCTGCAGAATGATGATCTTGAGCCGGAGGAACTGGAGGAGAAGATTGCCATAAGCGGAAAGGTGATCGAGCATGATGGCAGGAACTATTCAAGGATTGACATAGGGCGCGCACTTAACATAACAGTCAATGTCACTGTAAATGAAACAAACATTACCTTTGCGGCAAACGCAACAGTTGATCCGCGGGTTGAGGAATTTGTCAACAGAGTTGGCTTCGTGCGGGCGATTGTAAGGGTGTCTGACCCCAACATCAGCCTAAACTACAGCATAATTGTCAGGGTCAACCAGTATATCGCCCTGATCCTAGACAACGAGTCGCTAAGCGTGCTGAGGCACCTCCCCGGCGTTGAAGAGATTGTAATGGACCAGCCGGTATTGCTCCTCCTTAACGAGAGTGTGCCGCTGATCAGGGCAGATATGAACCTGTCGGTTAACGGCTCGGGCCAGAGAATCTGCGTAATTGATACTGGTGTCGATTACAGCGTGGTCCCAAATTATGAATACGGGTTTGATTTTGTCAACAATGACACAGACCCGTTTGATGAGCACGGCCACGGAACATCGGTTGCAAACGTAATCTATAATGTTGCACCGGGGGCGGGAATAGTTGCTGCAAGGGTCGTGAATGGCAGCGGGACCGGCTATGAGTCAGATGTTCTTCTGGGAATTCAATACTGCAGGGAGCAAAACGTAAGCGTGATCAGCCTCTCAATCGGGTCAGGCGCCTATGATACCTGCTATTGTGACGACAACCCCGTCGCCAACCAGAGCAATGAGGCTGTACTGGATGGAATCTTTGTTGTCGCTGCCACAGGAAACTCCTACTCAACCAGGGCTAAGAGCCCCTCCTGCGCAAGCCGCGTTGCCTCGGTATCATCAACAGACAAGCGGGATAATGTCTCGCTGTTTGCAGACATCAATAACATAACAAAACTGCTTGCGCCCGGCGAGCAGATATACACGAAAACGGTTGGCGGGAATAACACTACTGTTTCAGGCACTTCCATGTCTGCTGCGCATGTAGCGGGTGCAGCTGCGCTGATTTTGCAGAACAGCAGCCTTTCTCCTACAGAACTGAGCTACAGGCTGAGGTCCACTGGGCGGGTTGTGGAGTTCATTTTGCAGAATTACTCGAGAATCGATTTGCTGAATGCCATACTCAATAACGTGACAAATACACCGAAGGAAATGGATGCTGTGCAGTGCTCCGAGAGCCTGTATAGTCCGCTGGCGCTGCTGACCGGGCCCGCGGTCACAATCCAGTGCTCAAGCTACGGCTGCCTCAGGATACAGAACAGCGGCGGCACGGATATTGCGGTCATCACTGAATACGGCCACATGAGCACCATAGGAGCCCTAACGCAGGGCTGCACAAGCAGCCCAAACGGCAATGACTGGCAGATTCAGGATTCAAGCAGCAATGTCAAGGCGTGGCTTGATGACAGCACCGGGGCTTTCTGCATTGATGGCTCGCTAAGCACCGAAACCACAGTCAGCCCGAGCGGAAGCAATGATTTCATTGTGAGAAACCCCTCAAACGCGAATGTTGCCATGCTTGACGGCGGGACAGGAAACCTTGTGCTCCTTGGGAATTACAGTCAGAACGCGGGACCAATAACAATAACATGAGAGAGGTGAAGAAATGAACGTGCTAGGACATGAGAAGATGAAGCGAATAGGTGCCCTGGCAGTCATCTTCATGCTTCACCTAGCGATAGCTCTGCCCTTTGTTGAGGCAGCAGACCCGGGCCATTCTGCGGCTGCGGTTGGCTCAGGAACATTCGAGTCCGGAGATTACGGGTTCCCGGGAAGCCTTAACATTACAGCAAGCCTCGGCGTCGGCTCAAGGTGGCCGGGCGGGACAGGAAACATAAATGCCAGCGGAAACATCTCGATAGGCGGACTGTTCTTTTCGCGGGGAGCCGGCAACAACTACTTTGCCGGGAACCTCGGCATAGGCACAGCTGCAGCCGCGTCCAAGCTTACCGTGATTGGCAACGGCAATATTACCGGGGGGCTGAATGTTACCGGAAGCATAAAGTCCATCTCAGGGATATTCTACGGAGACGGATCAGGGCTGACAAACCTGCCGGCGGGATCTGTGCAGGATGTTTGGGTAAATGAATCAGGGGATACAATGACGGGGAACCTTATCATCAATGCCAACCTGACCGTTGATTCGGGCGTGCTGTTTGTGGATAACTATGGCAACTATGTGGGAATCGGCACGACCAGGCCGGATGAGCTGTTTGAGCTGTCCAGCTCAAGTTTTAGCAACACCGACATGAAACTGACTGCAACTGCAAACGGCGCTGTGGGCGGCTCAAAAGTGGGCAATGTCATGTTTGAGGGGCAGGATACATCTGTTGGCACAGCTGTTTTGTCCCAGATCAGCGGCATATACGTCGAGGGCGCCTCAGGCGGGGACGGCTTTGCAATAGACGGCTCTTCCGGGGACGGCGGCGGCATTGCGTTCCTGACAAACAAGTACACCGGCTCATGGGACGGGCTGTCTGAAGCGATGAGGATCGACATGAACGGATATGTTGGAATAGGGACCGGCAGGCCGACACAGCTGCTGGATGTCCGCGGAAACATCTACACAACCGGCAACATTGCAGTGAACGGGGACCACATCACATCAGACGGAAACCTAGAGATCGAGGCAACCGGGTATGTAAGGATTGGCGATGACGGATCGCCGGGAAGCGCCAACGGGGATGATGACCTGTATGTGCGGGGAAGCATTGAGGCGGACGGAATCTTCTACGGAGACGGATCAGGGCTGACAAACCTGCCATCGGGTGCGGTGGCAGATGTGTGGGTGAATGAGTCAGGGGATACGATGACGGGGAACCTGGTATTCAGTTCGGCCAATCTGGACATGGGAGGGGGGATAATTAACCTGTCAGGAGGATACATATATGATTCAACCGGTGCGGCAACCGTGAACGATGACCTGAAGGTTAACGGCGGCGACATAACGGGTGCAAACTCAATAACAATGGATCTCGGAGAGGCAGACACCGATGCAGTTGTAATAACAACCGACAATGTTGGCGATTATGATGATCCCGACCTGGTCATCAACTCAGGGGGGGAAGGGAACATCCGGCTTGGTGCAGCAGATGCGGATACCGGATTCCAGATTTATACTGACAGCGCCTCATTTCCGCATGCCCTGAAGGTAAGGGCTGAACTTAATCCGGATGCTGCAGACTATGAGATGTTTGTCGTAATGAGCTCGGGTGCTGCTGAAAGGTTTTCTGTCATTCATGGCGTAACAGGATACGGCAGCCAGTTCTATGACAGCCTGGCTGTCGGCGCAGCCGGGGACAACAGCCCAACCCTGACGCACATTGATTTTGGAACGGACAGCAGCGGAGACCTGTGGGTTGGCGATGATGCTGAGATCAATGGTGAAATGCACATTGACGGAACCGGAACAAGCACCATGGACGGAGACTTGCAGGTTGCAGATGACAGCTGGATCGGGATCGGATCAGGTTCCGAGAGGGTTGTGTTTGATTCCGCAGGAGATATTGAGGTCCTGGGCGCAAACGTCGGGATCGGGACAACAGTGGCAAGTGCATATCTTCACATAGAGGACCTGTTATCATCAGGTGACTTGCTGGAGTTGACAACAGATAATAAGGATATTGACATAAGAATAGGTGAGAACGATGACGGGGGATACGGATATTACTGGCGCTATGTGGGTACCCAGGGCGGGAATGATAATGAGCTGGAGCTGTGGACTGAAGGGCAGGCCGGCGCAGATGTCCAGGTGTATGAGATCGAACAGGACGGCCAGGTCAATTTCCTGCAGAATGTTGGCCTCGGAACAGACTCTCCTGCATACCGGCTGGATGTGGTTGATTCAATAAGGGCAGGAACCGGGTCGCCGGGAACGGCGGACATGAGCACAGGGGCCAATGCCGACCTATTTGTAACAGATGACCTGGAGGTTGACGGGATAATCTATGGGGACGGCTCTGGGCTGACTAACCTGCCGGCAGGAGCTGTTGCAGACATATGGATCAACGAGTCAGGAGATACGACAGGTGCGCTCACAAAGGACCTGAACATCGATGCAGGAACACTGGTTGTCGACTATGATGCGAATGCCGTCGGGATTGGAACAAGTGTTGCTACAGGTAAATTAACAATTACGGGCCCGACCGCCAACACGGGTGTTGACTCCAACAGCGAGCTGGTTATTTATGGCGCACACCCGCAGATAAAATTAAGGGACACGGATGGTGTCGGCGAGAGTTGGTGGATCCATGCGAATGATGCCGGGCTTTATTTCCTGAAAAACGATGATGAAAGCTCAACGAGCACATGGGACAGCACCAGGCCATTTTTCATTGGGGAGTCAGGCAACGTCGGCATTGGGACTGCAGCCCCAAGTGCACTTCTGGATGTGCAGGGCGATGCTTATCTTACCGGAGACATCCTGATGACTGACGGGAATTACATTGGAATATCGGGGAATGAGAGGATTGTGTTTGATGATGCCGGGGATATTGAGATCCTTGGGGCGAACGTCGGGATCGGGACGACAGCTGCTGAAACCACATTGCATGTTGAGGGGAACATGACCATTGGAGGAACCGGACTGTTGTTTGAGGATTCAACCTCGGGAGGGGATGCATCGCTGACAAGAGTAATCCGCTTTAACAACAATGACGACCTGAGATATGATGACACCAATAACATCTACACATTTACAGGAGACGCAAAAACGTACCTGGTTATGGACGACCAAAGCGTGGGAATCGCAAGGGCACCATCATATGGCCTGGATGTCATCAATTCCACTAGGATAGGCGACGGCACTCCGGGAACAGCCGACATGAAAGGGAAATCGGCCGCGGACCTATATGTAACTGATGACATTGAGTTCGACGGAGTCATCTATGGCGACGGCTCGGGGCTCACAAACCTGCCGGCTGGAGCGGTGCAGGACATATGGATCAACGAGTCTGGAGATACGACCGGCGCGCTGGTAAAGGACCTGAACATTGATGCGAATACGCTTTTGGTAGACTATGATGCGAACAGCGTCGGGATTGGGACTTCTGCTGCAAGCCAGGGACGGCTGCATGTATACCGCTCAGATACAATCGGCGGAGTAGGGGGCACACTTACAAATGCCGCACTTGCAATCTCAAACGGCGCTAATGACGGATTTTATATTGATGAGAACGAATTCCACCAAAGCGGCGACAATTTTAACCTCTATCTGGACACGGATGCGAAGAATTTCATTTTTTATGATAATGCCGGCCAGATTATGACTATCCAGGATGGGGGAAACGTGGGGATTGGAACTGCGACAGCCACGCAGAAGCTGGATGTGCAGGGGAACGCGTACATCACAGGAGACATCCTGATGACTGACGGGAATTACATTGGAATATCAGGGAATGAGAGGATTGTGTTTGATACTGCAGGGGATATTGAGATCCTGGGGGCGAGTGTCGGAATAGGTACGACTGTGGCAACGGCCCCATTGGAGATTGCTGCAAGCGCTGATGAACAGCTCCTTATAGAGGGCGGCTGGGATGACACATTAACAAGCAACGCAAGAATGAACTTCAATGATGAGAACTTCGGAGTTGGCGCAGGCCAGTATGGAGGCGGAAGCTCTGAGGACGCCATGGTTCTCTGGTCATACAAGGGCGCGGGCCGGGGCATCCTCTTTGCATCCACGGCTGCCGGGGACACCACAACATTCCAGTCAATGACCCATAACATGTTTATAGATGGCAATACCGGGGCGGTCGGCATCGCAAAAACAAGCCCGTCTTATACGCTCGATGTATCTAACTCGACAAGGATCGGCACGGGCACGCCAGGAACAGTTGACATGAAAGGCGGACCGGATGCCGACCTATATGTAACAAATGACATCGAATTTGACGGCGTGATCTACGGGGACGGATCAGGCCTGGTAAATTTGCCGGCCGGAGCTGTGCAGGACATATGGATCAATGAGTCAGGAGATACGACGGGTGCGCTTACAAAGGACCTGAACATCGATGCGGATACATTCGTGATAAGCTACGATGATAATCGCGTGGGGATTGGGACGGCTGCACCAACGCAGCTATTGGATGTGGAGGGCAACCTGGAGGTCGACGGGACGCTGTACTTTGACGCAGCCAATGCGGACGGGACCATAGACATGGACGGGTACAGGATCGAGGATCTTGGAGACCCAGATTCTGGAGACGATGCAATGGACAGGGATTATGCTGATTCCAGGTACGTTAACACCAATGGGGATACCATGACAGGCACCCTGACAACAAGGCAGGTCACTGTTCAGGACGGATATGTCATAAGGCATCAGGAGCAGGGAGGAAATGCCATCATGTTCGACTGCGACGGGACTGACTGCGATTCGAGGATAACAATCCATGACGGACAGGGCAACTTCAACATCAAGACCGGGGTTGATGACGGCGAACTTTTCATCGCGGGCGGGAGCCACGGCGCAGCCAAGTACACGCAATATGCTTCCGGCGCAGACGGGGCCCACATTTTCCAGGTGGATGACCAGGGAACTGGCGGCGCAGCTGTAAGCTATGACGGTGGGCTGCGGTTTGATGATTCAGGACTATTTATCACGACAAGCCCCGGGGACCATTTTGCCACCGGCGGAAACCAGATCGCTGACCTGTCCGGACACCTGTATACGGAGGCATACCTCTACCATGAGGGGGATACCAATACTTACGTGGGATTCCCGTCTAATGATGAGATCAGGCTAAGAACCTCGGGGACAGACAGGATAACAATCGTATCCGGCGGAAATGTCGGTATCGGGACAGCAACCCCGTCACAGCTGCTGGATGTGCGCGGAAACATCTACACAACAGGCGATATCGCGGTGAATGGGGATGACATAACCTCAGACAGCAACCTGGACATCTCGGCGACGGGATACGTGAGGATCGGGGACGACACAGGAACGCCCAACTATGCAAGCGGAGACGACGACCTGTATGTGTATGGCGATATCGAGGCTGACGGAGTATTCTACGGGGACGGCTCAGGGCTGATTAACCTGCCGGCGGGGGCGGTGCAGGACATATGGATCAATGAGTCAGGAGATACCACGGGTGCGCTGATCAAGGACCTGAACATCGATGCGAACACTTTTGTGATAAGCTATGATGATGATCTGGTTGGCATTGGGACAGCGACTCCTGCCACAAAGCTTGATGTTGAAGGGGACATACAGTTGTCCGGACAACTATTGGGTGATGTGCAAAGAGGCGGAGAGACCACGTATAGCTCTGTCGGCTACTGGACATTTGATGGGGATTATGACGACTATTCGGGTTACGGGCAGACGGGCACAGCGAGAAATAACGCCGCCCGCACTTCAACAAATGCGCTTTTTGGACAATCGCTAAGCCTGGACGGAACCGATGATTCGATTGAGATCGCAGATTCTGGATCAAGCCCCCTTGACGTAACAAATGCCTTCACTTTCGAGGCATGGGTACGTCCTGATCTGAACACTGATGAGATGATCCTGAATAAGGAGACAAGTTATGAGTGGGTGATTCAGGGAAGCGGTACTGTCCAGTGGGCACTTTATACCAGCGGCACATGGGAGTGGCATGACACGGGGGTATCTGTCCCGACACTAGAATGGACACACCTTGCGCTTACGTATGACGGGACGAATGTCAGGGTTTACAAGAACGGGGAACTCAAGAGCACTATCGCGGACCCGGACGGCGGCGCAATTGGCACCAATGACAACAACCTGTGCATCGGCACACGGGGCGGGGACGGCTGTGCCGGAACCCAGGACTACGACGGGCTTATTGACGAAGTGCGCATCTACAACCGCGTCCTGACATCAGAGGAAATACGGGCCCACCACACCCAGAGTTACTGGGCAGAAGAGGGGAGCAACGTATATCTTACAAGTTCAGGAAACGTCGGCATCGGGACTGCTACAGCAACACAGAAGCTGGATGTGCGGGGCAATGCCTATATTACGGGCGACGTCCTCATGACCGATGATAATTACATCGGAATCTCTGGTGCTGAGAGATTAGTGTTTGATACGGCCGGGGACCTGGAGATACTGGGGGCAAACCTGGGAATCGGCACTTCAACTACCAATGCAAACCTGGATATCTACGGCGGCGGGAGCGCCACAACACAGATCTTCATCCAGAACCCGGGCAATAACGGGGCAGGGAAGGGCGCAATAGATGTAAACAATGGGGACATAATCGGCCTGAACAAGATTTTTTTTGACGACCTCGGAGAAGGCCTAGTGTGGGCAACTGCAAACACTGCTGCAACATCAAAGACACAGATATATTCAACAGATGCAACACCCTCAAACATTTACCTTGACACAAATCTGAATTCAAACGCCGGGCACGTCATAATCCCAAGCGGGAATGTGGGAATCGGCACAGTAACGCCTGCGCAGAAGCTCGATGTGCGCGGAAACATATACACAACAGGCGACATCGCAGTAAACGGGGATGACATCACGTCGGACGGAAACCTGCTCATTGCCGCAACAGGGTATGTAAGGGTCGGCGATACAGGAACGCCCACCTATGCAAGCGGAGACGACGACCTGTATGTGTATGGTGACATCGAGGCTGACGGAGTATTCTACGGGGACGGCTCAGGGCTTGTAAATTTACCGGCGGGAGCGGTGGATGACATATGGATCAATGAGTCAGGAGATACGACAGGAGCCCTAACTAAGGACCTGAACATCGATGCGGATACATTCGTGATAAGCTATGATGATAATCTGGTAGGAATCGGGACGGCAACACCCAGTCAGAAGCTGGATGTTGTTGGGAATGTAGAAATCAATGGAAAATTTGGTGCCGCAACCGGAAGTAGTGATGGTCAAACGCGAGGTTTCTGGGTTTGGAACTTAGGGGATTCGAACCACGTCATTTATTCTGCAGCTTCAACAGGGACGTCTCCCGCGGGAGCAGGTGCAGCCGACGGGCTATGGGATGCAGGCCACAGAATGAGATTCAGAACTGCAACCACCCAGGGATTCCTTTTTGAAAACAACGGAGAAACAGCATTGGTTGACATTGATTCTGATAACGGCAACCTGAGATCCATTGGCACTGCGTATTTCAGCGGTTCCGGAAATAACTATTTTGCGGGCAACATTGGCATCGGGACTGCGACACCCAGCCAGCTCCTTGATGTGCGCGGAAACATATACACAACAGGCGACATCGCGGTGAACGGGGACGACATAACATCAGACAGCAACCTCGACATCTCGGCTACGGGATATGTGAGGATTGGTGATGATACGGGAACGCCCAACTATGCAAATGCTGATGATGACCTGTATGTATACGGGGACATTGAGGCGGACGGAGTATTCTACGGGGACGGATCAGGGCTTGTAAATTTGCCGGCGGGGGCCGTGGACGACATCTGGATCAATGAGTCAGGAGATACGACCGGGGCACTAACTAAGGACCTGAACATCGATGCGGACACGCTTGTGATAAGCTATGATGATAATCTGGTAGGAATCGGGACGGCTAGCCCCAGTGATGCATTACATGTACATAAAGACTCTGGTATCAGAATAAGCGACCCAAACAATGTTTACAGGGCTAATTTGTTGTTTGGGGCTGACAGTGCGTGGAACAGCGGCATCAGGGTATACGACAACGGAGATGCAGAGATGAGGATCTGGCATGAGAATGTGGACGGCCAGATTATCCTAGCAACCGGCTATGCCGGAGATATGGCTACTACTATTCCGGGTGATGGCCTGTTCATACATGAGAACAAATTAGGAATAGGATACGGTGCCACAACAATCCCAGACGGCGCACGTCTGGCTGTGAACGGCAACACAGGCATAGGAACAGCATCACCAACACAGCTGCTGGATGTCCGCGGAAACATATATGCTTCAGGAAATGTTGATGTGGACGGGACGCTGTACTTCGATGCTGCTAATGCAGACGGACAATTGGACATGGACGGGCAGACCATACAGATGAGAGGGGGAGTTATTGAGGACGCAACTGATGAGGTAGATATAAATGATAACCTTGCGGTGGCCGGGCAGATTACGGCAAATTACTTTAAAGCCGGGCAGGGCAACTCTGCAACCATCGGGAGCGTCGGGTGGTACAGGATTGCCTCAAACGGCGGGAACAGGGCCAATGCCGAGTTTACATTGAGGGACTATATCAGCGGCGGCGGGCACTCCATGCTGACATTCAAGGTGGGCGTATCCTATGACTGGGAACCCGGCATGAGCTTTACCCTCCTTAACCACAATTACTATAGCACAGCAACCTTTACGAAAGTAAGGGTATGGGAGAGCAGCTATACCTATGACCCCATGTATGTTGAGGTTTATGTCGCAAGGACAGGGAGCATGGATTACTCAATATATGATAACCTGCAAAGCAGCGGATGGAGCCCCATTGACTGGACAGCGGGTGCCACACCCACAGGAACTGGAGCATATACCGCGAGGGAGTTTGAGGTAAATAACCTATTTACCGTCGGGGATTACGACGACAGGTTTACTGTTGCACGGGGGGGCAATGTCGGCATAGGAAGCACAAGCCCCAGCCAGAAACTGCATGTGCAGGGAAACATCTATGCTTCAGGAAACGTTGATGTAGACGGGACGCTGTACTTCGACGCAGGAAATGCTGACGGGACGCTGGACATGGACAACCAGGTGATAACAAACATTGGCGATGCTGGGACTGATTTCACGTCGGGCGGGCACCTGACCCTGGCCGGAGACCTGGCGGTTAACGGCGATGACATCACGTCAGACAGCAACCTCGACATCTCGGCGACGGGATACGTGAGGATTGGTGATGATACGGGAACGCCGACCTATGCAAACGGGGATGACGACCTGTATGTGTATGGCGATATCGAGGCTGACGGAGTCTTCTACGGGGACGGCTCAGGGCTTGTAAATTTGCCGGCGGGAGCGGTGGACGACATATGGATCAATGAGTCAGGAGATACGACCGGAGCTTTAACCAAGGACCTGAACATTGATGCAGATACATTCGTGATCAGCTATGATGATAATCGCGTGGGGATTGGGACGGCTGCACCAGGGGCTTCACTGGATGTATACGGGACAGCAACAGACCACTACTTTAGGCTTGGTTCAGGGGCAGCAGGAGCAAACAGCTGGGATTTTGTCACCTCCGGGACAGGCAGCACTTTCGTGCCGGCGGGCTCATTCTGGCTATCAAAGGCCGGAACAGGGAACGTACTTACTGTAGACACATCAGGCAACGTTGGCATCGGGACAAATACACCTACACAGCTTCTTGATGTCGAAGGAGATATGACACTGGAAGGAGACATACTCATGACCGATGGTGATTACATAGGAATCTCTGGCAATGAGAGGATCGTGTTTGATGGTGCCGGAGACCTGGAGATACTGGGTGCGAGTGTCGGTATAGGGACGACCGTAGCATCCGATACCCTGGACGTGCGCGGGGATGCAGTCATAGGTGACGGAACAACATACGGGGACACCAGGTTTGCAATAGCCGGGACGAACGGCAACAATGACGGCACTTTTTTAACTGTCAAGAGGGACGGAACAACAAACCCCGTATACAGCATGCTGCCATGGGATAGCCAGATTTACCTCAGTGCGGGCATTTATTACAGCAATGGCGCATGGGTACATAATTCTGATGATACAAACAATCTGCTGTTTGTCCTGGACCCGGGTGCAGGCACCGCATGGTATGCATCGAATAACGGTGCTGGCTCATGGAATGTGGCTAGCAATGAGGCTCTCTGGGATGCTGGAGCCAACTGGAAAAACCTTGTGCAGTCAACACAGTCCGGAGTTTCCTATTTTACAGGAGGAAATGTGGGGATTGGGACAGCAACCCCGTCACAGCTGCTGGATGTCCGCGGAAACATCTACACAACAGGCGACATCGCAGTAAACGGGGATGACATCACGTCGGACGGAAACCTGCTCATTGCCGCAACAGGTTATGTAAGGATCGGCGATACAGGAACGCCCAACTATGCAAATGCTGATGATGACCTGTATGTGTATGGCGATATCGAGGCTGACGGAATCTTCTACGGGGACGGCTCAGGGCTGGTAAATTTGCCGGCCGGGGCTGTGCAGGACATATGGATCAATGAGTCAGGAGATACGACAGGTGCGCTGACCAAGGACCTGAACATCGATGCAGATACCCTGGTCGTGGATTATGATGCGAACAGTGTGGGGATCGGGACAGCGACGCCGGGATACAAACTGGAAGTGGCCGGGACTGCAAAATCAGGAGCTGCAGCAGTCAGCGCAGCAAATCAGCCAGCCCTGAGAATTGCTGCGGCAAATACCGCCGCAACCGGCAGAATAACTGCGATCCAGCAGCTTACCACCGAAGGGGATACAAGAATTTTTGCAGATTATGACCCATATGTGGAATACGGCATGTATGCAAGGAACAGCGATGATTCAATACATTTCACTGCCGGGACGTCTACAAACGGGCTTGAATCCTGGACAGAATATAATACCGCGGGGGCTGCGAGGACAGCCTACTCAAAAATGAAGGTCAGCCTGGGTAATGGCCAGGTCACAATCGGCGGCAACGTCGGCATCGGGACTGCCACAGCAACACAGAAGCTGGACGTCCGGGGAAACATATATGCGTCAGGAAACGTTGACGTGGACGGGACGCTGTACTTCGATGCAGCAAATGCGGACGGAACACTGGACATGGACGGGCAGACCATACAGATGAGGGGAGGAGTTATCGAGGATGCAACTGATGAGGTGGACATTAATGACGATGTGGCGATTACAGGAAATGTCCTCATGGCTGACGATAAGTACATTGGAATATCGGGTGCAGAGAGGATTGTGTTTGATACGGCAGGGGATATTGAAGTGCAGGGGGCAAATCTGGGCATCGGCACTGCAACCGCAAGCCAGGCCCTATATGTTGTCGGACAGCACATCTACACAACAGGTACGCTTGTTGATGACGGAAACGGCAAGAACCTCATACCGAACTGGCAGATGGAGTCTGATACGTACTGGGCGGATCCACCCGAACAGACGGCGATTGCTGACTTTGAGGGCGTCACCCATTATGCGCATCAGGCAACAGAATCAGGGACCGGCTGCTACCAATGGGCGCAGACGGGAAGCATACCTGCAGACGCAAGCAAGACATACAAGTTCACGGTGTGGATTAAGTCAACCGGGACAGACATGAACAACTACTTTGGGTTTTATATTTTTGATTCTGCCGGAACAAGAATAACAGGATCATGGGACAACCCATACTTCAAGACCAGCGAGAGCGATCCCAACTCATGGATTAAATGGACCGCGTACCTGGGACCGAGCTATGCCGGCGGTGCAACAGGATGCGATACAAGCAAGACAAATGCAGATGACTGGTGCATGTCGTCATCCACAGCGTACATACGGATGAGATTCGGTTCCTGCTACGCAGACGGGTCAGGAACATCATATTCGTATTTCATATACCCGTCAATTGAGGAGGTCAACCCCGACGATAGCTATACCGTAGGCAACCATGTGTTCATGAGCGGCAATGTCGGCATAGGAAGCACAAGCCCAAGCCAGAGGCTGCATGTGCAGGGAAACATCTATGCTTCAGGAAACGTTGATGTGGACGGGACGCTGTATTTCGATGCAGGCAACGCAGACGGGACGCTGGACATGGACAACCAGGTGATAACAAACATCGGCGACGCAGGGACAGATTTCACTTCTGGCGGGCACCTGACGCTGGCCGGAGACCTGGCGGTGAACGGCGATGACATCACGTCAGACAGCAACCTGGACATCTCGGCGA
This sequence comes from archaeon, assembly GCA_043823195.1. GTDB lineage: Archaea > Nanobdellota > Nanobdellia > Woesearchaeales > JBDRAZ01 > JBDRAZ01. The sequence goes on from JBDRAZ010000055.1 coordinate 60,912, forward strand.
CGGGATATGTCAGAATCGGCGACACTGCGTCACCCGGAATAGCTAATGGTGACGACGACCTGTATGTGGAAGGAGATATCGAGGCTGACGGAGTCTTCTACGGGGACGGATCAGGGCTTGTAAATTTGCCCGCCGGGGCGGTACAGGACATATGGATCAACGAGTCAGGAGATACGACGGGTGCACTGACCAAGGACCTGAACATCGATGCAGATACATTCGTGATCAGCTATGATGATAATCGCGTGGGGATTGGGACGGCTGCACCAGGAGCACCCCTGCATGTACGGTTGGCCGCCGGCGGGGAAACTGTACGCATAGACGGCGGTACAAGCTACCCCAGATTGTACTTCGATTCGGGCCACGCAAGTGTTCTTGCGGTCATCAACCGGCAAACCGGAGACGAAGCCAAGAATCTGTACTTCGGTGAAACAGCTGACACAGGACAATACATCTTCCGGACCTCTGGTGCAACAACGTTTGAGGGCAACGTCGGCATCGGGACCGGGACCCCGACCCAGAAGCTGGATGTCCGCGGAAACATATATGCTTCAGGAAATGTTGATGTGGACGGGACGCTGTACTTCGATGCTGCTAATGCAGACGGACAATTGGACATGGACGGGCAGACCATACAGATGAGGGGAGGAGTTATTGAGGATGCAACAGACGAGGTGGACATCAATGACGATGTGGCGATTACTGGAGATATACTCCTGGCTGACGGGAATTACATCGGAATCTCGGGTGCGGAGAGGATCGTGTTTGATGATGCCGGAGACCTGGAGATACTGGGGGCGAACGTCGGCATCGGGACAACTGTAGCAGGCGAAGCGCTGGATGTGCGCGGAAACATTAGGGCCTACGGCAGAATTGATGCGGGGCTTTACGAGGAGCCAATACCGGGGATAGGATACGGGAATACTGCAATGCCCAGCTCAGGCATCACCTATACGGATACAGGGGTCAACCTGCCATCCACGGCCTTCAGGGGGGTTGTATGGACCGGCAAGCACTACCTCTTTACAGACTATGTCAATGACAGGGTGTACTTTTATGACCAGAATTTCAACCAGATACAGAATAAGTATGGAAACACTTATGTAACGCTTCCGAGCGACCCAGTCAACCCGCACGGGGCTGCATGGGACGGAAGGTACCTCTGGATGATTGAATACCCGGGAAGCTCCAACTTCCTCGTTGCATATGACCTGGACGGGAGCAGTGTTGTGAGGGTGGCACGCTGCGATGTTGCAGGAACAGCTGCCTACGGCGTAGGCTATGCCGAGGGACTGCTCTATTACCTACAGAGCGGAACATTGTACGGCTACCGCTGGAACGGCGGGGATTCGTGCACTCAGGTCATGACCGCAACAGGATTTGGCACAATAAGTGCCCAGGCAATAACCTATGACGGGTCATATCTCTGGATTACGCAGAACTCCAATACCATCTACAAGGCAAACCTTGACGGCGACATCATATCAACGATTGCCTGGGGCAGCGGCCAGCCCCCGGAGATAACCGGGTGGACATGGAACGGCAAGAACATAGTGGCTTTCGAGTACAGCGCAATGGATATAGACATAATCCACACAACACAGGAGATCATGCTGACGGGCGCCGTAGGGATCGGCACATCATCTGCGCTGGAACGGATTGATGCGCGCGATGGCCAATACATTTTCGATGACAGGCTATGCATAGGAAACTCAGGCACTGCCTGCAGCGATATAGGGAGCGGAACAGCGGGCGTCTGGTACGGCGATGATGCCGCAGATGACTTTTTTGTCGGCATGCACACTGCAAACAGCAAGTTCGGCTGGTACAGGGGCGGCTGGCTGGGAACAATTGACGGCGGCGGCAATATGGGGATTGGCACAGAAACACCTGCGCAGAAGCTGGATGTCCGCGGAAACATCTACACAACAGGCGACATCGCAGTAAACGGGGATGACATCACGTCGGACGGAAACCTGCTCATTGCCGCAACAGGTTATGTAAGGATCGGCGATACAGGAACGCCCAACTATGCAAATGGTGATGATGACCTGTATGTCTACGGGGACATTGAAGCGGACGGAATAATCTATGGGGACGGGTCGGGCATATTCAACATTGATGCAGATTCAATCGAGGACATATGGATCAACGAGGCAGGGGATACTACAGGGGCATTGACAGAGGACCTGAACATCGATGCGAACACATTCGTGATAAGCTATGATGATAATCTGGTAGGAATAGGGACGGCGACGCCGGGGTACAAGCTGGAGGTTGACGGCACATTTAATGCTGACGTTGGCAACGCTGCAGAAACCACCATATTTGAGCATAGCGGAGTTGGAACTCCGGTTCCGTTTAACATTCGCAAAACAGGTTATTCTGGCAGTTCCCAGTCCTTTGGTGTTTTACATCTCGACATGGGCCACAGCGTGGCAGGGGGCGGCTCAAATCTTCATTTCAGGCTGAAAGACAGCGCCGGAAACTATGATGAATATGGCGGGATCGGAGCCTACATAGTGGATTCGACCACTACAAGCGAGGATGGAAACTTGGCGTTTTATACAACCGCAGCCGGAACCACTAGGCAACAAAGGATGACCATCCAGTACGGTGGAAATGTCGGCATAGGCACGGCGGCGCCGGGGGCGAAGCTACACGTGGCCGGCGACATCCTTGCCACCGGTCTTATTGCAGGGTCATCTGCAATTGCTGATGACAATGCCAACCTGGAAATCTACTGGCCCCTTGACGGCGACACAAAGGATTACAGCGGACACGGCTATGACGGCTCATTGTCAGGAGCCACATTCACATCATCAGGCAAGGTCGGCGGGGCGTATGATTTCGATGCTGCCAATGAGAAGATAGTGTATAATCCCGGGGACTATGCCGTGGCAGACTACACAATAGAGTTCTGGATGAAGGCAGACACCATCCCGGGAGGATGGCGCGACATGGTTAGCATCAGCGGGGAAGCCGGCAGGGTACATCTGGAATCCGGCGACAATAGCATTACCTGGTACGGGGTGGACAGCTTGGGAAGCATTGATTCAGGTGTAATCCCTACAGTGGGCCAGTGGTATCATGTTGCAGTCACAAAGCAGGGCACTGCTGCAAAGATTTATGTGAACGGGGCTGAGAAAAACAGCGCGACCCGCGGCGCGACCACCACATTCACCTACCTCCAGGTTGGATGTGACGCCGAGATCTTTGACGGCATCCTTGACGAGGTAAAGTACTACAGGCGCACGCTATCGGCACCCGAAATTTACCAGCATTATGCCGCCGGCGTAAGGCTGCTTGAAGGCGATGCCTATGTCAGAAAAGGCGGCGACACCATGTACGGCGACCTGCGCGTACTGCAGGGAGGAAATGTCGGCATAGGGACTGCCGTACCCACGCAGCTTCTCGACGTCGAAGGAGATATGACGCTGGAAGGAGACGTACTCATGACAGACGGCGATTACATAGGAATCTCGGGCGCGGAGAGGATCGTGTTTGATGATGCCGGAGACCTGGAGATACTGGGTGCCAATGTCGGCATCGGAACCACTGCGGCCGGCAGCACACTTGATGTCAGAGGGGATACAGTCATAGGAGACGGGACCGCATACGGAGACACAAGGTTCGCAATTGCCGGGACGAACGGCAACAATGACGGCACCTTCCTTACTGTCAAGAGGGACGGATCAACAAACCCCGTATACAGCATACTGCCCTGGGATACACAGGTACTTCTAAGTGCGGGCACATATTACAGCAACTCCGCCTGGGTGCATAATTCAGATGACACGAATAGCCAGATTTTTGTTCTAGATCCTGGTGCAGGTACGAGGTGGTATGCATCAAGCGATAGCTCAGGCAGCTGGAATGTAGCAAGCGATGAGACATTATGGGATGACGCAGCCAACTGGAAGAACCTTGTGCAGTCAACGCAGTCAGGGACGTCCTATTTCACAGGAGGCAACGTCGGCATAGGGACGGCGGCGCCGGGCGGAAAATTGGATGTCCGCGGTGCCCGGGTCCTGCTGGGGTCAAACACTTTCGCAAAAGCGGCTGCAGGCCAGGGTGACATTATGCTCGACAACGGCGGAACAGACACACCAGGGATACACTTCTATACGGCAGCAAACGACAACTTTGGCATTGATGTTGCCAGCGGGAAACTGCGATTTGTTTACAAGTTGGATGAATCCGGCGGAGTTTCAAGAATGGAGATGGATTCTGCAGGGGCTGTAACTGCCACAAGCTTTAGCGGCGACGGATCGGGACTGACAGGCGTTTCCGCAGGACGGCTGCTGACATCAGACACCCGCGCAACAAACCCGGCGCCGCAAACGTACAGCATGGGAATCATCTCTGACTTCAAGGGCAATGCGGCAGACGGCCTATCAGATGGGGGCTCATACCATGGCGTATTGATCTTCAGGCAGTGGTCCAGCGGTAGCGACTGGAGCGGCGGCGGTGTGCGGCAGGTCGGGTTTACTGATAACCATAACCTGTGGATTCGCGGCGCGAACGCAGATACCACCTGGAGCTCATGGAACAGGATCCTGGACACAGACAGCACAGTGAAGACATCAGGGGTAATGCAGATCGACGGCACAGGCAACAGCTACGTGCTGGGGAATGTCGGGGTTGGGACGGCGAGCCCGAGCGATTCCCTGCATGTTTACAGAAACTATGACTCCGCGGGCAGCACAACAACAAATGCCGCCACTATTTTTATAGACGGTGCGGCAGGAAAAGATGCCTGGCTGGGGTGGGGAACCGCCGGAACAGCAAAAATGGTTGCAGGCATTGATGATGGCGGAAATAGTGTTAATTTCTGGGGCTATAATGGTGCCTGGAATCCTGGACTGGCAGTAACAACCGGCGGCTATGTCGGGGTCGGCACGACGACACCGGACAGCAAGATGCACGTGTATGGGGCAGGCGGAACAAACCCAACTTCCATTACAGGCCTCTATGGCAACAGCATTGTCCTGGAAAATACCGGCGGCGGAACAACAGGCAGCACGGTCGGCATTTTCGGTGCACAGTCAAATAATCCCGGAATCGTGTCAGGTATTGGCTTCGGGAGAGAGGACAGCGGCAACTGGGGCTCTACTATCCGGTTCTATACGCACCCGACAGCAACAAGCAACATCCAGGATATTACAGAACGCATGAGAATAACAGCCGACGGCGGTGTCGGCATCGGGACGGCGGGGCCCGCAACCAAGCTGGATGTCTATGGCGGCATTAGGCAGGGAGGTATAACACCTATCGGGGTTGGCGGCGAGAGCGGAGGGTCTGCGATAGACAATGACTACACGTTCGGGTTTCAGGAGGCCGGCTCATGGGTATATCCCTACCCTGACCTGATCTTGGGGTATCACACCGGCATTAAGATCGGCGGCTACTGGAATTATAACGGAGTGCGCTTTTATAATGACCACCCCTTGCGCGCGGGCGCAACAGAACTGTTCTCTGTCGGCAATCTTGACCAGAATGTCCGTGTAACTAACGACCTCTATGTTGGCGGAAACGTGGGAATTGGGACGGGGGCGCCGGCAAACAAGCTGGATGTCTGGGCGGGGGCCGGCCAGGCGAGGGTGTACAGCTCAAGCGATGCCCCGCTGAAGATCCAGGGCTCCAACACATGGTCGGGCATATCTTTTCAGGACAGTGCCGCATCTGACGAAATTTGGTATTGGGGCGGGACAGACACCTTTGCCATAGGCGGCGGGGGCTCAACAGGGCCTGCCGGCAAGAAGCTGCACGTCGACGGGGCAATGACCATCGGCTCACACTATGACACAACATCCATGCCGACAAATGGCCTCAGGGTTGAGGGCGCGATAATGGCAGGCGACGAGATAATGGATTCGGGTTCAACAGACAACCTTGTTGACAACGGCGACTTTGAGCAGGGGGAAATCGGGTGGGGTGGGATAACTGGAATATCATCTACACAGTACTATGCAGGAGGCAAGTCTGCGCTTTTCAGCGGCTCACTGACAATGCTTTCTGATGACTACATTCCCGTTGACCCCGAATATGATACGCTTCATCTCGAGGGGTGGTTCAAGAAAACAAGCGGGGGAGGTATTTTGTACTTCGGCTACATCGCATACGACCAGAACAAGGCTGTAATCACAACATCCCCGTGCGGAACATACTGCTACTTCGCTGCATCAGGGTATGGGCTTCCAATAGACGGCAACTGGCATAAGTTCCAGTCAACAACGACAGGGGAATGCACATCCTTCAACTGTTTCCCCGTGGGAACAAGGTACGTGCGCGTATTGGGCCTCATAAACTACGCTGGTTCAGGTGACACATATGTTGACCACGTACGACTCTACAAAGTGAGCAACGGGCCGCTGGTCGTGGGTGACTACGCAAGCACAACAAACAGAATAGACTATAAAGAGACATCCAGAATATACACAACTAGTGCCGGTGATCTGATACTGTATCCGAAAAGCGACGGACAGGGCGAAATAGGCATCGGTACAGCCAGCCCCACTGATGCATTGCATATTCACAGAGATTCCGGACTCAGGATAAGCGATCCTGCTAATCCATATAGAGCCAACATATTGTTTGGGGCTGATACCGTGTGGAACAGCGGTATCCGGGTATACGACAATGGCGATGCAGAGATGAGAATCTGGCATGAGAATGCCAACGGCCGGATTATTCTGGCCACCGGGTATGCGGGGGATATGGCAACCACAATGCCCAGCGACGGGCTGTTCATAGACCAGAACAACCTGGGAATCGGGGTCAATCCTGTCACTAACCTGCAGGTTGCAAACAACGTGGCAACTGATGCGCTTGACACCTATCCCGAGTACCAGATCATGCTGTATGACGCTGGGGGGCCGACAAATTCATACGGTCTCGGCATCAAACCCTACACTATGGCCTTCAACAGCGACCGGGACTATGACTTTGATGTGGATGGCGTCACAAAGTTCACCATAGAGAACGGGGACATAATAATGAGGCTGGGCTAGTGACTAAGATGCCTGATGAAGAGCGCATAGACATGGATTGAGAAATGCCATGGCAGTCCCCTCTTTAACCTGTTTTTTTTTGTCAGAATTTGCATCAGACATGGAATCCGGCGGCCCTATGAATCATCCTGTTGCACTGCTCACATATGAAGCGCATCGTGAACTGTTGTTTTGCAGTATTTTTTGAATGTATTGCGAATATCAAAGAGATCATCCAATTTTATACCAGGAATAACTATCCCCTGTATATGTTTCTTCAGTGGCCGATCGCAATGACAATAATCAGCAGTTTACCTGACTTAATGTCAAGAATCACCCGATAATCTCCAACCCTCAGCCTGAAATAGGGTGAGGCAATTATCTTCTTTACATGATGATGTGGCCGCACCCTGCACCGTTCCAATGCCGAGATGATCCTGTTTTGATTATCAAGTTTTTTTAAGAATTTCTTGGATTCTGCCGTAAAAAGAATATCAAACATTATAAGCCAAGCTCCCTTTTAACCTCGTCGAGAGTATAGATTCTGCCTGCCTTGACATCTGCTTCAGCAAGCCTGATTTTTTTCCTTGTTTCCTCAGATAACTCCATGGAATCCTCGAGAGCATCCCAGATCACTTCCTCGTACGATTCCTTGTCATAGAGCTTCCGTTCCTTCAGTTTCGAGAGCAATTCCCGGCTCACCTGTATCGTAGTTGCCATAGCAACCACATAAGCTGCCATAGGCATATAAATCTTTTGCTTTGAGAGACCTGTGTGCGTATGTTTAAATGCATTGCCATAATTTTTCGAAAGATCCCTAGGACATGCAGAAAGCCTTGCAGAAATAATGAGAAAGGCTTTTTAAGTTCAAATCATACAAATATACAGGCCGCGTAGAATTCCTTAGTTAATTATATAACCCAGTAAGCCGTCAGGCTTTACTGGGGGTGGATATTGGAGGTATCCACCAAATGAAAGCGAAAACGACATTTTTAATAAGGTTTGCGAAAAGCATACTGAAATCTT